>NZ_CEXZKX010000001.1:0-191351 GCF_982776155.1 Robiginitalea sp.
TCTCAAATATTGTTTTGTTCATTCAATCTTCTGTTTTTGACATTAACCACAACTGGTTTTAACCCCAAGATATAAAATTAAAAACCATCCCCCCTCCGGGATAACAGCAGGTTTGAGGTAGTTTTATCGGGGGGCGGGGTTGCCTCGGGCAGGAGCAGGTCCAGGGGGCTCTGGATGTCCAAGAGGTCCTGGCGGGAGACATGGGTATAGACCATGGTGGTTTCCGGCCGGGCGTGGCCCAGGAGTTCCTGGATGTAGCGGATGTCCACCCCCTGTTCCAGCAGGTGGGTGGCGTAGGAATGTCGCAGCATGTGGGGGGTGACTTTTTTGAGGATGCCGGCCCGGCGGCTGTTGGCTTTTAAAAAGGCCCGGATGCTTGTAGCACTGTACGGCTGCCCGGGGCGGCCTTCGGCCAGGTAGCGCGACGGGGCGTAGGCCGTGAGGTAGTCTCCCAGCAGGGGGAGGAGCCGCTCGGGCAGGACCACGCGCCGGTCTTTGCGGCCCTTCCCGGCCCGGACCAGCAATTGCCGACGCGGGATGTCCACTTCGGCCAGTTGCAGGTTGATGAGTTCGCCCACCCGCAGGCCGCATCCGTAGAGCAGGGCAGTGAGTGTGCGGTGCTTCAGGTTCCGGGTTTGCTGCAGCAGGCGCATCACCTCGGCCTTCCCCAAAACGCCCGGGAGTTTCCGGTCCTTCCTGGGGCTCACAAGCCCCTTGGCCTCCAGGTGGCAGGCGGGCAGGAAAGCCTCCAGTTGTTTCAGGGCGCTGATGGCCTGCCGGTGGGTGCTGACGGAAACCTTCCGCTCGAGTACCAGCCACTGCAGGAAGGCCTCCGCGTCCGTCTGGTCTGCTTTTTCCGGCGGTTTTTCGCCCAGGAATTCCAAAAACTGGGCTGCCATGGTCCCGTAGGAGGCAATGGTGCTTTCGCTGTAGCGCCTTCCCCTCAGGAACTGCCGGTAGGTATCCAGCAGCGTAGGGTTCGCTTCCCGCGCCAGGCGTTCCCTGAATTTTTCCACTTCGCCCTGTCCGGAAACAATATGGCCCGCCTCCCTGAGGTGGCGGATCAGCCCCTTGGCGTGGTTCGGGTCCGGCAGGTGCCAGAAGCCCAGGGTGGGGTCCCAGCGGGTGCCCGGGAATTGTTTGATGCACTCTTTGGCCGCAAAGGAATACCGGAAGGTCACCCGCAGGTAGTCGCGCCCCTTAAACTGATAAGCGGAGAGTCGGAATCGCGTCGGCATGACGGGAAGGTACCTCCATTCCCTGCAGGTGGGTTGCAGTGGGGAAGGGGGCGCCCCGTTCATCCGAGGCTAAGAAGCCAGTTTTTCCCGGAAGTCGTTGATGATGCCCCCCTTGGTGAGGATTTCTACTTGCCGGGGGGTCATTTTATGCGTTAGCGGGAGGTCCACTTCGTTGTTTTTGTTCAGCACCCGCACGGTAATGGGGTTGCCGGACCGGACGCTTTCCTTCAGGTTGCTGAACCGGATGACTGCCCCTTCCTCAATTTGTTCGTAATCTTCCGGGTTGATGAATTCCAATGGGAGGATGCCAAAGTTGATGAGGTTCTGCCAGGCAATCCGCGCGTAGTCCTTGGCAATTACGGCCACCTGCCCGAGGTATTTCGGCCCGATGGCCGCGTGCTCGCGGCTGCTTCCCTGGGCGTAGTTCTCCCCGGCCACCACCACATGGCCCCCGTACTTCTCCTTGGCCTGTATGGCCCGCTTGTAAAAGGTATCGTCGATAACGGTAAAGCTGAATTTACTGATTTCCGGGATGTTGCTCCGGAAGGGGAGGACCTCGGCCCCGGCCTTCATAATCTCATCTGTGGAGATGTTGTCCCCCATTTTCAAGAGCACTGGCACCTCGTATTCCTCTTGCAGCTGGTCCATTTCCGGCAGCGACTGGATGTTGGGCCCTTTCTTGAGTTTGATCTCCGCCTTGTGCTCCGTGGGGGCCACCAGGAGTTCCTCATGGATCTTTTCGGTCTCCGGGGCCTCGTATTGCGGGTAGGACATGCCGTGGGATTCCTCCAGGGTCCGCGGGTCTGTAATTTTACCCGTCAGGGCCGAAGCGGCTGCGGTTTCCGGGCTGCAGAGATACACCTGGTCGTCCTTGGTACCCGAGCGGTCCGGGAAATTCCGGGGCATGGTCCTCAGGCTGATCGTATCGCTTGCGGGGGCCTGACCCATGCCGATGCACCCCATGCAACCGGATTGGTGGAAGCGCCCCCCGGCCTTGATCAGGTTGGCAAAGGCCCGGCTTTCGATCATGTTCTGGATGAGCTGTCGGGAGGTCGGGTTGATGTCGAAGGAGACCTCCGGGTGCACGAGCCGGTCTTTTACGATGGCCCCGGCAATCCAGAAATCCCGGTGCCCGGGGTTGGCCGAGGAACCGATCACCACCTGGCTGATGGGCTTTCCGGCCACTTCCTCCACAGGCACCACGTTGCCCGGGCTTGTGGGGCAGGCAATCAGCGGCACCAGTTCGTCCAGGACAATCTCGTCCTCCAGGTCGTAGGTGCAACCCGCATCGGCGGTGAGCTCCACCCAGTCGGATTCCCGCTCCTGGGATTTCAGGTAGCGCCGGGTTTCCCCGTCACTGGGGAAGACGGTGGTGGTGGCCCCGAGTTCGGCCCCCATATTGGCGATCACATGCCGGTCCATGGCGCTGAGGCCCTGGAGCCCGTCCCCGTGGTATTCGATAATTTTCCCCACGCCCCCCTTCACGCCGTGCCGGCGGAGCATTTCCAGTATTACGTCCTTGGCGCTCACCCAGTCCGGGAGTTTGCCCGTGAGGCGGACCCCCATGATTTTGGGCATCTTCACAAAGTAGGGTTGCCCGGCAATGGCCCCGGCCACGTCCAGGCCCCCGGTCCCGATGGCGAGCATGCCGAGCGCTCCCGCGGCGCAGGTGTGGGAATCCGACCCCACCATGGTAGCCCCGGGCACCCCAAACCGCTGCATGTGCACCGGGTGGCTCACCCCGTTTCCGGGCCGGCTGAACCACAGCCCGAATTTCTGGGCGGCCGAGTGCAGGAACAGGTGGTCGTCCGCATTGCGGAAATCCGTCTGCAACAGGTTGTGGTCCACGTACTGGACGGCTACTTTTGTCTTGGCCCGGTCCAGGCCCATGGCTTCGAGCTCCAGCTGCACGAGCGTCCCGGTGGCGTCCTGCAGGAGCGCCTGGTCGATTTTAAGGCCAATCTCCGAGCCGGGTTCCATTTCGCCCTCCAGCAGGTGGGCGTGAATCAGTTTCTGGGCGACGTTCATTTTTGACATGTTACTGGGATTTGAATATTGGGTTCTTCGGATTTCTTTGTGTTTCCCTCGGGCTTTGTGTTTCCCTCGGGTGATGTGTTTCCCTCGTGTGTTGTGTTTCCCACGGGTATTGTGTTTCTCTCGGGTGCTGTGTTTCCTGCAGGTTTTGTGTTTCCGGCGTATTCTGCAAGCAGACCGCCGGGACAGCGCATGCAGAGGTCCCTATAACTTACAAAATTCCCGGGGGATTTGTGCGCGGTTCCTGCCAATAGTGTGTCCGATTGCAAGGGAAAGTGCCTGCGGGATGATTTTTCCCCCGGGCCTTTGGTGGAATACCGCTATTTTGTTAACATAGGCACCGATTTATGAATGAACTACCCTCACATTCCCATTGGGCCCGGTTCAAGCGGCTTACCCGCCCGCTGTTTTCAGGCGACCTTTCCTACGGCCTGCTGATGGTGGGTGCCGTGGTGACTGCCCTGGTACTGGCCAATTCCCCCTGGGCACACGAATTCCACGCTTTCTGGGAGTACACCCTGGAGGTCCGCGTTGCCGGGGCCAACCTGGAGCTCACCTTCCACGAACTGGTCAACGACGGGCTGATGGCCATTTTCTTTTTTGTCATCGGCCTGGAGATCAAGCGGGAGCTGATTGCCGGGGAACTCTCCAACCTGCGCAAGGCGGCCCTGCCGATTATCTGCGCCCTGGGCGGGCTCCTCTTCCCGGCGCTCATTTTTTTTGGGCTCAACCAGGGCACGGATACCGCAGCGGGCTGGGGGATCCCCATCGCGACGGATATCGTCTTCGCCCTGGTGTTGCTGACGATTATCGGTAATAAAAAGGTACCCTTCGCCCTGAAAATATTCCTGACCGCCCTGGCCGTGGTAGACGACCTCTGTGCCGTGCTGATCATCGCCTTCTTTTATACGGACCAGATTGTCTTTGGCAGTTTGCTTTGGGCCTTTGTCTCGTTTTTCGTCCTGGTGATCGCCAACCGCATCGGGGTGCGGAACCCGTTCTTCTACGGGCTGGTGGGCGTGCTGGGCATTTGGACGGGGTTTTTCCTCTCGGGGGTACACGCCACCATTGCCGGGGTGATTACCGCCGCGGCCATCCCGGCCCGGGCGGGGATGGATGAGGAGCAGTTCGCCCACAATATCGAGAACCTGATCAAAACCTTCCGGGAACGCCGTGCCACTGATTCCGACTTTATCAAAAAGGAGAAGCTGGAATTGGTGCGGATCATCCAGAAGGCCGTCCGCAAGATTGTGCCGCCCCTGCAATCCGTGGAGAAGGCCCTGCAGCCCTTTGTGAATTTCGTGGTGCTCCCGCTGTTTGCCCTGGCCAATACGGGCCTGACCCTGGAAGCCGAAAACCTTGGCCGCCTCCTCGAGCCGCTGTCGCTGGGCATTATCCTGGGGTTGGTGGCGGGTAAATTCGCCGGCATCTCCTTGTTGGCGCGCCTGTCGGTAGCCCTGGGGATTGCCCGCCTCCCGGAACGGGTCACCTGGCCGCAGATCTACGGGGCCGCAGCTTTTGCGGGCATCGGCTTTACCATGTCGATCTTTATCGGGAACCTTGCCTTTAAAAATGCCGATTACCTGCAGCAGGCCAAACTGGCCATCCTGGTGGCCTTTGTGCTGGCCGTTTTGCTGGGTACGTTGATCTTTAGGGTGTTTGTGCGGGCGGAACCCCCCAGATAATCCTTGAGGTTTCCGTTCCCGGGTTCACCGGGCTTTACAAATCTTCAAATCGACAAATCTTCAAATTGCCGTTGGCTGGGGTTGGCTCACTGCGTTCGCCTGACCCGGGCCGAACGCCTGTCAATAGGTCCGGTGGACCTATTGCAGTGAGGAGCCAGCCGGAGCGCTGGCCACCTGCAAATGCAAAACCCCCGCAAGCTGCGCTTGCCGGAAGCTTTGCGATTCCATTTTCAAATCTTCAAATCGACAAATCTTCAAATTGCCAACAGCTGGGGTTGGCTCACTGCGTTCGCCTGACCCGGGCCGAACGCCCGTTAATAGGTCCTGCGGACCTATTGCAGTGAGGAGCCAGCTGGTGCGCTGGCGAACTGCAAATGCAAAACCCCCGCAAGCTGCGCTTGCCGGAAGCTTTGCGATTCCATTTTCAAATCTTCAAATCGACAAATCTTCAAATTGCCAACAGCTGAGGTTGGCTCACAACGTTCGCCTGACCCGGGCCGAACGCCCGTCAATAGGTCCGGTGGGCCAATTGCAGAGAGGAGCCAGCTGGTGCGCTGGCCGCCTGCAAATGCAAAACTGCCGCAAGCTACGCTTGCCGGAAGCGTTACGATTCCATTTTCAAATCTTCAAATCGGCAAATCTTCAAATTGCCAACAGCTGGGGTTGGCTCACTGCGTTCGCCTGACCCAGCCGCCCCGTCCTGCAAATGCAAAACCCTGCCAGGCTCCGCCTGGCGTGTTTTTTTTTCCATCGAAAAGCTCAAGCGAGCTTGGCTTTCCTCTGAAAACAAAAACCCCCGCCATTTCTGGCGGGGGTTTTGCGCTTGATCGTGACCCGGCTGGGGCTCGAACCCAGGACCCTCTCCTTAAAAGGGAGATGCTCTACCAACTGAGCTACCAGGTCGGTTTTATTAAAAAATGAACCGCTGTGAAGCGGTTTTGGGCTGCAAATATAATATCTATTATTCATTTTTCAAGTGAATGGGTAAAGAATTTCCGGTTTGTCCAAAAAGCCGGATATTTGGGGTTTTCACCCCGTGGAGGCACGGGAAAAACGCGGAATTGCATGCGCATTGCACTGGTTGGGTATATGGGAAGCGGGAAAAGTACCGTGGGCCGGCTGTTGGCGGAGAACCTGGGGGTTCCCTTCACGGACCTGGATGATTACATCGTGGCCCGGCTCGGGCAATCCATCCCGGAGGTCTTCCGGGAAAAGGGGGAAATCTATTTCCGGAAACAGGAACACCGGTTGCTGAAGGAGTGGCTGCAGTCCGGGGAGTCCGGGGTCTTGGCCCTGGGGGGCGGTACGCCCTGTTACGCGGGGAATATGGAATTGTTGCTCGCCCAGGCGGATGCTGTTTGCTATTTGCAGGTATCCGTGCCGGAACTGGCCCGCAGGTTGCGGCGGGGGCAGGAAAGCCGGCCGCTGATCGCCCACCTGGAACCGGCGGAGTTGCCGGAATTCATCGGGAAGCACCTGTTTGAACGGGCTCCCTTTTACGCCCGGGCCATGCATGTGTTGCCGGCCGACAAACACAGTCCGGAAGAGTTGGCGGCGCAGATCCTCGAAAAGATATCCTGAGCCTTTTAACAGAATCAATCCAGGAATACCCCGTTTTTGCGCGGGGTGAAATCTACCCGAACGTGCATCTGCAGGGAGGTAGACAGGGAAAGCCCTTTAAAGTCGGCCTTTACCGGGTAGCGCTTGTGGTTCCGGTTGATCAGGACAGCCGTTTTGAGCTGTCGCGTCGGGGTCTTTAAAAAGTGGTGTACCCCGTAGATAAGCGTACTGCCCGAATTCAGGACATCGTCTACCAGCACCACGGAGCGGTTTTCGTATTCCTCGGGTTTCAGGGAGGTGGTAACCCCGCTCTTCAGGGGGTTGGCCTTATCCATTTTTACCTTGCAGAGCAGGATTTCCGCCGGGGTGATCTCCTGGAGCACGGCCTGGATTTTCCGGGCAAAATCGAGCCCGCCTCCTTCAATCCCTGCCAGGACGATTTGTTTTTCTTCCACGTTGCTCTCGTAGATCTGGTAGGCAATCCTGCGGATCTTGTGGCGGATCTGCTCGTGGGTCAGGATCTGGTTTTCCATCGGCGGCTTATTTCTTCTCAAAGATAAAAAACAGTTCGGTACCGGCGCGGGGCGGGATGGAATTCCGGGCGCGCTCCAGTTTGCGGATATGGAACAGGGAGGAAAAGCGGTTGCGGTATTCGGTTTCCGACCCGCCGAACGGGGGGCCGTCTTCCGTGAGCGGGAAGTCAAAAAACAGGCCGGCCAGCCGTCCGCCGGGGACCAGGAGCCGGTGCATGGCCTGCACGTAATCCGGGCGACGGGCAGGGGGGAGGGCGCAGAAAAACGTGTGTTCCAAAATCAGGTCAAAAGGTCCTCCACGGAAGCTGAAAAAATCCGTTTGTTGCAGGGCAGCGGCCGGGAGTTCCGGCAGTCGGCGCCTGAGGTCGTCCAGGGGCCGGCGGGCCAGGTCCACAATCGTCAGGTTCTCAAAGCCCGCCCGGAAGAGGTACTCCGCCTCGTATCCCCGCCCGCCTCCGGGCACCAGGATTCGCAGGTCCTTGTCCGGGAGCCCGTCGATATAAGCCGCCAGGGGCGGGGAAGGTCCCCCGAGGTCCCATCGGTCTGTGCCTGCCCGGTAACGATCTTCCCAGAAATCCCTGTCCAAATCCGTCATATCGTCAGGGTGTCTTTGCGTCCGGGTCCCAGTCGTCATCCGGGTCGTCCCTGTAGGCCTCCAGGTCGCGTCGGTCCTTCTTGGTGGGGCGGCCCGTGCCTTTTTTGCGGTAATACTCTTTGGTGGCCCTGATGAGCTTGTGTTGCTCCAGGTCCTCGGCCGGGGTGGTGTCCTGCCGGTAAATCCCCACCCATTTGGCCCCCACGCGCTGTTGCGGGATGTCCAGCACGGTCAGTTGCATCTCCAGCTGGTTTTTGCGCAGCGTGATTTTATCCGAGGGAAGGACTTCCCGGGAGGGTTTGCACGTGTCCCCGTTTATGCGCACCAGGCCCTTCCGGCAGGCCTCGGTGGCCTTGTTCCGCGTCTTGAAATACCGGGTGCACCAGAGGTATTTATCGATGCGCATCGCTGAAAATCTTTGTTAAGGTTCCCGGCAAAAATAGGGGAAAATTGTATCTTGCGGGCTTTAAGAAAACGGCTATGACCTGGAAAAAATACGGGCTTTGCCTGCTGGCGGCAGCGGGATTGATCGGATGCAGCAATGATGATGACGGAGGGATTGTTGAAGTCCCGCCCCGCACCCTGGCCGAGGTGGCGCCGGAAGACCAGGCCGCCATCCAGGAGTTTTTACAAACGCATTTCTACAATTACGAGGAATTCCAGAACCCGCCGGCGGATTTCGACTACCGGGTTGTGATCGATACGATTGCCGGGGCGAATGCCGACAAGGAACCCCTGAGCGCCCAGGTTTCCAGCAAACAGATTTCGGTTTCTGCCGACGAATTTGGCCTGGAAGACCAGGCGGACGTCCTCCATACGTTTTACTACCTGGAGGCCCGCGTTGGCGGTGGCGGGCCTGAAGAAGCGCCTACCGTGGCCGATTCGGTCTTGCTTACCTATGAAGGCAGCCTGCTCAACGGGGAGTCCTTTGACGGCACCTTCGTGGAGCCCATCTGGTTTGACCTGGCCGGTTTGCAGGGCCCGCTTTCGGGTGCCCGCGGATTTACGGAAGGCATGCCGTTCTTTAAGCCGGCATCGTCCATTACTGCTAACCCGGACGGTACAGTCAGTGCCCAGGATGCCGGGGTAGGCCTGATCATCATGCCCTCCGGCCTGGGGTTTTTCAACAACAGCGCAGGCGGCATCCCCACTTACAGCCCGCTGATCTTTACGGTCCAGGTCTTTTCTGTGAAGCGAACGGACCACGACGGGGATGGGATCCCTTCCATCGACGAAGACCTGGACGGGGACGGTTACCTGTATAACGACAATACGGACGAGGAGGCCGAACGCAACGCATTCGGGGCGTTTCTGACGGTTAATTTCCTGGATTCGGACGATGACGGGGACGGAACGCCCACCCGGGAGGAAATTATCATCAATGCGGACGGCAGCATTACCTATCCGGACTCCAACAACAACGGCATCCCGGATTACCTGGACCCGGATACGAACTAAGGCCCGCTACCTGCCCGAGCCCGGTCCAGGGCCATTCACGCGGGCAGACAAAGCGGCCTGAAAAGTGCCATTAGTCCGGCCCTGAAAGAAGTATCCCCGCCAGTGGCGGGGATTTTCCTTTTTAAGAGATGCCTTGTCGCCGGCCTGAAGGCCGGTTATCCATGCGCTACAACTTAACGGAGAGGCCCAGGATAAACTGGCTGGGGCGCGTGTCGATACGCCCGGATTCCAGCCCTACGGCTTCCGCTTCGTTGCTGCTCAGGCCCCGTTCATACCGCAGGTCGATCCCGATATTCCCCAGGTTCACCCCGGCGCCGATATGCAGGCCAACCGTGAAATCGTTTTCCACGTCCCCCAGGGTGATTTCGTCAAAATCCGTATCCAGGATGTATTGCAGGTCCGGGCCGGCAAATATTTTGACTGGGCCGAGGATCCGGATTCCCACCAGCAGGGGCAGGTCCAGCTTGCTCATATCGAAGTCCGAGCCGTCGTATTCGGATTTTGTCTTGGTATAGATCAGCTCGGGGCGGAAAAAGACTTTATCCCCAAACTGGCCGAAAATCCCGAGGTGGTAACCCATCTTGGTGTCCGAACTCAGGTCGGGGGCCGAATCGAATTTGTAATCCCCGTTCGAGTTGAAGTTCAACCCGGCCTTGATTCCGAATCCGGGGTCTTTTTGTGCGAATGCCGACAGGGCGAAGAGCCCCAGCAGGCAGCTGAGAAGTGTGCGTTTCATAAGGTGTTCGTTTTTATGGCGTGAAGTTAGGCTTCCCTGTTCCCGCCGGTTTGTCGGATGGAAACAAAAAGGATACCAAACTTTCAGGCCTTGCGTTCTAACACCCTTAAAACGGCCTTTTCCACGGCTTTATTGTCAATCCCGTATTTCGCCATCAGGTCGTCCGGCGTTCCGCTTTCCCCAAACGTATCCTGTACGGCCACGAATTCCTGGGGCGTGGGATGCCTGCGCGCCAGCAGCCCGGCGACGCTTTCCCCGAGGCCGCCCAGGTAATTGTGCTCCTCGGCGGTGACCACGCAGCCCGTTTTGGCTACGGAGGCCAGGATGGCTTCCTCGTCCAGGGGCTTAATCGTGTGGATATTGATGACGTCCGCGGAGATGCCCTGCTCGTGGAGCCGCTGGGCGGCCTCCAGGGATTCCCAGACCAGGTGGCCTGTGGCGATAATGGTTACGTCCGAGCCTTCCTGCAGGTGTACGGCCTTCCCAATGTGGAATTCCTGGTCCACCGGGGTGAAGTTGGCTACTTTCGGCCGCCCGAAACGCAGGTACACCGGGCCTTCGTACTCGGCGATGGCCAGGGTGGCCGCCTTGGTCTGGTTAAAATCGCAGGGGTTGATCACCACCATGCCCGGGAGCATCTTCATCAGCCCGATGTCCTCGAGGATCTGGTGGGTGGCCCCGTCTTCCCCCAGGGTGATCCCGGCGTGGGAAGCGCAGATTTTAACGTTCTTGCCGGAATAGGCAATCGATTGGCGAATCTGGTCGTAGACCCGGCCGGTGGCGAAATTCGCAAACGTGCTGGCAAACGGGATGTAGCCGCCAATAGTCAGTCCGGCTGAAATCCCCATCATGTTTGCCTCGGCAATGCCCGTCTGGAAAAACCGCTCGGGGTTTTCCTCAATAAAGGTCTCGATCTTGAGCGACCCCACCAGGTCTGCGCAGAGGGCCACCACCCGGGGGTTTGTCCGCCCGAGCTCGGTCATTCCCGCGCCAAAGCCGCTTCGTGTATCCTGTTTTCCTTGATCCGTGTAAGTTTTCATGCGTGCGTCGGGTTGCTATTAGTAATCGCCCAGGGTTTCCGGGTTCTGCTCCAGGGCCGTGGCCAGTTGTTCGTCGTTGGGGGCTTTGCCGTGCCAGGCATGGGTGTGCATCATAAAATCCACCCCGTGGCCCATCACCGTGTCCATCACAATGGCCACGGGCTTGCCTTTTCCGGTCCGGGATTTGGCTTCCTTCAAGGTGGCGAGGACCGCTTCCAGGTCGTTGCCCTCCGGGAGTTCCAATACCTCCCAACCAAAGGCTTCGAGTTTGACGGAGACATCGCCCAGGGGCATCACCTCTTCGGTGGGCCCGTCAATCTGCTGGCCGTTCCGGTCGATGGTCGAAATCAGGTTGTCCACCCCCTTGCTGCCCGCGTACATGATGGCTTCCCAGTTCTGGCCCTCCTGCAGTTCCCCGTCTCCGTGGAGACTGTATACCAGGTGGTTGTCCTTGTTGAGTTTTTTGGCCAGGGCCGCGCCGATAGCCACGGACATGCCTTGCCCGAGCGACCCGGAGGCCACGCGGACGCCCGGGAGCCCCTCATGGGTGGTGGGGTGCCCCTGCAGGCGCGAATCGATCTTCCGGAAGGTGCCGAGTTCCTCCAGGGGGAAGTAGCCCCGCCGCGCCAGTACGCTGTACCAGACCGGGGAGATATGCCCGTTGGAGAGGAAGAAGAGGTCTTCGCCTTTCCCGTCCATGTCGAACCCGTCCTTCAGGTCCATGATTTCGTAGTAGAGGGCCACGAAAAATTCCGTGCAGCCCAGCGAGCCGCCCGGGTGGCCCGAGTTGACCTGGTGGACCATGCGGAGGATGTCCCGCCGCACCTGGGTCGCCAGCGCCTTTAATTCCTTGGTTTCAGCCATGTCGATCGATTTTCTGAGCCCAAAAATAATGGCATTCCCCCGGCTTCACAACTTCTTTTGCCATTACTTATGAACGGGATGCACGGGCTGGCGTATGCGGGAAGCCCATGCAAACGCCGGGATTGCCCGGCAGAACTTTATTTTTTTATTAAGGGGGAAAGCCGCAGGGGTTGTGTATTTTTGGCCCCAGAGAATCCAGGGCGATTCGCAGAACACAAAACCAGTGGCATTCACGCTTAAACATACCGACCCGGGGAGCAAGGCGCGCGCCGGGGTGCTTCAAACGGCCCACGGGGAAATCCGCACGCCCATCTTCATGCCCGTGGGGACGGCCGGCACCGTCAAGGGGGTCCACCAGCGCGAATTGCGCAACGACGTTGACCCGGATGTGATCCTGGGGAACACCTACCACCTGTTTTTACGTCCCGGGATGGAGATCCTGGAGGCGGCCGGCGGGCTCCACCCGTTTATGGGCTGGGACCGCCCGATCCTCACAGACAGCGGCGGCTACCAGGTGTATTCGCTCTCGGGCACCCGGAAAATTAAGGAGGAGGGCGTAAAGTTCCAGTCGCATATCGACGGGTCCCGCCACCTGTTTACCCCGGAACGCGTCATGGAATTGCAGCGGAGCATTGGGGCGGACATCATCATGGCCTTTGACGAATGTACCCCGTATCCCTGCGATTACCGCTACGCGAAGCGCTCCATGGACATGACGCACCGCTGGCTGGACCGCTGTATGGCCCACCTGGAGGAGGCGCCCCCCCTCTACGGCTTTGACCAGCTGTTTTTCCCGATCGTCCAGGGGTCCGTCTACAAAGACCTGCGGAAGGCTTCCGCCGAATACATCGCGAATGCGGGTGCCCCCGGGAACGCCATCGGGGGCCTCTCGGTAGGGGAGCCGGCCGAGGAACTCTACGGGATGGCCGAGGTGGTCTGCGATATCCTCCCGGCGGAAAAGCCCCGCTACCTGATGGGGGTGGGGACCCCGGCCAACCTGCTGGAATGCATCGCCCTGGGGGTGGATATGTTTGACTGCGTGATGCCCACGCGGAACGCCCGCAACGGGATGCTTTTTACCTCCGAAGGGACCATCAACATCAAGAACAAGAAATGGGAGGCGGATTTTTCGCCCCTGGACCCGATGGGCCACACCTTTGTGGATACCGAGTACACCCGGGCCTACCTGCGGCACCTCTTTGCGGCCAATGAGTATCTTGGCAAGCAAATCGCCACGCTGCACAACCTGGGGTTCTACCTCTGGCTCGTCCGGGAGGCGCGCCGGCGGATTCTGGACGGCACTTTTGCCGGGTGGAAAAGCGAGATGGTGCAAAAACTGGATAAACGCCTGTGATATGCTGACGATCATCGACCGGTACATCCTGAAAAAATACCTGTCCACCTTCGGGCTCATGCTGCTGTTATTCGTGCCCATCGGCATTATGCTGAACCTGGCCGAGCAGATCGGCAAGATGATCGACAACGAGGCCCCCCTGGTGGAAATCCTGATCTATTACGGGAATTTCACCATCTATATCGGCAGCCTGTTATTCCCGATATTCCTGTTCCTCTCCATCATCTTTTTTACCTCCAAGATGGCCAATAACACGGAGATCGTGGCGATTTTGAGCTCCGGGGTTTCCTTCGGGCGGTTTTTGAGGCCCTACTGGATCGGCGCCAGCATCATCGCGGTGCTGATGTTCCTCATGGGGATGTTCATCGTCCCCTCGGCTAGCAAGGGCTTTAACGAGTTCAAGTTCAAATACCTGAAAAAAGGCTCCAAGGACCGCGTAACCAGCAACATTTTCAACCAGCTTGGGGAGAGCGACTACATTTACGTGAGCAGCTTTGACCCGGCCCGGCAGATCGGCTACAATTTTACCTACGAGCACTTTGGGGAGGACGGGGAACTCGAGTACAAGATTTCTTCGGCAAATATCCGCTGGCTGGAAGAGGACAGCCTCTACCGGCTCACGAGCTACACGCGCCGGAACCTGCGGGGCGACACGGAGATCGTGGAGACCCGGCGCCGCCTGGACACGCTGTTCGCCTTCCAGATAGACGACCTCACCCCGGTATCCTATATCGCCGAAACTAAGAACCTCTTTGAACTGAACCAGTTTATCGCCGACCAGCGGCGCAAAGGAGCCTCGAATGTAAATACCTACGTGATGGTCAAATACAAGCGGTGGGCCCTGCCCGTCACTGCCTTTGTACTCACCATTATCGGGGTGGCCGTCTCCTCGATCAAGCGGCGCGGCGGGATGGGGGTGAACCTGGCCTTCGGGATCGGGGTGGCCTTTATCTATATTTTTATGGACAAGGTTTTCGGGACGCTGGCCGAGCAATCCGGGTTCCCGCCCCTGCTGGCAGTGGGGATCCCGAATATATTCTTCCTGGTCCTCGGGTATTTTATGCTGCAGAAGGCCAAGCGGTAAGGTTGATATGGCGCAAGCTCCAGGCCGGATGTGCTTTTTTGCGAATATCGTTTATCTTTGCCCCGGAGAACCCCCTAACGGAACACTACATGGAATACCTGGATTTTGAACTCCCGATCAAAGAGCTCGAAGAGCAACTCGAGAAGTGTCAGATCATCGGTGAGGAAAGCGACGTGGACGTCACCGAAACCTGCAAGCAGATTGAGAAAAAGCTCGATGAGACCCGGAAGGAGATCTTCAAAAACCTGTCCCCCTGGCAACGGGTACAGCTCTCCCGCCATCCCAACCGCCCGTATACCATGGATTACGTCCGCGCCATTTGCGGGGATACCTTCCTGGAACTCCACGGCGACCGCACCGTGCGGGACGACAAGGCGATGATCGGCGGCCTCGGCAAGATCGGGGACCAGAGCTTTATGTTCATCGGCCAGCAGAAGGGGTACAACACCAAGACCCGCCAGTACCGGAATTTCGGGATGGCCAACCCGGAAGGATACCGGAAGGCGCTCCGCCTGATGAAGTCTGCCGAAAAGTTTGGCCTGCCGGTGGTCTCCTTTATCGATACCCCCGGGGCCTACCCGGGCATCGAGGCAGAGGAGCGCGGACAGGGCGAAGCCATCGCCCGGAACATCCTGGAGATGACCCGCCTGAAAGTCCCGATCATCGTAGTGATCATCGGGGAAGGGGCCTCGGGAGGCGCCCTGGGCATCGGCGTGGGCGATCGGGTGCTCATGCTGGAAAACACCTGGTACTCCGTAATTTCCCCGGAATCCTGCTCGTCCATCCTCTGGCGCAGCTGGGAATACAAGGAACAGGCTGCTGACGCCCTGAAACTCACCGCGGCGGATATGAAGCGGCTGAAACTGATCGACGAAATTGTCCGGGAACCCGCCGGCGGCGCACACAGCAACCGGGAGAAGGCTTTTGACATCGTGAGCAACAAGATTGCAAAGCACTATCAGGAGCTCAAAAAGTTATCACCAAAAGAGCTGGTCGAAACGCGCATGGAGAAATACAGTTCCATGGGAGTTTTCAAAGGCTGACAGGTCGCATCCCGCAGTTTCCGGTAAACCGGTCCGCGCGCTTTCCCGAAATTTTCGGTTATCAACATAAAACCGTAACTTATTAACAGTCCGATTGTGGACAGGCGGTGAATATCCCAAAACGGAGCGCCCTGTTAACTTAAGGTTAATTCCCTACTTTTATCCTCATGGAAAAATCGAGCCCGCTTGCCGGACGAAAAATTGGAAAAGCTGCCATCATCCCGTTGGAGAAAGGGAAGATACCGCCACAAGCAGTTGATTTAGAGGAAGTTGTGCTCGGAGCCATGATGATTGACAAAAAAGGGGTGGACGAGGTGATCGACATCCTGCACCCGGATGTCTTCTACAAGGACGCCCACCGGTACATCTACGAGGCCATCTTCAAACTCTTCGAATCTTCCGAACCGGTAGATTTATTAACCGTTTCGGCCCAATTGAAGCAGGATGAGCGGCTTGAGCTCGCCGGGGGCGATTTTTACCTGATTACCCTCACCCAGAAAGTGGCCTCATCGGCCCACATTGAGTTTCACGCCCGGATTATCCTCCAGAAGTACATCCAGCGCCAGCTGATCAAGATCTCCAACGAGATCATCGAGGAGGCCTACGACGAGTCCACGGATGTCTTTGACCTGCTCGACAACGCGGAATCCCGTCTGTACGACGTTACCCAGGGCAACCTGAAGCGGTCGGCCGAGACGGCCCAGAACCTGGTGATGCAGGCCAAGAAAAAAATCGAGGAAATCTCCAACAAGGAGGGCCTCAGCGGTATCCCGTCCGGTTTTGACAAGGTGGACAAGCTCACCTCAGGGTGGCAGCCGAGCGACCTGATCATTATTGCGGCACGTCCCGGTATGGGTAAAACGGCCCTGACCCTGTCCATGGCCCGGAATATCGCCGTGAATTCGAATATACCCGTGGCGTTTTTCTCCCTGGAGATGTCTTCCGTTCAGCTGATTACCCGTCTGATCTCTTCGGAAACCGGGCTCTCCTCCGAAAAACTGCGGACGGGCCGGCTCGAAAAACACGAATGGGAACAGCTCAACGTCAAGGTGAAGGCCCTGGAGAAGGCGCCGCTATTTATAGACGACACGCCATCGCTGTCCATCTTTGACCTGCGGGCCAAGGCGCGGCGACTGGCTTCCCAGCACAAGATCCGCCTGATCGTCATCGACTACCTCCAGCTGATGACCGGGGGCGCCAGCCAGAAAGGCGGCAACCGGGAACAGGAAATTTCCACCATTTCGCGGAACCTCAAGGCGCTGGCCAAGGAACTGGACGTACCGGTGATTGCCCTCTCGCAGCTGTCCCGTGCCGTGGAAACGCGTGGCGGCAGCAAACGCCCCATCCTCTCCGACCTGCGGGAGTCCGGGGCCATTGAGCAGGATGCGGATATCGTGTCGTTTATTTACCGCCCCGAATACTACAAGATCGACGAGTGGGACGACGAGGAACGCACCCCCACCCAGGGGCAGGCCGAGTTTATCGTGGCCAAGCACCGGAATGGCGGCCTCGATAATATTAGGTTAAAGTTCATTGCGCAACTGGGTAAATTTGATAATTTGGATGACTTTGATTCTCCATTCGAGTTTCAATCCAAGATGAATGCCGAGGGGGAGAACCCGTTCCAGGCCAAAGAATTCCCGAGTGCCGACCAGGCGTTTGGCAGTTCCATGAACGATCCTTCCCAGGGCGGACACCCGGAAGACGATGACGTACCTTTTTAATAGAATTTCCCTTAATTCCCTCCCCAAACGTTTCAAGAACATTGCGCTGTTGCGGATAACCCGGCCGGTTCTGTTGCTGGCCCTGCTGTTTACCTGCCTGGCCTCCCGGGGCTCGATGATCCTGATCCCCATGGACGCGGAGAGCCAGGAGAACCACCTGAAGGCCTACGGGATTACCTACTGGGTGCTCAGCAAGCAGCAAAAAGTGCAATGGCTGCTCAATTACCGGGGCGGCTCCTTCCTGCTGCCGGATGGGGAGCCCATCCGCAACGAATGCCGGATCCGAGGGGTTTCGTTTGAGGTGCTCAGCGATGCCCAGGCCCAATCCGTGCTCGACGGGATTGCCAGCCCTTCCCAGAACCAGGAGGCGGTAATCCTGGAGAAAGCTCCGAAGATTGCCGTGTATTCCCCCAAGGACAATGCCCCCTGGGACGATGCGGTCACCATGGTGCTCACCTATGCGGAAATCCCCTATGTAACCGTCTACGACCAGGAAGTCCTGGAAGACAAACTCCCGCTCTACGACTGGCTCCACCTGCACCACGAGGATTTTACGGGACAATACGGGAAGTTCTACGGGGCGTACCGCGCTGCCCCCTGGTATATCGAGGGGAAGCAGCAGGCTGAAGCCCTGGCCCGGCGGCTGGGGTATGAGAAGGTCTCCGAGGAGAAAGGGGCGGTGGCCATGAAGATCCGCAACTACGTCATCGGAGGCGGCTTTATGTTTGCCATGTGTTCGGCCACGGACAGCTTCGACATCGCCCTGGCAGCCCAGGGAGTGGATATCTGCGAACCCATGTTCGACGGGGACCCCTCCGAACCCAATTACCAGCAGCAACTGGATTATTCCAACACCTTTGCCTTTACGAATTTTACCCTGGAGCGCAACCCGCTCCGCTACGAATTTTCCTCCATCGACATGACCAGCAAACGGGAAGATGTGCCCCGGGAATCCGACTATTTTTCCCTAATGGACTTCTCGGCCAAATGGGACCCGGTACCTACGATGCTCTGCCAGAACCACACGGCCCTGGTGAAAGGGTTTATGGGGCAGACCACGGCCTTTACCCGTTCTGAGGTGAAGCCCACGGTTCTGGTGCTCGGCGAGAACCGGCTGAATGGAGAGGCCCGCTATATCCACGGAATCAAGGGCAGGGGCTTCTTTACCTTCTACGGGGGCCACGACCCGGAAGACTACCAGCACCGGGTGGGCGACCCGAAAACCGAGTTGGAGCTGCACCCGAATTCCCCCGGGTACCGGCTCATCCTGAACAATGTATTGTTTCCCGCGGCGCGGAAGAAGAAGCAGAAGACCTGAGTTTTCGGGTTTTCAGAGCGGCCCGGCCTGTCTGGCCAGCGCCGGCAATGCAACGGGCACGAAGTACGGTCAGAGTTGCTCCGCCAGCTGCTCCAGCACGTGTTCCACACCCTGTTCCGAGTTGCTCAGCGTCCGGTAGCGGGCGCGCTTAAGCACGTTCGGGTGCGCATTGGCCATGGCAAAACTAAAGTCCGAGAGTTCGAGCATTTCCAGGTCGTTGTTGTAATCCCCGAATACCATAACCTGCCCGGCGTGCACCCCGGCATCCCGCATCACTTGTGATAATGCATACCCTTTGTGGGCATTCGGGTGGGAGACATCCACCCAATTGGAGCCGGAGACCTTCACCTGCAAATCGGATTCCAGGTCCTGCAGGGGGGGGTAGATGTACTTCTCCGAGTTCTCAAAATGGTAAATGGCCACCTTCATGGCCGGGTCGTCCACGGCTTCCAACTCATCCACCACAGAAAATTCGGCATAGTATTCGGCCAGGACGCGGAGGAATTCCCCGGAATGTCCCCGGACGTAAGCCTTTCCGGCCGCACAAAGCACCGGGTGCGCCCCGTCGATGCGCCCGGCCCGGCCCAGGATCTCCCGCTGGCGGTCTGCGGGCAGGGGAGTGCTGAGCAGCGTCTTGTCCCCATCCCGCACCAGGGCGCCGTTCTCGGCGATAAACAGGATGTCCCCGGCAATGCGCTCCAGTTTGTCCACCATGCTGTGGTATTGCCGCCCGCTGGCGGCTACAAAACGGATCCCTTTTCCTTGCAGGTGGTGGAAGAGTTCAAAGAACCGGTCGCTCACCTGGTGTTCGGGGTTGAGGAGCGTGCCGTCCATATCGGTGACGACCATCCGGATATCGCGTAAGTCCATGGCTTCGGAGTTTAAGCTGCAAAGGTATTTTTTATCCGTACATTTCGGGTGCGGAAAGCATTGTTTAATTGTTATATCATCAAAAAATGATCTATATCCAACGCGAAATCCGCCTGAGGGCGCGGCCCAGGGGCTTCCACCTGGTAACTTCAGAAATCCTGGAGGCCCTGCCCGAAATCCGCTCCGTACAGACCGGCCAGTTGCAGGTCTTTATCAAGCACACCTCGGCCAGCCTCACCCTCAACGAAAATGCGGACCCCACGGTGCGGGGCGATTTTGAGCGGCATTTCAATACGATGGTCCCGGAGAATGCCCCCTATTACCAGCATACCCTGGAAGGCCCCGACGATATGCCCGCCCACATCAAAGCCTCTTTGTTGGGGACCTCCGTACACATGCCGGTTACCGGCGGCCGCCCCAACCTGGGCACCTGGCAGGGGGTTTACCTCTGCGAGCACCGGGACGCCGCTTCGGGTCGTTGGCTGGTGCTTACCCTAAGCGGGGTTTAGGGCATTTTGCCGGCTAACCAGGAACCAGGTCATGGGCATAAAAAAACCCCATCGCTGAGCGACGGGGTTTCCAGTGAGAAAGTTTCCGTAAATCTATTTGACCTTATCGACAATGGCCTTAAAGGCATCCGGGTGGTTCATGGCGAGGTCCGCCAGGACTTTCCGGTTGAGTTCGATATTGTTCGCTTTTACCCGGCCCATAAACTGGGAATAGGACATCCCGTGCTGGCGTGCGCCGGCATTGATACGGGCAATCCACAGGGAGCGGAAGCTGCGTTTTTTGTTGCGGCGGTCGCGGTATGCATAAAGCATCGCCTTTTCCACTGCGTTCTTGGCAACGGTCCAGACGTTCTTACGCCGGCCGAAATACCCCTTGGCCTGCTTCATCACTTTTTTGCGACGGGCCCGTGAGGCAACTGAATTTACTGATCTTGGCATTTTTTTCTTGTTTTTTTGTAGCAGGCGCCCCGCAAATACGGGATCTTTTCAGGGCCTGACTCCATGGTTAAACGTACTACCTGTGCGGTGGGTTATTTCAACCGCAGTTGTTCTTTGATATTGTCCTCGTCGGCCGGGTGTACCAGCGTGGAATGCGTAAGCTTCAGCTTGCGCTTCTTGGACTTCTTGGTCAAGATGTGGCTCTTAAAAGCGTGCTTTCTCTTGATTTTCCCGGTGCCGGTCAGCTTAAACCGCTTCTTGGCACTGGACTTGGTCTTCATCTTGGGCATTGTCTCGCTTTGTTAACTATTAAGGTTACTTTCTCACATTATTTTTTGCCGCCTTTCGGGGCGATGAACATCGTCATCCGCTTGCCCTCGAGTTTCGGCATCTGTTCCACCTTCCCGTAATCTTCCAGATCCTGGGCCAGGCGGAGCAGCAATATCTCTCCTTTATCCTTGTACACGATGGAGCGGCCTTTAAAGAAAACATAGGCTTTCAGCTTGGCGCCGTCCTTGAGGAACTTCTCCGCGTGCTTCTTCTTAAAATCGTAATCGTGGTCGTCCGTATTGGGGCCGAACCGTATTTCCTTGACCACCACCTTACTGGCTTTGGCCTTCATTGCCTTTTCGCGCTTCTTCTGCTCGTAAAGGAATTTCTTGTAATCCATGATCTTGCAGACCGGTGGATCTGCAGTGGGGGAAATTTCCACCAGGTCGAGGCCGATCTCCTCTGCCTGGGCGCGGGCTTCCCGTATCGGGTATACGCCCATTTCGACATTGTCTCCCACAAGGCGTACTTCGGGCGCCTTGATCTTTTCATTGATATTGTGAGGGGTTTTGTTTTCCCTCTGCGGCCGGGGCCTGAATCTTCTGCGTATTGCTATGGCTATTAATTTTAGTTAAACGTAATTCAAAACGACTTTAAGGTACTATTTATTTCCTCTTTTACCAAGCCGGACAGGGCTTCCACCGTGATGGACCCGAGGTCCTCGCCCCCGTGCCGGCGTACGGAAATCGTACCGTCCGTCATTTCCTGATCCCCGACGATGATCATAAACGGGTATTTTCCCATTTCCGCTTCCCGTATTTTTTTGCCAACGGTCTCGCTGCGGGCGTCGAGGAGGGCGCGAATTTCGTGATTTTCCAGGGAATTTAAAACTTTTTGCGCATAATTTTCGTGCTTTTCGCTGACAGGCAGTACGATAGCCTGCTGGGGGGTGAGCCAGAGGGGGAAATTCCCGCCTGTGTGCTCCAGGAGCAGTGCTACAAAGCGTTCCATGCTGCCAAAGGGGGCCCGGTGGATCATAACGGGGCGGTGTAATTCGTTGTCGCTCCCCTTGTAGGTCAGGTCGAAGCGTTCCGGCAGCGTGTAGTCTACCTGGATGGTGCCGAGCTGCCACTGGCGACCCAGGGCATCCTTGACCATAAAATCCAGTTTGGGCCCGTAAAAAGCCGCCTCCCCGGGTTCGATGACAAAATCCAGGCCTTTTTCCGTGGCGGCATTGATGATGGCGGCTTCCGCCTTTTCCCAATTTTCGACCTCCCCGATGTATTTCTCGGGTTTTTCGGGGTCCCGGATGGATACCTGGGCGGTAAAATTCTCAAAGCCCAGGGAGCCGAGGACGTAGAGCGACAGGTCGATGACGTTCTTGAACTCCTCGTCCAGCTGGTCGTGGGTGCAGAAAATATGGGCGTCGTCCTGGGTAAAGCCCCGGACCCGCGTAAGCCCGTGCAATTCCCCGCTTTGTTCGTAGCGGTATACCGTCCCGAATTCCGCAAACCGCTTGGGGAGATCCCGGTAGGAAACCGGCGTGGCATTGAATATCTCGCAGTGGTGCGGGCAGTTCATGGGCTTGAGCAGGAATTCCTCGTCTTCCCTGGGCGTGTGGATGGGCTGGAAGCTGTCCTCCCCGTATTTGGCATAGTGCCCGGAGGTGACGTACAGTTCCTTTTGGCCGATATGCGGGGTGACCACCATCTCGTACCCGGCTTTTTTCTGGGCCTTCTTCAGGAATTGCTCGAGTCGCTCCCGCAGGGCAGCCCCCTTGGGCAACCAGAGCGGCAGGCCCTGCCCCACTTTGTGGGAAAAGGTGAAGAGTTCCAGTTCCTTCCCCAGCTTGCGGTGGTCCCTTTTTTTGGCTTCCTCCAGCATGTGGAGGTACTCGGTGAGTTCTTTCTGCTTCGGAAAGGAAATTCCGTAGACCCGGGTAAGCTGCGGGCGGTTTTCGTCCCCCCGCCAGTAAGCCCCGGCCACATTGAGCACCTTGAAGGCCTTGATCAGGCCCGTATTCGGGATGTGCCCGCCCCGGCACAGGTCGGTAAACGTATCGTGGTCGCAAAAGGTGATGTCGCCGTCCTCGAGGTTTTCGATAAGTTCCAGCTTGTAGGGGTTCCCCTCGTCTTTGTAGTAGGCCAGGGCATCCTTTTTGGAGACTTCCCGCATCCGGAAATCGTGTTTGCCGCGGGCGATTTCCAGGGCTTTTTTCTCGATGGCCGGAAAGTCCTTTTCGGAAATGGTGTGCTCACCCAGGTCCACGTCGTAGTAAAACCCATTGTCGATAGCCGGGCCGATGGTCAGTTTGATGCCGGGGTACAATTCCTCCAGGGCCTGGGCCAGGACATGGGAAGAGGAGTGCCAGAAGGCTTTTTTCCCCTCTTCGTCCCGCCAGGTGTACAGGATGAGTTTCCCGTCTTCTTCCAGGGGGGTAGCGGCTTCCACCTTCCGGTTGTTGAAGCGGGCGCTGATTACGTTGCGCGCCAGCCCTTCGCTGATGCCCCGGGCGACGTCCAGGGGGGTGGATCCTTTGGGATGCTCGACGGTTTTCCCGTCTGGGAGCGTAATTTCAATCATAGTGCGGGTACTCTGAGAGCGCAAAGATACTACCTCCCCGGCATCTGGGCAACCGGGATTCCCGGCCCCCGGGCAGGCCCCCGGATGTGTCGGGTATCAGGGTTTTTTACCGCCGAACAGGGCGTCCAGGAGGGTTTTGATACTGAAGAACCCCATGGCCACGGCCCCGACGGCCAGGATGGCCCCCACCACGAGTACCGGGATATAGAAGGGGTGGTCTTCGTTCTTAAAGGCCTGGTAGAGGACAATCGGGCCGGCGAACATCAGGCCCAGGGTGTAGGCGAGCCGTTGCAGGCCTTTCATCAATAAGCGTTTATCGGTGGGCATGGGTTGGTTTTCTCAGTTGCCGGCCGCCGCTGCACTTGCCGGAGGGCGGTCGGGAATGCCCGGGGGAAACGTTTCCCCCGGGAATTGCGCATTTACAGGCCCTAAAATAACCAGAATAGTTATATTCCGGGAACAGACAGCGCGTAAAATAAAACGCCTCGCTTATTATGAACCTCGTACTGATCCCGGATAAGTTTAAGGGCTCCCTGAGTGCCGACGAAGTTTGCGACGCCATTGCCGAAGGCCTGGGGCAGCACCAACCCGCTGCCCGATTCCGACGGTTTGCCGCCTCGGACGGGGGCGACGGATTTTTGGACGCAGTCCGGGCAACCCGGGAGGTATCCCTGCATACCGAGGTCGTTTCCGGCCCCCTGGGCCGGGAAATCCGGGCGGAATACCTCTTGGATCCGGCGTCCGGGGAGGCCTTTGTGGAAATGGCCCTCGCCTCCGGGATGGTATTGTTGGAAGAAGGGGAGCGCGACCCGCTGCAAACCAGCACCCTTGGAACCGGCCAGCTCATCCGGTCGGCTGTCGGTCAGGGTGCCCGACGCGTTTATGTCGGGCTGGGGGGCAGTGCCACCAACGATGCCGGGATGGGTATCGCTGCCGCTTTCGGATTTGAATTCCTCGGTGCGGATGGCCGGCTGCTCCGGCCTGTGGGCGCAAGCCTCGGGGAGGTATCCCGGGTGGTCGCGCCCCGGGAAGTCCTTCCGAAAGGGGTGGAAGTAGTTGCCGTGAACGACGTGTCCAACCCGTTGTGGGGCCCCAACGGGGCGGCCTGTGTGTACGCTCCCCAAAAAGGGGCGGGCCCGGAAGCCGTCGAACAGCTGGACCGCGGTTTGCGCCGCCTGGACCAGGTGGTTGCGCGCCAACTGGGGCTGGAGGCAGGGACGGAGGCCGGGGCCGGGGCAGCCGGGGGGACGGCCTACGGCCTGAAGGTATTTCTCGGGGCCCGGTTTATAGGGGGTACCGATTTTGTCTTCCGGTTAAACGGTATCGCCGAATATCTCGAAGAAGCTGCGGTGGATGGCATCTTTACCGGGGAAGGCCGGATTGATTCCCAGAGCCTGCAGGGCAAACTCATCCAGGGTGTAACGGCCCTGGGTGCCGAACACGGCATCCCGGTGTATGCGGTTTGCGGCACCTGTACGGCCAACCGGGAAGCCCTCAGGGATGCGGGCCTGACAGCGGTAATCGAGGCGGCTAACCCGGGGCGGGATCTGCAGTGGAACATGGCACATGCGGGGGAATTGGTACGGGAGGCAGTGGCCCGGTATTTTGCCGATCACCCAATCAGCGGATCGTAAGGGTGCGGGTATGTTCCTGTACGACGGCAAAATACCCCAGGGGAAAGATATCGGGCCGGTCGGTGTTGTCAAATCGGTCCTGGTTGTCCAGGTCCGTGGCGTCTAGAACATTGCCCCGGACGGTGGCGGCGGGCGCCTGGAACGGCCCCGTCAGGTCGCTCTGATCAATTAACAAACCCATGTAGTTGTAGAATTGCTGGTCGGCCCCCATTAGGTGCACTTCGAGCTCGGTCCCTGCCGGGAGCGGGTCCTCGTAGAAATAGGAAAATTGGAAAAACTGGCCCTGGTAAAAGGTGTCCTCGGTGACCAGGTAACGGGCCTCCCCAAATTCAAACAGGTAATAATTTTCCCGTTCAGCAGGGTCGGTGAAGGATACGATGATTTCGGTTTCGTCCCCGCCGTCCAGGGTCCGGTTTCCCTGCAACAGGAAATCGATGGGCGGAGCGGGTTGGTACCAGGTTTCCGCCAGGTATTGCCGCCCCTGATGACGAACCTGGAGTATGAATTGGACTTCCTCATTCAGGAAAATGGTCGGGATCCGCTGGTCGAATAGCGCATCGGGGTCCGGGATATAGATGCCGGTTCCGGGGGCCTCCTCGGCCAGGTTTGAATTGAAGGTCTCCACGAGGGTCTCCCCGTCGTACCGGTTGACGGTAATGATTGCCGCATCGGCCCGGGTAACGGGCCGCGAGCCAAAAAAACCGCTCGTTTCCGTCAGCCGGATCCGCACCGGGATAAAGGCTTCTTCCATATCCACCCGCAGCAGCCCGCCCACCACCAGCCGGGGCGGTTCCTCCGGGGTTTCGAGTTCCACCACCTCTTCGCACCCGCCAACCCAACCGGCCAGAAACAGCAGGAAGGCCAGGCGACATGCCGCCCGGAAATAATTGGGGAAGGGGTAGGAGGGGACGGGGTGTTTCATCATATTCTTAATGGAGGGATTTCCAATTATTCAATCGTAACCGTGGCTTTGAATTCCTGAACGATGGCAAAAAAGCCCAGGGGAAATACATCGGGCCGGCCCGTATTGTCCGCGTTGTCGATATTGTCCAGGTCGGTGACATCAAAGACATTCCCGCGGACGGTGGCCACGGGGGTCTGGAACGGGTTGCCACTGTCCCCGGCCTGTTCCACCAACAGGAGCATGTAGTTGTAGAATACCTGGTCGGCCCCCAGGATGGAAATATCGATTTCCGTCCCCGGATCGAATGACTGGTCGTAGAAAAAGGAAAATTCGAGCTGTTCCCCATCCGAAAACGAGTCCTCCGAGGGCAGGAACTCCCCGAAGCCAAAATCGAAGATATAGTAGTCCCCTTCCCCGGGCGTATCGGTAAAGGCCACTACCACCTCGGTCTCGTCCTCGTCAAACAGCGTGCGATTGCCCGGTTCGGCCCGGTCGATGGGTACCGAAGGCACGTATTCCGTCACTGCCGCATAGCGGCGCCCCTGCCAGGTGAGGATCAGCGTATACACGTAGTCGGCAGCGAGAACCGTGGAAACCCGCAGCCGCTGGTCGGCGTCAAAAGTGGGGTCGGGGACATACACGCCGCTTCCCGGGTCCACCTCCGCCAGGGCTCTGGAAAAGGTATTCCCTGTGGGTGCCCCGTCCCGGATTTCCTGCAAGAGGATCACTACGTCCGTGGCATCGCTGACAGGCTGTACCGTATCGAAAAAACCGGCCGTCTGGGTGAGGCGGATTTCCACCGGGACAAACTCCTGGGTGGTATCCACGCGGATCAGGCCTTCTACCACTAGGCGCGGGTCCTCCACGGGCGTCTCCACTTCGATGACGTCCTCGCAGGCCGAAAAGCTCGCCAATAGCAACCCCAGCAGCAATACCTGGGGGAACGCCGGGAGGAGCCAGGTCTGCAGGAAGGGGATGCGGAAGGAGCAGGGTGTGATCATCTCAGAAACGGAAATTATAGGTTACCGACGGCACAATGCCGAAAATGGACGTGCGGATGGCCTCGTTCCGGCCGGTATCCTGGTTTTGGCGGAAGTTGATGGACGCGGCATTCATCCGGTTGTACACATTGTAAATGCTGAAGACCCATTCGCCCCGGACTTTCTTGTCCGGATTAACACGCGGGCGCAGGGTGGCCGAGAGGTCCAGCCGGTGGTAATCCGGCAGGCGTTCCTGGTTCCGCAGCCCGTAATAGGGCACCACGAGCCCTTCAAATTCAAACTGGCCCACCGGGTAATTCGTGGGCTGGCCCGTCTGGTAGATAAAATTGGCATTCAGGCTCCAGCGGTCGTCAATTTCGTAACTGCCAAAAACCGCTACATCGTGCCGCTTGTCATAGGGCGTACTGTACCACTCCCCAAAATTGATCCCCGGCTCGTCCACGGTCCGGTTCATAAAGGTGACCTGCTCCCGCCCAGGGGTGCGCTGCTCGGATTTGGCCAGCGTATAGGCAACCCACCCCGTGAGGGCCCCCGTGTTCTTCCGCAGCAGGAATTCCCAGCCGTAGGCCCGGGCCTCCCCGTTGAGGATGACCTGTTCGATGGCATCGTTGGCAATCAGGTTTGCCCCGTCTATATAATCGATCCGGTTTTGCACTTTCTTGTAAAACGCCTCGGTTTCCAGGCTGTATTCCCCATCGGCAAAATTGCGGAAATACCCCAGCCCCACCTGGTCGGCAATCTGTGGACGCGTGTAGGGGCCGCTGGGGGTCCAGACATCCAGGGGAGTAGGGGAATTCGTGTTGGAGAGCAGGTGGAGGTATTGGGCCATGCGCATATAGCTCGCCTTGACGGAGCTCTTCTCGTTGAGCGTATAGGCCACGGACACCCGGGGTTCCAGGTTCAGGAATTTGTCCAGGGTTTCAAACCGGTCGGCCGACACCGTATCGATCGGGATATTTTCCCGGTACACCAGCGTAAACGGGTCAAAGAAAACGGGGTTGTCGTCCTCGTAAACGTAGAATTCGTCCTGGCCCAACCGGTTGAACTGGCTGACGCGCAACCCGTACCCCAGGCTGAGGCGCTGGGAAATATCGTGGGAAACGTCCACGTACAACGCGTTTTCGTTCGCGTATTTTTTGGTGAGTTGTTCCTCCACGATCCCGGACTCCTCGCTATTGGGGGAAATCTTGCCGGGGTTGAACACGTAGTAGGTGTTGTGCAGGCCGTAATTGATTTGCAACCGGTCGCTCACATAGTGCTTCAGGTCGTATTTGACATTGAAGTTGCGGATGCCCGAATTCCATTCAAAGCCCACAAAGTCGAGTTCCAGGCCGTAATAGTAATCCGAGTAGATCAGCGAGAGGTTTGCAAAAAGCTTGTCCGAAAACAGGTGGTTCCACCGGAAATTTACCACGGCATTCCCGTAGGTGTTGACAAACAAGTCGTTGATGCTGAACAGGTCGCGCCCGAAATACCCGGAGAGATACAGGCTGTTCCGGTCGTTCAGCCGATAGTTTAACTTGGTATTCAGGTCGTAGAAATACGCTTTGTTGTTGATGTCGAAGAGCGGCAGGAACAGGTGGGCATAAGAAGCCCGTCCCCCGGCCAGGAAGGCGGCCCGGTCTTTGACTATGGGTCCCTCCGCCAGCAGCCGGCTGGCCACGGCGCCGATGCCCCCGTTCATATGGAATTCCTTGCTGTTCCCTTCTTTCTGGTAGATTTCCAGGACGGAGGATACCCGCCCACCATACCGGGCCGGGATACCCCCTTTGAATAATTTGATATCCTTGATGGCATCCGGGTTGAATACCGAGAAAAAGCCGAAAAGGTGGGAGGAATTGAAGATGGTGGCCTCGTCGAGCAGGATCAGGTTCTGGTCGGCTGCCCCGCCGCGCACGTTGAAGCCGGATGAGGACTCCCCTGCGTTGGTTACCCCGGGGAGCAACAGGATGGATTTGATGACGTCCGCCTCCCCGAGGACCACGGGGATCTTCTTGATGGTCTCCGTCTTCAGGGTAGCCACGCTCATCTGCGGCTCGCGGATGTCGAGGCGTTCCGCCTGTTCGGTCACCACCACCTCGTCCAGTTCTTCGGCCTCCTCGGACATGCTGAAATCCAGGCGCCTGTCGGCCAGCAGGTCCACAGATTGCCGGATATCGGCAAAGCCCAGGTAGCGTACGACGATATCGTACGTGCCGGCGGGGAGGGTCAGGGAGTAAAAGCCGTATTCATTGGTGGTGGCTCCGGTCTGTAATTCAGGCACCAGGATGCTTACGCCGATGAGCGTTTCGTTGGAGCCCGCCTCGGAAATCGTACCGCTGAGGGTGTAACGCTCCTGGGCGAATAACTGGCATGTCGCAAAGAAAAGGAGGACACATACCGGCGGGAGCCGGAATCTGGGATTCATGCAATTTTTATTTTCCTAAAAATACGGAAAATTAGCTACCAACCCCACTGCGGCCCGGTATTAACCCAAAATTAAAGCTGTTCCAAAATGGCGTTAAAGGAACAGCTCGGACGCATGGCGCGACGTACTTTTTCAGCGTCGGGCAGGTAGTAGCCCCCAATGTCCTGCGGTTGCCCCTGGGCGTCGAGCAACTCCTGCAGAATGGTGTCGGTTTGGGCCTCCAGGTCGCTGGCAACCTTTTGGAACGCCCCGGCCAATGCGGGTTCCTCCTCCTGTTTTGCCAGGGCCCTGGCCCAATAGAGCGCCAGGTAAAAGTGGCTGCCGCGCGTATCGAGTTCGTTGACCTTCCGGGAGGGAGATCGGTTCTCCTCCAGGAATTTTTCGGTGGCTTCATCCAGGGACCGCCCCAGGATGCCGGCCTTCTTGCTGTTGTTCTTTTGTCCGTAGTGCTCCAGGGATACGGCCAAAGCCATGAATTCCCCCAGGGAATCCCAGCGCAGGTGTCCTTCCTCCAGGAATTGCTCCACGTGCTTGGGAGCGGATCCGCCGGCGCCGGTTTCAAACAGTCCCCCGCCATTCATCAGCGGGACAATCGACAGCATCTTTGCACTGGTCCCCACTTCGAGGATGGGGAAAAGGTCGGTCAGGTAATCGCGAAGGACATTACCCGTTACGGAAATCGTATCCTTGCCCTCCCGGATGCGCCTGAGCGTATAGCGGGTGGCCTCCACAGGGGAAAGTACCCGGATATTCAACTCCTCCCGGGTTTCCTGCGGCAGGTAGGCGTCTACCTTGGTAATCAGTTCCCGGTCGTGGGCGCGTTGGGGATCCAGCCAGAATACGGCCGGGGTGTTTGACAGGCGGGCCCGCTCTACGGCGAGTTCCACCCAGTTGCGCACGGGTTTGTCTTTAACCTGGCACATCCGCCAGATGTCCCCGGCACTGACCGCGTGCTCCATCAAAACTTCCCCGCTGTGCTGGTCAACCACGCGCACGGTGCCCGGATCGGCAATTTCAAAGGTTTTGTCGTGGGAACCGTACTCTTCGGCCTTCTGGGCCATCAACCCGACATTCGGGACAGTCCCCATGGTTTTCGGGTCCAGGGCCCCGTTTTCCTTGCAATCGTCAATGGTGGCCTGGTACACGCCGGCATAGCTGCTGTCCGGGATGACCGCCTTGGTGTCCTGGGGCTTGCCTTGGGCATTCCACATCCTGCCGGAATTCCGGATCATGGCGGGCATGGAAGCGTCGATGATGATATCGCTGGGCACGTGGAGGTTGGTAATCCCCTTGTCGGAATTGACCATGGCCAGGGACGGGCCCTGTTCCATGGCAGTTTCAATTTCCTTGCGGATGGATGCCGCCTGGTCTTCCGGCAGTTGCTCCAGATCCCCGAGCAGGTTTTCCAGCCCGTCGTTGGCGTCGATACCCAGGGATTCAAAGGTGGCATCGTGCCGTTGGAATACCTCCTGGAAGTAGGTGCGCAGGACATGCCCGAAAATAATCGGGTCGGAGACCTTCATCATGGTGGCTTTCAGGTGGACGGAAAACAACACACCCGATTTTTTGGCGTCGGCTACCTGCTCCTCCAAAAATTGCAGGAGCGCTTTCTTTTCCATGACGGTCCCGTCTACGATCTCCCCGTCCAGGGTCGGGATATCTTCTTTTAATACCCGGGTCTCGCCGCCGGCGCCTACCCATTCAATGCGAAGGCGCGTCCCCTGGCCCAGGGTCACCGATTTCTCATTGGATTTGAAATCGCCGGAAGACATGGTGGCGACATGGCTTTTGGAATCTGCACTCCAGGCGCCCATGCTGTGTGGGTTTTTGCGGGCGAAATTTTTGACCGGCCTCGGGGCGCGACGGTCCGAATTACCTTCCCGGAGCACCGGGTTTACCGCACTTCCTTTAATCTTGTCATAACGGGCTTTGATGGCTTTTTCCTCGTCTGAGGATGCTTCGGCCGGATAGTCGGGGATGGCGTATCCCTGCCCTTGCAATTCGGTAATCGCCTCCTCCAGTTGGGGGATGGACGCGCTGATATTCGGCAGTTTGATGATATTGGCTTCGGGTTGTTTGGCCAATTCGCCCAGGAATTCCAGGTCATTCGGGATGCGTTGGGCTTCCGAAAGGAACTCGGGGAAAGCGGCCAGTATCCGACCGGCGAGGGAAATGTCCTTGGTGGTGATATCGATTCCTGCAGTACGGGAAAATGCCTGTACGATAGGGAGTAAGGATGCAGTTGCCAGGGCCGGGGCCTCGTCGGTTTTGGTATAGTGAATGGTCGCCATGTATATTCGATCGTTTTAAAGCGGAGCAAATATACAATTTTAACTCGGCAAAGCAGACCGGGCGGGCCAATTCTGCCAGCTGCGGCCCATGTGGGCGGGTCCGCCACCCGCAAAAGCCGGAAATAACAAAAGCCATATCACTGTAACGGGTACAATTGATATGGCTTTCTAAAACAGCTAACAACTTTCTCTGTCAGGCGTTTCGCCTTCCAAAACAACACTTGGTTGCCGTTGTGCCGTTTGACGTTTGAAACATCGCTGGTGTGTTGATCCGAAAATCGCAACCCGCCAGATGTTTCTTCTTGTTGCTTAGTCCTTTTGACTTACAGGGTAAACCTGAGTTTTCCATGTAACGCATAAGGTCCCACCAACCCCGGAAGCAACAGCCTCCTTAGAGTGGCTCACCGTTTCGCTTCGGGCACTGAGGCCCTGTGTGCGATGGGTTATTCAACAATATAAAGAACGCTGACTTTATAATGATCTTTCACCGTTACCATGGACTGATAACCCCTACTTGATCACCTAGTAAATATAGGTGCAAACCTTCTCATTTCCAAAAAATTAACACTTAAAATAGTTTACAGCTTATCAACCGCGGATATTAACAATTGTTCATATCCGAAGGGGTTGGTCAATCATCGCGATCCCGGGTAATTTCCGGCTGAGTTTCCGGCTCGGTTCCGCCCTGCCCCCGGATCGTTTCAGGGGGTTAGACCCGGGCTGCTGCGTTCTTCCCGCCGCAATTGCCGCTGGATTTTACGTATGGCCGATTCGATAGACTTATCGGGCTCGATGATATTGTATTCCCCCCAGAAATCCGGATCGGAAAACCCGATGGCCTCGTCGCTCAGGATGATCGAGGTTTTAACCCGCTCCCGGTTTCGGGGCAGGCTGCCCGACTCATTGGCTTCCCAGTCCGTAACAGCCATTTCGCAACTCAGGCTGTAGACGGAATTGAATATTTTCCGGTCCCAGTTGATCTTGAATTCCAACAGGGCATTGCTGTATCCGTAATACCAGCGCCCGTTCTTCTCCCGGTAATCCACCCGGTAGGATACCTCCGTGGGGGTCACCTCGGCATTTGAGGGCTTGCGCCTGACAAACATCCGGCTCGCCATTTGTTCATCCGTAATATTCAGCGAAAATATGGCGCTGGTCAGGATCTTCTTTTCCCCGTCTATGTAGAGCTTCCCCCGATACAGTGGGTCGGCAATATGCTTTTTCTGCTCAAATCCGATAACAAAAATCAACCGGTCGTCAATCCGGGTGTTGCGTTCAAAGTAGAAATTGTAATATTCAATATACTCCTCCGAAAAAATGTATTCCGGGTATTTCATCACGTCCACAAAAAGCGCGTTGAACGGACCGCCCTGCAATTTGAGGGCTACGGTGTCCAGTTTGTCGTAATCCGTGCTCTTCCGGGCCTTGTACAACTCCATGGCGTCCTGGCGCAGGGAGGTATAGGGGGTTTTGTAGATGGTGACCACCGCCTCGGAGAGGGACACATTGCGCCGCCTCTTTTTGATGGTCTCCCGGTAAAATGCCGTCATCCGGGTGTGGTTGTCAAAATAGTTTTCCCCCTTTTTTCGGAGGGTTTCCTTTACGAGGGTCATTGCGTCCCGCGGCACTACCACGTCCACTTCCGGCAGGGTGGTGACGGAAACCTCAAGCCGGATTTCATTGTCCTCCGGGGTGAATTGCAGCAAAGGGATCCTGCGGGTCTCATAGCCCAGGAAAGCGACTTCCACAACGGCCTCGGAAATCTCCTCGGGGACCTTCAGAAGGAAACCGCCCTCGGAATTGGTCACCGTACTGATATTGTACTGGCTGAGCGACAGGGTGGCAAAAACGAGCGGGTCATTGGTTTCCGCGTCCAGCACCTCGCCCCGGTATTGCCGGAAACCGGATTCCTCCCCGGCAATTTCCTCCCCGGTACTTTCCTGTCCGAGAACAGCCGGGGCCGCCAGGAAGATAAACCATCCAAGCACCCCGATTAGATAGCGATTTTTCATACTCTAAGATACTATTTTTAGGGTAAATACGGAAGGTCAAAATCCCCGGGAAGGCAAAAGTAAATACAAAGATTTCTTAACTTGAAACACTAACCAAAACTTCCTCCCGTGGAAAAACGAACCTTCCTCAAGCGCCTGGGGCAGCTTACGGCGGCCTCTCCTTTTATCTTCCTGCCAGACGGTGCACTGGCGGGGCGCCATTCGCCCTCCGGGAGACCGCGTGAAATACCCGGACAGCAGGGTGCCGGGGCACCGATTCAGGCCCGTACAGTTTCCGGAGGCGGGGAGAACGGGTTCTGGGAAAGGGTCCGGTCGGACTACGACCTGAAACCGGACTACATCAACCTGGAAAGCGGGTATTACAACATCATTCCCCGGCCCACCCTGGAGGCCTACCTGGAAAATATCCGCATGGTCAACCGGGAAGGGGCGTATTATATGCGCACCGTGCAATGGGAAAACAAAGCGCGGGTGGCGGCCCGGTTGGCCGGGATGCTCGGTTGCACCCCAGGAGAACTCATCCTGACGCGGAATACCACGGAGTCCCTGGACATGGTAATCGGCGGGTACCCCTGGCAACCCGGGGACGAGGCAGTGTTCGCCGAACAGGATTACGGGGCCATGCAGATGCAGTTCGGCCTGGTGGCAGAACGGTTCGGCGTGATAAACCGCGTCCTGTCCCTGCCCATGCACCCGGCCTCGGACGAGGAAATCGTCGCCCTTTACGAATCGGCCATCACCCCCCGCACGCGCCTGCTAATGGTGTGCCACATGGTCAATATCACCGGGCAGATCCTGCCGGTGCGGAAAATTTGCGACATGGCGCACCGCCACGGCGTGGAAGTACTGGTAGACGGGGCGCACTGCGTGGGGCATTTCCCGGTGGACATCCCGGCCCTGGGATGCGATTATTACGGCTCGAGCCTCCACAAATGGCTGGCGGCCCCGCTGGGCGCCGGCATGCTCTATATCCGCCGGGAACACATCCCGAAAATCTGGCCCCTGCTCGCCGAGCACCCCAGGGAACCCGATGATATATCCCGGTTGAACCATACGGGGACGCACCCGGTGCATACCGACCTGGCCATCGATGCGGCCATGGACTACCTGGAGCATATAGGGATCAAGCGGAAAGCGGCGCGACTCCGGGAATTGCAACGCGCCTGGACCGAGCCTCTGCGGGCTGTTCGCGGCGTCCGGGTCAATACGCCGGAATCCCCGGAACGCAGCTGTGCCATTGCAAATGTCGGGGTGGAGGGACTCCCGCCGGCCGGGCTTGCAACTGCGCTTCTGGAAGATTTCGGGATTTATACGGTAGCCATCGACGGGGCGGGGGTTCAGGGCTGCCGGATTACCCCAAACGTCTTCAATACCCCGGAGGAGATGGCGCATTTGGTGGCCGCTGTCTCCGAAATTGCCCGGCGGGCGCGATAATCTGAGATGCGGAAAACCGGGATGCGGGAAAGCTGATATGTATCATAGTTTGCACTCTACCATAGCAGTAGCTTTAAACCCCGTCCTGGCGTTATTCCGTAAAAGGCCCAACCATAAACCACATTAACCATAAAAAACAGATAGAATCATGGAAAAATTTCAAAACAGCAGGAGGCTGGCCGGAGGGCTGGTGGTGCTCCGGATCCTGATCGGATGGCATTTCCTGTACGAGGGAGTGATCAAACTCTACAACCCGGAATGGACCAGTTTCGGGTACCTGGCCACCGCCCAGGGCCCGCTGAAACCGGTTTTTACCTCTCTGGCCTCAGAATCCCTGCTCCCCTGGGTAGACACCCTGAATTGGGTAGCCCTGATCCTGGTGGGTGTTACGCTGATCCTCGGGGTATTTGAGAAAGCCGGGGCCCTGGCGGGAATCGGCATGCTCCTGTTGTACTACCTGGCGCACCCGGCGCTTCCCGGCAGCCCCCAGCTCAATACGGAGGGCAGTTACTGGCTGGTCAACAAAAACCTGATCGAGGCCGCTGCCTGCTACCTGCTCTTCCTGCAACCGACCGGCTCGCTATTTGGCCTGCCCCGGTTGTGGTCGAAAAACACACAGAATGAACCTAAAACGCGCATATCATGAAATGGACACGCAGAGAAGCACTGATGGGCCTGGGCGGAATCCCGATCCTCGGAGCCGTATGGTGGGCTGGTGCCGCGAGTACTGTCGGCCGCAAAAAAGAACGCAATGCTATCCTGGAGAGCCTCAATATCCAGCCGAGCCTGCCCCCAGCGGTTCAGGGAATCGGCGGGGAGCCTGTGAAAATCGGCATCATTGGTTTTGGTATCCGGGGGGAACAGCTCTGCCGGTCGCTCGGCTTTGCCACAGACGAATGGATCGCGGAGATGGAGGAGGCGGAAGCCCTGGCCCGGGAAGCCGGGGAGGCCTTTACCGCCCTGGAGGATTTTAAGAACCAGGAGCCGCTGAATGTGCGGATTACCGGGGTTTGCGATATATTCGATGTCCGGGCCGAGAAAGCTGTACGCTCCTTCTCGGACGAAACCCATACGGTACGGCGCTACCGCACCTACCAGGAGATGATTTCCAGCGGGGAGGTGGAAGCCGTGGTGATTGCCACCCCGGACCACTGGCATGCCCCCATGGCCATGGAGGCGCTCCGTCGGGGGGTTCACGTTTATGTGGAGAAACCGATGACCCATACGCTTTCGGAAACCTACGAACTCCGGGATGTAGCCAGGAATTCCCAGGCCGTCCTGCAGGTGGGGCACCAACACCGGCAAACCCTGAGTTTCCGGACGGCCCGCGACATCGTGGAAAAGGGCATCCTGGGCCATGTTTCGCTGATCACCACCAACACCAACCGGAATGACGACAACGGAGCCTGGAATTACGACATCCACCCGGAAGCGGGGCCCGATACCATCGATTGGGCGCAATTCCTTGGAAGTGCACCGGAAATACCCTTTAACAAGAACCATTTCTTTCGCTGGCGCAAATGGTGGGCCTACGGCTCCGGGCTGTCCGGCGACCTGCTCACCCACGACTACGACCGGCTCAATTGTGTACTTGGGATGGGCATCCCCCGTTCCGTCATGGCTTCCGGCGGCATCTATACGCACCGGGACGGGCGAAATGTCCCGGACGTGCTTCAGGCTTCCATGGAATTCCCGGATTTCAGCACAGGCAGCAGCCAGCAAAAAGGGAAGGAGCAGGGGATGACCTTTGTCTACAGCGCCACCCTGGGCAACGGCCTGAGCAGGCCCACCATGCTGATGGGCCACGACGGGAGTATGGAACTCGGCAACCAGCTCACCATCTGGCCGGACGGCCGCTCCACGCGTTATGCAGACTACCTGGAGACCGGCAAAATGCAGCCGCAATCCCCGATATACCGCTATAACCCGGCAGCAACCGCCCTGGACGGGGTCTCTTCGGCCACCTCCCAGTATTTTGCAGACAAGGGGCTCATGTGGACCTATATCGATGGGAAGCGCGTCGATTCCACCTTCCTCCATATGCGGGAATGGCTGAGCGCCCTGCGCAATGGGGGAGCTGTGAGTTGCGGCATACAGGAAGGGTTTGAGGAGGCCATCTCGGCGCATATGGCGGGGCTCTCCTGGAAACTCGGGCGCCGGATTCAGTGGGATCCGGAAGCGCAGCGCGTGGTCCCGGTGGACGGGGTGGACCTGGATGAGGTCCTGCTCAACAGCCCTCCGGGGATCGGGGAATTTCCACCGGACATTGTGGGCTGACCCAATAAAAAAACCCGGCTTTAAAGGCCGGGTTTTTTCGTGGATTTATTTATTTAATTCCCCATAAAGAGGGCGTTGGCAAAGAATAGTTTCCCATTCTCCCAAAAGCCGCGGAACAACGGGTTGTCCACCATATAGACCACCTGGCCCCGCCCGTGGTTTTCCACCCCGAATACCAGGCTGTTGGGCAACTTTTTCAAAGCCTCACTCCCTGCAAACCCCGCTACGGGTACCGGCTGGCCCATCAGGTAGGAGACATTGCCGGAATCTAAAAGTTCGTAGGAACTGCTGCCGAGTTTCAGGCTGAAGTAAGAATCCCCGTAGCCAAAAGCCATCGGGTGAGTCGGGTCTACCCGGGTTTTGAAAATGGCCCCGGTGATGGCACTTCGGATCCGTTCGCGCTGTCCCGCTTCAAAAGACAACGGGTCCGTTCCCGGCGCCGCCTCTTCCCCGGCGGCTTCATCCGATTTTTTTGGTTCGATGGAGAATCCCGAGTCTCCTCCCAGGGCATCCAGGGCACCGCCCATGGCAATCAGCCGGCCGCCTGCGGCCACCCAAGCTTTCAGGCCTTTCACCCGTTTTTCGTTTAAGAAGCGCCGGTAGCCCCTGCCGTCCGGCAGGACCAGCACGTCATAGGCGTCCAGGTCTACCCGGTCAAAATAATCGGTGTCCAGAACGGTGAGCGGATAGTGCAATTGCTGTTCAAAAAAGTGCCATACCTCCCCGAAGTCCAGGGTGGATGTCGGTTCGCCGGAAAGGACAGCCACACGCACGTTGCTGACCACATCCACATAGCGCGAACCGAAGTCCTTGCCGGAATCCACCAGTCCGGTGCCGGCAGGTGTCAATTCCCGGCCGTGTGCCTTACGCAAGGCCTCCAGCCGGGCGGAAAAGTCCGCGTGGTGCCGGTTGTCCCCGGCCGTGATGATCAGCGTTCCGGCAGCCCAGTTCCTGCCCTCCAGTTGAAAGGGCCTGGAAGCCCTTCGCACGCGGAAGCCTTCCTTCAGCAGGGCGGCCAGGAACCGGGCGTCATCCATGCTGTCCCAGTCGGTCAGGTAGGCGTAGGCCCAGGATTCTGGGGCAGGTGCTGCTGCATCCCCGAAATCGGCCGGGCTGTCATAGGCAACAGCCGACTCCGAGGCGATGGCCTGGAGCCCGTAGGCGTAAGGCAGGGACCAAGCGGTGATATCGTACGTCAGGGAATCGCTCAGGCGCGCATCCGGCTCAAAAAGCACTTTAACCAGCGTGCCTTTCGGCTGGTCGGTGGGAACTACCAGCGCCTCGGGACCCGCCTGCATACTGCCGCTGCGGCCGGTATCGTAGCGGAACCCGCGTACGGAGCCGCCGCGTGCCCTCCCGGTGCGGACCTGGTGCTGTTCCAGCAAATCGCGGAGGGCGGCGAGTTTGTCCCGGTCTCCCTTGAGTACGTAACTCTTGTATTTGAAATTCTTCGGGCTGCCGTAAAACTTGCGGAACTCGCTGCCCAGCATCCCGGCATGGCGGGAGGCTACTTCCACCGTGCTCAGGCCGGTTGTCAGGTGGTGCGCAATCCGGTCTTTCAGGGTCAGCGTATCGCCGATGGAGGTGCGAATGGCCAGGCCGGCGCGGCCGCTGCCGCCCTGTTCATAGGTCATCCCGATGGCGCCGTTGTAGGTGGGGTAGGTATCCCCATAGCTCGGGTAAAACAGGTCAAAGACCTCCCGGGTAAAGTAAAACCAGCCGTTGGCATCAAAGTACCGGGCGTGGTTCCGCCCGATGGTATCCTGGAATCGGCGCTGGAATTCGGTAATCACCTCGTGGTAAGGTTCTGCCGCCGGGGCGAAGTAATAGGGGGCATCCACCCCCTGTTCGTGAAAATCCACATGTACATGGGGCATCCAGCGATTGTAGGCCACCAGGCGCTCCCGGCTTTCCTTCTGGGTAAGCCAGGCCCAGTCGCGGTTCAGGTCAAACATATAATGGTTCCCGCGGCCGCTGAGCCAGCCCTCGTGGTGTTCCTTGCTGTTCGGGTCTGCCTGGTAAGGGGTGTTTTTGAACTGGTTGTACCAGTTCACATACCGGTCGCGTCCGTCCGGGTTAATGCACGGGTCCATGATCACGACGGTATTCTCCAGGTAGCTGCTCCGCGTGGTGAGTAAATCGTACAGGGTCTGCATGGATGCTTCCGTACTGACGCTTTCGTTCCCGTGCACATTGTAGCTCAGCCAGACAATGGCCGGCCCCTGAGAGCCCTGCCCTTCCAGCGCCTCCAGGTGCGCCTCCCGGATGGCACCGAGGCGCAGCATGTTCGCGGCGGAAGACAGGGTGGCCGTAATCAGCGGTCGCCGCTCATTGGTTTCCCCGTATTGTTCCAGGAGTACCTGCTCACTGCGGGCGTCGGCTACATAGCGGAAATATTCAACCACGCGGTGGTGGCGCGTAAACTGGGTCCCCAATTCGTAACCGAGGAACTCGGAAGGGGATTGCAATTCCTGCCCAAAGGCGATGGCGGTAAAAAACGACAGGAAAAGCGCAAAACAATGCTTCATAAATTCAGGTTTGGGACCGGGGTTTGCCGGCGGACCAAATCTACGGAAACTTCCACAATACGTCACCCCTGGTTACGCCCCGGGGTGCTGCCGCCCCGGGTTTCTTAACGTATTTTTAGGAATTGCAAGGCACGGGAGCGTTATCTTTGGGGTTGTTCAAACCAACGCATGCGCAAGGAAGGCATTCCCTTTAAGGATACGGGTTTCTTTTCAAAACTGATCACGGATTACCTGGACGCAGTCCCGGGGTTGGAGCCGTTTTACGGCCGATCCCCGGATTTGGGCGCATTCCGGGAGCAGCTGCTGGAGAAACTCGCAACCTATCCGGAATCACACAGAAGTACCCTCTGTACGGTGTTGGAAGACCAGTACCGGGGGCTCAGCGCCTCCCCTGCCACCAAAAGCCATATCGCCGCCCTGGCGGATTCCGCAACGGTGACCGTGGTAACCGGGCACCAGCTGAACCTGTTCACCGGACCGCTCTATTTCCACTACAAGATCCTCGGGACCATCGCGCTTTGCCGCAAATTACAGGCGGCCTACCCGGACCATATCTTCGTGCCCGTCTACTGGATGGCCACGGAGGACCACGATTTTGACGAGATCAACCACTTTAATTTCAAAGGGAAGGAATTCCGGTGGAACCGGGAAGCCGGGGGGCCTGTCGGCCGTATGGAAACCGACGGCCTCGAGGTGCTGGCCGAACAGTTTATGCAGGACCTGGGGCCCGGGGATCGCGCCCGGGAACTCAAGGAGCTGTTTGAAGCGGCCTATTTGGAACATCCGAACCTGGCAGCTGCCACCCGCTATCTGGCGAATCGCCTGTTCGGCGAAGAAGGCCTGGTGGTGCTGGACGGGGACGATCCCCGGTTGAAAGCCCTCTTTGCCCCCCATATGGAAACCGACATGCTGGAAGGGCTGGCCCACCGGCAGGTATCCGACCAGGCTGCAGGCCTGCAGGCCGCGGACCCGGACTACCCGATACAGGTCACTCCCCGGGAGATCAATTTATTTTACATGCGGGACGGACTTCGGGAGCGGATTGTGGAAGAGGACGGCGTATACGGCGTGCTGGAAACTGATATCCGGATGGATCGGGAGGCCCTGAAAAAGGAACTCCGGGAACACCCCGGCCGATTTTCTCCCAACGTCATCACGCGCCCGCTCTACCAGGAGGTCATCCTGCCCAATATCGCCTATATCGGCGGGGGAGGCGAGATTGCCTACTGGCTGGAACTCAAATCGTATTTTGAGGCTTCAGAAATCCCTTTTCCGATCCTGATGCTGCGCAATTCCGCCCTGGTCCTTTCCGACAAGCAGGCCCGAAAAGCGGAAAAACTCGGGGTCTCCCTCCAGGAGCTCTTCCTGGACCAAAACGAGCTGATCAACCGGAAAGTCCGGGCCATTTCCGGGATCGACATCGATTTTACCCCGCAGCGGGAGCACCTCCGGAAGCAATTCCGCGACCTCTATGCCCTGGCCGAAAAAACGGATGCCTCCTTCCTGGGGGCTGTTAAGGCCCAGGAAACCAAACAGATCAACGGGCTCAACCACCTGGAGAAACGCCTGCTCAAAGCCCAGAAACGCAAGCTCCGGGACCACGTAAACCGACTGGTGGCCCTGCAGGGCGAACTCTTCCCCAACGGCAGCCTGCAGGAACGGACGCGAAACTTCGCCGCCTGCTACCTCGAACTCGGAAGCCAGTGGGTCCCCTCCGTACTCGGGGCGTTTGACCCCCTGCATCCCGAATTCTCCATCCTGATTTACGAGCGCTGACCCCTTACGGCCCCGATCGGGTGCCGTATCTTTGCATTAAAATTCCGAAACATGCACACGCTGGATATCGATACGGTCGAAATGACCCTGGACGTCATGAAATTCGCCATCAACAGGATCACGGTCCGGGACCCGGAACTGGGAATCCCCAAAAAAGAGGAGGATTTAAAGCAACTTGTGGGAGAGACCGTAACGGCCAAAGGGATCGGGGGCGAACAGGCCTTCCGGCTTTTCCGGGACGTGCTCGTTAAGGCTACTGTCCCTATCGACCATCCCCGCCACCTCGCATTTGTGCCGGCCGCCCCCACCCGGGCGGCCATCATGTTTGACCTGGTCACATCGGCCTCCTCCATACACGGGGCCTACTGGATGGAAGGCGCCGGGGGGATTTTCTGCGAGAACCGGGCGATGGATTGGCTGGTTTCCCTGACCGGGATGCCCGAGGGTGCCTTTGGCGTATTTACCAGCGGGGGGACGGCTGCAAACCTGTCGGCCATGGTTACCGCCCGGGAAGTCTGGCGGGAAGGGGGTGGAACGCAACATGGCAAGGGGATCATCGTGGCCTCCATAGGCGCCCACAGTTCCATTAAGGCCATGGCCAAGGTAATTGACGCGGACATTCGCCTGGTGGATACCGAAGACCGGATGAGCGGGGAAGCCCTGGAAAAGGCAATTGCGGCATTGTCCGATGCGGAACGCGAAAGGCTTTTTGGCGTGGTGGCTACCGGGGGTACCACCAATGCGGGAATCGTAGACGATTTGCAAGGGATTGCCCGGGTTTGCCGGGACCGGGGCCTCTGGTTCCACGTGGATGCCGCCTATGGGGGCGGAGCCCTTGCCGCCGATTCCGTCCGCCACCTCTTCCGGGGGATTGAGCAGGCGGACAGTGTGACCATCGATCCGCACAAGTGGTTGTTCACCCCCTACGATTGCGGTGCCATCATTTACCGGGACCCCGAACAGGCGCGGCGGGTCCACTCCCAGGAGGGTTCCTACCTGGATATTTTTAAAGACGAAGGGGCCCACGGCTTTAACCCGGCCGACTACCAGATACAACTCACCCGGCGGCTCCGCGGGCTGCCGCTGTGGTTTTCCCTGGCAACCCACGGAACCGACAGGTACAAAGAGGCCGTTGAGGAAGGCATCCGGCTTGCTGTTCGCGCCGGGGAACTTATCGGGGAGTACCCGGACCTGGAATTGGTCCGCGCCCCCAGCCTGTCCTGCGTGCTGTTTCGCCGCAAGGGCTGGAACCCGGACGACTACAACCAGTGGACCTACCGGAACCACCGGGCCGGAATCTCCCTGGTAACCCCCACCAAATGGCGGGGGACCGGGGGCATGGAGACGGTCCTGCGATTTTGTTTTATCAACCCGGATACCACCGAGGAGGATATCCGGATTATCCTCGATACGCTAGGGGACCAGGAAATCACCTGACCAACTATCCTCGGTTCGGGAAAACCGAACGCGAATGTGGTTGGGGCGCCGGAGTTGCAGGTATTCAATCCGAAAAGGTTGGATACGGACAACCGCGAAGTTTTCGCTGCCCTGCATGTAATCTACCTGGTCCGGGCCCTTGATTTCGGCTCCCGGCCGCTCTTCCGTGGTGTAATCTTTTCTCGAGGCTTCCCTGATCCCTTCCCAATAGGCCGACAGCAGGGCGTCGTCCTTTTCCCTGTACGCAATGCCCTCGATACGCAGTTGCAGCAACTTTTCGGGATGGTAATACAGCAGGCTTACCTTGTTATTTTCCTTGATGTGCAACATTTTTTTGGAACGGGCATCCGTAAAAAAAGTCAATCGCATCTGTTCGGGGTCGAATTCCCGTACGACGATTGTCCGAAGTCGGGGAACCTTTTCAAGCCCAACCGTGGCAAGGGTTGCATAGCGAAACGGGTGATCGGAAAGCCGGGTTCCGGCATCGATCTCGTCGCAGATTTCAGTCCAGTACTGCTGGGTCATGGGAAGGGTATTTTGTTAAAATTAAAAAAAATACCCATGCGGGGTAGGGTAAAATGTTCGCTGGTTGTTTATATACCAAAGTTGCCATGAAAAAGGAATCAATCGCTTCCCGGGGCAGCAGACTGCAACGGGAGCGATTTCCTCAGCGCAAGGCGCTTTTGATGAATAATTTTTGTGTCATAATTAGTTCATGTGTTTAGGTTGGTTTTGTCCCGGGAGACCGGGAGAACGAAAACCCCGGCGGATCCCGCCGGGGTTTTTCGTTTCAATAACCTTCCCGGAAACGGGGCCGGGGGGGTCAATTGCATTCGGAGGGAACATCCCGTGCCACGGTTTGCGTATCGATGAGCTCGTCGATCGTATTGGTGCCCCGTACGGTAACTTCGATGTAATCGGCGCCTTTTTCCGTGATCACCCCGGAGAACTGGTTGAAGGCGAACTGCGTGATGATTTCGTCTCCCGTGAGGGGGGAATTGTCGCCCTGGTAGGCTCCCTTGATCCGGAAACGCTGGACAAAAGGCACGCGTACGTTTTCATAGGATTGGTACATGTCGGACACCAGGGTGGCTTTTTTGGCCGGCACAGTCAGGCTCCGCCTCGTAGACAGCTCAATGGATTCCGTTGTTTCAAACGCCGCGGATTGCGTACTCGTATTCGTCTGGGAACGCGTGGTGGTGTAGCTTTCGGATACCGAGGAGCTCACCGAAGACCCGACCCCGTAAAATTCCGCTGAAATCGTCGACTCCATGGACACGTCTACCGAAAACTCCTGGCTGCTGCTCAGGGAAAAACTCTCCTCCCATCCGAATACCGATTTGGTCTCCCGGGTTTGGTTGACGCCGACTTCCTGTACAAGCTCCCCGCTGCTGCAATTCACCAGCGTGCTATTGTAGGCAAAGGAAGTGCCTGCAGGCGGCAGTATGGGTTGCAGGTGCTTGTATTCCAGGGACTGGATTTCCCAGTCAATATCGAAAGCCAGGATCCGAAAATAGGCCGGCGTCTCGTTTTCGCTGCCCGGGGCGCAATGCAGGTATAACCCGTTTTCGCTCAATACGAGCGGCCGGTTTTGTTCGGTGGGGGTGATCGTGAACAGGCCGTTCGGCGTTTTCTCAATCCGGAACGCGTAATTCGGGGGTTGGGTGGGGTCGGTATTGTCGCCGTTCCGGGCCCGGTTTGCCCGGCTTTGTATATTTAATACGCGGGAATTGTCGACCTTGATATACATGTAGAGGAGGTTGTCCGGGGTGTCTTTATCCCGGAGACCGATGGAGTACACCCCGGGCTGCCCGGGCATCTCGGTAAAAAGGAACCGGGTATACAGGTCCACGTATTCCGAATTGTAGTCCAGTTCATCCGCCTGCCGCACATTGATCCGTGTGGAGAGGTTGGTGCCGTTGGTGTAGGAATCCGATGCCGGGGCCCCGTATATTTCTGTTCCGTCCTCATCCACCAGTTGGAGGTAGTAGTACACGCCGGGCCGCAGGGTTACCGTGCGGAATTTATCCGGCAGCGCCTCATTGTCAATGGGCGTCAGGGACGGGGAGGAGGTAAACGAAATTTTCGAAAAAGTTTTGGTAGCCAGGACGCTGTCGTTTGCGTTGCGGATTTCCACGGTCAGCGGCACCCCGTCGCTCAGGTCCTTCCTTTCGGATTCGCTCAGGTCCTCGTTTTCAAAAGACAGGGCACCGATCTGGGTATCCGCATCGATGACTACCTCGGCGCTCAACGCGCTATGCGTCCCTTGGATCCGGATGGCCGCCAATTCCGGGTGATATCCTTTCCGCGCCAGGGAACGGGCACTCACGCTTAACCCGATTGCCCCGGGGTCGGCGGCCACCTCCGACTCATCGAGACCGTTGCGTTGCTCGAGTCCGTTGCCCCCGTTGCCATCCCCGTTTCCGGGGTCGTCTTTGCTGCATGACAGGCCGAGTGTACCGGCCAAAAGCACGAGAATCAGCCACCTGGAATTTTTGATTGTTTTCATTGGAATTTGTTTTGTGGTTTGCATTTGATTTTCTTTTGTGGACCCTGTCCGGAGGGTTCTGCAGCACGCTCCGGGACAAGACCACAAAACAAGTTGTCATTAGGTGTTTCCTGGATGACGATCAAACATAGGGCTTCGGTTTCCCGGTTAAAAATGTGGAGGGGGTACAAAGGGGGTACAGGCCACAAGGCCAATAGTCACGGGGGGTTGCCCGGATGGTGCTCCCAGTTGCCTACAGGGCGTTTACCGAAGCTTCCAGGGATTCCTCCGGGGCGAGTTGCATTTTTTTGCGCAATCGCTGCCGGGCTTTTTTAACCCCGTCCGGCGAGATATTGAGGATGGTGGCGATTTCCTTGGACGACAGGTTCATCTTCATCAATGCCATAAACCGGAGTTCGTTTTTGGTCACATCCGGGAAACGGTCCCGGACATTCCTGCTGAAGTCTTTGTGCACATTTTCGAAGTAGCGGGTGAAGTGTTCCCAGTGCGCATCGTCCCTCTGGTCAAAATTGATGGTCCGGATCAGTTCCCGGTAGCCCCCGGACCGGTTGGATTCCTGTAATTCCCGGGCCTTGGATTTTAAGCTCTCCAGGAGTTCGTTCTTGCGGGCAAGGTGCAGGGCGTGTGTGGTCAGTTCCCGTTGGCGGAATGCGAGTTCGGCGTCCACTTTCGATTTTTCCGCCCGGGTTCGCTTCCATTTTTGCCGTACACCATAGAACCCGATCAGGGACAACAGCAACCCGGACCCGAGCAGTATCCGCTGCAGGTTCCCCACCCGGGCCTCGGCCTCCAGCAAATCGATTTCGCGCTCCTGAATGGCAATTTGCTGCTCTTTCTTCTCTGTTTCAAACCGGGTACGCAATTCCTCTACCTGCTGGACCCGTTCCCGCTGCAGGGCGCTGTCCCGCAGCTGGCTGAATTCCTTTTCCGCCCGAAGGGCATCCGGGTACCTGCCCAACTGGGCCAGGGCATCCGAGCGGCTTTTGAACAAATCATACCAATGGGGCCGGGCCCCGAGCGTATCCACCATCCGGATGGCCTCATCCAGGTAGTCGAGCGCCCGGACCGGCCGCCCCGCCTCCGTATACGCGTCGGAAGCGTAACCCAGGGATCGGACCAGGGCGATGGGCCGGCCCGCACGTCGGTGTACGGCAATGGCCGAATCCAGCAGTTCCAGCCCGGAATTTCCCCGACCGAGTGCGATGTAGGCGCGCCCCAAATTCCGCAAGGCTGCGCCTTCAATGACGGGGACTTGCATCTCCCTGCTCAGGGTAATGCTTTCTTCCAGAAACGGGATGGCTTCCCGGTATTCCTCCAGGAGGATATGGCTCTGACCGATTGCGTTGGCGGCCACCCCCTGGAACAGCCTGTCGTCCTGCTGACGGTATATTTCTAAAGCCTGCCCGCTGTATTCCAGGGATTTTCGGTAGTTTTTCATGGTGGATTCCAGCGACCCAAGGCTATTGAGGGCATCCGCCATTCGCAACGGGTTGTCCAGGTGCTCGTAGAGCCTTACTGCCTGCAGGATATCTTCATAGGCCAGGTTGAAATACCCTTTGTTCTCGTAGATCCCGCCGCGGAATACCCGCTCAATGGCCATCCCCAGGGTGTCCCCGAGCTCCTGCCGCTTAACCATATTCCGGTTGCTGATGGCCAGGGCCGAATCGTAGCGCCCCAGCTCCATTTCCAGGATTGCCCGGGTATGGTCTATTCGGATGAGCATCACGGTGTCGTCCAGCGACTCATAAAGCTCCCGGGCATCGGCAAGCCGGGCCATGGCGGAATCGTTTTGTCCGGTATTTTTAAAATAGCCTCCCAGATCGTAGAACCCGGCGGCGAGGCCCTCGGTATATTCCAGTTTCCTGGATAAGGCAATCCTTTCCCTGGCGTATTGGGCGGCCCGGTCGACATCCCTGTACACGTAGGCCTGGTAGAGTTCCCCCAGCAGGCGGACCCGGGCGGTATCCTCGGGCATGGAACGATAGACGCGCTGCAGGCTGTCCAGCTGCAGGGAATCCTGGGCAACGAGCTGCCCGTTGCCAATTGGAATCAACAGCAGGAATACAAACGAAATACACTTCATGATTTTCTCTGTAGTGGATTAAAAGTAGTATTTTTTGCCAACAGGAAAATTTTGAGGAAGAGGCCGGCCCGTCCGCCCCGGTCAGCACACCAATCCTAAGGATATTTCAGGAATATTAAATTTGTAGGAAAGCACTTTATATGTTGTTAATCAGGATATAAATACCAATTACATCTACCGATTGTTTAATTGTATGAAATCTGGCATTCGCTGGCAGTTAGACGGTATAAACCCCCTGGGAGAACCTTTAAATTGTCGATAACCTTGGGAAAACTCTCCTGAAAAAACGGCAGGAGTCCTTGCGGGTTTTTGCTATTTTTGCCCATGCAAAATAACGTTCTCATCCTGGATTTCGGTTCCCAGTACACCCAGCTGATCGCAAGGCGGGTCCGCGAACTGAATATATTCTGCGAAATCAAACCCTACAACAACCTGCCCGGCGACCTCGACGGCTACAAAGCGGTGATCCTTTCCGGCTCCCCCTTTTCCACCCGGTCCGACGACGCCCCCCACCCGGACCTGAGCCGGATCAAAGGCCATAAACCCATCCTGGCCATCTGCTATGGCGCCCAGTACATTGCCCATTTTAACGGGGGCAATGTGGCCCCGTCGAAAACGCGGGAGTACGGCCGGGCTAAACTTGCCCACGTGGCCCAGGACCCTTTCCTGAAGGATGTTCCGGTGGGTAGCCAGGTATGGATGAGCCACAGCGATACGATTCAGCAACTGCCGGACGGGGCGGTGCTTCTGGCCAGCACCCACGACGTGCCGAATGCCGCATTCAAGATGCCGGACGAAAGGATCTACGGGATCCAGTTCCACCCTGAAGTCTACCACACCACGGCCGGAAGCCTGATCCTGAGGAATTTCCTGGTGGATATCGCCGGCCTGGAACAAACCTGGACGCCCGCAGCCTTTGTGGAGACCACTGTGGCGGAACTCAAGGAGAAGATCGGGACCGAAAAAGTTATTCTCGGCCTTTCCGGGGGTGTCGATTCCACGGTGGCGGCCATGTTGCTCCACCGCGCCATTGGGAAACACCTGCACTGCATCTTTGTGAACAACGGGCTGCTGCGCAAGAATGAATTTGAAGAAGTGCTTCACCAGTATAAGGATATGGGGTTGAACATTAAGGGCGTTGACGCTTCGGCACGCTTTTTGGATGCCCTGGAAGGGGAATCGGACCCCGAGAAGAAACGAAAGATCATCGGCCGGGTGTTTATCGAGGTGTTTGACGACGAGGCCCACCTGGTGGAAGATGCAAAATGGTTGGGGCAGGGAACTATCTATCCGGATGTTATCGAGTCGGTATCGGCTACCGGGGGGCCCTCTGCAACCATCAAGAGTCACCACAATGTGGGTGGCCTGCCGGACTTTATGAAGCTGAAGGTGGTAGAACCACTGAAGATGCTTTTTAAGGATGAGGTGCGACGCGTGGGCGCCAGCCTGGATATCCCGGCTGAGCGTTTGGGGAGGCACCCCTTCCCGGGTCCGGGACTGGCAATCCGCATCCTTGGGGACATTACCCGGGAAAAGGTCGCCATCCTCCAGGAAGTGGACCATATATTTATCAACGGACTCCGCGAATGGGGCCTGTACGACAAGATCTGGCAGGCGGGGGCCATGCTCCTCCCGGTCAACAGCGTGGGGGTGATGGGGGACGAAAGGACTTATGAAAAATGCGTAGCTTTACGGGCAGTGGAAAGTACGGATGGAATGACGGCCGACTGGGTCAACCTGCCGTACGAATTTCTGCAGAAGACCTCAAATGACATTATCAATAAGGTGCCCGGGGTGAATCGGGTGGTTTACGACATCAGTTCCAAGCCCCCGGCTACCATAGAATGGGAATAACATGAACGTTGTGTGTAAGTACCTGCTGTTGCTGCTTTGCGCCCTGTCCATCGGCTGCAAGGCAAAAGCCCAGCAATTCAGCACCCATGCCGTGAAGCGGGGGGAAACCCTCTATTCCATTGCGCGGCAATACCAGGTGAGCCCCCAGGAGCTCCTGAAATACAACAAGGAAGTAGACCCGGACGGGACGCTCCGCCCGAATACCATCCTGGTGATCCCCGGGCGTGCCGGCAATACCGTTTTAAACCGCCCAACCGTATCCGACCCGGATTCTACGGCCCGGGAACAGGTCACCTTCCGTACCCACCGGGTGAGGCGAAAGGAAACCCTGTTCAGTATTACCCAACGCTACCAGGTGAGCGAGGAGGAGGTCAAACGCTATAATCCGGACCTGTATTCCCGTCCCCTCCAACGCGGGATGGTCCTCAGGATCCCCCAGTTTTCAGAGAGTTACCGGGAGGCCGAAGCCCTGGAGGAACTCCTGACAACCTATACCGTCCAGGCCAAGGAAACCCGGTGGAGTATTGCGCATAAATACGGGATTACCATCGACAGCCTGCTGCAGCTCAACCCGGGCCTCCCCCGCAGCACGAGCTACCTGGCAGAAGGCCAGGAATTGCAGGTACCCCGCCTACCGGGTTCCGGAATCGAGAAGCAGGAATCCCAGGTGTACCGCTCCTATACGGTACCCCCCAGGAAAACACTTTTCAGCCTGAGCCAGGAATTCGGGATCAGCCGGGAGGAAATCATCCGGCTCAACCCGGAAATCCTGGAACGCGGCAACCTCCAGGAGGGCATGAAGCTGCGACTCCCCGAGAAAAAGGCGGATACCACGGCAGTGAATGCCTCCAATTATATTTTTTACGAGGTAAAACCCAAACAGACCGAGTTTTCCCTGACCCGCAAATTAGGGATCGGGTACCCGGAACTCCGTGCCCTCAACCCGGAACTCGCCACCGGGCTGAAAGCCGGGATGGTGCTGAAACTCCCCCGGGACCGGGCAGAAGGCCTGGAGGTGAAAAATGCACTGGTCATCGACGAATTTGACCTGCGGGACAGCATCGATACGGGCAACCGGCCGCGGCTTTTGGTGCTTTTCCCTTTCCGCCTGGACCGCCTGGACCTGTCCGATCCGGAGAAGACACAGGAACGGATCCGGAACAACAATGCCCTGAAGTACAGCCTGGGCCTGTATTCCGGTTTTCTGGTCGCTCTGGATTCCGTAGCGGACATGGGAATTTCGGTAGAAGTAAAGACCTTTGACACGCAGCTCAGTGCCAACCGGGTCCGCAATTTGCTTTTGCAGGAAGACCTGGAGAACCTCAGCGCGATTGTGGGGCCCCTGGAGCCCAACTCCATCCGGGAAGTGGCAGCCAGGGCTTCGGAGCTGGATGTTCCCGTAATTGCCCCGGTCCCGATCAACGGGGAGTTCCCCCTGCAGAATATCTTCCACACCTATACGGAGGAAGCAGAGCTCAGGCGCCGGATGCTCGACTACATGAAGGAACAAGTTACCGACCAGAACATTTTGGTGATCTCCGATCAGGCCCACCGGGAAGTGGAATCGGAGATTCTGGAAGCATTCCCCGCAGCGGAACTCGTGCCGCTCCGGGAAGAGGAGGAAAATATTTCCCTGGACCGGGAGGCATTCATGGAGGCCCTGTCTGAAGAACGTGAGAACTGGGTCTTTTTGGAAACCGACAACTACCGGATCGCCTCCAGTGTAAGTTCCATCCTGAACTCGGCCAATACGGAGGAAACCCGGGTGCGGATGTTTACCACAAACCGGGGCCGGGCATTCGACCACAAAGAGCTTTCGGCAACGCACCTGGCGAACCTGAGGTTTACCTTTCCTTCGGTCTACCGGGATGTCTCCCCGTCTTCCTTTACACGCCGCTACCGCGAGCGGTTCGGAGGGGAACCGGACCGGTACGCCGTCCGGGGTTTTGACCTGGGGATGGACTTGCTGCTCCGGCTGGCTTATAAGCTGGACCTCTTTGAGGCTGCGGACCAGATCGGGGCCACCCGGTACAGCGGGAACACCTTCAACTATATCAAAAAACTGCAATCCGGATATTACAACACCGCGTCGTACATCCTGATGTACGACGGCCTGCAAATCCGCGAAATCCAGGGGCCATGACATCGAAAGTAGTATATATGGGCGGCCTGCGCACCGAGTGTACCCACCTGCGCTCCGGAAGTGTCTACCTCACGGACGCCCCCACGGACAATCACGGCAAGGGGGAGGCGTTCAGCCCCACGGATACCGTGGCTACGGGCCTGGCAAATTGCATGCTCACGGTGATGGGGATTAAAGCGCGGGATATGGACGTGGCCCTCGAGGGTTCCCTGGCTGAAGTTACCAAGCATATGTCGGCTGCCCCCCGCAGAATTTCGCGCATTGAAGTGGATTTGTACCTGCCCAAAGGCGTGGGGGAAAAGGACCGAAAAATCCTGGAACGCACGGGGCGTACCTGCCCGGTGATGCTGAGCCTGCACGAAGACATCGAAAAGGATATCCGGTTCCATTGGACGCAATAAAACAGCTCCGCCTCGTATTCCTTTTGGGTTTTTGCCAACTTGCATCGGCCCAGGGGGAGGGGAGCGCCCGGGGGGAAGACGCCATCCTCTGGCACCCGCAAACCCGGCTGGCCTGGAGTGATTTCCGGGCGGAACCGCCGGAAAGCAGACGGATAGCTGCCACCACGGCTAGCGGGATCACCTACAGCTACAACGCCACAGGTTCCGGGGAGCGATACTCCCTGGATTTTCGGGTGGACACCTATTTCTACCCGGATAAATCCTGGTACCATTCGGAAAGTTGCGATGAGGTGGTGCTCAGCCACGAACAATTGCACTTCGACATCTCGGAACTATTTGCTCGGAAATTCAGGAAGCGCTTGAAAGAAGGGGTCTTTACCGGGAACGTCAAAGCCGAAGTACGACGAATCTTCACGGATATCAACCGGGAGTTGTCAGAATTCCAGAACCGCTACGACCGGGAAACGGACTATTCGCGGAACCGCGCGGCCCAATTCCGGTGGAACGAAGACATTGCCGGGATGCTCGCCGGCCCCGACACTCCTTAAAGTAGCCCGGGAGAACACCCTGTTTCCCGTTATCCTACCCGGAACCTCCCCGGGCCTAGATATCGCAGATTTCGATGCCCTGCTTCAGCGCGGCAAGTTTGTCTTCCCAGGACGGGATGAATTCCTGTGCCACGTGGCCCGTAAAACCGGTGGCAGCAATGGCCCGCATAATTGCCGGGTAATACAGCTCCTGGGTTTCGTCAATTTCGTGCCGGCCGGGGTTCCCGCCCGTGTGGTAGTGTCCGAAGTACGGATGGTATTCGCGGATGTTGCGGATGACATCGCCCTCCATTATCTGCATGTGGTAGATGTCGTATAGCAGTTTGAAGTGGTCCGTACCCAGGCGACGGCAAAGTTCCACCCCCCAGAGCGTATTGTCGCACATATAGTCCTTGTGGTCCACTTTGGAATTGAGGAGTTCCATCTGCAGGACAACGCCGTACTTTTCGGCTGTGGGCATAATTTTACTCAGGCCCTCCACGCAATTCTGCAACCCAACCAAATCGTTCATCCCGTTGCGGTTGCCGCTAAAGCAAATCAGGTTTGTATATCCGGCCTCCGCGATGATCGGGATTTTTTCATTGTAGTCGGCAACCAGTTCGTCGTGGAGCCGGGGGTCGTTCCAGCCTTCGACAATCCCTTTGCCGGCGCCCCAGCACATCGAGGCGTGGATCCCGTGTTTTTTCAGCAGGGGGAATTCTTCGGGCCCCACCAGGTCGATGGCCCCGATGCCCAATTCCGCGATATTCCCCAGGAACGTATCCAGGGGGATGCTGCCGTAGCACCAATAACACACGCTGTGATTGATAACTCCTTCGGTGGGTTTCGGTTTGAATGCACCGGTTTCGGACTTCCCGGATTCGGGTTGCGGGGACGCCTCCCGTAAGTGCTGTCCGGCAACCGGCGTAAATAAAGCTGCTGAGGCCGCTGCACTGCGGCCAATAAATTTTCTGCGTTCCATTTGGTCGGGTTTCTCTGTGATTTAAAGATACTATATTTGCCCGGATACGGGGTATCAGGCCCTGAAATTAGGCCTTACGGCTATCGGAACCCGCTGCAAATGGACCACTCCACCCCCTCCCGGAAAGAACTCATCGAGCTCGCCCACTACAGGATGCCTTTTGGCAAATACAAAGGGAGGCTGCTGTACGAGCTGCCGTTGCCCTACCTGGTCTGGTTCCGCGGGAAGGGATTTCCGCCCGGGAAACTCGGGCGGAACCTGCAGATTGTCTTCGGGATGAAGGAAAACGGCCTGGAGGGGATGCTGGCCCGGATCCGGAAAGAATTTCCCCGGCAGAACCCCTGATTTCCTCAGGTAATTTGTAACTTTGAATCCCGTAACATACATTCCGCCAATGGCAGCTACTAAATACATCTTCGTTACGGGGGGAGTCTCCTCTTCATTGGGTAAAGGCATCATCGCAGCCTCCCTGGCCAAACTCCTGCAGGCCCGCGGCCTGAGAACCACCATCCAGAAACTCGACCCGTACATCAACGTAGACCCGGGTACGCTCAACCCCTATGAACACGGAGAGTGTTACGTCACCGACGATGGGGCGGAAACGGACCTGGACCTGGGGCATTACGAGCGGTTCCTGAATGTGCGGACCTCCCAGGCCAACAACGTAACCACGGGCAGGATTTACCAAAGCGTCATCGAAAAGGAACGGAGGGGGGAATTCCTCGGGAAAACCGTCCAGGTGGTGCCGCACATTACGAATGAAATCAAGGAGCGGATCCAGATCCTGGGCAACAGCGGGGATTACGACGTGGTCATCACCGAAATCGGCGGGACCGTGGGGGATATCGAATCCCTGCCCTATATCGAAGCGGTTCGCCAATTGCTCTGGGAACTGGGGGAGAATAATGCCATAGTGGTCCATCTGACCCTGGTGCCCTATCTGTCGGCTGCAGGGGAACTCAAGACCAAACCTACCCAGCACTCGGTAAAAACGCTCATGGAGAGCGGGATCAAGGCGGATATCCTGGTTTGCCGGACGGAACACGAACTCTCGGAAGAAATCAAGCAGAAACTCGCCCTGTTCTGCAATGTAAAAAAGGAAGCGGTCATCCAGTCGATCGATGCGAATACGATTTACGACGTACCCGTGCTGATGCACGAGGAAGGTCTGGATAAGGTTGCCCTCCAGAAACTCGCCCTTCCTGTCAGCCCGGAGCCCAACCTGACGCAGTGGATGGAATTCCTGAAGCAACTCAAGAACCCCCGGGGCGTGGTGCGGGTGGGCCTGATTGGCAAGTACGTGGAATTGCAGGATTCCTATAAAAGCATCCAGGAAGCCCTGATCCACGCCGGGGCCATCAACGGGGTGGAAGTGGATGTGGTCTCCATCCATTCCGAGCACATCAGCACAAACAACCTGGAAAAGAAAATGCAGGAGCTCGACGGCATCCTGGTGGCCCCGGGATTCGGGGAGCGGGGTATTGAGGGCAAGGTCAAAGCAGTGCAGTACGCCCGGGAGCAAGACATCCCGTTTTTGGGAATCTGCCTGGGGATGCAGATGGCCGTGATCGAATTTGCCCGGAATGTCCTGGGGCTGGACGATGCGAATTCCACAGAGATGAATGCCCGGACCCCCCACCCGGTCATCGATCTGATGGAAGCCCAGAAGACAATTGTCAATAAGGGGGGGACCATGCGGCTGGGAGCCTGGGACTGTGAACTGACGGAAGACACCCTGGTGCACAAAATGTACAGCGGGGCCTCCACGATTTCCGAACGCCACCGCCACCGCTATGAATTCAACAACGACTACAAGGAGCAGATGGAAGCGGCCGGCCTGGTATTCTCCGGGATCAATGCGGAGACAGGGCTTGTTGAAATTGTAGAACTGCCGTCCCATCCCTGGTTTATCGGGGTGCAGTACCACCCGGAGTACAAAAGTACCGTGGCCAACCCGCATCCGCTTTTCGTGGGATTTGTCCAGGCGGTCCGCCAATATAAAATGCAACGAACCAATGCCAGTATGGCATAAACTTCCCGATTGGCCGTATATTTGCACCCCCCCCGGCACAATCCGGGGGTGTTGCGGCCACCGCGTCCTGACAAAAGAATTACATGGAAGAAAAAAAACTGGATATCAATTCCATCATCGGATTCGTACTCATATTCGGAATCCTGATTTATTGGTTTTACACGAACCAGCCGACACCGGAAGAGGTGGAGGCCCAGAAACAGGCTACCGAACAGGTGCAGGATTCCATCCGGAGGGCCGAGGCAGCGGCGGCCCCGCAGCAGGCGGCAACCCCCGCAGCTACTGTTCCGGAGGGGAACGACTCCCTTGCCCGGGCGGCCTATGCCTCCCGGATCGGGGCTTTCTCATATACCCCGGCCGTGGAGGGTACCACCCTGCTGGAAAACGACGTACTCTCCCTGGAAATTTCCAACAAGGGAGGGGAAATTGTCGAAGCCCGCATGAAGCAATTCGTCAACCACGATTCCCTGCCCGTCTACCTGGTTCGGGAGGGTAATGCACAATTTTCCCTTGAAATCACGACCTCGGATAACCGGGTGCTCAATACGCGGGACCTCTTTTTTGAACCCACCCTGAGCCGGGAAGGGGAGAACAGCGTGCTCTCCATGAAGGCGATGGCAGGCCCCCGGCAATTCCTGGAATACCGCTATACGATCCGTCCGGGGGAATACCTCCTGGATTTTGACATCCGCTCCCAGGGGTTGTCCTTGTCCGCGTCAAAAGGCGTCCCGCTCCGGTGGAGCCTGCGCGCCATCCGCCACGACCCGAGCGTCATGTACGAAAACCGGTATACCCGCCTGACGTATCGGCACGAAGGGGACGATATCAGCAAATTATCCGCCAGCGGGGAGGATGATGAAACTGAATCCGAGGTACGCTGGATGTCCTTCCGGCAGCACTTTTTCAGTTCCATCCTGGCAGTAGACGAGCCGCTGGATACCGTAACGCTCACATCCAACGACCTGGTAGAGGAGGAAAGCAGCGAAACGGCATTTACCAAAGAGTTCTCCATCGCATCCGAACTCCCCGTAACGGGAGGAGAACTAAGCCGTTCCATGCAGTGGTATTTCGGGCCGACGGATATCGATGTGCTGGAGCAGTACGAAGACCTGGCCCTGGCGGATTCCATCCCCTTTGGATGGGGGATCTTTGGTTGGATCAACCGGTATATATTTACCCCGTTCTACGGTTTTCTGGCATCCTTCCTGCCGTTCGGGATCGCTATCGTGGTCATGACCATCATCGTGCGGATCCTGATGTCGCCGGTCACCTACAAGTCCTATCTTTCTCAGGCCAAGATGCGCGTGCTGAAACCGGAGATTACCGAGATCAACGAGAAGTACAAGGACAACGCGATGAAAAAACAACAGGCCACCATGAAGCTTTACAACAAGGCCGGGGTGAGTCCGCTCAGCGGCTGTATCCCCGCACTGCTGCAGTTGCCTATTTTTTACGCGCTCTTCATGTTCTTCCCAACGAGCTTTGCCCTGAGGCAGAAGTCGTTCCTGTGGGCGGAAGACCTGTCTTCCTATGACACCATTGCGCAGCTGCCCTTCAGCATCCCGTTTTACGGGGACCATGTGAGTCTGTTCCCGATCCTGGCATCCGTGGCGATTTTCTTTTACATGATGATGACAACCGGCCAGCAGATGCAAACGCAGCCCGGGATGCCCAATATGAAGTTCATCATGTACCTGTCACCACTGATGATGCTGTTCTTCTTCAACAACTACGCCAGCGGCCTGAGTTTGTATTATTTTGTTTCCAACCTGATTACCATCGGCATTATGCTGGTGATCAAAAACGTGATCCTGGACGAGGAGAAAATCCACGCCCAGATCCAGGAGCAGAAAAAGAAACCCCGGAAGGAGAACCGATTCCAGCGGAAGATGCGGGAAATGATGGAGGAAGCTGAGAAGCAGAAGAAAAAGTAAGCCCCTTTCCCCGGATTCAATTTCAACAAGTTGTATAATAATAATTCCCGGCCGGCTGGCCGGGTTTTTTTTTGCCGGCTGGTTAGGAATTTTTATCGCCAGCCGGCCGCGGTTCATTGCGGACTATCCCGAAATAAATGTGCATTTCATCGAATTGTAAGGGGGCGGATTAATCCCCGGGTTGTTTTGAAAGTCCAATTTCCAATAATCCAAAAGATAATCGCTATGAAAACTTTCCATGTTTCAGTTGCCATGATCCTGGCACTCCTCCTGTGGACACCTGCCGAAACGGCAGCCCAATCGAGCCGAACCGTTGCCGTGGTAGAGGTAGACCGCCCGGCCAAACGCAAGATTCGCCGCAAGAAGCGGCGCGCGGTACGACGGACCCTTCGGAAACTACCCCGGGGCACCCGGACTATCGTCTGGCGCAACGTAAACTATTACCCGGTTCGGGGGCGTTATTACCTGGCGCGTCGCGGCGTTTATGTGCGCGCCTTCCCGCCCGTGGGATTCCGCATTCGCCGTCTGGCCGTAAAACCGATCCGCCTCGTGGTCAGGAGCCGGACTTTTTGGTTCGCCGAAGGGGTTTTCTACAAAAAAGCGGATGACGGGTTCGAAGTGGTGCCCACCCCGGTGGGCGCTGTGGTTCCCGAGCTCCCGGAAGAGGCTGAGGCCATTGATATGAATGGCCTTGCCAGCTACGAACTCAACGATGCGATCTACAGAGAGGTTGCCGACGGCTACGAGATCATCGAGTTGCTGGACGAATGAGCGGCTCCATCCCCGCAGGCCTGAAAGAAAGAAAGCCCCTGACAATTGTCGGGGGCTTTTTCCGTAGCTGGCAGACCAGCCAATGGTAAGATTTGGGACTGACAATATGGGGATTCCCTTTGGGCACTGAAAAGAAAAGTTGTCAATTCGCAGAATCTGTATGCTAACTTTCGGCTTTCTGAGGTATGCCCGGCAGGTGGATTCAGAACAAGGCAAAACCACCCTGTTCCGGACAGGGTAGTTCTGTGAAATGATGCTGGGAGAACTAGTTGGAAGTGTCCGGTATCATCACCTGGTTCAGTACGTGGACCACGCCGTTGCCGGCCTGAACGTCCACGGCGATTATACCAATCCCGGAGGTTCCGGACCCGTCGGTGACGTCGGCGATATTGCCGCCTGTACCCGGCAGGTTGATGGTAATGGCATCGCCTTCAAGGGTTGTCGGCATGATGCCGTCCGTTAGATCGCCCGAACGGACGTTTCCGCTTACCACGTGGTGATTCAGGACGGAGGTCAGCAGGGCCTCGTCGATATCGGTCACAGTATCCCAATCCGGGTTGCTGTCCAGCAGGGCCTGGAAAGCGGCATCCGTCGGGGCGAATACGGTAAAGGGGCCGTCACCGCTGAGGACTGTCGGGAAATCCGTGGCCGTTGTGCCATCGGTCAGGGCCGTAACCAGGGGGGCAAACGTCGGGTCTGCCGTGGCAAATGTCACGACGGTGGGGATGTCGATAACCGCGTCCACTATGTGGACAATTCCATTGGACGCCGATACATCGGCCGTACTTACGTTGGAAACGCCGTTGATGGCCACCCCGCCCTCCGTATTGATATACAGGCTGAGGTTTGAAGCATCCGGGCCGGCAGTGGATAATGAGGATATGTAGCCCGTGGAGAGGTCAGTGGAAGCAACCTCCCCGGCCACTACATGATTCAGTAATAACTGTACCAGTACCTCATTGGGAATGTCATCAAGGCTTGTATACCCATTGACGCTGAGGAAAGTGGCAAATGCGTCGTTTGTCGGGGCAAAGACAGTAAAGGGGCCTTCTCCTTCCAGGGTGCTCACCAGATCGGCTTCGATCAGGGCATTCACCAGTGCGGACAGGTCTGCAGTGGCATTGGCAAGCTCCACGATATTCTGATCGGCGGCAGCTTCCTCAAGCGCGTCCAGGACGGCCTGGGGCAGTAAGACCTTATCGATAATGTGGACCACGCCGTTGGAGGCGAGTACATCGGCCGTGGAAACATTGGCCGGGATCCCGGTGGCATCCACGACGGACACGCCCCCGGAGAGGGAAGTGGTCAGCGTTTCACCCTGTACGGTAGTGACGTTGGCTCCGTCCGTAAGGTCGCCGGATTGGGCGGCTACCCCGGCTACTACATGGTAGGTCAGGATGGAAGCAAGCAGCTCTTTTTCTGCGTCCGTGTCAAAATCATCCAGACTGTCATAACCGTCCAGGGAGTTGAAGAGCTGGCCGAAAGCGGCGTTGGAGGGGGCAAAGACTGTGAAGGGCCCCGGGCCGCTGAGGATGCCGATCAGATCGGTGTTGTCGAGCTCATCAGCGGTTGAGAGGGCAGCCACCAGGCTGCTCAGGTCGGCAGTTGCCTGTGCGGTCGCCACAATATCTGCTTCCACTTCCGGCATTCCGTTGCCGTCGTCGTCGCTTGAACAGGCCGCCAGGCCCAGCAGGACGACTCCTCCAAGGAGGAATAATAGATTGTACGCAAACTTTTTCATAGCAGGATTTTTAGGAATAACAAATTGTTTAACCAAACCTACAAAACACTAAACAAAAATATCACCAGCTTAATAAAAGTTTAACAGGCATTCCGCTTTTGGGCGCTATTTAATGACATTTGCGCCCGTAGGTTGGCCCCCGCTTCGGACCCGGGAATATTTTGTAATTTTGCCGCGTTATGGGAACGACCAGGAAAGTAGTTGTCGGATTATCAGGGGGCGTAGACAGCAGCGTGACGGCGCTGCTGCTCAAGCAACAAGGCTACGAGGTGATCGGATTATTCATGAAGAATTGGCACGATGACTCCGTGACGATCTCCAGGGAATGCCCCTGGCTGGACGACAGCAACGACGCTCTCATAGTAGCGGAAAAGCTCGGCATCCCTTTCCAGACCGTCGACCTGAGTGCTGCTTACAAGGAGCGGATCGTAAATTATATGTTCCGCGAGTATCAGCAGGGCCGTACCCCGAACCCGGACGTATTGTGCAATCGGGAGATCAAGTTCGACCTGTTCCTCAAGATTGCAATGGACCTCGGGGCGGATTTTGTGGCTACCGGCCATTATTGCCGGAAGGACGAAGCCACAGGCCCCGACGGTCAGGTTCGCTACCGGCTTCTCGCCGGGGCGGACGCCAATAAGGACCAATCGTATTTCCTTTGCCAGCTCAACCAGGAGCAACTCTCCCGGGCCCTTTTTCCGATCGGCCACCTCCAGAAATCCGAGGTGCGCGCCCTGGCTGCCGAAAACGGCCTGGTTACCGCCGATAAAAAGGACTCCCAGGGCCTGTGTTTTATCGGAAAAGTCCGCTTGCCCGAGTTTCTGCAACAGCAGTTGGAGCCGCGGGAAGGCCGCATTGTGGAAATCCCCGCCACGGCACCCCAGTACCTCAGGGAAGTCCCTGAATTTTCGAACCGCCGTGAGGAGCTCGCATTCTATTCGGAGAAGCCGGTGTATGACCCGTCCGACGGCCGGGATGTTGGCCTCCACCAGGGCGCCCACTATTTTACAATCGGCCAGCGCAAAGGACTGGATGTAGGGGGGACCCCGGACCCGCTCTTCGTAATCCAGACGGACGTGGCGAAAAACATTATCTATACCGGACAGGGCAAATCGCATCCGGGCTTGTATCGCCGGACGCTGTTTGTGGCAGATGACGAATTGCACTGGGTGCGCCCCGACCTGTCGCTCAACCCCGACCAGACCATGGAGGTGCAGGCGCGGATTCGCTACCGGCAGGCACTTCAGCAGGCCACATTATACAAAATAGAAGGGGGGTTGTACGTCGATTTCAGGGAACCGCAGTCTGCTATTACCGAGGGGCAGTTTGTAGCCTGGTACCTCGGTGACGAACTTATCGGTTCCGGGGTGATTGCCTGACGGGATACCCCGAATAATACGCCTTGCAGAATGCCCCGGCTGGGAGCATATCGCCTTCTGGCGGCACGAATAATAATTGTACTATGCCACACAATCGAATTACCCGCCTATTCAATATCCGATACCCGCTTATCCAGGCCGGGATGGTCTGGGCCAGTGGCTGGCGGCTGGCCGCCGCCGTTTCGGATGCCGGGGGGCTGGGGCTGATCGGGGCCGGCAGTATGTACCCGGACATCCTGAGGGAACACATCCGCAAGTGCCAGGCCGCTACCGATCAACCCTTTGGGGTGAATGTCCCGATGCTCTACCCGGACATTGACAAGGTGATGGATATCATCCGGGATGAAGGGGTGCCGATTGTTTTCACCTCTGCGGGAAACCCCAAAACCTGGACAGCTGCGCTGAAGCGCTCGGGGATCACCGTGGTCCACGTGGTCAGTAGCGTAAAATTTGCCCTCAAGGCACAGGAGGCGGGGGTGGATGCAGTGGTTGCCGAGGGATTTGAGGCAGGCGGGCACAACGGCCGGGATGAAACCACCACCATGGCATTGATCCCTTCGGTCCGGGAAAAAGTGGATCTTCCGCTGCTGGCGGCCGGCGGCATTGCCACCGGGCGGGCCATGCTGGCAGCCATGGTCCTGGGGGCCGACGGGGTTCAGGTTGGCAGCCGGTTTGTCGCCAGCGAGGAAGCTTCCTCCCACCCGGCCTTCAAACAACGCGTGGTGGAGGCCGAAGAAGGGGATACCCGGTTGACCCTGAAGGAACTGGCCCCGGTCCGCTTGTTGAAGAACAAGTTTTACTCGGATATCGAATCGGCCTATGCCAACTGCGCCACTCCGGAAGATTTGAAAACCCTGCTGGGCCGGGCTCGTGCCAAACGCGGCATGTTTGAGGGGGACCTGGAGGAAGGGGAGCTAGAAATCGGCCAGGTTTCCGCAATTATCCGGGACATCCTGCCTGCAGCGGAAATTGTGAGGCAAATGATGTCCGAATTCGAGGCGGCGCGGAAACAGGTGCCGGACTTATTCTGAATAACCCCGGGCTCTCCCAGCATTTAAAGTACCGACCGGCTGATCGTCAGGTCCGCGGATTGCCAAACCGAGTCGAATTCCCGCTGAATGGCCCGGGCTGCTTCTTTCTTCCCCTGGGCCTCGAGCGCCTGTGTCAACCCGTAAAGCGACCAGCCATTTTGCCGCAGTTTTTCAAGATCGGAACGGTACACCGCTTCCGCGCGGTCAAAGTCCCCGGCTAACATCAGGACGGCGCCCAGGTTTTGGCGGGGCGGGATATGCCAGGCAGAAGGCTCCGTATAGGTGAGGTCGTCCTCCAGTGCCACCGCCTGTTCCAGGTGGGCCACCGCCTGTTCGTAATCCCCTTCCAATGCTGCCAGTTCCCCGGCTACCACGGCACGGGCCACCCCCGCTATCCGATCCGAAGAATTGTTGGCAGTCGCAACGATTTCCGCGAGTTCCGGCTCCCGGATTAAGGCATCGATGGCCTCGAGCTCCTCCCGGGCTTCCTTAGCATTCCCTTTCCGGATAAACGCAATCCCCCGGGCATAATGCCGCATCAGGCTGAGGTGCAGGTTTCCGGGGCCCGGTGCCGGAAAGGTCAGGATATCGTTCCATTTCCCGAACCGGGTATACGCCAATAAAGGGGTGGAGGCAAAATCCTGCAGGAAATGCAATTGCCCCATTTGCCCAACGGGTACTTTCTCTGCAGTTTTCTTTGCCGCATCTATGGCTGTGACGCTCTCCCCGATAAGGCTTGCCGCCGACCAGAGGAAGTGGATATTGTGGGGGTAGTATCCAAGCGGATAGATGCCCTGGGAATAACATTGCGAAATATAATCCTCGTCGGCCAGGATGGCCAGTTTGTTCACCCGTACGGCATCTTGATACCTGCCGACCCGGATATAAATATGGGAGGGCATGTGAACGATATGTCCGGCGGCTGGCATCAGCCCCTCCAGGCTCTCGGCACTGCTTACTGCGCGGTCCGGGTCCGGCAGCTCCATCAGATGGATATAGTAGTGATGGGCCCCGGGGTGGTCCGGTTGCAACTGTATTGCTTTTTCCAGTGCAGCCTTTGCCGCCAGGGTGTTCGGAGCCGGCTTGCCGTCCATATCCCAATAGGACCAGGGCATGGTATTCATGATCGAGGCAGCGTAAAGTGTCAATACGTCCGGGTGGTCCGGGTGTCGGAGGGCAACCTCCCGCATGGCATCCATATACGCACTATTCAACAGCGAGGTTTCAACCAATGTATCCGGGCTGTAACGCGCATTGAGGGCCCGGATCAAATCCCGTTCAAGGTCACTGGCTTGCGGCGCATGAAGATTCGCTTTTTCGAGTGCCTCCCAGGCCCTGGTTTTTCGCTCCGGATCGGGAGCCGGATCGTTGATGTTCGGGCCGAGGTCATAGGCCTGTCCCCAGTAGGCCATGGCCGTAGCCGGAGCGAGCCTGGCCGCTTCCATAAACGAACGGTGTCCTTCGGCATGATTGAATGCATAGGTCAGCCGCAGACCCTGGTCAAAAAAAGCCTGGGCCCGGGGCGGCGCATTGTATACGGGCATAGAGTGGGTCCCGAGATTTTCGAACAAAGGTGCAATTTGACGTGAACTGTCCACCGGTTCGAGCATAAATCGGGCTACCGTACATTTCAGGGCGCCGATGGAAGCTGCCGATCGCTTGGGCAATACGTTTGATTTTTCAGTTTGGCGGATCAGGAAGGCAGCCAGAAGGACGAGGCAGGCAAAAATACCCGGATACAGCTTGTTTTTCATCGGAAGGCGAATTAGGCGGTTGCAGAAGCATTTCTTGTCGCAGCCTGGGGAACCGAAGGGCTGTAAGGGTCTGTATCGCATGAAGATACATAAAAGCAATCAGCTGGTCAATAAAAATAGTACCCGCCAAGGGGTGCCTGGCCGGGAAGCCCGGTCTATTCCGCTTTTAAATCCAATTTGAGCAGGTAGGAATCTGCCGTTATAAACAAGGCGCTCTGGTCGGCATTCAGGGCGCAATTAGAGGTTTTTTCCCCGGTAAATATTTTCCCGAGTATAGTACCCTGCGGCCCAAAAACCAATACGCCTCCTGGGCCGGTGGCAAAGACATGGCCCGAAGGGTGCACCTTCAGCCCGTCCGGATTGCCGGTTTCTGCAGGATTCTGGTCGGTTGCGTCGAAGAAGATTCGCCCATTTGACAACGAGCCATTTTCGGAAAGCTCATAGACCATCCAGATTGCATGGTCGGGATCGGAATTGGAAACGTACAGCCGCGACCCGTCCGGGGAAAGCCCGATTCCGTTCGGGCGGCTCAGGGCATCGGTCAACAATTCCGGTTCCCCTCCGGGTTCGAGCCTGAAAACGCCCTGGAAATTCAACTCCTTCCCGGGGTCATCCACAAGCCCCGGCAGGCCGTAAGGGGGGTCGGTGAAATAGAGTACGCCTTTTGAATCGTAGACGGCATCGTTTGGGCTGTTCAGCCGGGCACCCCGGTAAGTTTCCGCGAGGGTTTCGAAGGTATCCGCCGGACGGTCCAGGGGAGCTGTCATGCGGGCAATTCTACGGTCGCCGTGCTGACAGAGTACCAGGTTGCCGGATGGATCCAGCAACAATCCGTTCGAACCCGGTTCGGATCCTCTGAAATCCTCCCCTGTAAATCCCGAGGGCTCCAGGTAGGTGCGGCTGCCGGTCTCCGGGTCCCACCGGTAAATGGCATTCCGCGGGATGTCGGAATACAGCAGGTAGCCCCCGCCATCCACCCATAGCGGGCCCTCCGTCCAGTCGTGTCCCTCCGCCAGGATTTCCAGCCGGCTCCCCCTGGGGACAATCTCGAAAAATGCCTCGTCATACGCTGCCAATTTCCCCGCTTCCAGATAGCGGCTTTCGGCAGGCACGGCAACCGAGGTTTCGGCCTGTGGCTCTTTACGGCCCCGGCAGGCGCCCAGGCATAGCGCCAGGGCAAGGGGGAGCCATATAGCAGGCCGGGTGGCCGGATGACTTTCCAGGGTCTTCATCAGGTGCCGCTGCGATTTTCTTTAAGCGAGGCCAGGTATTCGATCAGGTCGCGGAGCTCCCGCTTGCTGATCACCCGCCCCATGGGCGGCATGGAGGAAGGCAGGTTTGTACGCCTTGAAATCCTCGCCAGCGGGATTTCGATAGGTTCCGGTTCGGCACCCCTGAGGAGCAGGTGGTCGCTGTGTTCTTCAAGCAGCAACCCGGTGATGTTCTGCCCATCCGTCAGGGTCAGGGAGACCGAGCCGTAGCCCGGGGCAATCCGCTTCCCGGGTTCGATAAGGGATTCCAGGATCTGTTCCCGCGTCAGGATTGCCCCGATATTGTCCAGGGGAGGGCCCACCTGCCCACCGGCCCCGTCAACGGCATGGCAGCGCACGCACTGGGCGGCAGGGTTGCTGGTGAAGACGGTACGGCCGGCCCACCAGCTGCCTCCTTCCAGGGTGGCCCGGTAGGCATCCGAACTGTACCCCTGTCGCTTGAGATTTTCCAGGGAGGCAACGAGGGGCTCGGACCCGGTAGATTCCACGGCTTCAATAAGATCCAGGATCACACCCGCATCCAGGCGGTCGGCTGCGGCCTGGGCCACCAGGTTTTCCAGCACCGGCCCGCTTTTGCCGATTGGCATCTCCGCCAGGGACCCCAGGATCGTCTGCTGTTCCCGGATCGTCCCGCTGCGGAATATGGGCCAGACGATGTCCGGGAGTTCATTTCGGGGCAGGTCGAGCAGGGGCAATAGCGCAATCGCGGTAGTCCGTACCCCGGCCTCGGCATCCCGCATGCCCTTTTTCAAATAACTCCCCATTTCCGGGTCGCCTACTGAGCCAAGGGCCTGCAGGACAGCAGTCCGGACCCCCGGGTTGCCATGCCGGTCGTATAGCGACTTCAGCCGTTGGTTGTAGCTGCTGATCCCCAGGTTGGAGAGTACCTGGGTGACCCCGATTAACAACTGCGGGTCATCGTTGGCCAGAAAAGTTGGCAATTCCTTTTCAATCCTGGAAATCACCAGCAGGGAATCCCGTTTAACCTCGCCGCGAAGGCGTCCGTCTACCCGATCCAGGACGGAAGGATGCGCCCAGGTTCCCACGGCTGCGAGGGCCTCTCCCCTCAGGACAGGCGCAACCCCATCCCGCCGTGCAAACCGGATCAGCCGGTCCAGGTCTGTGGTATCTCCCGTGCGCTGGGCGGCGCTGATAGCCCGTCTCAGCAAGGGTTCCGACTGCAGCCCCTCCCGGTCGAGCAGGGCGGCCAGGTCGGGGAGGGCTTCCTCTATGGACCAGTCGTCGTGGATTGCACGGGCCGCTTCTGCCAGGATGTATTCGTCGGAATCTTCCAGAAATCGTGCGATGCCCGGATGCTGCATGCGCCTGAGGGCCAGCACGGCAGCCAGACGGAGGGTCGGGTCCTGGTGACCGGCCAGTTCCAGCAGGGGTTCGGCCTGCCCGATCCGGGCAAGGGCAAGCACCCCGGCATGCCGCAGGTAAACATCCCGGTCGTCGTTTTCCGCCAGAAATTCCAACAGGGGCTCTATGGCAGGTTTATGGCCGATTCGCCCCAGGGCCTGTGCGGCAAAGAAACGCACCCGCGGAACACTGTCCTTCAACAGCGGCACCAGTACTTCGCCCGCTTCTTCGTACCGGATATCCCCCAGGACTTTGGCCGCCTGGGCGATGATTTCAGGATCGGTATCGCCGAGGAGTTCCAGCAACGGCTCGGCCCGGTCGTCGTCCCGGGCCGCCAGTTGCCCCAGGCCCCAAATGGCATGGATCCTTCGGAACTGGTTCGCGGAGTCGGCCAGGGCATCCCGGAAAGTCCGGAAGCCGCTTCGGCCCCGGTCGGCGAGTTCAAACTGGGCTTTCTTCCGGATGCGCATATCTGCGTGCCCGAGTAAAACCGAGAGCGAATCCTCCGAAGCCTTCGGATAATCCATCACCATGAGATTTTGGGTTTCGGCGCGCTGGGCCGCCAGGTCGTTTTCGGAAGCTTTGACATCCAGCTTCCAGACCCTCCCGGCATCCTTGGTGTTCCAACCGTTGATCCAGTCTGCGAGGTACAGGGCCCCGTCGGGCCCGAACCGGATACCCGTCGGCAGGATGCCGCTCAACACGTCCTGTTCGGACTTTAAGCGGAAGCCGGCGCCGTCCGGTTCCAGGTCGAATGCCCAGATGTGCGAACGGGCCGGGTCGCCGATAAATTCGACGAGGAAGAATTTGTCGCGCCATTTGCTGCCCAGGGCGGTTCCCGGGTTAAATTGCATCCCGGTGGGGCCGTTGTGGAAATTCTGGATGGGGGGCAGGATATAAGCTGCCTGCCCCTCCCAGCGGGGGAGGTAGAGCTTCTCGTCCATCCATACTTTGTAGGTATTGTTTTTAGGGTCGGTGTATTTGCCGAATTGCCAGTTGGTCCGCCATCCGGAATCCGACCCGTCCACCAGGTAAACCAGGCGTTCGCTTTCGCCCTGGTGGTCCCCGTCATTATCGGAGGTGATCAGGTTCCCGTACGCATCGAATACGAATTCGTGTGTGTTGCGGAGCCCGCGGGCAAACACTTCAAAATCGCTCCCATCCCGGTTGCAGCGCACAATGACGCCCTGGTTCGGGTAATGGTGTTTGGACCCGTCTTTAGCCGTTATGCTGGCGCCGATATCGCCGATCCCCCAGTAGAGTTTGCCGTCAGGCCCGATCACGGCCCCGGACATCCCGTGGCCCCCAAAGCCGATATGCACCTGGAACCCATGGGCCAGGGATTCCCGGGTATCCAGGACCTCGTCCCCGTTTTCATCGGTCAGCCGCCACATATCCGGGGCAACGCCTACGTAGACCTCCTCGCCGTCCACGAGTAACGCGCCGGCTACATCTGTGACTTCCTCGTTGAAATCGTGAAGGATCCGGGTGGAAATATCCGCCGTACCGTTGCCGGTGGTATCTTCCAGCCTCCAGATTTCTTCCTGTTCCACGGTCAGGTCGCGCCAGTCGTGGATGGTATCGTTGTTCAGGTCCTTGAGCCAGGAGTTTTCCTCGCTGCGCTCCGGGGCGAATTCCGCGCGGAGGAAGGCCCGCCGGTCCTCCACGGATTGAAGGCTGATGGACCGCTCTATCCAGTCCCGGTGTCCCCGGATATCGAACTCCGAATTTTTCTGCCGGCTGGTACGGGTGAGATATACCCGTCCGCGGTCGTCAATGTCCATGGCCACCGGGTCGGGGGCCAGGGAATCCGTGGCCCAGAGGCTGAGTTCGAGCCCCTCAGCAACCTTGGCCGCCACTGCTGCCCGGCCGCTCTCGGCCAGGGCTTCGGCTACCTGGTCGCCCTGGCTCCGGACGACGGCTTCTTCCACAGGGATATCCCGCCCAAAGTCACAGGATACCTGCAATACGCCTGCCAGGATCCATGCACCCAGGACCCGGCGCCTTGCGCACGCAAATTGAAGGGGAGCGAACTCCCGAAAAAGAGAAATCATAGTTGTTTAGTTTAGTTTGGATTCATTCAGGGAGCCAGGTCATGGATTTGCTGCAGGTACGCCTTCATGCCGTCCAGGGTCCCGGCCAGCCGGTTTATCTGTTCCCGGGCTTCGTCCCATTTTTTCTGTTCGATGGCCTCCCGCACGCCGGGGAGGGTTTTTACCCCGTAACCCGTATAGAATCCGGGAGCGTAAATCTGATGTTTGTACCAGGACCTCCGGGGCAGGCCTTCCGCATCCGTCAATTGTTGTTCGGCATGCATCAAAAGGTCGTTCAGGCGTTTCCGGCCCGCCGGTGCGAGCTTGGTAAAATCCTTCCCGGACAAACCGGAAACCGTTTCTTTCAAGCCGGCCAGGGCATTCTGCAAGGGGGAGAAGTCCAGGTAGGGGACCGCGGCTTTGAGTTCGGGGTCTGCTGTCGGCTCAGTTGGGTCGGCCGCGAGGCGGTACGCGTTGCGCTCCACGAGACTGTTGTGTTTTTCTACTTCTGCCCGGAGGTTATCGGCTGTTTGCATTACCTCCTCGAGGTATTCGTTGACGGTGGCATGCCAGGGTTTGAAGTCGAACGGCAGGATTTCGGCATTGGCCAGCCGGAGGACAATCCGGCCAGCGGTTTTTGCCAGGGCCACCCCGTAGCGGAACCCGGGGTCTTTAAACCGGGTGTAATGCGCATAGGTATCGTAGATGGTGTGGTACTCCCCCCCGGCATTTTCACCTCCGAAACCGAGGTTCAGGGATGCGATTCCGGCATGCTGGATAAACGGGGTATAATCGGAACCCGACCCCAGGGCGGAAAGGGCGAATTCGGCATCGCCACCCCGGGTAAGCTGGGCTGCTATCCGCCGTTCTTTTACCGAAACATCCGTTTGCGGGTCCGGGACATCCCCGGCCACCTGCGTCACCAGGGTTTGCAGCGAATGGGATCCGCCGGCTCCCAGGAAACCCCGGCCGTTGCCGTCGGTGTTGATATAGGCCACTGCTTTTTCGCGCAGTTCGGCCAGGTGGTCTTCCACCCATTCCGTGGAGCCAATCAACCCGGGCTCTTCAGCGTCCCAGGCGCAATAGACCACCGTACGGCGAGGGCGTTTGCCATCTTTGGCGAGCTCCCCGATAGCCCGGGCTTCTTCCATCAGGGCCACCATCCCGCTAACCGGGTCTGCGGCGCCGTGGACCCAGGCGTCGTGGTGGTTGCCCCGGATGACCCATTGGTCTGGGAATTCGCTCCCCTTGAGCGTGGCAATAACGTTGTGGGCGGGTTGCAGCGACCATTCAAATTCCAGCTTGAGGCGAACTTTTGCCGGACCGGGCCCGATGTGGTAGGTTAGTGGGAGGGCGCCCCTCCAGGAATCCGGGGCTACGGGTCCGCCCAGGGCTTTCAGCAGGGGCTCTGCATCCGCGTAGGAAATAGGCAGTACCGGGATCTTTGTGATGGTCGGCGCTTCTTCTTTGTCGAGCCGTTCGGCATCTTCGGTAGCCCCGTAGCCAGGCGTGAGTACGTCCCCGGGGTAGAGCGGCATATCCATGACGGAACCCCGCTGCACACCCGTGGCATTTTTAAAAGGACCTTTTGGGTAGACGTCGCCTCGGTAATACCCGTCGTCTTTCGGATCGGAATAGATGATGCAGCCAATGGCGCCTTTCTCAGCGGCCAGTTTCGGTTTGATCCCCCGCCAGGATCCGTAGTATTTTGCGATGACGATCTTCCCCTTCACGTCGATCCCGAGTTTTTCCAGTTCCTCGTAGTCGGCCGGTACCCCGTAATTGACAAATACGAGTTCCGCTTCCACGTCCCCGTCCGTGGAAAAAGCGTTGTAGGAGGGGAGGAGGGCATCCCCCTGGGCCGTATACGGATCCCCTTCAACGGCCACCGCTTCCAGGGCAGCGGTAAAAGGTTCCGGGGCGGTCATCTCCAGGAGGCGAACCCGGGGGTAGGGAAAGAGGACCTGGTAAGTATCGATCCGTGCATCATACCCCCAGGATTCAAATTGTTTTTTCATCCAACGGGCATTCTCGGCCCCGGCCTCGGTTCCCACCCAGTGGGGCCGGTCGGCCATCCGTTTCATCCAGTCGTCCAGGTTTGCTACCCGAAGCTCGGCGTCAAAAGCCGCTTCAATTTGCTGCTGTTTTCTGGCAGCTTCCGGGCTGAAACCAACCATGTCCTGGGCGTGCGATCCCGTGGCGGCCATCAGGAACAGGCCGGCGATAATCCAAATTCTCATAAAATACGTGTAAATGATACGCGTAAAGATAACTGATTTTTTCAGGGCGGGCCAACCCGTTCGGATAGTCCTCGTCCAACGCTTTTGGCAGGTCGGGTTCCCGGCAATAGGACTGGGAATCATTGGTTTTTAGTTGTCTTGCTGGTCCAGTTTCAGCAGCGTGTGCATCAGTACGTTGGCGCCGTTGGCCATATCGGCAGCCGAGGTGAATTCGTCCGGGGAATGACTGATACCCCCCTGGCTCGGGACAAAGATCATGCCCACGGGTGCGATCAGGGCAATATCCTGGGCGTCGTGCCCGGCCCCGCTCCGCATTTTCCGACTGCTCAGGCCCAGCTGGCCGGCGGCCCCGGAGATTGCCTGCTGGATGGCGGGTGCTGTCAGCGCGGGTTTCCCGGTGGTGTCCAGGGCTTCAAATTCAAATGACGTCCCCGACGAGGCCGCAATGCCGATGGCCCGATCCCGGATTTTCCGATAGAGTTCCTGGATGACGTCGGTAGACAGGTCCCGGATCTCCAGGCTGAGCACCACCCGTCCGGGGATGACGTTCGGAGCCCCGGGGTAGGCCCGGATGCGACCCACGGTTGCCACCTGTTGGCCGTCCATGGCCAGGGCTTCCTCATTGACCGCCTGGATAAACCGGGCGGCGGCGAGCAGGGCATCCCTGCGCAGGTCCATCGGGGTGGTCCCGGCGTGGTTTGCCATTCCGCGCACAGTGACGTCCCACCAGTTTAACCCGACGATTCCTTCGACGATTCCGATATCCTCTCCTTCCCGGTCCAGGATTCCCCCCTGTTCTATGTGCAGTTCCAGGAAAGCCGCCAGGCTTCCCTTTTCACGGCGAGCCTCGTCCAGCCTGAGCGTGTCACCGCCCAGGCGCTGGATGCCTTCGCCCATGGTGTAGCCGGTACTGTTCGCCACGGCGAGCGCCCCGGGAGATAATTCCCCGACCATGGCCCGGCTACCCATCACCCCTCCTTCCTCGTTGGAAAAGACGATGACCTCCAGGGGGTGGCGGGTAAGCCGGTTGTTTTCGTGAAGCGTACGCGCTACCTCGATGGCTGCCAGGGACCCCACGCAACCGTCGTAATTGCCCCCATTGGGGACCATGTCGATATGCGACCCCATCGCCAGGGGTTTAAGGCCCGGTTCTGTTCCCGGGCGGGTTCCGATCAGGTTCCCGGCTGCGTCTGTACGTACGGTTAACCCGGCTTCGCGCATCAGTCCCCGGACATACTCGCGCCCGGCAAGGTCGCCGTCGCTGAAAGCCACCCGGTTGGGTTGTCCGTCGGCATCCCGACCGTATGTGGCGAGCTGCATGAGCGTCGCCTCCAGGCGGTTGGCATCGATGCGCAGGTTTTCCTGAGCGTGCAGGGTGCACGCCAGGAGTAATAGTATTGTAAGGGCAAGGATTTTCGGATGTCGGGTCATCGGTAGTAGTCGTTGGGAAGTAAATTTTTTGCCTAAACGGCACTTAGCAATCGGAGCCAGGATTCGATCTGGCTGAAAAGGGTAAATCGTTCCACCACCCGGGTCTGGGCATTGAAGCCCCATTTATCGAGCTCTTTCTGGTGGCTGAGCATGTATTCCATGGCGGCGGCGAGACGCGGGATATCGGTTGGGTCCGGGTTGATGGACCCGGTTTCCCCGTGATTTACCTGGAATTTCAGGCCCGCGGCCCCGGAAACGAGCACGGGCGTGCGTTTCCACATGGCTTCCGTGGCTGTCAGCCCGAAACCTTCCTGGATGGAATTCTGTACTACGATGACAGAATACCGCTGCAGCGCATTCACGATCAGGGCATTTTCCTTTGGGTTGTCCAGGGGGAGGAGCATCAGGGCGATATCCTTTTGGATCTCCCCGTCCAGCGACTGGTAGTATTCGATAAGTTCCTTGAGGACTTCGGCCCCTTCGGGGTCGTCCGTCACAAAAAGCGGGTCCGGCCCGCCCAGTACCAGGCGAGACATATGAATCCGCTTGTAGTCCAGCGCATCCTTATCCGTGCGGCGGGCATTGGTTTCCTTCATATAGACAAAGGCTTCCATGAGTTGCTTAAAGCCCTTCAGCCGGTCCCAACGGGAAATTTCCGTAATTATCGGGCGGTAGATAAGCTGAAAATCGTCCGGGTGGTTGACCTGCCCGAAACTTCCGTCTGGCATCACCCGCCGAACCTGGTGTTTGTAGGCGTTGTAAAGGCGTGGTTCCCTGGATTCAATCAGGCCGGCCTGCACCAGGATGCTCAGGCATTTGTGCATCTGGAGCATGCGGTTTTTATGGCTCAGCGGGTCGATGGCCGGGGGAATCAGTGCGGTTCTCCCGGAAATTTCGGGGAGTACGTACTCCTGCAGGCTGAACACAAAATGGTCGTAATCGCCAAAATAGGGCTGCAGGAAACTCCATACGGCCCGGGTAACCTCATTGGATTCGTCCAGCCCGATATGGCACCTCCAGACGCAGCGGACATCCCGGTGTTTTTTGAGCATGCCCGCCAGCGGCATGGGCTGGGGATCGTGGATCACCACCACATCCCCGTCCTGTATGACGTCCAGGGCCTGTTGGAGGTTGTGCCGGTTTACCCGCTCATAGGGGTCCCGGTCGGATTCACTGAATTTTCCGTCCCCGCTGCCGTGGATGGCATTGTGGATGCGTTTGGTGATATTGAAGAATTCCACATCGTCCGTCTCAATCACCATCCATTCGATGGAAACGCCCATGGCGCGCATGATGCGCATTTGACTCGGGACCATTTCTGCCACCCCGCCGCCGGTGGCGGTGGAATTGATCATCCAGATGGTTTTTCCTTTGAGTTTTTCTACATATTGGGGGACGGTTTCCAAAAAGGAGTCCACAGTGCCCCTCAAACTGCTGTAAGCCTGGTAGTCTTCGAGTTTGGGGCCTGTCTTGATTTCGATCTTTCGCATAGTTGGTATTTGGTGTCGGTTTAAAAGGTACAAAACTCCATCGAATCCTGCGCCTCTGTCGAATTTCCTTAATTTGCCGCCAAAAGATCACGATGCTCTATACGACGGTTGATATGCTCGGGGTGATTGCCTTTGCGATATCCGGGGTGCTGGTAGCCATGGAAAAGCGCCTGGACCTTTTCGGGGTCGGAATCATCGCCATGGTTACCGCCATCGGGGGCGGGACCATCCGGGACCTGCTCGTCGGCGAAGTCCCGGTAGACTGGATGCGCCACGCCTATATCGTTTACGTCATCCTCCTGACCACCGTCCTGGCGGTGCTTTTCCAGAACCGCCTGAAGAACCTGCGCAAATCGCTCTTCCTGTTCGATACGATCGGGATTGGACTCTACACGCTCGTGGGGATTGAAAAGGGCCTGGCAGCCGGGTTGTCGCCGGTCATTTGCATTGCCCTGGGTACCATTACGGCCTGCTTCGGCGGGGTGCTCCGCGACATCCTCTGCAATGAAATCCCGGTCATCTTCCGCAGGGAAATCTACGCCTCGGCCTGTATTGCCGGGGGCATCCTGTTCTTTGTCCTCCTGGCCGGGGGGATCGATCCGGGTTATTGCAACATCGCGGGTATCCTGACGGTCATCCTCATCCGGCTGCTCGCGGTACGCTTCCATATCGGGATGCCGAATATCTACCGGGACCGCGGTCCGGCAGGTTAATCAATCCAGCACTTCCGCCTTGCGGATGTAGATGTTTTTCATCGGCCAGTCGCCGTCGTCCGTTTCCACCTGGTTGATAGCGTCCACCACATCCATGCCTTCGACCACCCGGCCAAAGGGCGTGTATTCCCCATCCAAATGGTAGGAGCCCGGATCCGTCACCACGATAAAAAACTCGTAAGGCGAAGCGAGCATGTGCGGGTTATCGATTTCGCTGGACGGCATGGAGACGGTTCCCCGGTGGTGCCGATGGCCCTTCCGCGTATCCGGGGGCAGCAGGTACCGGCCGATATCCGAGCGTTTCCGGGCGGTTTTGACATTGTCCGCATTGCCCCCCTGGATGATGAAATCCTTTACGACCCGGTGGAACATTGTACTGTCGAAGTACTTTTTCCGGGTCAGGTAGATGAAATTGGCTTTGTGGTAGGGGACGTTGTCGAACAGTTCGATGGTAAAACTCCCGAGGTCCGTGGTCAACCGGACCCGGCTTGCTTGCAGGTCTTTCTGGTAGTCGAAAAAGAAATCGATGGCATTCTCCTCGGTAAGCTCAAAGGCGTCGGCGGAATCCGCCACCTGCTGCCCGGCAGTACCGACGGGATTTTCGCCGGTCGTATCCCGGGCTGCACTATCTGTCGATACCGTTCCCGGATCGGGCGATTCGGGCTTATTTTGTTTACTTTGTTCCCTGCAGCCGGCCAGGAGGGCCAAAAGCACAAGTGCCCGGACGGCTGTTTTGAGTAAAGTCATGAATTTCGAGGATTTTTCCAGTTCGCTTTCAAAAATAGAAAATCTTCCCCTACCGGGCAGCAGGGCGCATCTTGCCATGGCCCCGGAATTGCGGATCCGCGAACTCGCGGGGTTGGATTCACAGCGAAAATCGCCCCGCAGAGCAGGGGTACTCGTGCTATTCTACCCGGGGCATGATTCGGGAACCCGCCTGTTGCTCATAAGGAGGCCGTCCTACCCGGGGGTCCACTCCAACCAGATTGCCCTGCCCGGCGGCAAGGAGGAGGCAGACGACCCGGACCTGCAGCATACCGCCCTGCGGGAAGCCCGGGAGGAAGTGGGGGTACCCCCCCGGCAGGTCCGCGTAGTGCGCGCGCTGAGTCCGGTATATATTCCTCCCAGCAATTTTGAGGTCAGCCCGTTTGTGGGACTGAGTGCCGGGCGGCCGGATTTCCGACGGCAGGAGTCCGAGGTGGCCGAGCTGATCGAAGTCCCTGTGACCCAGTTGCTTTCCAGGGAATTCCTGGAGGTGCGACGGATGACAACCTCGTACGCAACGGACATTGAGGTACCCGCCTTTCTGCTGAACGGCCATGTGGTATGGGGGGCGACAGCCATGATGCTCAATGAGCTGAAAAGCCTCCTGGAGGAGGTGCTCTGAACCTATTTTTGTATTTTAGCCTTCCTATGGGATTATTTAAAAAGAATCCATTCGGACATATCCTGTTCCTGAAAAAGTGGTTGATCCGCGTCATGGGGCTGTTTACGCACCAGCGGTACAAAGGCTTCAACAAACTGGAGATCGAGGGGTCGGACGTCATTCGCTCCCTTCCGGAGACCGGGGTGCTTTTTGTCAGCAACCACCAGACCTACTTTGCGGACGTGGTGGCCATGTTCCACGTCTTTAATGCGAGCCTCAGCGGGCGGGAGGACTCCATCAAGAACATCGGCTATCTCTGGAACCCGAAACTCAATATTTACTATGTGGCCGCCAAGGAGACCATGGGAAAGAGTCTGCTGACCAAAATACTCGCCTATGCGGGTTCAATCAGCATTGAGCGGACCTGGCGGGCGGAGGGCAAAAACGTCAAGCGGCAGGTAAAGATGAGCGATATCACCAACATCGGCACCGCCCTTAAGGACGGCTGGGTGATCACCTTCCCACAGGGCACCACGACCCCGTGGAAACCCCTGCGGAAGGGGACGGCCCACATTATCAAAAAATACAAGCCGGTGGTGGTCCCGGTTGTGATCGACGGGTTTCGTCGCTCCTTCGACAAAAAAGGCCTGTACATCAAAAAGAAGGGGATCCTCCAGTCCATGGTTATCAAACCACCGCTGGAGATCGATTACGAAAATGAATCGGTGGATGCGATTATCGAAAAACTCGAATACGCCATTGAGCAGCACCCGTCTTTCCTGAAGGTGATCCCTATGGAAGAGCTCAAGGCCTATGAGGCGGACCATAAAAACCGCCGGTGGCGCCCGAATAAAGCCAAGACCCCCGTCGGGGAATAGACAGCAACTTTATAAGAGCCCTGCCCCGGTTGGGAATCCCTGCCTCTGTTGGGAACGCCTGCCCCGGATGGAAAACGCCTGTCCCGGTTGGGCTGGTTAACCCTCCATGCGGCGGAGATCTTTGTAATTGCGGTACAACTTCCGGGTGAGCAGCCCGTAGAGCAAAAAGTAAATCCCGCCCATTACCGCCGTAAATACTATGCCGGCCACCGACATGATGCCCACCACAATCCATTTCAGGCGATCCGGGTCTACCTGGCCGTCCGGATGCAGGTGGAGCGCTTCAATCAGATCGTCGCTTAAGACCATCCCCCAGATAAACACGCCGAAGAATACCAGGATCATGCTCAGGCAGAATACCACGTAATTCCGAACGGTTTTCCGGGTGCGGATAATGCGGTTCATCAACTTGCCTGCGCTGTCGAGCACGGAAATTTCCCGGTAGCGCTTATAAAATTGCAGAATAAAATAGAGGGCCACCCCGTACTGGATGACCGTTAGTACAATCAGCGGGATCCGGATCCCCAGGCTGCCGGCCACGTCGTAATTCATCCCGCTGCGGAAGGAAGGCAGGAGATAGAGCAGGTGGGGGACAATAAATTCGATGATGCTGATGTAGAAAATCCAGCGGACCACCGACGAGGATTTTTTCCAGATCATCCGGTGGATCTCGTCATAGGTCAGGCGGGGCATTTCCTTCTCCCGCTTCTGCCAGTCCTGTTTCAGTAATTCCAGTTCATCCATCATAGCTTCAGGGGTTGAGAATGGTTCGAAGTTTGGTTTTGATCCGGCTCATCTTTACGCGCGCATTTACCTCGCTGATGCCCAGGGTATCCGAAATCTCGGCGTAGTTTTTATCCTCCAGGTACAGGAATACCAGGGCCTTGTCAATATCCCCCAGTTCCCGGATGGCGCTGTACATCAGGTTGAGCTGCCGTTCCTGTGTGGGGTCGTATTCCTCGGCTTTCACCTTGTAGAGCACCGTATCAAAGGCCTGCGTTTTAGGCTGTTTCCTGGATTTTCGGTACAGCGTGATGGCCGTATTCAGCGCCACGCGGTACATCCAGGTGCTGAACTTGGAGTCTCCCCGGAATTTCGGGTAAGCCTTCCAGAGCTGGATGGTGATCTCCTGAAACAGGTCGTTGTGGGCCTCCCGGTTATCCGTGTACAGGCTGCAGACCTTGTGCACGATATTTTGGTTGGCTTCCAGTTCGGAAACAAATTGATGTTCCAGTTCTTTCGTCACGCGGGTTGGTTATCGTAAAGATTGGTAGCCCAATTGGGCGAAATGTTACATCCGGAAACTAAAAAAAGGGATCCCGGGGGATCCCTTCAGCCCGGAAGTATCGCGTTAGTCCCGGTAATTCAGCGCGGGTTCCCGGTCTCCCAGGAGCGGGACATATTTAAAGTCGGAGCCCCGGCGTTCCAGGAATTCCGCCCGGGCGGCCTGGAGGGTTTCCGGGTCTTCGTACAGGTCGATGGCGGTTTTTGCCAGGGTCTTGGCGGCGATCATCATGCCTTTCAGCCCAATCGAGGTTCCGCCGGCAGCTACTGCCTGCCAGGAATGGGCCGGGGTGCCGGGGACCCATGTGGCTGTGCTGAGCCCCACGGTTGGTACGGCAAAACTCACATCCCCCACATCCGTGGAACCATAGGCCCGGGCCGTTTCGCGGAACGGCATCACGGTGGCGGCTGTCTCGGCATCCAGGGACTCCTGTCCCAGGGAGGCGGCGATCTGCTCGGCAAAGGCTTTTTCCTCGGGCGTATAGGTCATCCCGCCGATCTCCACCAGGTTCTCGTACATCACGCGTTGCAGGGCCAGGTTCGGCAAGAGCTCGTGGGTGCCCCCGATCATTTCATAATCCATGGTGGTGCCTGTGCCCAGGGCAGCCCCTTCCGCAGCTTTCACGATCCGGTCGAATACCTCGACAACCACGTCCCGGGTGTTGTGGCGGGCGTAGTAGTAAACCTCTGCGAAGTCCGGCACCACGTTGGGGGCCTTGCCGCCGTCGGTGATCACATAGTGGATCCGGGTCTCCTGGGGAATGTGTTCGCGCATCATGTTCACCATCATGTTCATCGCCTCCACCCCGTCCAGGGCGGAACGGCCGCGTTCCGGAGACCCGGCTGCGTGGGCCGAAACCCCGTGGAAGCGGAATTTGGCCGATTTGTTGGCCAGGGCGGCACCCGCATTGGCGGCATTCATGGAACCGGGGTGCCAGTGCAGGGCGGCATCCAGGTCATCGAATAGCCCGGCTCGCGTCATGTACACCTTCCCGGACCCGCCTTCTTCGGCAGGACACCCGTAAAAACGAATGGTCCCCTGGCCCCCGTTAGCCCGGATCCAGTCTTTGACGGCAATGGCTGCGGCTGCAGACGCCGTTCCGAATAGATGGTGGCCACAGGCATGGCCTGCAACCCCGCCGGCCGGTTCCTTTTTCGGGACGGCCTTCTGGGATAACCCGGGCAATGCATCGTATTCGCCCAGGATTCCGATAACCGGCGACCCGCTCCCGTATTCGGCTACAAATGCCGTCGGGATGCCGGCCACGCCTTTGCGAATGCTGAACCCGGCGTCCTCCAGGGTCTCCTGGAGCAGGGCGGCGCTCTGTTCTTCCTGATAGCCCATCTCGGCCCAGTCCCATATCTGCAGGGCGATGTCGGCATACTCCCCGGAACGGGCATCCAGTTGGTTCATAACGTCTTCCTGGGCGGTAGCCACCAGGGAGGCAGCCCCCAGGATCAAAGTGTAAATCTTTCTCATCGGTTGTGTTTTGTTGGAATGCCTAAAGATACGAATTCAGCGTTCCTGAGGTAAGGAATTCCCGGGTCCATGTCGCCCTAGCTGAATTTCCGGGGATGGTGCTCCCGGACCACCTCGGCCAGGTGGGTTCGGTCTACGTGCATATAAACCTCTGTGGTGGTGATGCTTTCATGTCCCAGCATTTGCTGGATGGCCCGGATATCCGCCCCATTCTGTAACAAATGGGTGGCAAAGGAATGCCGGAAGGTGTGCGGGCTGACGTTTTTCCGGAGGCCGGCCCGTGCGGCCAGGTCCCGGATTATGGTGAAAATCATGGCCCGGCTGAGCCCCCGGCCCCGTCGATTGAGGAACACGACGTCCTCAAAGCCGGCTTGCGGCTGTTGGTGGGGGCGTACTTCGCGGATATACCGGAGGATACATTCCCGGTTATAGGGCCCAACCGGCACAAACCGGTCTTTGCTGCCCTTGCCGGTTACCTTAATAAAGCCCTCGTCAAAAAATAAATCGCTCAGGCGGAGCCCCAGCAACTCGGAAACGCGCAGCCCGCATCCGTAAAGGGTCTCCAGGATCGCCAGGTTGCGTTCGCCCTCCGGGGCCGACCGGTCGATCTTCGCTACCAGGCGGTCGATTTCTTCCACGGAGAGTGTGTCCGGAAGCTTTCTTCCCAGTTTGGGCGCCTCGATGAGGTCCATGGGGTTGTCCTTGCGATACCCTTCAAAAATCAGGTAGCCGAAGAAGCCCTTGAGCCCCGAGATCAGCCGGGCCTGCGAACGGGCCTTCAGGTCGGTGCCAACATGGTGGATAAAGGCCTCGATATCTTTTCGGTCGATGGATTTGGGTGTGATACCCGGTTCATTTTCCGCGAGGTATCCGGCCAGTTTGCGGACATCCCTGCGGTAGCTCCGAACGGAATTCTCGGAAAGCCCCCTTTCCAGCCGAAGGTAGTGCAGGTAATCCGTTATGGCCTCTTCCCAGTTCACCTCCCAAAGATAACGGTTACCCTCCCAAAGACAACGGCTCCGCGCAGGTCCCGTTCCATTTTGGCTATTTCGCGCTGGCTCCGGCTTTGTTTGATGCATCCACTTCGAATGCTGCTGCCCGGGCCGCTTGTGGTTTTTTGCTACATTTACCCCATGAAGCTCATCATCATCAACGGACCCAACCTGAACCTGCTGGGCAAGCGGGAACCGGAGGTCTACGGCAACACCACCTTTGAAGCGTATTTCAGCGAATTGCAGTTTCGGTTCAAAGACGTGCAGCTCGAATACTTCCAGTCGAATATCGAAGGGGAAATTATCGGCAAGATCCAGGAAACGGGATTTGATTACGACGGCATCATCCTGAACGCCGCCGCCTATACCCATACCTCAGTCGGGATTGGCGACGCCGTCAGGGCTGTGGAAACCCCGGTGGTGGAAGTCCATATTTCCAACGTAGCGGAAAGGGAGTCCTTCAGGCACGCATCCTATGTCTCTCCCGGAGCCAAAGGGGTCATCTTTGGATTCGGGCTCAAAGGCTACGACCTGGCTATCCGGAGTTTCCTCCCGGATTAGACCTTGCCGAGAAAGCGGCTGTCCAGGTAAAACGTGCCAAAGGGCAGGAGGGAGGCCAGCAGAAGCCAGGCGAGGATCTTCCACCCCCATCCCTGTTCCTTCCACACCACCAGTGCGAGCGCCACATACCCGATAAAAAGGAATCCATGTGCGTACCCTACATATTGGTTGGGCTCACCAATACCCGCCCAGTATTTCAGCGGCATGGTAAGGCCGAAAAGCAGCAGGAAGCTGATGCCTTCCAAAATTGCGAGAATCCTGAAAATCGATAGCATAGGGGCGCGGCCGGACCGGGGTATTACAAGTGGATTACTTCGTCATAGGCATCTGCCACGGCTTCCATGACCGCCTCGCTCATAGTGGGGTGCGGGTGCACCGCTTTGAGGATTTCGTGCCCGGTGGTTTCGAGTTTCCGGCCCACTACGGCTTCGGCAATCATGTCGGTGACCCCGGCCCCAATCATATGGCAACCGAGCCACTCCCCGTATTTTGCATCGAAAATCACCTTGACGAAACCATCCGGGTTTCCGGAGGCCTTCGCCTTGCCGCTGGCTGAAAACGGGAACTTACCCACCTTCACGTCGTATCCCGCTTCCCTTGCCTGGGCCTCCGTCATCCCGACGGACGCCACTTCCGGCATGCAATAGGTACAACCGGGGATGTTGCCGTAGTCCAGGGGTTCTACGTGCATACCTGCAATTTTCTCCACGCACAGGATGCCTTCGGCAGAGGCCACATGCGCCAGGGCAGGCCCCGGGGTGACGTCGCCGATGGCATAGTATCCCGGGATGTTGGTCTGGTAATAGTCATTGACCATGATCTTGTCGCGGTCCGTGGCAATTCCCACGTCCTCGAGCCCGATATTTTCGATATTCGTCTTGATGCCCACAGCCGACAACACGATGTCTGCCTCCAGGGTTTGTTCCCCCTTGGAAGTCTTGACGGTGGCCTTGACCCCGTCCCCGGATGTATCCACCTTGGTGACTTCCGAGGAAGTCATCACCTTGACCCCGGCCTTTTTAAAACTGCGTTCGAGTTGCTTGGAAACTTCTTCGTCCTCAACAGGGACGATATTCGGCAGGAATTCCACCACGGTTACCTCAGTGCCCATCGCGTTGTAGAAGTAGGCAAATTCGATACCGATGGCCCCGCTCCCTACGACGATCATCTTTTTGGGTTGCTTCTCCAGGGTCATCGCTTCGCGGTACCCGATGATTTTCTTCCCGTCCTGGGGGAGGCTCGGGAGTTCACGGCTCTTCGCGCCCGTAGCGATGATGATATGCGAGGCCTCGTAGGTGGTTTCCTTGCCGTCGGCATCTTTGACGCTTACTTTTTTCCCCGGTTTCAGCGTGCCAAAACCTTGGAGCACTTCAATTTTATTCTTCTTCATGAGGAACTGCACGCCTTTGCTCATCCCGTCGGCCACGCTACGGCTCCGCTTTACCACGGCCCCGAAATCCTTATCGGCGCCTTCCACGCTGAGGCCGTAATCGCCTGCATGTTGCAGGTATTCAAACACCTGGGCCGATTTCAGCAGCGCCTTGGTGGGGATACAGCCCCAGTTGAGGCAAACGCCCCCCAGGCTTTCCTTTTCTACAATGGCGGTTTTAAAACCGAGTTGGGATGCGCGGATGGCGGTTACATACCCGCCGGGCCCGCTGCCGAGAACTAGTACGTCAAAGCTGCTCATAGATGAATTGTTTCGCTGATTTTTCACGGGCAAAGGTACGAAACCCATCCGAATGCTACCGGGGGTTTATTGCGCCGGGATAAAGTCCAGGGCGGCACCGTTGATACAATGCCTTTTACCGGTGGTTTGGCGGGGGCCGTCGTCGAAAACATGGCCCAGGTGACCACCGCAGACCGCGCAGTGTTCTTCCGTCCGGGTCATCCCGAAGGCGGTATCCACACTATAGGCCACATTGCCCTCAATTTCCCGGTCGAAACTCGGCCAGCCGGTCCCGGAATCGAATTTGTGTTCGCTCCGGAAAACCGGGGTCTGGCAACCGGCGCAGACGTAGGTCCCGGCCTGTTTGTTATTCAGCAAGTCGCTGGACCCGGGGTTTTCCGTTCCGGCTTTGCGCAGGATGTAGAATTCCAGGTCCGTCAATTCCGCCCGCCACTCGGCTTCGGTTTTCTGTACTTTAAAATTTTCGGCTACGGCCGGCCCGTCCTGGGTCGTTGCAGCGTCTTTTTCCCCGGATTGCCCCCGGCAGCTCGCAAGGAGCAGGGCAGCAATCAGGAAGCAGATGTATTTCAATTTCATAGAGGTGTTTTTTTATTCGACGAAACTGTCGGGCATTCCTTTCAAATATACGCCATAAAAAAACCCCCGGGAATGCCGGGGGGGTGTTTCGTTCATGGTATGGCGCAGTGCCATGGGGCATCCGATTCGCCCTGCCCGCGTCCTGCCCCGGGTTATTTTGGGGAAACCACGGGGATATCCGCTGCCTGTACATTCATGTAGTCCAGGACAGCCTGCATATCGGCCACGTCGATTCCTGCCTGGCTTACCCCGTCGGCGGGGAGGATCGCGATCCGGAAGGTCTGGTTATCCGTATCCGCAGGCGGCAGGGTGCCCAGGTCAAAATCGGCTTCCATGAAAATACTCACATCCAGGAAGGTGTGGTCGTAATTGTACTGCAGGATACCCTGGTCCAGCAGGCGGGTCTGGGGCAGGAGGCGCCACAGGTCAATCGGGGCGCCGCCGTCCGGGTCGTCGAGTTGGTCCCAGAGGATATAGACCAGTACCACATCCGTTTCAAAGACTTCCACCGACGGCGCATCCACTGCGAATTCAGAGAAGAGACTGTAGTCGTTTCCGGGGGTGAAATCACCGGTGATATCGTAAACCTGGCCCAGGATGTTGACACCGTCCAGGCCGTCGAGCCCGTCTACCCCATCAAAACCGGGGGGGCCGGGAGGGCCGGCAGGACCCTCACAGGAACTGATTACAAGGACCAGTATAAGACTGAGAAGTGCGTTGATTTTTTGCATAATGATCGATTTTTTTGGTTTTGACGGAACTGGAAAGGTCCCGTTTTCACAAGGTAAAGACAAAAAGCGTTCCAAAAATGTTATTTAAGGACGTCGTATACCGGGATTGGTGGATTCCAACGGGTTTGGAAAAAGTAAAAAAACCGGGGAGACGGCGTCCCCGAATACCCCCGGAAGGAGGTTGCCGCCTATCGCAGCCGGGGTTATTTCCGCTGGGATTTTCCCTATATTTAAGTCCCGCACACGCCAAACGGCAAGGCGGCCAGCCAATTGAATCGAGAACGACTCGCCCATGAAGAAAAAACGCCTGAGTTTCTGGGAAATCTGGAATATGAGTTTCGGATTCCTGGGTATCCAATTCGGATTCGCCCTGCAAAATGCCAATACCTCCCGGATATTTGAAACCCTCGGGGCGGAAATAGACCAGATCCCCATCCTCTGGATAGCAGCGCCGGTTACCGGCCTGGTGGTGCAGCCTATCATCGGGTATTTCAGCGACCGCACCTGGACGCGGCTGGGCCGCAGGCGCCCCTATTTTCTGGCCGGGGCCATCCTGGCCTCTATCGCCCTGTGCATCATGCCGAATTCACCTGCCCTGTGGGTGGCAGCGGGAATGCTTTGGATCATGGATGCCTCCATCAACGTCGCCATGGAGCCGTTCCGGGCCTTTGTAGGGGACAACCTTCCCGGAGACCAGCGAACCCTGGGCTTTGCCATGCAGAGTTTCTTTATCGGTTTGGGCGCCGTGGTGGGCTCCGTGATGCCCTATGTGTTTACCAATTGGCTGGGGATCAGCAATACGGCACCGGAAGGGGTGATCCCGGATTCGGTAAAATGGTCGTTTTATGTCGGGGGGGGCGTCTTCCTGACTGCGGTTCTCTGGACCGTCTGGCGATCCCGCGAATACAGTCCGGAAGAATTGGAGCAATTCGAGGAGAACCGGGATTTCCCCACCCCCGACCTGTCTCCGGAGGAAAACGAGCGGCGGATTGCCCGGTTGCGGCAGTATGGTATCATGTTCCTGGCCGCGGGGTTGCTCGCTACGGCCATCCCGTATTATTACAATTTGCAAAAAGAACTCTATGTCCTCACCGTGGGCTTTGCCCTGGTTGGCATCCTCTTCCTGGCGGCGTCTGCTATTCGGCGCCGGAAGGGCCGCAATGGTTTTGTGACCATCATGTCCGACCTGCTCAATATGCCGGACACCATGAAACAACTTGCCTGGGTCCAGTTTTTTTCCTGGTTCGCACTTTTTTCCATGTGGATCTATACCACCCAGGCGGTTACCGGACATGTCTACGGCACCCGGGATACGACCTCCGAACTTTACAATGACGGGGCAGACTGGGTAACTGTGCTTTTCGGGGTGTATAACGGGGTGGCCGCTGTAGTGGCGTTCCTCCTGCCGGTCCTGGCCAAGAAGACGAGCCGGAAGATCACCCATCTGATCGCCCTCACCCTGGGCGGGTTGGGCCTGATGTCCGTGTATTTCATCACCGACCCGGACTGGCTGCTCCTGTCCATGGTCGGAGTGGGAATTGCCTGGGCCAGTATCCTTTCGGTGCCTTACGCGATGCTCGCCGGCGCCCTGCCCCCGAAAAAAATGGGATACTACATGGGGGTGTTCAATTTTTTTATCGTTATCCCGCAAATGGTGGCTGCCACGATCCTTGGGTTCCTGGTCAGCGGCCTGTTCGGAGGAGAGCCCGTGTATGCCCTGGTTGTGGGCGGCTTGGCGATGATCCTGTCGGGATTGCTGACGCTCAGGGTACGCGACCGGCGCGCCATCGATTTGGCCGGGATGACCAAAAGCTGATCGCCCGGTGCTTTGTGGCAAGGGTACTGGGGGTTTCCGCACGGAGCCGCCGCCAGGGGCGGTGACGCGAGATCAACCCGATGAAAAGAACTGCCAACACATGGAAGACGCTTCAAATACTGCCATAGACACCCCGGTACCCGATTGGTTGCGGTGGTCGAACCTCTACGAGGTGAACCTGAGGCAATATACGCCGGAGGGTACATTTGCCGCATTCCGGAACCACTTACCGCGGCTGCGGGATATGGGGGTCGATATCCTTTGGTTTATGCCGGTGCAACCCGTTAGCCGGGAACGAAGGAAAGGCCCGATGGGCAGCCCCTATGCACTTTCAGATTACCTGGCTACAAACCCGGATTTCGGGTCTTTCGAGGAGTTTTGCCAGCTCGTGGAGGAGATCCACCGCCTCGGTATGCGCGTGATCCTGGACTGGGTGCCAAACCACACGGGTTGGGACCACAGCTGGATCCGGGAGCACCCGGATTGGTATATCCGGGGGGATAGTGGTAAAATAATCGACCCGGTGAACCCGGGCACGGGGAAATCCTGGGGATGGACGGACGTGGCGGCCCTGGACTATGGCAACCCGGAGATGCGCCAGGCGATGATAGACGCCATGACCTATTGGGTCCGGGAATCCGGGATCGACGGGTTCCGGGCGGACGTGGCCCATGGTGTCCCGGTCGATTTCTGGGAGGAGTGTACGCGGACCCTGTATGCGATCAGGCCGCTTTTTATGCTGGCGGAAGCCGAGGACTCCGAATTGGTGAATTCCGGGTATTTCACCGCAGATTACGGCTGGGACATGCACCACCTGTTCAACGAAATAGCCAAAAGCCTGGGGGGCGCAGCAGGGGGAAGGCAACTCGATCAGGGGAATATAGCGGCATCGCCCGTGGAGGACTCAACAGCCACAGCGGATGCCCTGGAAATCGACCGGCAACTCAGCCGGCAGGCGGAAAGGTACCGGCGCGGCCTGAAGATGTATTTTACTTCCAACCACGATGAAAACGCCTGGGCGGGAACGGAGTTCCGGCGTATGGGCGCTGCCCACCTTGTCTTTGCCGTCCTTGCCGCCACGCTTCGGGGGATCCCCCTGGTTTATTCCGGGCAGGAAGCCGCCATGGACCGCCAACTGGCTTTTTTTGAGAAAGACGAAATCTCCTGGGGGGACTACCCGTATACTGATTTTTACAAGGCGTTGAATGAATTGCGGCACCGCAACCGGGCCCTCTGGAATACGGAGGGAGGGGGCCGCGTGGTTAAAATCCCGACGGGGGTGGACCGTTGGGTCTATGCCTTTACAAGGGGTTTTGAAACAGACCGGGTGGTCGTCGTCTTAAACCTTTCGACCCACCCGAGGGAGGCCGTATTGGGCGGGCTGGGCTATTCCGGGGAGTACAAGCGGATATTCGGTGGGCAAAGCGGATTTCTGGGGCCCGGGGATACACTGGTACTGGAGCCGCTGGAATACCGGGTGTATTCAAACAGGTAAAGCCGTGGCGTTGCGTTTAACGGCTCCGGCTCGCCCGCACCTAATTGGCCCGGGTTCCCGCGGGTTTCGCCAAATCTCAGGAATTGGTTACATTTAAAGACATACCAAGCAGACAAACAAGCAGACAAATATGTTCCGACAAGAACGCGTAGTTATCGATGCCGTGAGGCCCCAGTTGGACTGCGGCAAATTTTTTATCAAACGGGTGGTAGGGGATACCGTGGAGGTATCCGCCGACATCCTTCCGGACGGTCACGACGTAATGCAGGCCGAGGTACTCTACAAACACCAATCGGAGCGGCGTTGGGACAGCGTGCGGATGCTGCCCCTGGAAAACGACCGTTACCAGGCCTCCTTTACCGTTGCCAAACAGGGATTTTATCAGTACAAGGTCCGGGGATGGGTGGATTACGCCCTGAACTGGCAACACGGGATCGGGGCAAAGATCCGGGACGGGCAGCACGTCCGGAGCGAATTGCTCGACGGGGTGCAATACCTGGAACACCTGGCCAAAGATGCCGGAAAAGCCGACAGGGCTTATGCCAGGGACCTGATCCCGGTATTTGAGGATGCAGGGCGGTACGACCAGGCGGTGGAGGCCGCGGTTTCCGACCGCCTGCACGAGCTCTTTATGGAGCACCCGGAGCGCCGGCTGGCAAATACCACGGAACCCCTGGAGGTTTACGTAGACCGGAAGAAGGCGGAGTTCAGTACGTGGTACGAGTTTTTTCCGCGTTCGGCTTCCCCGACCCCCGGAAAACACGGCACCTTCGCGGATTGCGAGCGGTTGCTGCCCCGGATTGCGGAGATGGGTTTCGACACGGTCTATTTCCCCCCGATCCACCCGATCGGGGAAAAGAACCGGAAAGGCAAAAACAATACCACCGAGGCGGAGGATGGGGACTGCGGGGTCCCCTGGGCCATCGGGTCGCGCCACGGCGGGCACCGGGCCATCCACCCGGAACTGGGAACCGAGGAGGATTTCCGGCAGTTGGTCCGGAAAGCCGGGGAACACGGGTTGGAGATCGCCATGGACCTGGCCTTCCAGGCAGCCCCGGACCACCCGTACATTGCGGAGCACCCCGAATGGTTCCGCAAGCGGCCGGACGGCACGATGCAGTACGCGGAAAACCCGCCGAAGAAATACCAGGACATCGTCAACTTTTATTTCGAAACACCCGCATACAAGGCGCTCTGGAAGGAATTGCTGGAAGTAACCCTCCAATGGGTCGGCTTCGGGGTAACGATTTTCAGGGTGGACAACCCGCATACAAAACCCTACTATTTCTGGAACTGGCTGATTGCCGAAGTCAAAAAGAAACACCCGGACGTCCTGTTCCTGGCCGAGGCGTTTTCCCGCCCGAGGATCATGCAGCAACTGGCCAAACAGGGCTTTTCCCAGTCCTACACCTATTTTACGTGGCGGGAGCACAAACAGGAGCTGATCGACTATATGGTGGAGCTCACCCAAACGGATATGCGGGAGTACTACCGGCCGAACTTCTGGCCGAATACCCCGGACATCAACCCGCACCACCTGCAGAACGCGGGGGAAGCGATCCACCTGATCCGCTATGGGCTGGCAGCCACGCTCTCGGGGAATATCGGGATCTACGGCCCCGTTTTTGAGTATATGGCCAATGCCCCGCTGCCCGGCAAGGAGGAGTACCTGGATTGCGAGAAGTACGAGATCCGCCATTGGGACTGGGGGGTGAAAAACAAACTGACGCACGTCATTTCCAAGGTGAATGCCATCCGCCGGGAACACCCGGCCCTGCAACAGACCAACAACATCTATTTCTGCGGCCTGGAAAACCCGCAGATGCTGGCCTATTATAAGTGGGATCACTTGCGCCAGGATGAAATCCTGGTGGTTATCAGCCTGGACCAGTTCGGCAGCCAGAGCGGGTTTGTGCGCATCCCCTGGGAAGCCATGGGGCCGGATTCCGGCGGGGCCCTGGAAGTGGTGGATTTGATGACCCAGACCAGCTATCGATGGGACAAGGAATGGAACTACGCGGAGTTGCATCCCGGCCTTCCTTTCCATATCTTTCATATCAGAAGATAGGTCATGGCGAAAAAAGCAGCAGAAGCAAAGCAGCAGAAAGGGTCCGATAGCGCGGAGGCCCCGGCACAGGAAGCCGTCCAGGTGGAAGGGCTCCAATTTGATATCCCCTGGGAACAGCTCATGGACGACGAGCGGTTCGTGGAGGTCTTCCTTTCGGATGTGCTGGAAAACTACGTGGTGCAGCAACGCTGGTACGGGGGCAAGTCCAGCACGATGAAGTATATCGAACTGCAGGAGTACTTCAGGATTCAGCACAACGAGGAGGTGTATTACGGCCTGCTCCTGGAGGTCAATTTCGAGGAGGCCTTCTACCAGCATTATTTTTTGCCTATTGCATTTGTATCGGATGAGAGCTTTGCGGAAAGAGACCGGATCCTGCCCCTGGCGATCCGCGGCCAGGAGGGCTTTATCATCGATGCAGTCAATTTGGAGGCATTCCGACGGCTGGTCTACGAACGCATCCTGATGGCGGAACCCAACGACACCACCCGCGTGCGGTACCACAAGAGCACGGAATTTCGGGGCACCCCGTACGAGTCATCGAAATTTATGGGGCTCGAACAGAGCAATACCTCGATCATTATCAACGGGAAGTCCGTCATCAAGTTCTTCCGCCGGATTTACGCCGATAAGAACCCGGACTACGAAATGAGCCGGTTCCTGTCCGAACGAAAAGGCTATAAGAACACCCCGGCTTATCAGGGGAGCCTCAGTATCATGGACACGGACAACGTCAATGTGACCATTGCGCTCATGCAGGAACTCGTCCCCAACCAGGGCGATGCCTGGGACTATATGCTCAAAGAGCTGCACAAAATCTTCTGCAACCTCGAATACAAGGGGATACGGGTGGACCGCCTGCCGAAACTCGAGCTTTTCCAGCGGATCAATTCGCGGCAGGTACCTCCGGAAATCATCGACTGGGCCGGTCTCAGCGTTTTTCTGAAACTCCAGAAACTGGCGCAGCGAACGGCGGAAATGCACATTGCCCTGGGTTCAGAATTCGAGGATACAGCATTTACGCCCACCCGTTTTAACGGGGATTATGAAGTATGGTTAAAAAACCGGCTCCTCTACATGTTCCAGAACCGGCTGAACATGGTGGAGAACAACCTGGGACGCCTCGAGGGGCAGGCCCTGGAACTCGCCAATGAATTTTTGGAGCGGAAGAATGAAATCCGGAAGCGGTTTGTCAATTTCGACTGGACCAAACTCAAGGGGGAGCGGTTGCGCGTACACGGCGACTACCACCTGGGCCAAATCCTCGTGCAGGGGGATGATTTTTTCCTGCTCGATTTCGAGGGGGAACCAGAGAGCACCATCCGGGACCGGAAAGTGAAACAACCCCCTTTGAAGGATATTGCCGGAATTTTCCGTTCCTTCCACTACGCAGTGTACGCCACCATTTTCGACAACCCGGGCAAGTATCCGTACCCCCAGGACGAACTTTTTGCCGCGGGCGAGGTGCTATACCGGTATTTTGTGGGGGTTTTCCTGGACACATACGTTCAGATGATCCAGGACCACAACATCAACATCGGCTACAGTGCCGAGCGGATTTTCCTGCTGAAATACTGCATGCTGGAGAAAGCCGTTTACGAACTGGGATACGAAATGAATTCGCGCCCGGACTGGGCTGTAATCCCCCTGGAAGGCATCCGGAGTATCATTAACGATTAACAAAACACAACAACTGACTATGGGCAAAGTTATCCCGCATAGCTTTTTTACGGAATTCGACATCAACCTGTTTAAATCCGGGAAGCACTACCGGCTCTACGAGAAAATGGGGTCCCACCTCACCGAAGTGGATGGTGAAAAAGGCGTGTATTTTGCCGTATGGGCGCCTTCGGCCAAATCGGTTTCCGTGGTCGGCGACTTCAATTACTGGCTGGAAGGAGAGCACCCCCTGAACGTCCGGTGGGATGAAAGTGGCATATGGGAAGGCTTTATCCCTGGCCTGGACCAGGGTACGCTTTATAAATACAAGATCCATTCGCATGTCAATGACGTCAAAACCGAAAAAGCGGATCCCTTTGCGCGGTATTCGGAGCACCCGCCTAAAACAGCCTCCGTTGTTTGGGCGGATGACCACAAATGGAAGGACGGGACCTGGATGAAAAACCGGGCCGGGCACAACGGGCTGGACAAACCGTATTCCGTGTATGAAGTCCATTTGGGTTCCTGGAGGCGAAATGCAGACAACGAATTCCTGACGTATCTGGAATTGGCCGACCAGCTTGTGGAATACGTCAAAGAGATGAACTTTACCCATGTGGAATTTATGCCGGTCATGGAGTTCCCCTACGACCCTTCCTGGGGGTACCAGCTAACGGGGTATTTTGCGCCCACTTCCCGCTTTGGGAAACCGGAGGACTTCAAGGTACTCGTGGATGCCCTGCACCGGGCCGGCATCGGGGTGATCCTGGACTGGGTGCCGTCCCACTTCCCCGAAGATGCCCACGGGCTGGGGAATTTTGACGGGTCGCACCTTTACGAGCACCCGGACCGGCGAAAAGGCTACCACCCGGACTGGAAGAGCCTGATCTTCAATTACGGCCGGAACGAAGTGCGCGCCTTCCTGATCAGCAACGCCCTCTACTGGCTGGACCACTTTCACGTGGACGGGTTGCGGGTGGATGCCGTAGCCTCCATGCTCTACCTGGACTACTCCCGGGAAGAAGGGGAGTGGGAGCCCAATATGTACGGCAATAACGAACACCTGGAAGCCATCTCCTTTATCCGGGAGCTCAATGCGCAGGTCTATGGGAACTACCCGGGGGTGCAAACCATCGCGGAGGAATCCACAGCCTTCTCCAAAGTAACCAAGCCGGTGGATGTCGGCGGATTGGGCTTTGGTATGAAATGGATGATGGGCTGGATGCACGACACCCTGGAATACTTTAAGAAGGAACCCGTTTACCGGAAACACCACCAGAACGATATTACCTTCAGCATGACCTATGCGTTTACCGAAAACTTTATGCTGCCGTTTTCGCACGACGAGGTGGTGTACGGGAAACAATCGCTGCTCTACCGGATGCCCGGGGACGAATGGCAGCGGTTTGCCAACCTGCGGCTGCTGTTCGGCTATATGTTTACCCATCCGGGGTCCAACCTGCTTTTTATGGGGGGGGAATTCGGGCAGTCGTCCGAGTGGAACTTCCAGCAGAGCCTGGACTGGCACCTCTTGCAGTACGATTTTCACAAAGGGGTACAACAGGTGGTCAGGGACCTCAATACGCTCTATCGCGAACAACCCGCCCTGTATGAAAAGCAATACAGCCACGAGGGATTCCGGTGGATCGACTACGGGGATGCGGAGAATTCCGTCCTCACCTATATGCGCATGGGGAACGAGCCCAAAGACAACCTGATCATCGCCTGCAACCTGACGCCGGTGCCCCGGGAAGGGTATCGGATCGGGGTGCCCAAAACCCGGCAGCTGAAGGAATTGTTCAACAGCGACGCCGAGAAATACGGGGGCAGCGGCATGGAAAACGGCGTGGCAAAGATCAGCAAAACCCCCTGGCACGGTTTCGACCGGTCTGTTGAAATTAACCTGCCGCCCCTTTCGGTAGTGGTTTTCCGGTAAATGAATGGTAGAATGTTCCCGGGTGCCAGCCAGCAGATTACAGCAAAACCGGCTTGGGGAACAGTCGCAAACGTTATCGTTCATATTTGACGGGGGAAACATTTCCTATTCTCGCCGTATTGTCTTTTTTTTGTGAGGCTTTAATATAACCGACTATGATCACCAATACGGAACTGGAGTACAAAGGCAATTTGTATCCCAATCAAGTGGTGGACTACCATACGGACTCCGGGAAATTTTATTTTACCACAGACAACGGGGTCGTCCTGGAAATCACCGTTTTACGGAATAGCGCCCTGCGCTTCCGTTATGCCACGGATTATAATTTCGAACCCGATTTTTCCTATGCGATAGCCCCGGATGCCACCGGGGGTTACAACGAATTGCGGGACGAGGAAACAGAATCGGATTACCGGATCTTCACCTCCCGCCTGCAGGTGCTGGTAGACAAGAAGAGCCTCCGGGTGCAAATATCCGACCTGGAGGGCAACATCATCAACGAGGACGAACTGGGATTCCACTGGGAAGAGAATTACGCTTTTGGGGGAAATACCGTAAAAATGAGCAAGATTACCCAGTCTTCGGAGAGCTTTTACGGGATGGGCGACAAGGCGACCCATTCGAACCTCAAGGGACGGCGCGTCAACAACTGGGTTACGGACCAGTACGCATTCGGCAAGGAGCAGGACCCGCTTTACAAGGCAATCCCCTTCTACATTGGCCTGCACAACAACCAGGCCTACGGTATTTTCTTTGACAATTCCTTCTGTACCCATTTTGATTTTTCGCATGAACGCCGCAACGTAACGAGCTTTTGGGCCGACGGGGGGGAGATGAATTATTACTTCTTTTACGGCCCGGCCATATCCAAAGTGGTGCAGTCCTATACGGACCTTACCGGCACCCCGGAACTTCCGCCCCTGTGGGCGCTGGGGTACCACCAGTCCAAGTGGAGCTATTACCCGGAAAAACGCGTTCGGGAACTGGCCAAAAACTTCAGGAAACTGCAAATTCCCTGCGATGCGATCTACCTGGATATCGATTACATGGATGGGTTCCGGTGCTTTACCTGGGATAAGAAGCGCTTCCCGAACCCGAAGAAAATGATTGGCGACCTGGAGAAGGACGGGTTCAAGACCGTGGTGATGATCGACCCGGGGATCAAGGTAGACCGGAACTACTGGGTGTACCAGGAAGGCCTGGAAAACGATTACTTCTGCAAACGCGCGGACGGCCCGATTATGCATGGGAAAGTATGGCCAGGGCCCTGTAGTTTTCCGGATTATACGAATCCGGAAGTCCGGGAATGGTGGGCCGGACTGTACGAGGACTTCATCAAGGAAAGCGGCTTGCACGCCGTGTGGAACGATATGAACGAACCGGCCGTGATGGAAGTCCCCACCAAAACAGCCCCCCTGGATATGCGCCACGACTATGACGGGAACCCCTGCAGCCATCGGAAGGCCCATAATATCTACGGGATGCAGATGGTCCGGGCCACGTACGAGGGGGTCAAGAAATACGTCTTTCCGAAGCGTCCTTTTGTGATTACGCGGGCGGCCTACGCAGGGACCCAGCGCTACGCCTGTACCTGGACCGGGGACAACGTAGCAACCTGGGAACATTTGTGGATTGCCAACGTTCAGGTCCAGCGCATGTGCATGAGCGGCTATTCATTTGTCGGCTCGGATATCGGGGGCTTTGCAGAACAGCCCAACGGGGAACTCTTTGCCCGGTGGGTGCAGCTGGGGATATTCCACCCCTTCTGCCGGGTGCATTCCAGCGGCGACCACGGCGACCAGGAACCCTGGTCGTTTGACGAGGAAGTGACCGGGATAGTCCGGAAATTTATCGAACTCCGGTACCAGTTGCTGCCCTACCTCTACACGAGCTTCTGGAAATACGTCAAGGAAGGCGTCCCGATGCTCAAACCCCTGGTGTATTACGACCAGGAGGATACGCAGACGCATTTCCGCACAGACGAATTCATCTTCGGGGACCAGATCCTGGTCTGCCCGATCCAGGAGCCCAATGCCAAGGGCCGCCGGATGTATATCCCGCGGGGGAAGTGGCACAATTTCTGGACCGGGGAAATCGTGGAAGGCGGGAGCGAAAAATGGGTGGTGGCCGACATCGACAAGATCCCGATCTTTATCCGGGAGGGGGCCATTATCCCGAAATTCCCGGTGCAGCAATACGTGGGGGAGAAGAAGCTCGAACAGATGGAGCTGAATGTCTATTACAAACTGGGGCAGGAGCAATCGACGCTTTACGAGGACGCCCAGGACGGCTACGACTACAAAAAGGGCGGGTACAGCATCCGGAATTTCCGATTCAGCGGAAAGGAAAAGGAGGTAATCCTGCAACAATTCAAGGACGGCTCCTTTATCACCTCCTATGATACCTTTAAGATCAACCTGGTGGGCCTGCCGTTCCGCATCAAAAGCGTCGAGATCGACAATGAAAAGGTCCCGTTGAAAGAGCTTCGCATCAACGGGGACAACACCATTGAAATCAGCAAAAATTTCAGCGTATTGCACATAAGCGGGACTTGATTTTTTCGTAATTTACCCGGTGCACGAATTCAAATTTCCTCATATGAAAAAGGCCTTGCTGGCATGTGTGTTATTCCTTTCGGTAGCCGCGTGCAAAACGAATCCGTTTACCGGAAAAAACACCCTGAACTTCTACCCGAACAGCCAGATATTCCCTATGGCTTTTGCCCAGTACGACCAGTTTCTGGAAGAGAACAACGTTGTAGAAACCGGGGCGGAGGCCAATATGATAACCGCCGTTGGGCAGCGTATTGCCAATGCGGCAGAGCGATGGCTTACCGCCAACGGATACCCGGGCTACCTGAAAGATTACCGTTGGGAATACAACCTGGTCAAAGACGAAACAGTCAATGCCTGGTGCATGCCCGGGGGTAAAATTGTCTTCTATACGGGCATCCTGCCGATCTGCCAGGGAGAAACCGGCGTGGCGGTGGTCATGGGCCATGAAGTGGCGCATGCCCTTGCCGACCACGGGGCACAGCGTATGAGTGCCGGGATGCTGCAACAAATCGGGGCTGTTGGCGTGGCCGTAGCCGTGGACGACCCGGAAAAGCGGAATGCCTATATGCAGGCCTATGGCCTGGGAACCACGGTTGGGGGCATGTTGCCGTTCAGCCGGAGCCACGAAACGGAAGCAGACCGGATCGGACTGCAGATAATGGCGATTGCCGGATACAACCCGGATGAAGCAGCCGAACTCTGGAAGCGGATGAAGGCCCAGGGTGGGCAAGCCCCCCCGGAATTCCTCAGTACGCACCCGTCCAATGAAACCCGGATCGACAACCTGACCGAGTGGGCGCCCCTGGCCAAGGAGGAGGCCCGCAAATTCGGGGTGACCAGTTTTAAGTAGTAACTTCGGGGACGTCTCGCACAATTTGGCCGGTCGGGGGACCAGAGCGCCTAATTATTGTATATTGAAAGCCATTCGGGGAACTGGATGGTTTTTTTTATGGGGAAAGCATTTGCAAACAAAGGCAGCCGCCGGCTGCTCAATGCCTGGGCCTTCTACGACTGGGCGAATTCGGTGTACAGCCTGACGGTCGTCTCGGCCGTATTCCCGCTCTACCTGGGGGCGATTTTCCGGTTGGCCGAAGTGGAACAGGTGACCGTATTTGGGGTGACCCTGGGGCGCACCCCGCTGATCAGCTATACCACCGCAGCCGCTTTTGTAGTCATCGCCCTGATCACACCCTTGCTCTCCGGAATTGCCGATTACCTGGGGAATAAGCGGTTCTTCATGAAATTTTTCTGCTACCTGGGCGGCATCTCATGTATTGGACTCTACTGGTTTACCCTGGATACGCTCCTGGTAGGGCTTGTATTTTATTTCCTGGGCGTTATCGGTTTCTGGGTGAGCTTTGCCATGAACAATTCCTACCTGCCGGACATTGCCTTCCCGGAACAACAGGACCGCCTGAGCGCCAAAGGGTTTTCCCTGGGCTACATCGGCAGTGTGATCCTGTTGTTGGTGAACCTGGCCATGGTACTTTCCCCGGATACCTTCGGGATTGTCGATACAGCCGGGGAACCCGCCGAGATCCTGGCGATGAAGTACTCATTTGTCAGTGTGGGTGTGTGGTGGATCCTGTTCAGCCAGTATACGTTCTACCACCTGCCAAAGGGGTATCGGCGGGAGGGGGAGCGCACCCGTATTATTTTCAACGGATTCCGGGAGTTGCAGGGCGTCTGGCGCCAGTTGCGGGACCTGCCGGTGCTCAAACGGTATCTGGGCGCCTTTTTCGTCTACAGTATGGCGGTGCAAACAGTCATGTTGATCGCGGCGTATTTCGGAGAAGAGGAAATAGCCTGGGGGACGGATTCCGAGCGCACCACCGGGCTGATTGTCAGCATCCTGGTGATCCAGTTGGTGGCAGTGGCCGGTGCCACGCTTACTGCCAGGGCCTCAAAGGCCTTCGGCAATATTCCCACCCTGGGGGTGATCAATGCCCTCTGGGTCGTAATCTGTATCTACGCCTACTTTGTCAGGCAACCGATGGAATTCTATATCGCCGCGGGGTGTGTTGGATTGGTTATGGGCGGCATCCAGGCACTTTCCCGGTCTACCTATTCGAAGCTGATGCCGGAAACCACAGACACGACTTCATTTTTCTCATTTTACGATGTGGCGGAGAAAATCGGCATCGTTATCGGGATGTCCATCTTTGCCCTGGTAGCCCAGATGAACAACAGCATGCGGCCGGCTGCGCTGATGCTCGGTGTTTTCTTTCTCCTGGGGATTTTCCTGCTATTGCGGGTCCGCGTTAAAAAGTAGCCCCGGAAAGGCACGGGGCGCTTTCCGGGGCGGATTGACTGTGACGTCCATTGATTGAAAACCCGTTACTCCTTCACTACATCTCCGGACCCCGAGGTTTTGGAATCCACATGGGCCGGGTTGCCCCGGTAATGGATGTCGCCCGATCCGGAAACCCGCGCCGTAAGGGATTCGCGCACCGTCACCCGGACATCTGCCGATCCGGATACCACCGCCTCCACTTCCCGGGCATCCAGGTCATAGGCCCGGACATCCCCGGACCCCGAAACCCGTATTTCAACAGCTCCTGCCGTTCCGCTCAGGACAATGTCCCCGGACCCGGAGAGGGAGGCATCCAGGTTTTCGGCTTCCACCTCCAGGGAGATATCCCCGCTACCGGACATGGTGGTCCGGAAATGTCCGGCGGCCAGCCGGGTCTTGCCGACAATATCCCCGGAACCCGAAAGGGAAACCTCCCCGATCGATTCGACGGGGACCGTAATCCGGATCCCGCCATTCCTCCAGGAGGAGGGTTGCAGGTTGTATCCTTTCTCCGTTTTGATTTTCAGGGTGCCGTCGCGGTCTACCTCCGTTTCGAGGTGTTCCAGGAGGTTCTCCTCTCCTTCCAGGGTAATGGTGCCCTCTGCACCCGATACGAGTTCAACGTCGAACCAGCCGGAGAGGGAGACCCCCTCGTATCTGCCTACATCCCGGGTTTCCGTGACGGTATTCCCATTTCCTTTGATTTTTTTACCCCATTGCCCGCTGAGGTTGCAGGCGGCCAACAGGCAGCAGATACCGAATAATAATGTGTTTTTCACGATGATAGTTGTTTAAATAATATTTGTTAATGATAATGGGCGCTATGCCCGCCCGGGCTTCAGCCTTTGCGGATATGCCCGGCACCGCTGGCCTTGCTCTCCAGGCGGGGCGGGTCTCCTTTGTACGAGAGCCCCCCGGCACCGGATACGCGGGCTTTCAGGGATTCTTTGGCCGTAACGTCCGCATCGCTGGATCCCGAAAGTCTTGCATCCACATGGCGGGCCGTCAGTCCGTATGCATCCAGGTCGGAAGCGCCGGCTCCTTCAATCTCCAGCGTTTCCGCGGAGCCCTGCAACCTGAGTTCCGATGCGCCGGAGAGTTGGACGCGGAGGAAATCTGCCGCGATATCCAATTCGGCATCGGCGGCGCCGGAGATATTGATCTCGAAACGTTCTGCGGTCAGCGCGGTTTCCCCGATCAGGTCACTGGCCCCGCTGGCCGAAACCTCGTTGACGGACTCCACCGGGACCCAGATCCGGATCCCCTCCTTGCGGAATTCCCGGCTGGGCTGGAGTTGCACGCCCCGTTCCACCCGGATTTTTAACTCGTCCCCGGAAACGTCCGTGTGGATGTACTCCATGAGGTTTTCTTCGGCCTCGATACGGATTGTGCCTTCCGCTCCGGAAACGAGGTACACGGTAAAGATGTGCGATACGGTAATGGCATCATAGGTGCCAACCTCCCGGGTTTCCGTTTGCCGGCTCCCGTTTCCCTTAATTTTTTTGCCCCACTGCCCGTTGAGATTGCAGGCGGTCAGCAGGCAAAATATCCCGATGATCCATGTGTTTTTCATTGTAGCCGATCTAGATTGATTCTGGTTATTGGTAGCCAAACTGCGCTCTTTGTTACTAATTCCGGGTAAACGAAATGCTCCCGTAGTCGCTGGTAATATTTACCATGTTCCCGCTGCCGCTGCTGCCGTGGTACCCCTGGTAAAACCGGCTGCTGTTCTTTTCCCGGCTCACATTGACGTTGAAATCTTCCTTGCCACTCACCCCGGCGTATTCCGTGCTGATTTCGAAATCGAAATGGTAGTCCGGGTCGTACCCGATCTTGATACCCGTATAATCGGTGCGGATGCTGACGTTCCCGGCATCTTCGGCCAACCGGCCGATGCGGATGGAGCCGTAATCTGCGGAAATGTCCACATGGCCGTGCAGGGTGCCCAGCTTCACGTTGATATAGTCACCGTTTCCCTTTACATTTTTCGCTTCACCAACTTCCAGGTTGCCGTAATCGCTGGCGTAGGTGAGGTTTTCCATCGATTCTACCATGGCGTCTGTATAATCCGCCGCAATATCCAGGTTCCCCGCTTTTTCAATGACAAAGCCGGAGTAATCCGCCCGGATTTTACCGGAGTTGATATAGCCGATCCGGGATTTGGAGGTGTAATCGAAATTCAGGTCGTTGTTCCTGCCCCGCAGCTCCCCGAGATCCAGCCGGCCGTAGTCGCATGAAATCCGTGCGTGGCCGTCTACCCGATCCAGGCTGATATTGCCGTAGTCGTTACTCAGGTTCACCGAGTTCTTAACCGGTAGTTTTACCGTGTAGTTGATCTGCATGTTCACATTGTTGTTGTTGCCCCACCAGCCCCAGGAACTTTCTTTCTGGAACTTTGTCCGGGCCGAGACCATGGAGGCGCTCGCCTCGAATTCCACATCGATGTCGTCGAGCTTTTTCTGGACTTTCTCTTCATTGTTGCCATTGGTGGTGATATGCACCTCGATGACCACGCGGTTCTCGTTCCAGGAGGTAAGTACCAGGTTGCCGTAGCTGTTAGCGATCTTCAGCAGGGCATCTGCATTGACCTGGTATTCCTTTTTGATGGTCTTTTCCTTGGTGTGCCTCCCCTTGAGTACCGGGTCATTCGCACGTGCCGTGCCCGCGATCGCAATCACGGCAAGTATAAGGGGGATCAGTTTAGAGGGTATTTGTCTCATCATTCGCATTTTTGAATTGTTTGATTTGTTCTATTTGCTGCATCACCTCCTGGAGGAGGTCGATGCGGGTCTGAAAATTATTGATCATGGCACTGAGGATCAGTTTGCTGTTCCCGCCGCTTACCAGGTCGGATTCCAGCTTGCCGTAATCTGCCTCCAGTTGGCCGAGCTGGCGGAGCGCATCGTCGATCAGCGGCCGGGTTTCCGGGCTGCTGAGGGCTTCCAGTTCACCCACCTGCTGCCGGACCAGGTTCGCAAAATAGTAGGAGGTTCGGGAGGCTTCCGGCGATATTTCAGCCACCTGCTCTTCCATGCTGGCGTCCGGCCGGAACAGGAAAACCGAGGCTGTGATCAGTAAGGCAAACGATGCCGCCAGGGCCAGTGGCCCCCAGAGGTTCTGCCTGCGTGTCTTTGGGGCTGCCGGTTCTCCCAGCCGTTGATTGAATCGCTCCCGGTGGCCTTCCGATGGTTCCATGTGGTCCATGGCGCCGCGGAGTTCCCCGAACAGCGATTCCAATGTGTTGTCTTTCTCTTTCATACGCTTGGTGTTATGGATAGCATCTGACGGAGCCGTTCCTTGGCCCTTGAGATGGTCGTGCGGCAATTGCCGTAACTCATATCCATGATTTCACAGATCTCCTTGTAATCATAACCTTCGATCAAGTGTAAGGTCAAAGAAATTCTGTAGCTGTCTTTTAGCTGCTTCATGGTTTCCAGGACTTTTTGAGCCAGTTGTTCCGTACTCCCGGAATCAGCATCAGCTTCATCCTTGTCTTCGACCTTGTACATGACACTTTCCAACGCCACTTCCCGGTTTTTCTGCTGTTTCCGGTAGTGGTAGATACTGTTGTTGATCACAATGCGCTTCAGCCAGGCCCCGAAGGTCACTTCACCTTTATAGGTGTGCAGCTTCGTAAACGCACTCAGAAAGGATTCCTGCATGATATCCTCGGCCTCTGCGGCATCCTTTACGATCCGGACCGCCGTGTTGTACATGGCGCGGTAGTACCGGTCGTAAATTTTCATCTGTGCGTGATGGTCGCCCTGCAGGCACGCTTGCAACAAAACATCAGTATGTTCCGTTAGTTGGCTCAAAAAGTTGTTCTTTGTCTTATAGATGATTCAATTTACGGATTGTTACAGTTGCGCCACCCAATTTAGCCGCCTTGGCATGGGAATTGTCCCACCCTAGTGATAAAAGCGCCTATAAAATGCGATACGCTCCTGAAATACAGCGCGTTTCGTATTTTATAACGGGCTGTGAAAATGAATGAATCTGTCTCCAGGTGACAGAATGACCGAAAATCGACGCATGTCTGAATCAAAGTTTATATCTCTTGACAAACTGTCGCTCCAGGACCTCGACCAGGATTCTGAGCTGATCCCGCTCCTGACCCCGGAGGACGAACAGGAAATGCACAACGAGGAACTTCCGGAAACCCTTCCGATCCTGCCATTGCGCAATACGGTGCTGTTCCCGGGGGTTGTGATCCCCATCACCGCCGGCCGGGATACCTCCATCAACCTGATCCGGGACGCCAACCAGGGCTCCAAGGTGATCGGGGTGGTGGCCCAGAAAGACGAGGAGGTGGAAAACCCCGGGATTGCCGATATACATACCCTCGGAACCGTGGCCCGCATCCTGCGGGTCCTGCAGATGCCCGATGGGAACACCACGGTAATCATCCAGGGAAAGAAGCGTTTCCGGGTAGCCGAGGTGCTCACCGAGAAGCCCTATCTCACGGCAACCGTCCGGGAAACACGGGAGAAGCGACCCGCACCGGACGACGTGGAATTTTCCACCATCATCGACTCCATCAAAGAGCTCGCACTGCAGATCATCCGGGACAACCCGAATATTCCCAGTGAGGCTTCTTTCGCCATTAAGAATATCCAGAGCGATTCCTTTCTGATCAACTTTGTTTCGTCCAACCTGAACCTGGAAGTGCGCGAAAAGCAGGAGCTCCTGGAGATATCGGATCTGCAGCAGCGGGCACTGGCCACCCTGAAGCACCTGAATACGGAATTCCAGAAACTGGAACTCCGGAACGAACTCCAGTCCAAGGTCCGCAGCGATATGGACCAGCAACAGCGGGAATACTTCCTACACCAGCAGATGAAAACCATCCAGGAGGAACTCGGGGGGCTGTCGTACGACGAGGAGATCGAGGAGATGGAGGCCCGTGCCAAGAAAAAGAAATGGTCCGATGCCGTGGGCGAGCATTTCGGGAAGGAACTGGCCAAGCTGCAGCGGATGAACCCGCAGGTAGCCGAATACTCCATCCAACGGAATTACCTGGACCTGCTGCTGGACCTTCCCTGGGGGGAGTATTCCAAAGACCGGTTCGACCTGAAACGGGCCGAAAAAATATTGGATCGGGACCACTACGGGCTGGAGGACGTGAAGCGCCGGATAGTGGAATACCTGGCAGTCCTCAAATTGAGGAATGACATGAAATCGCCCATCCTCTGTCTGTACGGCCCCCCGGGGGTTGGGAAAACCTCCCTGGGAAAATCCGTCGCCGAGGCTTTGGGGAGGGAATACGTCCGGATGTCCCTGGGCGGGCTGAGGGACGAGGCCGAAATCCGCGGACACCGGAAAACCTACATTGGCGCCATGCCCGGCCGGATTATCCAGAACCTGAAAAAGGCCGGCACATCCAACCCGGTATTTATCCTGGACGAGATCGACAAGCTTTCAAGCAGCGCCCAGGGCGACCCGTCCTCCGCGATGCTCGAGGTCCTGGATCCCGAACAGAATAGCGAATTCTACGACAATTTCCTGGAGATGGGATACGACCTGTCCAAAGTGATGTTTATCGCCACAGCCAACAACCTGGGGACCATCCAGCCGGCCCTCCGGGACCGGATGGAGATTATCAATGTCACCGGATACACCATTGAGGAGAAGGTGGAGATCGCCAAACGCCACCTGCTGCCCAAACAGCTCAAAGAGCACGGGCTGGCCTCGAAAGAACTGAAAATAGGGAAGAAGCAGCTCGAGAAAATCGTGGAGGGGTACACCCGGGAATCCGGGGTGCGGGGCCTGGAAAAACAGATCGCCAAAATGGTGCGCTACGCGGCACGGCACATCGCCACCGATGAAGACTATACCGTTAAAGTCACAAACGCGGTGGTGGAGGAGGTGCTTGGCGCCCCCCGAATGGAACGCGACAAATATGAAAACAACGAAGTGGCCGGGGTGGTTACCGGCCTGGCGTGGACCAGCGTGGGCGGGGATATCCTCTTTATTGAATCCATATTGTCCAGGGGCAAGGGAGCCCTGAACATCACCGGGAACCTGGGGAAAGTGATGAAGGAGTCCGCCACCATCGCCCTGGAATTCATCAAGTCGAATGCGGAGGCCTTTGGCATCGACCCGGAGGTTTTCGGCAGGTACAACGTGCACATCCACGTGCCGGAAGGCGCTACGCCCAAGGACGGCCCGAGCGCCGGAATCGCCATGCTCACCTCCCTGGTGAGCCTGTTCAGCCAGCGCAAGGTTAAAAAGAGCATTGCGATGACCGGGGAAATTACCCTGCGGGGCAAGGTGTTGCCCGTGGGCGGGATCAAGGAGAAAATCCTGGCAGCCAAACGCGCCCGGATCAAGGAGGTGATCCTGTGCGAGGAAAACCGGCGCGACATTGCCGAAATCAAGGAGGATTATCTGAAAGGACTTACCTTCCACTACGTAACTGAAATGAGGGAAGTGATCGAAATTGCCGTCACCAACCGGAAGGTGAAAGGGGCTAAAACGCTGTGATGAAAAAAATCTCCATCGCCATCGACGGGTATTCGTCTACCGGCAAAAGCACCCTGGCCCGGCAACTCGCCCGGGAATTGGGATATATCTATATCGACACCGGCGCCATGTACCGGGCCGTAACCCTTTTCGCCCTCCGGGAAGGCCTGATCGGGGAGGAGCCCGACGAGCCGGCCCTTGAAAAGCGGCTTGCTGCATTGGAGATCGGTTTTGAGCGCAACGATGAAACCGGCCGGTCTGAGGTTACCCTGGAAGGAAAGAATGTGGAGGGGGAGATTCGCAACCTGGATGTATCCCGCTACGTGAGCCAGATTGCAGCCCTGGGCGCTGTACGAGAAAAGCTGGTTGCCCAGCAACAGGCCATGGCAGCCCAGGGGGGCGTGGTTATGGACGGGCGGGATATCGGCACGGTGGTGCTGCCAGAGGCCGATCTGAAAATCTTTATGACAGCAAGCCCGGAAATTCGCGCCAACAGGCGCTACAAGGAACTGTTGGACCGTGGCGAGCAGGTGCGCTATGAGGAGGTGCTTCAGAATGTCCGCGACCGGGATTACATCGATTCAAACCGGGAAATCTCCCCCTTGCGCAAGGCGGCAGACGCCATTGAGTTCGACAACAGCGATATGGGCATGGAAGAGCAATTCGAGCGCATCCACGCCCATGCCTTGCGGGTTATCGACAAAAAAAAAGGCGCTTCCTGAGAAGCACCCTGTAATTCCATTTATGCCCGGTCAGGGGGTTGGGATCACCAGTACCTGGTCCGGGTGGATGATGTCCGGGTTGTTCAGGATATTCCGGTTGGCCTCAAATATCTGTTTGTATTTCATCGGGTCGCCGTAGTAGTGCTTGGCAATTTTGCTCAGGGATTCCCCGCTTTTGACCACATGGCGGTGGTAGACGGAGGCATCCTCCACCTTGATGTTCGCCTTGACATCGCCCGGTTTTTCACCCCCGATTTCCTTGATCTTGTCCCAGAGCAGGTTTTTCTCGTACTGGGTACGGGTAGTGCCTTTGATTTTCAGCACCCCGTCCTCTTCGCTGACGTCCCCGTCTTTAACGCCCAATTGCAGCCCCAGGTCCAGGACGGGCTGATACTTTGATTTTACACTCATAATACGCGATTTTCTATTGAAATTTATCGATAGACAAGATACAAAAACAGGGCGTACAGCGGGGGCTTTCGGGAGAAAATATCCCTCCCATTTTTCCGGCGGCGTGAAAAAGCTTGGTAATAAGCGGTATTCGTTGTATTTTTGCACACCTTTTCCAGCGCGTATTCAGGAGTGGAAAAGGCGAAGAATCAATTGTTAAGAACTACTTCCGGGGCAGGTGCCAGCTCCTGACGGGCCCTGGGATACAAACGAAAATCAGCAAATGGCTGAAGAAAACAAAAAGGAAGAAGCAGTGGAAACTGCTGAAACCCAGGTACAGGAAGCTCCTGCCAAACAAGAAGCTCCTGCCAAACAAGAAGATCCCCAGGAATTCCTCGAAAATTTCGACTGGGATAAGTACGAAGAGGGAATTGAGCGGGTCGAGGACGAGAAGCTCGCGGAGTTTGAGCAACTCGTCAAGGAAAACTTTGTAGATACCGCCGACGAGGAAGTGGTGAAAGGGACCATCACCCACATCACGGATCGGGAGGCGATCATCGATATCAACGCGAAATCCGAGGGGGTAATCTCCCTGAACGAGTTTCGCTACAACCCGGACCTGCAGGTAGGCGACACCGTGGATGTGCTGATCGATATCCGGGAAGACAAGAACGGCCAGCTCGTGCTGTCACACCGGAAGGCGCGCACCATCAAGGCGTGGGAAAATGTCAACGAAGCCCACGATAAGGAAGAGGTAGTTACCGGTTACGTAAAATGCCGTACCAAGGGAGGTATGATTGTGGATGTCTTTGGCATCGAGGCCTTCCTGCCCGGTTCGCAGATCGACGTAAAACCCATCCGGGATTACGACCAGTATGTCGGCAAGACCATGGAATTCAAAGTGGTCAAGATCAACCAGGAATTCAAGAACGTCGTGGTTTCCCACAAGGCGCTCATCGAGGCAGATATCGAGGAGCAGAAGAAGGAGATCATCAGCCAGCTCGAAAAGGGCCAGGTACTGGAAGGTGTGGTGAAAAACATCACCTCCTACGGGGTGTTTATCGACCTGGGCGGCGTAGACGGCCTGGTTCACATTACGGATTTGTCATGGAGCCGGATCAACCACCCGAACGAAGTGGTAGACCTGGACCAGAAGCTCAATGTGGTTATCCTGGATTTCGACGACAACAAGTCCCGGATCCAGCTGGGTATCAAGCAGCTTGAAAAGCACCCGTGGGATGCCCTGGGCGACGAGATCAAGATTGGCGACAAGGTAAAAGGAAAGGTAGTGGTCATTGCCGATTACGGAGCTTTCCTGGAAGTGGCAGAAGGAGTGGAAGGACTGATCCACGTATCCGAAATGTCCTGGTCCACGCACCTGCGCAGTGCTCAGGATTTCGTGAATGTCGGAGACGAACTGGAAGCCGTGGTGCTGACCCTGGATCGGGAAGACCGCAAGATGTCCCTGGGACTCAAGCAACTCACCCCGGACCCGTGGACGGATATCACCAGCAAGTACCCGGTTGGTTCCCGCCACAAGGGAATTGTCCGCAACTACACGAATTTTGGCGTATTTGTGGAACTGGAAGAAGGTATCGACGGCCTGATCTATATTTCCGACCTGTCCTGGACCAAGAAAATCAAGCACCCGTCTGAGTTTGTCAGCGTCGGGGACGAGATGGAGGTAGAGGTACTGGAACTGGATGTGGACGGCCGCAAGCTGAGCCTCGGCCACAAACAAACTCAGGAAAACCCCTGGGACAAGTACGAGGATGAGTTCGGCGAGGGGACAACCCACAAAGCCGCTATCACGGAGATCGTGGACAAGGGAGCTATCATCGAGTTCAACGAGGATATCACCGCCTTTGTGCCCCAGCGGCATATGGAGAAAGAAGACGGCAAAAAACTCCTGCGGGGTGAAGAAGCCGAATTCAAGATCATCGAGTTCAACAAGGACTACAAGCGCGTGGTTGCCAGCCACACGGCAATTTTCAAGGAGGAAGAGCAGCGCAACGTGCGTGCGGCCCGCCGGAAATCTGCCCAGGCTGACGAGAACAAGCCCACCCTGGGAGATGCCAACGAGCAGCTGCAGGCCCTTAAGGACAAGATGGAAGGAAAAGGCAAGAAATAACAGGCCGGTTTCTCCAAGAGGATAGAAAACCCCGGGTTTCCCCGGGGTTTTTTTATGTCCGCCGGGCCCGCGACGGCAACCCCCGGAAACCGCCTCGCCGACTGCACTGCAAACCCCGCCCGCATATTGGGGAGAAATGCCTATTTTTGTCCCTGAAACGATCGAGCCGGCCCGGTATGAGTCAAAAAGTGCTGCTTTCCTCCCAAGAGATCCACATCATCCTGCACCGGCTTGCCTGTCAACTGTTGGAACGCCATTTGGATTTCAGCGACAGCGTCCTGATCGGGTTGCAGCCCCGCGGTACCTTCCTGGCCAAACGGCTTCTGAAATTGCTGGAGACGGATTACAAAGTCACGGGGATCCCGTTCGGGTTGCTCGATATCACCTTTTACCGGGACGATTTCCGCCGGGGCGACAAGACTCTGGCAGCCAGCAGTACGCAAATCGATTTTCTGGTGGAAGGCAAGCGCGTGGTTTTAATCGACGACGTACTGTTTACCGGGCGCAGCATCCGCGCGGCCCTGACGGCTATCCAGTCGTTTGGCCGGCCGGGCGAAGTGGAATTACTCACCCTGATTGACCGGCGATTCAGCCGTCACCTGCCTATTCAGCCCGATTACCGGGGACGCCAGGTGGACGCCATTGGAGGGGAACGCGTAAAGGTCTGCTGGGAGGAAAATGCCGGGGAAGACGCCGTATATCTAATCAGTGATGACGCATGAGTGAGCTAAGTGTACGTCATTTGCTGGGGATCAAGTACCTGAGCCGGGAAGACCTCGACCTGATTTTTGAAACTGCCGACCATTTCAAGGAGGTCCTCAGCCGCTCCATCAAAAAGGTGCCTTCCCTGCGGGACATCACCATCGCGAATATCTTTTTTGAAAACAGCACCCGGACAAAGCTCTCCTTTGAGCTGGCCGAAAAACGGCTTTCGGCGGACGTTATCAACTTTTCGGCAGCCCAGTCTTCCGTGCGGAAAGGGGAAACCCTGATCGATACGGTAAACAACATCCTGTCCATGAAGGTGGACATGGTGGTGATGCGGCACCCGAACCCGGGGGCCGGTATTTTTCTCTCCAGGCACGTAAATGCCTCGATTATCAATGCGGGCGATGGCGCCCACGAACATCCCACCCAGGCCCTGCTGGACTCCTATTCCATTCGGGAGAAGCTCGGGGAGGTGGCCGGAAAAAAAGTGGTTATTGTGGGAGACATCCTCCATTCCCGGGTGGCTCTGTCCAATATTTTTGCCCTGCAACTGCAGGGGGCCGAAGTCCAGGTTTGCGGCCCCAGGACGCTGATCCCCAAGTATGTTGAATCCCTGGGCGTCCGGGTGGAACCCAACCTGCGCAAGGCACTGGAATGGTGCCATGTGGCCAACATGCTTCGCATACAGAACGAGCGGATGGACATGAGTTATTTTCCGTCTACCCGGGAGTATACCCGCCAATACGGTATCGATAAGAAATTGCTCGACAGCCTCGGCAAGGAAATCGTGATCATGCACCCGGGCCCGATCAACCGCGGGGTGGAGATTACCAGCGATGTTGCCGATTCCAGCCAGTCCATCATCCTCAACCAGGTAGAGAATGGGGTGGCCATTCGGATGGCTGTGATTTATTTATTAGCTTCAAGGATCAAATAAGCCGCACATGCTATTCGATACCGACGGGAATATCACCATTGTCCTGCAGGAAAAGGTTTCCCTGCAGACTTTTTTGAAAAACCTCCGGGAAGCCTACCCGAGGTTTAAAAACAACCACCTGATTGTCAACCTGTTCTCACTGGGAAAACTCACCACCGACGATGTCCTGGAATTCCTGGAGATCTCCAACGAGCACCGCGGGGCAGGCAAATCCTTTGTCCTGGTATCCGATGCGCTGTCCTACAACGACCTGCCCGATGAGATCTGTGCGGTCCCGACCCTCCAGGAGGCGCGGGACATGATCGAAATGGAGGAAATCGAACGGGACCTGGACCTTTGAGCGGGAATCCACAATCCATGAAGCTCCGCGTCATTGGCTGTTATGCGGCCACGCCCCGCTACCAAACCCACCCGAGTGCGCAAGTGCTCGAAACCGGCGGCCACCTGTTGCTGATCGATTGCGGGGAGGGCACCCAGATGGAGCTCCGACGCTACCGGATCCGATTGGCGCGCATCGACCATATATTTATCTCCCACCTCCACGGGGACCACTTTTTCGGCCTGCCGGGTCTTATTGCCACCTTCCAGCTACTGGGCCGGGAGCGCCCGCTCCACATCTATGGGCCCAAAGGCATCCGGGAGGCGATTTCGCTCCTGCTGAGGGTTGGGGAAACCCGCACGCGTTTTGCGCTTGAATTCCGGGAGCTGACTTCCCCGCAGCCCGAAACCATCCTGGCCAACGAGAAACTGGAGGTTTCCACCTTGCCGCTGAACCACCGTATTTACGCCAACGGCTTTTTGATTCAAAGGAAGCCTGGCATGCGTAAACTACGGGCAGGGGTAGCCGAATCGCTGGGAGTGGACAAGGCCTATTACCGGAAGATTAAGCAAGGGGCGGATGGGGTAGCCGCCGACGGCCGTACGATCCCCAACCACCGGCTTACCGAGCCCCCGCCCCCTGCTGCGAGTTATGCCTACTGCAGTGATACCGCGTATAAGCCGGAACTGGCCGCGTGGATCCGCGGGGTGGATACGCTCTACCACGAATCCACTTTTTTGGAGACCGAAGCCCGGTTGGCGGCGGAAACCGGCCATTCCACGGCATTACAGGCCGCCCGGATAGCCCGGGACGCCGGGGTGGGCCGTTTGATCCTGGGGCATTATTCCACCCGCTATCGGGACCTGGAAGCCTTTCGGCAGGAAGCCCTGGGCCAATTTCCGAACGTGGAACTTGCCGAGGATGGGAAGGCGTTTGAATGGAGCGCCGGCCAGGATTAAAGCGGTTTACGGGGACCGTCTGCGCCCCGGTTTTATCCAAGTTTGATTATATTGGTATCCCAGAACAATTCCCATGGAAAAAGACCTAGGAGCCTACCGGAAATCCTATGAAAAAAAGCAGTTGGACGAGTCCGGGGTACCGGACCGCCCCCTGGATCTTTTCGGGCAGTGGTTCCGGGATGCGGAGGCCGCTGCCGGGGGTGAGGAACCCAATGCGATGACGCTAGCCACCGTCGGGCCGGACGGATATCCCAGGAGCCGGGTGGTCTTGCTGAAGAAATTCAGTGAAGAAGGTTTTGTGTTCTATACGAATTACGAAAGTGAAAAGGGCCGGGCCATCGCAGCCGATCCCCGGGTATGCCTTTCATTTTTCTGGCCCTACACCGAGCGGCAGGTCATTGTAAAGGGCCGGGCCGAGAAGGTTTCCGCTGCCGAGTCGGATGCGTACTTCCAATCGCGGCCACAGGGCAGCAGGTTGGGGGCGGTGATTTCCGACCAAAGCCGGGTGGTCCCATCCCGGGAGTATCTGGAAGAACGTCTGCTAAAGGCCGAAAAAGAGCTTGGCGGGGGGGAGATTTCCAGGCCGGAACAATGGGGGGGCTACCTGGTCCGCGCCGAATCGGTGGAATTCTGGCAGGGACGCGAAAACCGGTTGCACGACCGGCTGCTGTACCGTATGAATGACCGGGGAGGCTGGAAAATCGAACGCCTGGCGCCTTAAAGAGAAACACATGAAAGAACTGATACTCATTCGTCACGGTAAATCCTCCTGGGATTACGACGTGGCCGATAAAGACCGCCCACTGAAGGAACGCGGGATTCAGGACGGGCACCTGGTTGCCCGGAAAGTCAAACCGGATTTTCCCCGCCCAGATGCCGTATTTTCAAGCCCGGCAAACCGGGCCCTGCACACCTGCATGATCCTGATGCGGGGCCTGGACCTGCCTTTTGAGTTACTCACGGTTACCGATGCTTTGTATGACTTTTCCGGGTCCTCGGTTGCCGGCTTTGTAGCGGGGCTCGACAACCGGTTGCAACGGGTACTGCTATTTGGTCACAATCACGCTTTTACCCACCTTGCAAATACCTGGGGCGACCAGTCCATCGACAACGTCCCGACCACCGGCCTGGTCCACTTGCGGTTCGGGGAATCCCGGTGGGAAGAAGTCGCAACGGGGAAGACACTGTACACGGTTTTCCCGAAACACCTCAAATAATTCTGCATGAATAAACAATATATCAACCGCGAAATCAGCTGGCTCCGATTCAATGAACGCGTCCTCCAGGAAAGTGAGGACCCGGGGGTTCCGCTAATCGAGCGGCTGCGCTTTCTGGGTATCTTCTCCAACAACCTGGATGAATTCTTCAAGGTCCGGTACGCTACCGTCAAACGGATCGTTCAGGCCGGTAAATCCGGGAAAAGTGTCCTGGGGGGCGAAAAGGCCAAGGACCTGCTGGAGGAAATCACCCAGATCGTGATCCGGCAGCAGGAGAAGAGTATCCGGATTCTCCACGAAATTGAACAGCAGCTGGAGGCCGAGAACATTTTTATGATCACCGAGACGGAGATCCAGGAACACCAGGAAGCATTTCTGCGCAACTATTTCATCCAGAACGTCAGTCCCGTACTGATGACGATTATCCTGGACGAGCACACGGATTTTCCCATTTTGAAGGATACCGCTGCCTACCTCGCCGTTAAAATGGCCCTGCTCGACACGGATGCAGATTCCAAGAAAAACGGGGATTACCGTTATGCACTTATCGAAATACCCAAGGGGATCAACCGGTTTATCGAGTTGCCGCGCGAGGGCGACAAGAACTACATCATCCTCCTGGACGACCTGATCCGCTATTCGCTCCGGAGCATTTTCAATATGTTTTCCTATGAGGATATTTCGGCCCACATGATCAAGATTACCCGGGACGCGGAACTGGATATCGACAATGACCTGAGCAAGAGCTTTATCGAAAAAATCTCCGCCAGCGTCGATAACCGCCGCCTCAGCGACCCGGTGCGCTTTGTCTACGACCGGGCCATTGAAGAGGATACGCTCAACTTCCTGAAGGAGCGCATGGGTATTGAGGATACGGACAGCGTAATCCCCGGCGGCCGCTACCACAACCGCCGCGACTATATGGGGTTCCCGAGCCTGGGCCGCCATGACCTGACGTACGACAAGATCAAGCCGTTGCCGGTGGTGGGCCTCAGTATGGAGGGCAGCCTTTTTGAACGTATTGCGCAGAAGGACTACCTCCAGTACGCCCCGTACCACACGTTCACCTATGTGATCAAATTCCTCCGGGAAGCTGCACTGGATCCGAAAGTGCGCAGTATCAAGATTACCATCTACCGCCTGGCCGACCACTCCCAGGTGACCTCCTCCCTGATCAACGCGGTCAAGAACGGCAAACAGGTGACTGTACAGATTGAGCTGCGGGCCCGGTTTGACGAACGGGCGAATATCGAGTACGCCGAACAGTTGCAGGAAGAAGGGGTGAAGCTCATATTTGGCGTGCCCGGTCTGAAAGTCCACAGCAAAATCTGCGTGATCGACCGGGAGGAAGGAGATACCATTAAGCGGTACGGTTTTGTAAGCACCGGGAATTTCAATGAATCCACGGCGCGTATTTACACGGATTACACGTTGTTTACGGCCCATGAACCCATCCTGAAGGAACTCAACAAGGTATTCGACTTTTTCGAAACCACCTACCGGATCGAAAAGTACAAGCACCTGATCGTCTCCCCGCATTACACCCGCAGCCGCTTTAAAAAGCTCATCAAGCAGGAAATCGCCAATGCCCGGGCCGGAAAGGAGGCCTATATCAAGATCAAGATGAACAGCTTCACCTCTTACGACATGGTAGACCTGCTCTACAAGGCGTCCGAGGCCGGGGTTAAGATCCAGCTGATTGTCCGGGGAGTCTGCTGCCTGATTCCCGGAATTCCCGGGATGAGCAGTAATATCGAGGCGATCAGCATCGTGGATAAATTCCTGGAGCACCCGCGCCTGTTTATATTTGGAAATGACGGGGACCCCAAGGTGTATATTTCCTCGGCCGACTGGATGACCCGGAACCTGGACAACCGGGTGGAAGTAGGCTGCCCGATCTACCAGGAAGATATCCGGCAGGAGCTTATCGAAACCTTCGAAATTTGCTGGCGCGATAATGTGAAAGCCCGGGTTTTTGACGCCGAGCAATCCAATACCTACCGACAGGATAGCCGACCGCCTTTCCGTTCTCAGTTTGAGATGTATAACTTCTACCAACGCAAACTGGAAGAGGCCCGTGGAGATTCGTAAACTCGCCGCAATCGACATCGGTTCGAATGCCATCCGCCTGCTGGTACAAAATGTCATTGAGGCCGCCGACCGGCCGGTTCAGTTCAACAAGAGCGCGCTGATCCGCGTCCCCGTGCGACTCGGGGAGGACAGTTTCCGCCTGGGCCGCATTTCAGAGGCAAATGCCGGGCGTATCCGGGATACCCTGAAGGCATTCTCCCTGCTGATGCGCGTAAGCGGGGTAGAGCGCTACAGGGCCTGTGCCACTTCGGCCATGCGGGAGGCGACCAACGGGAAGGATATCCTGGAAAAGGCCCGGCTGGAAACCGGGATGGCGGTGGAATTGATCGACGGACAGCGCGAAGCAGCCATTATCGCTGCCACGGATATCAGCAGGTTGATCCGGCAGGAAGGCACCTACCTCTATATCGATGTGGGCGGGGGCAGTACGGAGTACACGGTATTTTCGGATGGCCAGGCGGTGGCGTCCCGGTCCTTCCGCATCGGCACCGTTCGCCTGCTGGGGGATTCGGTCACCGCGGCCGACTGGCAGGATGTCGAAACCTGGATTCGCGAACAGGTGCGGCGCTTTCCCAGGGTGGAAATTATCGGATCCGGGGGGAATATCAACAAGCTGCACAAGATGTCCGGAAGGAAGCAGGGCGAACCCCTGTCGCAGATCTGGCTCAATGCCCATTTCCACTTTCTCAACAGCATGACCTACGAGGAGCGCATCTCGGAACTCGGCCTGAACCCGGACCGGGCGGACGTGATTATCCCGGCCACCCGGATCTTTTTGATGTCTGCCAAATGGAGCCGCGCCAAACGAATCCACGTACCCCAGATTGGCCTGGCCGACGGGATTATCAGGACCATGTACCATAGCAAAAGCAAGCCGGAATCCGGGTATGCCGTTCCCGGAGGGGAGGGGTTCGATTCCTAATTAACAGCAATTGGCACAGGCAGAGGAGATTTACCGGTTTATAACGGAAGAAGGGGAAGAGCGGTCCTGCAGTGCGATCAGCGAGGTGCACTGCACGGATGTCCCCGGGAATTTCCTGAAGAATGCCCTGAGCGGCTTCAGTTCGAAACTCGCCGAGCAGTTGGTCAGCCCGGGGGTTACCCTGCCCTGGATGATTTCGCTCTTTGGAGGCGGTATGGGAATTTCCGGTATGCTGGTCCCGCTGAAAAACCTCGGCAGCCTCCTGCCGCAATTATTTGTATCCGGCAGGATTCGGAACTACCCCAGGCGAAAGTATTTTTGGGCTTTTCCGGCTTTTTTCCAGGCGTTGGCCATCCTGCTGATCGGGGGTGCCTTCTGGAAACTGGAAGGCGGGATGATGGCGGCGGCTGTAGCCGTACTGCTCCTGGTGTTCAGCATCGCCAGCGGGGTGGCATCGGTTGCCTTTAAGGACGTCATGGGAAAAACGATTCCCAATGGCAGGCGGGGCCGGCTGCTGGCCACGCGGGCAACCGGAGGGGGGGTGCTTACCCTGGCCTTTGGACTCGTCCTGTTTTTCTTTCTCAGGGATATGCAGGCGTCGTGGACGGTGGCCCTGTTGATTGTCGGGGCGTCCCTGCTCTGGGTACTTGCCGGGCTGGCATTTCTGTGGATTGATGAGGCGGCGGGTGCCACGGAAGGCGGGAGAACCCCCTTTCAGGAATTCCGCGCTGGCTGGAAAGTCCTGCGCAAAGACCGGAACCTCGTCAATTTTATCCTCTCGAGGGCTTTTTTGATGGCCATTCCGCTGGCCCAGCCGTATTTTGTGGTCATCGGCAGGGAGTACACGGATGCCGACTTGTCGGGCCTGGGCCTGTTTGTTATTGCCGCCGGCCTGGCAGCCCTGATATCCAGCCCGCTCTGGGGGAAGTTGGCCGATCGCTCCTCCCGCGGGCTGATGGTTGGCATGGCGCTGTTGGGCATCCTGAATTGCGGCCTGGTGGCCGGCTTTACGTATTTGCCGGAGGGGAGCCGGAGTATTTACCTGTTTGCCCCGTTGATCCTGATGAACATGATGGCCCACGGCGGCGCCCGGCTAAGCCGCAAAACATACCTGACCGACTATGCGCCCGAAGAAGATCGCCCGCTTTATGTGGCACTTGCCAACACGCTGATTGGAATTTTCACCCTGGCGGCTGCAGGGATCGGGTTTTTATCCGAATGGTTCGGCCCCCTGTTTTTACTGGCGTTTTTATCCGGGATGCTGCTGCTGAGTATTTTCTTCAGCCGGAGGCTGGAGGAAACCTGATCAGCCGTGGACGGTTTCCCGGTTCCCGAGCCCTTTGACGATTTCCGCCTCGTAGGCCAGCAGGTCTTCCCATTTTTGGTCTACTTCCGCCCGGTTGCCGTATTTCCTGGCAAATTTCAGGAATAAGGTGTAGTGCCCCGCTTCGCTTACCATGAGTTTGCGGTAAAATTCCGCCAGGTCCGGATCCTTGAGTTGTTCGGAGAGTAAACGGAAGCGCTCGCAACTCCTCGCCTCGATCAGCGCTGCGTAGAGCAGGCGGTGAACCAGTTTGGTCTCCCGGCTGCCGCCTTTTGGAAAGAACTTCATCAATTCCACCACATAATCGTCCCGCCGGTACCGCCCCAGGGTTTTGCCCCGGGCCAGGATCCGGTCGTGGACCATCTTGAAATGGCCCATTTCTTCCCGGGCAAGCGCTACCATTTCGGTGACGAGTTCCGGGTACTCCGGGAAGTTCACGATCAGTGAAATAGCCGTACTGGCAGCCTTTTGTTCGCAAAATGCGTGATCCGTCAGGATTTCGTCGATATTTTTTTCCACGATGTTGACCCATCGGGGGTCCGTAGGGAGTTTCAGCCCGAGCATGTCCTTCTTTTGTTGCAAAGGTACAAATCCCGAAGTGGAATTTTCACTTTCCCGAAACGGTCATCCAGTCGGGATTCTGAATAATTATAGCTACTTTTGACAGGAAGAACGCGCCGGGTTCTCCGCCAGGCGCACGAACCCGCCAACAGAATTGACTTTATGGATACGAACAACGTGTCACGGCGTTTGCGCATCCTTCTTACAGATACCCTGAAGCCCGGGCAGCTCGAGTGGCTGGATGAACGGATTGACCGTATTACCGGGGAGCCGTCCGGCAAGGACCTCTTCCTTTCCTACAGCCTGATTGGCCGGAAAATCCCCGGTTCGGGCGTGGAGCTCAATCAGGCAGCGCCATCCGCCGTCACCGATTATATCTGGGAACACGGTATCCGTTGCGACCAGCTGGCGCGGATCTACCTGCTGGCCTCTGTGCTCGAAGCGGACCCGGAGTATTTTACCCCAAAGGTTGCCACGCTCATTCAGGTGGCCGATACCGGAGAACTGGTAACCTTCCTCAGGTACCTTCCGGTTCTTCCCGCCGCCGGGGCCTTTAAGGAATCCGCTGTGGAAGCCCTCCGGACGAATATTGCAACTGTTTTCGATGCCATCGCTCTGGGGAACCCTTACCCGGTGGAGCATTTTAACCAGCAACAGTGGAACCAGATGTACCTGAAGGCCGCATTCATGGGTCGCGACCTGTTACAAATCCAAGGGGTGGGAAAGCGCGCCAACGCCGAGCTCGCCCGGATCATTTCGGATTACGCCCATGAGCGCTGGGCCGCTTCCCGCGCGGTAGACCCGCAGATCTGGCGCCCCGTGGGGCCTTTCCTGGAGGGGCCGCTGATAGGGGATATGCAGCGATTGCTGGACAGCCCGGACATCCGGGAACAACAGGCGGGGTACCTGTGTTGCCGGGCTTCCGATTCAGAAGCGGCCGGTAAACTCATCGACGGACACCCCGTGGAAAAGAAGTATGAAGCCAATCCATTTGACTGGCGCGATATAAAAGCATAAAAATGCAAGATAACCTCCGATTTATTGACCCGCACGTCCACATGACTTCCCGGACGACGGACGATTACGAAGCCATGGCTGCCGCCGGGGTGGTGGCCCTGATCGAACCGGCCTTCTGGCTCGGACAGCCGAGGACCCAGGTGGGGTCGTTCCAGGATTATTTCAGCAGCCTGGTGGGCTGGGAGCCATTCCGGGCCAGCCAGTTCGGGATCAAACACTACTGTACCATCGGCCTGAACTCCAAGGAGGCTAACAACGAGCCGCTGGCAGAAGCCGTCATGGAGCTGCTCCCCCTTTACCTGACCAAGGAAAATGTGGTGGCCGTGGGCGAGATTGGCTATGACGACCAGACACCTGCCGAAGACCGGTTTTTTCGTGCCCAGCTGGAGCTGGCAAAGGAAATGGGGATGAGCGTACAGGTCCATACGCCGCACCGGGATAAAAAATCGGGTACCATCCGGAGCATGGAGGTGTGCCTGGAACACGGATTGGACCCGTCGGATGTCATCATCGACCACAACAACGAGGAGACCGTCCGGGAAGTACTGGACCGCGGTTTCTGGGCTGCATTTACGATTTATCCCAAGACCAAGATGGGCAATGAACGCATGGTGGAGGTGATTAAACAATACGGGAGCGAGCGGATCCTGGTCAACAGTTCCGCGGACTGGGGGGTGAGCGATCCGCTGGCCGTCCCCAAAACGGCTTCCCTGATGCTTCGCAATGGAATTGCCCGTGAAGACGTGGAACGCAGCTGTTACGGAAACGCCCTGGCAGCATTCGGGAAGAACAGTACGATGAGCGAATCGGACTGGACCGGGGCCGGGGGCATCGACCAGCGCAAACTCTTCAATGACAACAGCGTCCTCCGCGGGCAGCAACCCCGGGTAGACTCCGACCAGATACAATAAGATGGGCAAAAGTGCCTTTTACGGGTACCTGCAGCTTATGCGGCCCCCCAACCTGCCGACGGCAGCCGCGGATATACTTGCCGGCGGGGCCATTGCAGGGGTTTATTCCCAATTGTTTGCTTCCCAGGAAGGGCCGGCACCCTGGCTCGTCCTCCTGGCTTTGGTTACTGCTTCCATCCTGCTTTATGCCGGGGGGGTAGTCCTCAACGATGTCTTCGATGCGCAACTCGATGCCCGGGAACGCCCGGAGCGGCCGATTCCCAGTGGGGTCATTCCCAGATCCCGGGCAGCGGTTTTTGGCGCTTCGCTGCTTTTCCTCGGCGTACTGGCAGCATCCCTGGTCCGCCTTGAGAGCGGCTATATCGCAGCCTTGCTGGCGATAGCCATCCTGGTTTACGATGCCTATGCAAAAAAATTCAGCTTTCTGGGGCCCTTGCTGATGGGTACTTGCAGGAGCCTGAACCTCTGGTTGGGGATCAGTATTTTACCCATAACCGGACAGGGGGCGTACCTCTGGGTGCCCCTGCTTTACATCTTTGCCGTTACCACGGTGAGCAGGGGGGAGGTATATGGGGGAAACAAAAAAGCCTTGATAGCCGCAGCCGGTATGTACGCAATTGCCATTTTCGGCGTTGGAATACTAGTCGGAGTACAGACCACCCGTTTTTGGTTTGCCCTGCCGTTCCTCCTGTTGCTCTGCCTGATGGTATTCAGGCCGTTATGGCGGGCCTATCAGATCAACCAGCCGGCGGAAATCCGGGGGGCGGTCAAAGGAGGCGTCCTGGGGATCGTTGCACTGGATGCCGCCTGGGCAGCGGGGTATGCCGGGCTCTGGCCCGCGGTGCTGATCCTGGCTTTACTGCCGGTGGCGCGATTGCTGGCGGCCCGGTTTGCAGTCACTTAAGTGAAGAGATCAATGGACAGACAGATAGAAAAAACATTCAATGTGCCCTTCCGGCACCGCCTCCTTTTCACTCAGGGGGTGTTCAATCCGGAGAACCAACTCCTGGCCGACCTGTTGCACGCCTACCGGCCCGGGGTGTCGGTCAAAACCCTGTTTGTCCTGGACAGCGGGGTGCAAAAGGCCCATCCCGGGCTTGAAAATGCCATTCAGACGTACTGCGGGAAGTATCCTGAACAAATGAAATGCGCGGATGTATTGGTGGTCCCGGGAGGAGAATCCGCAAAGAATTCAGAAGGCCCAACCAACCGGGTGCTCAAAGCGATCGAAACCCATGGGATCTGCCGCCATTCAGTGGTAGTGGCCATTGGGGGCGGTGCGGTTATCGATATGGCGGGGTATGCCGCCGCCATCGCCCACCGCGGGGTCCAGCTCATCCGCATCCCCACCACGGTACTGGCCCAGAATGACGCCGCCGTTGGGGTGAAGAACGGGATCAACTTTTACGGGAAAAAGAATTTCCTGGGCACCTTTGCCGTCCCCCAGGCCATCATCAATGACCGGGACTTTCTGGAAACCCTGGAGGACCGCGACTGGATAGCCGGTTCGGCCGAAGCGGTAAAGGTAGCCCTGATCAAAGACGCTCCGTTTTTTGAATTTCTGGAGCGGGAAGCCCAGGCGCTGCGCCGAAGGGATCCTGGCCCCATGCAGGAGCTGATCTTCCGGTGTGCGGAACTGCACATGGAACATATTGCAGGTGGGGGGGACCCCTTTGAGGCGGGCTCTTCCCGCCCGCTCGATTTCGGGCACTGGTCGGCCCACAAACTCGAACACCTGACCGGGTACGGGCTGCGCCACGGGGAAGCCGTTGCCCTGGGGATGGCCCTGGACGTGCGTTACAGCCACCGGTTGGGGATGCTCGAGCCCCGGGAAACCCAGCGCATCCTGGATTTGCTCACAAACCTGGGCTTCGACCTGCACCTCCCGGACCTGGGACCCGACGGCTCCCAAAACTTGTTGCAGGGCCTGGAGGAATTCCGGGAACACCTGGGGGGCGTGCTGACCATCACGCTGCTGGAAGGTATCGGCCGGAAGCGGGACGTGCATGAAATCGACCGGGATATTATGGCGGCAGCTATTGCCGAAATGCAACCTGGAAAAACAGCAAACAAGGCTTCCTGATGCTCCTGCGCAATACCTTCCATACCACCTATTGTACGAACATCCACCCGGGAGGGGACTGGAAGGAGACCTTCGGGGCGCTGGAAGACCATCTGGAAGCGATCCGGGGCAATGTAAGCCCCGGGCAACCCTTTGGCCTGGGGCTGAGGCTCTCCGACCAGGCGAGCAGGGAGCTCGACGCGGGCAATCGCCTGGCCGATTTCAAGGCATGGCTGGACGCCCGGGATATCTATGTCTTTACCATGAATGGCTTCCCTTTTGGAGCCTTCCACGGCACAGCAGTTAAGGACCGGGTCCACGAGCCGGACTGGACCACCCGGGAACGCCTGGATTACACGCTCCGGTTGTTCCGGCAACTGGAATTCCTGGCGGGGGAGGGGCGCGAAGCCGGTATTTCCACCTCTCCTGTCAGTTACCGGCATTGGTTTCGGTCGCCTGCGGAGAAATCGGATGCCCTCAGGGCAGGTGCCCGGAACATGGCCCGGGTAGCCGCGGCCCTGTACAGCAGGGAGCGGGACACGGGTGTTTACTTGCACCTGGACATTGAACCGGAACCCGACGGCCTGCTGGAGAACACCCGGGAGGTCCTGGATTTCTACCGGGACTATCTGATACCGGAAGGGGCGGCCTATCTGGAAACCGAGTTGGGTCTGGATACCGCAACTGCCCGGGAAGCTGTACTCCGGCACATCACCATTTGTTATGACATCTGCCATTTTGCCCTGGCCTACGAAGGCCCGGAACACGTGTTTGGCCTATTGGGTAAGGCAGGGATCCGCGTGGGGAAAATACAGGTCAGTGCAGCCCTCAGGATTCGCCCTGACGGGGCCGGCCGGGATATGGCGTTGAGGACCCTGGCGGAATTTGACGAACCGGTGTACCTGCACCAGGTAACCCGCAGGACCCCGGAGGGCGTGGAAACCTGGCCGGACCTGCCGGAATTATTGCAAGACCCGCCGGAATTTGAGGAGTTGCGCGCCCATTTCCACGTCCCGATATTTGCGGAGGGTTACGGGGCCCTGGGCGCCACCCAGCGGGAAATCCTGGAAGTCCTGGAATACCTGGTGGAACACCCGGATGCCTGCCGGCACCTGGAAGTGGAAACCTATACCTGGGATGTGTTGCCCGACGGCCTGAAATCCACCCTGTCAGAATCTATTTCCAGGGAACTCGGCTGGCTGAGAAAAGCGTTGAAAGCATGAAAAAAACAGTCGTAATCAATGCCGTCGGCCTGACGCGCCGCCTGATTGGCCCGGACACCCCGAGGATTCGGGAATTTTTGGCCTCCGGCCAGTCCCGGGATATCGCCCCGGTGCTCCCGGCAGTGACCTGTTCCGCCCAAGCTACCTACCTGACGGGGAAAATGCCTTCAGATCACGGGATTGTCGGGAATGGATGGTTTTTCAAAGAAGAGCTGGAGGTCAAATTCTGGCGGCAGTCGAACCGGCTGGTGCAGTCCCCGAAGATCTGGGACCGGCTCAAAGCCGAAGATCCGGGATTTACCTGTGCCAATATGTTTTGGTGGTACAACATGTATTCGAGCGTTGACTACAGCGTCACCCCGCGGCCCAATTACCTGGCCGACGGACGAAAAATACCGGATATCTACAGCCACCCGGCCAGTCTCCGCGACGACCTGCAGGAGCGATTCGGGCAGTTTCCGCTGTTTAAATTCTGGGGTCCCATGGCGGGGATCGACTCAACGCGGTGGATCGCCGATGCCTGTATCCACACGGACCAATCCTACAATCCGACCCTCACGCTGATCTATCTGCCGCACCTGGACTACAACTTGCAACGCCTGGGGCCCGACCCGGAACAAATTGGGCCCGACCTCCAAGCCCTGGACCACGAAGTGGGACGCCTCCTGGACCATTACGGCCCGCAGGAAGTGCAGATGGTGATACTTTCCGAATACGGTATTACCCCGGTTAGCCAACCGGTCCACCTGAACCGCATACTGCGTAAAAACGGGCTGATAGCCATTCGTGAAGAACGGGGCCTTGAGCTGCTGGATGCCGGGGCCAGTGAGGCGTTTGCAGTAGCGGACCACCAGGTGGCCCACATCTATGTGAAAGACCGGGACCGGATCGGGGAGGTCCGGGATCTCGTAGCGGCCACCCCGGGAGTGGAACGGGTCCTGGAAGGTGCTTCCAGACGTGAAGCCGGACTGGACCACGAACGCGCCGGCGACCTGATTGCCGTGGCCGGCCCCGATGCCTGGTTTACCTATTACTTCTGGCTGGACGATGCCAGGGCCCCGGATTACGCCCGGATGGTAGACATACACAAGAAGCCCGGTTACGACCCGGTGGAACTGATGACAGACCCTTCGGATCCGCTGGTAAAACTGAAAATTCTCCGGAAGCTGGCTGGTAAAAAGCTGGGGTTCCGTTCGGTACTCGACGTGATTCCCCTGAAAGCCGAACTGATTCGCGGTTCCCATGGCCGGATTCCCGAAGATCCCGCAGATTATCCTATTTTTATATGTAATAACAAGGGCCCGCTGCCGGATAGCCCGATAGCCCCCACCGAGGTGTACGGAGAATTGTACCGGCTGGTTAAGGGCCTGTAAACCAACCAACCATGCAACAAGCTTTAAAAATATTTGCCATCGTAATGGCTGTCCTTTTTGCCTGGGCGGCCTATGTTCAGATTAACGACCCCGATTCGGGTATCTGGATTGCCGTTTACGGGGCGGCTGCTCTGGGATCCCTGCTTTTTGCACTCGGGAAACTCCCTTCCTGGCTCGGGCTGATAATGGGGATCGCCTTTCTTGCGGGCGCCTTCCTTTCCTGGCCGGACACCTATGAAGGGGTGCGTTTCGGGGAGCGGAAAATGGCCAGCCTGAATATTGAATTGGGTCGGGAGTCCCTGGGTTTGGGGATTACGGCCCTTATTTTCTTCCTGTACAGCTGGCGCTCCAGGGGCCGGCGCATTTCCTAGGAAGTTGCCCGGAAGGGAAATACAATCAAACGCTTACAGTTCCAGGTCGAAGGTCTTTCGCAGCAGGTCGATAGCAGGGTTCTTTTCCCGGAGTTTCTGATATTTTTCCTCCGGGGTGAAGGCGAATTGTTTTGCCGTTTCTTCGTTTACGGTAATTTTCAACTGGATGTGGTGGTTGTTCAGCTGCGTCCGCAAAAAGTCCATGAGCTCGAACTGATCCCGTTCCACTTCTTTTTTCATGGTGCTGTTTGGCAATTCGATCCATATCACATGATCGCCGATTAATTTGGGCAAATCGGTTCCCAGGCTGGCTGCCAGTATTTTGCGCCCGCGTTTTTCCGTCTGTTCGGCAAACTCTGTCCAGAGGGCCTGCAATTCGCTTTCTTCGAAAGGGTCCCGGGGCAGGTCTTCCGGGTTGGGGGCTGCATGGTGTCGCGATGCCTTGTGTGCTTTTTTTGCCCGGATACTGGAAAGCGACAAGCCCGAAACTTTCTGGCCGGACTTTTTTTTGCCGACGGGCAGGGTCGGCGCTGGGGTCTCTTTCGGTCCGGCAGGAGCACTAGTGTCTTTTTGATTATCCGGGGATTGCGATTGCTCGGCTCCATCCGGTTCCCCTATGTCCTTTGATTCCGGCATGTCCTTTGATTCCGGGATGCTTTCCGTTGTCTGATGGGCACTTCCCACTGTTTCAGGGGAACTTTCCGCCCCTTCCTGGGCACCCGCCGCCGGTTTCGAGGTGCTTTCCACCCCTTCCGGGGCACCCGCCGCCGGTTTCGAGGTGCTTTCCGGCCCTTCCGGGGTACCCGCCGCCGGTTTCGAGGTGCTTTCCGGTTCCGAGACTGTTTCCGGGGGAGGCGTTTGGTTGTGGAAAGCTGCCGCCGGGATCAACCAGGCGTCTTCCCCGTTACGGGCCTTTTTTTTTTGACGCTGTGTCAGGGAGGCCAGTTTCATCAGGCAGAGTTCCACCAACAGACGGTGGTTCTTGCTGGTTTTGTAGTCCAGGTCGCACTGGTTGGCCAGGTCCAGGGCGGCGAGCAGGAATTCCCCGCTGCAGTGGCTGGCTTGCTCCAGATACCGCTGGCGGACGTTTTCGCTGGTTTCCAGCAGGGCAACCGTTTCCTGGCTGGTGCAGACCATCAAATCCCGGAAATGGGAGGCCAGGCCATTGATATAATGGTGGCCCTCAAAGCCCTGGGCCAGTATTTCGTTAAAGTTGATGAGCAGGGCGGGGATGTCTCCCTTGAGGATGTGGTCGGTACTTTCAAAATACACATCCACATCCAGGACGTTCAGGTTCTCCGCCACGGCTTTGCGCGTGAGTTTGTTTCCCGCAAAGCTCACCACCCTGTCGAATATGGATAGGGCATCTCGCATGGCCCCGTCCGCTTTTTGGGCAATCATGTGCAGCGCTTCCTCGTCCGCTTCAATTCCTTGTTGTTCTGCGATATATTTCAGGTAGGACGCGGCATCCCCCACAGTGATCCGCCGGAAATCGAATATCTGGCAGCGCGAGAGGATCGTCGGGATGATTTTGTGTTTCTCGGTGGTCGCCAGGATAAAGATCGCGTGGCGGGGCGGCTCTTCCAGGGTTTTCAAAAAGGCGTTGAAGGCTGCCTGGGAGAGCATGTGCACCTCATCGATGATATACACCTTGTACTTTCCCACCTGTGGCGGAATCCGTACCTGGTCAATGAGGTTCCGGATATCGTCTACCGAATTGTTGGAGGCGGCGTCGAGTTCAAAGATATTGAAGGCAAAATCCTCCCCGTCCCGTTGATTCCCGTCCTCGTTGATTTTCTTGGCCAGGATCCGGGCGCAGGTGGTTTTACCGACCCCACGGGGCCCGCAGAATAAAAGCGCCTGAGCCAGATGATCGTTTTCAATGGCGTTCAGCAGCGTGCGCGTAATGGCTTGCTGGCCCACCACGTCCTCGAACTGCTGGGGTCTGTACTTTCGGGCTGATACGATAAATGGTTCCATTCGAATGGGGCGGCGACCGGTGTATTCCGGCATGGTACCGCATTGACACAAATATAGGGATCGGGTGCCTAATTCGATAATTCCCGGGGGGATGTCCCCCGGTTTTTATTAACAAATGCGGTATCTTTACAGGCGAGCAGGCCGGCTTATCGCTCTTTGCGGATGCAGGGGGAGGAAAGTCCGGACACCACAGTGCAGCATAGCGGGTAACACCCGTCCCCCGACGGGCCCTGCCCGGTCGGGGAGGACCAGTGCAACAGAAAGTATGTACAGTTCGGCTGTAGTGAAATCATGTAAACTCTATGCGGTGAAACGCCATGTAGGCCAGCGACCGAGGGCGGCACGTCCGAGCTGGCGGGTAGGCGGATCGAACCCGGGGGCAACCCCGGGTCCAGATAAATGATAAGCGCCCCGGGCAACCGGGGAGACAGAATCCGGCTTACAGGCCTGCTTTTTTATATTCCCCTGAAAAAACTGAAAACTGTGCCCCCGTATCGGCGGGCCTGTTCAAATGCGTCCAGGTGGGACAAGTCGGTTTCCCGGGTATGTTCCAGAATCAGGAGGCCCTCCGGGGCGAGCAGTTGCCGGTCCATAACTTCCTGTACAAGCTCCTCCAGTTCGCCGGGATTCATGTCGTAGGGCGGGTCCCCGAAAACCAGGTCGAATTTCAGGGCAGATTGTCGCAGATACGCCAGGCAGTCAGACCGAACGGCATGGATGGGCATGTTCAGTTCCGCAGCCGTTTTTCGGATAAAAGCCACGCAGCCGGCGTCGGCATCTACAGCCGTAATGGTCTCCCCGCCACGGGAAGCGCTTTCATAGCTGATGTTCCCTGTTCCGGCATAGAGGTCCAGGACATGGGCCCGGGGCCAGTCCATCTCCGCAGCCAGGATATTGAAAAGGGCTTCTTTGGCCCGGTCCGTGGTGGGGCGGACGGGTAATTTCCGAGGGGCCCGGATGCGTCGTCCCCGATGCGTGCCAGAGATTATCCGGATCATAGCGAATTGATCAGGGTGAAATCGATATCTTCCTCGGAACCGACGCTGGCATAGGGCTCCCCGGAGGGTACGAAAATGGAGATATTCTCGATGTAACGGGCGGCCAGGTCGTACGTGGCATCCCCCGCCTCGATCTCGCCGAGGAAACGGAGTTTGATCGTCGCCGGGTCCAACCCGAGTTGCTCGATCGCGAAGAGGAGGTAGTACATTATATCCTCTCCGGTCCCGACGGAAAAGCTGTTGAAATACTGCATTTTCTTCCCTGAGAATACCGTCATGTCCATTTGTCCCTCGGCCAGGTGTACATAACATATTTCCCCGGTGCCGTTGGCAGGCAGTTTCACCAGGGTTTCCAGCAAAACCGTGGCCGTATGCTTGAATTCAAATTCCCCGAAGAGGTCGTAGAGATAGTTGTTGACATTCGCAAAAGGCACATATACGTTGACGGCATCCAGCCCGTCGATGGAATCGTAATCCAGGTGGTCGGTGGGGAGGATTTTCGCATTGAATTTCAGGTAATTGGCCAGGTCGTCCCTGCTGAACAATGCCTGGGGGACGAGGCTGAACAACGCATTGCGGTGGATGGCAACCACCTCGGAGAACCGGTACTCCAAAACCCCGTTTACCCGCAGGCTTTCCCGCAGTTCCCGTTGCAGGTCGTAGGGGCTGAGTTCCTGGTTAAAACGCAGGGAATGACTTAGCGCCAGGCGTTTGCCGATGGTATCCAGGATACAAAAAGAAAGTCCATTCAGGCTGACCTGAATGGACAATTTGTAAAAACTATCTTCTTGTTGTTCCAGCCTGTTGCTATTGTTCTCCTTTTTTGTCATAAATAGGGGGCCAGTTACCGCTGGTACTCACCTTGGAAAGGGAGCCAACCGTGATTTCAGGTCCGTTAACCTCTTCGACGCTCACCTGGGCCTTTTCCCGTGCCACCAGGTCCTGGGGCTGGTCGTGCAATACGATATCCTTGGCCACTTTGGCTTCAAAGACCGGGGCGCGGTACCCGCTTTGCTCGAGCATGTCCGCCTTCATGGTAAACTGCTCATTGTTCGGGGCGTAGGGGACATTCATCATGGTCTTGTAGCGATCACCCCCTTTAAAGAGCGAATCCTTAACGGATACATACCCCAGGGTATCGATAATCTTAACCTCGCGCAGCATATCGATCTGGTAGGTCTCGTCGAATTCCATATAGGAGGAATCCCGTTGGGTGGTGATCACGTACCGGCCCGTATCTACAAACTTGACCAGGCTTTCAAAATCATTGGCATAACTCCGGTTGACGGATTTATACGCCTCCTGGGCATTCCGGATATCCTTCAGCTTTTTAATTACTTCAGCATAGCGTTCCTGTTTGACTTCTGCGAACTCAATGGGGCCGGTTACTGAACGGTATATCAGGTACCCCAGTATGATACAAACAATCCAAAGAACAATCTGAAGTATGGTTTTCATTTTTGTAAGGTGTTATTTTGATTTAGCGGTTAACGACAAATCTACGATTTTTTTTTAATCACAAAAGCGTTCCCGGCAAAAAGGTCCGTATCTTTAGCCGCCTATGGAATCCCTTACCGCCCCCGTATTTTACAGGCTTTTAGAGGAAAAATTCCCCCACGAACCCACCCGGAACCAGGAGCGTGCCCTTCGTCAGCTTTCGGACTTTATCATCGGTGCGCATACCGACAGAATTTTTTTGTTGAAAGGCTATGCCGGTACCGGGAAGACCACGCTGCTCGGTACGTTGATTACCAACCTGTGGCACAGTAAGAAAAAGGCCGTCCTGATGGCCCCAACCGGGCGTGCCGCAAAAGTGATGTCTACCTATACAAATTCCCGTGCCTACACCATCCACCGGCAGATCTACATCCCGAAGAAAGAGCGGTCCGGAGGGGTGCGTTTTACCCTGGCCCCCAACCGCCACCGCAACACAATTTTCATCGTGGACGAGGCGTCCATGATCCCGGATTCCCCGGTTTCTACTGCCAAGGGGTCTGAACGCTCCCTGTTGGACGACCTGATGCAATACGTCTATTCCGGATTCCGCTGCCAGTTGGTGCTGATTGGCGACACGGCCCAGCTCCCGCCGGTTAAGCTGAGCCTCAGCCCGGCGCTGCAGGCAACGACCCTGGAACTCAACTACGATAAAACCGTCATCGAACTCGAACTGGACGAAGTGGTGCGCCAGACCCGGGATTCGGGAATCCTGATGAATGCCACCGAACTCCGGGAAGCGCTATCGGCCGACCCGGTCGGCTCTTTCCGGTTTTCCGTGGACGGTTTTCCGGACATTGTCCGCCTGACGGACGGATATGAAATCCAGGACGCCATCAACCGGGCCTTTGACGAAGGGGGGAAGGAGGAAACGGCCGTAATTGTGCGGTCCAACAAACGGGCCAACCTCTATAACGAGAACATCCGGAGCCGGCTGCTGTTTCTGGAGAATGAGCTGGCCACCGGGGATTATATGATGGTGGTCAAAAACAACTATTTCTGGTTGAAAAGCACCTCGGAAGCGGGGTTTATCGCCAACGGGGATATCATTGAAATACTGGAAATTTTTGCAATCAAAGACCTGTACGGATTCCGTTTTGCCGAGGTAAAAGTACGGATGGTGGACTACCCGGGGCAGAAACCCTTCGAAACCGTGCTGCTGCTGGACACAATCAAGGCGGAAAGCCCGGCGCTCTCTTACGAGGACGGCAACCGGCTCTATCAGGCGGTTATGCAGGATTACGCGGGGGAGACCTCTTCCTACAAAAAGTTTCTGAGCGTTAAGAATAACCAGTATTTCAACGCGTTGCAGGTAAAATTCTCCTATGCGATCACCTGCCATAAGTCCCAGGGCGGGCAGTGGGAAACCGTTTTCGTGGAACAGCCCTTCCTGCGCGGCGAGCCGGACCGGGAATACCTGCGCTGGCTCTACACGGCTGTTACCCGGGCGCGTACCAAACTTTACCTGATCGGCTTCAGCAACGATTTTTTTGTCAATGGCGAATAACGTATTTTAGGACTCCCAGCCTCGGAATGCGATGAGTGGAGAGACGATAATCAGTATTTTTCTAGGAATCGGCCTGGCGGCTTCCACCGGCTTCCGGGTATTCCTGCCGCTGTTTGCCCTCAGCCTGGCTTCCTATAACGGCCTCTGGGAGCTCAACGAGAACTGGGAGTGGATCGGCAGCCTGGCTGCGGTCATCACCCTGGGGGTGGCAACCCTTGCAGAGCTTTTTGCCTATTTTATTCCCTGGGTGGACAACGCCCTGGATGCCCTTGCGGTACCCCTTGCGGCCCTGGCCGGGACCGCCGTGGTCGTCTCCACGGTCACCGGGGTAGACCCGGTAATTACCTGGTCGCTGGCCATCATTGCAGGGGGCGGAACGGCAACGGCCATCAAAGGTGCGGCTGCCGGCAGCCGCATGGCTTCCTCCCTTTCCACCGGTGGGCTGGCCAACCCGGCTGTAGCAGCGGTTGAGACCGGTACGGCCACCGTGCTGACCGTCGCTTCCCTGCTCGCCCCGGTAATCGGGGCTGTCCTGGTGATTGCCGTCCTGGCTTTCGTCTTCAGGATCTACCGCAAGCTGCGGCCTAAACTATAGCACAAAACGGGCAATTAAGCGTACATTTGCTGCCCTTAAATAATAATATCAAATTGTGAAGGTAGTAGCCCTGATTCCCGCCCGATACGGCGCCTCCCGCTTTCCCGGCAAACTCATGAAAGACCTGGCCGGCAAGCCGGTAATCGTGCGTACCTACGAGGCTGCCGTTCGGACAGGTTTGTTCGATCAGGTGGTGGTGGTTACCGACAGCGAGGAAATCGGCCAGGCCGTTCGCGATGCCGGGGGTTCCGTGATCATGAGCCGGGAAACACATGAAACCGGCAGCGACCGGATTGCGGAGGCCGTCGAGGGGCTCGATGTGGATATCGCCGTAAACGTGCAGGGGGATGAACCTTTTATCGAAGGGGAAAGCCTGGCCAAGCTCCTGGAGGTTTTCCGGGATGACCCGGAGAAGACCATCGACCTGGCATCGCTGATGACCGAAATAACGGACCCGGAGGAAATCGCCAACCCGAATACCGTCAAGGTGATTACCGACCACCGGGGCTTTGCTCTGTATTTTTCGCGCGCCCCGATCCCTTTCCAGCGCGCGGAGCATCCCCGGGCCACCTACTATAAGCATAAGGGGGTGTATGCGTTCCGCAAACAGGCGCTGCTGGATTTCAGGCGGCTGCCCATGCAGCCCCTGGAAGCCGTGGAGAAAATTGAAGCCATCCGCTACCTGGAGTACGGGAAGCGGATCAAAATGGTGCAGACACGGGTCACGGGGATTGAGATCGACACCCCGGAAGACCTCGAAAAGGCAAAGGCAGCATGGACTTGAATTTCAGCAACATCACGACCATCGGCTTCGATGCCGACGATACCCTGTGGGTAAACGAAACCTATTTCCGGGAGGCGGAAGAGTATTTTGCCGGCATGTTAGAGGAATTCGAGACCCGCAATACGATCGACCAGGAGCTTTTCAAAATGGAAATGCGCAACCTGGAACTCTACGGATACGGGATCAAGGGGTTTATGCTGTCGATGATCGAGTCGGCCCTGGAATTGTCGAACAACCGGGTTTCCCAGGCAACCCTTTCCAGAATCCTGGATCTTGGAAAAAACATGATATCGCATCCGTTGGAATTACTGCAGGACGTTCCGGAAGTGCTCCGGGCCCTGCACGGAAATTACCGGCTCCTGGTGCTGACCAAGGGCGACCTGCTGGACCAGGAACGCAAATTGGAAAAGTCCGGCCTGATGCAGTATTTCCACCATGTGGAAGTGTTGAGCGACAAGAAGCCCAGGAACTACAGCCGGCTGCTTGAACATCTCGAAATCGACATCTCGGAATTCCTGATGGTAGGGAATTCCCTGAAGTCGGATGTTCTACCTATACTGGAACTGGGCGGCCGGGCCGTACATGTGCCGTTCCATACCACGTGGGCCCATGAAGAGGTGGACCCCGCGGACCATGCAGACCGGCACCTGACCCTGTCACGGCTGAACGACCTGCTGAACTATTTAAACTGATTGAAGGTATGAAAGTGGAAGGACAACCAACCAATGTCAAAGCGGCATTAGCCGGCACCAAATACCGGAATTTTCCGATGGTGCCCCGGGTGATCTACGGCAAAGGCAGCTTTGATCAATTGGGCGATATCCTGATGCCGCGCCGCAAACACGCGGAGGCACCTGTAATCTTCCTGGTGGACGACGTATTCGAGGACTCCCCCCTGATGGGTCGGATTCCCCTATTATTTGAAGACCAGATCATCCTGATTTCCGCCGACGAGGAGCCGAAAACCGGGCAGGTGGATGCCCTGGTGGCACAGATACGGGACAGTTTTGCATCGACGCCCTCAGGCATTGTCGGTATCGGCGGCGGCACGCTGCTGGACCTGGCCAAGGCGGTGGCCATCATGTTGAACAACCCGGGCAAGACCTCCCGCTACCAGGGGTGGGACCTGGTCGCCAAGCCGGCGGTATACCACGTGGGGATTCCCACGCTGAGCGGCACCGGCGCAGAGGTATCCCGTACGGCCGTCCTGCTGGGTCCCGACCGGAAGCTCGGCATCAATTCGGATTATACGACCTTTGACCAGGTGGTACTGGACCCGGACCTGACCCGCGATGTCCCCAGGGAGCAGTGGTTCTTTACGGGCATGGACTGTTATATCCATTGCGTGGAGTCCCTGCAGGGAACCTACCTGAACGCTTTCAGCCAGAGTTACGGGGAAAAGGCGCTGGAATTATGCGAGGAGGTTTTCCTCGGCGACCTCCCGGAAGATGTCGGGCGTGAAAAACTGATGATGGCCTCCTGGCACGGGGGCATGAGTATTGCCTATTCGCAGGTGGGAATCGCCCATGCGCTCAGCTATGGACTGTCGTATGTGTTGGGGACGCCCCACGGCCTGGGGAACTGCCTGGTGTTCCGGCATCTGGGGGATTACTACCCGGAAGGCGTTCGCCAGTTCCAAAAAATGCTGAAAAAAAACAGGATCGATCTGCCTGAGGGGGTTTGTGCCGACCTGACGGACCACGATCTGGAGACGATGGTTCAGGTGGCCCTGGGGATGGCCCCCCTTTGGGAAAATGCCCTGGGCCCGGACTGGGAATCCCGGGTATCCCCGGAACTCATCGCCGGGATATACCGCAAAATCTAAAAACAGGCCAGCGGGCTGCCATGCGCGCCATAGCCAGAATCATTTACGAAAGAATCCTCGGTTGGAATTTGGTGGGGGAATTCCCCCAACTGGATAAATACGTGGTGGCCGTGGCACCGCATACGAGCAATTGGGATTTTTTCATCGGGTTGCTGGTTCGGACACTGAGCGGGGTGCGGATCAACTATATCGGCAAGAAATCGCTTTTCCGCCCGCCTTTCGGCTGGTTTTTCCGCTACATGGGCGGTGCCCCCGTAGACCGTCGGAGGAACGCGGATACGGTCCGGGCCATTGCCGCCCTGTTTCGCGAGCGAGCCGAGTTTCGGCTGGGCCTCTCGCCGGAGGGGACGCGCAAAGCCGTACCTGCCTGGCGGACCGGGTTCTACTACATCGCCCTGGAAGCCGGGGTCCCCATTGTATTTGCGGCCCTGGACTATGGAAAGAAACAGGTCCGGCTTTCGAAACCCTTCTACCCAACGGGGCAATACGCCCAAGACCTGGAAATATACCACACCTTCTTTAGGGGCGTCCGCGGGAAGAACCCGGAAAACGGATACCCTGCCTGACTTCTCCGAGGGAAGCCCCTTACACACCGTGTGACTCAGCGAAGTTTTTGTGTCGTTCATCGATAGTTTGCATTTCATCGATGGTTATAAGAATGCTTTTCTTAATCTTTGATCGAAGCCAACCAACAAGATTTTGCTTCACGCGGCGGGTTTTCGCCAGCCGGTTTACATTTTTTACGTTCCCCCGTTTTTAGTATTTGGAAGTCACCCCACAACGCTTCCAGGCCTACCTTCTTATGCAATGGTGCAACGAGAGCACTTTTGCCTATGAAACAATTCTACTCCCGGAATACCGGTGGGAATGTCCCTACGTATTCCATCCTGGATTACCTGTATGCGCGCTTAGCGGCAGGCCGGCGGGTATTTTCCCCCTGGGGGAATGCTGCGGGGCAGTTTTGCGGGAAAGGATGCTCTTTGGTTGCCAGTAAGGAATCGAATTCATTCTCATCCCACAAACCGCTCCCATTATGGAAAATGTAGTTAAGCTACGCCAACGCCTTGCACGTGTAATCAAAAACATGGCCCAACGGCCACCCCGGACACAAACCGTTCCGGCAAAAATTCAATCGCCTCCAGCGTGGAACCGGAAGGCTCCGACCTTTTGGTTGTTCATTCTGGCCCTGGTCGGACTCGGATTCCTGAGTCCGGTCCGGTCCCAGGCCGACCTCGTCGTCAACCCGGCCTCCTCCGATGTGGAAGTGAGCGATACTTTCACCCTGACCGTAGCCATTGAGTCCACAGGACAGGCGTACCAGGGTACGGGCTTTTACTTGCAATTCGATCCTGCCATCCTACAGGTCAACAGCGCTACCCAATCCTCGGGAAGCGCCCTGCCGATTCCCCTGGATGGTCCGGATATCAACAATACTTCAGGGACAGTGTATTACCAGGCCGGGAACCTGTCTAGTGCCCCGACAACCGGGACCAACGTCCTCGATATCGTTTTTGAGGCCGTTGCCGAAGGGCAGTCGACTATCGCCTTTTTTGACCCGGACCCGAGTGATCCGTCACTTTTTCCGACCATATCACTCTCAGGCGGGAGCGTCCTGGGAACGGCAACAGGGGCTGTTGTAAATGTGGGAACCGCCAATCAGAACCCGATTGCCGATTTTACCATCGCGCCCAATCCGGCCAATACCAACCAGGTAATTGATTTTACGAGTACTTCCACCGACGCGGATGGGAGTATTGTCAATTACAGCTGGAACTTCGGGGACGGGAGCCCCGTGGTTTCCGGGGCCACCGAGACTGCGCCCCAGCACAGCTATACCCTTTCCGGCACGTACCAGGTCATGCTTACCGTTACGGACGACCTTGGGGGCGTCGGGATGATTACCAAACAAGTGCAGATCCTTGAAACCGGACCGACGCAGTATACGATTACTGCATCCGCAGGTGCGGGGGGAAGCATTTCCCCATCCGGGGCAGTTGCCGTCAATGAAGGAGACAACCAGGAGTTTGTATTTACGCCGGACCCCGGGTTTGAGATAACCGAAATACTTGTAGATTCCAGCCCGGTTCCTGTAGCACCTACCTACCAATTCACAGGTGTAACAGCGAATGCCACAATCAGTGTGAGCTTTGCCGAAATTCCTCCTTTCCAGCTGTGTATTGCCGCAGGAAATGATGCCCTGACGGCATTTGGAAGGGATTTTGTCGGCGACCCGAACACTACTCCTCCAACCACTACCCTGTTTTCCAGGACGAATGGGAAGGCCTACAAGGGGTATTCTAGTGCGATCGCGGGAACAACCCCAGGCTCTCCGGAGGAATTATTATTCCAGAAAGAAATTTACGGGGGCGCCGGTGGGACCAACCCATCCTATATCTATGACATCCCTGTCGAAAATGGAAACTACCAGGTAGAACTCTACTTTGCGGAGGTATTTCACCCGGGCCCCAACGGCCGGGTGTTCGATGTATTCCTGGATGGGAACCTGATCCTGGACGAGTACGACCTGGTCAACCCAATTAAGGATGGATTGTCCTCCAACCAGACGGCCATCACCAGGACATATAATGTCAATGTTACAGACGGAAATATTTCCGTACAGATTGGCGACGCTACCATTGACAATGGAAAACTGGCCGGAATTTGCATCACTGAAGTGAGCAGTGCCAACCTGCATCCGCTCAGCAATATCGGCCCGATTGCTGTCGATGCCACCGTGCCCGTTGCCCTGGCCCTGGGGATTTCAGACCCGGAAAGCGACCCGCTGACTGTAACGCTCCACGGCCTGCCCGCTTCCTTGAGCTTTAATTTTACCACCCAGCAACTCGAAGGCACCCCCCTGGTTGGTGACGTCGGCACCTATACCATCAACGCGATTATTTCGGATGGGACCAACTCCCCGGTAACGGAGGAATTCACCCTGACCGTTAACCCGGCCCCGGGCAATGACCCGCCAACCATCGACGCCATCGCGGATGTCACGGCCAATGAAGGGGATAACATCTCCGTGCCCATCACCATTACAGACGACACAGACCCCTCCGGTTCCATCGAGATATTTGATGTCAGTGCCGGGGGAACCAACCAACCGTTTACCCCAACGACTGCAGTTGCGGTCGGTTCCCTTACGGACAATGGGGGTGGTAGTTATAGCTTTGACTGGACGCCTGCGCCCGGCTCCGGTAAATCCTACCTGGCAATTGTTACTGCCGATGACGGGGTCAATCCGCCGGTTTCGGAATCCTTCCGGATTGACGTTGCCCAGCAACTCCAGGATGGCAGTACCATCCTGGCGCGGACATTTAACAACCCGGATCCCTGGTATGGTGGTAGCCCTCAAGCACCCTATACAGTAGCCATTGAAACCTCAACGGCACAAAACATCGGTTGGATCGACAACGGGGAATTTGTGGAATACCTCATCAACGTCCCGACCCCTGGGGTTTTTGATATGGTAGTCCAGGCCGCAAAGGGTAGTGGGGGGACCACAACCGTCACCTTCTCCGAGAATTCGGGAGGTTCTTTTATCCCTATCGGTTCTGTCGATGTTGTCCAAACTGCATGGCAAACCTATGCGTCCTACACCACCCAGGTAACTTTTGTGAATTCCGGGTTGCAGACATTGCGTCTGGATTTTAACGGGGGGGTGAATATCTCTGAATTCAGCTTCACGGCCAATAATGACAATACACCACCGGTGGTGACAATCACAAGCCCGGTTGACGGTATCTACGCAACATCTGATGTGAGCTTGAGTTTTACCGGAACGGCCAATGACCTGGCTGACGGTGACCTTTCTGCCAACCTGAGCTGGGAGTCCGACGTGGACGGCCCGCTGGGTGCGGGAGCCTCATTTTCTTCCAGCCTTTCCTTGGGAACCCACGTTATAACCGCTTCGGTTACAGATCTTGACGGATCTGATCCGCAAACGGGTCAGGCTTCAATTACAGTGAATATCATTTCCCCGGCACCGGCATGCGACGTGAGTTTCCGGGTGAATGCGGGAGGCCCGACCGTGTTATCTCCCGAGGGTGATTTTGAAGCAGATCAGTCTGTTTCCCAGGCAGGTTCAGATGCTCAGACAGGTACTCCCTCTCCCTATCTGGATCTGACTCCGCCTGCGGTGGATAAAACCTTTGGATCCAATGCGCCCCTGGCGTCCAATACTACAGGATATCCTGATTTTCTCTTCCAGACGGAACGATGGAGCGATGCCGCCAGCCCCGATAATATGAATTGGGCATTTCCCACAGGGAATGGTACGTTCCTGGTCAAATTATTATTCAATGAAAATTGGTCCGGCGAGGTCAATAGCCCCCGGGTTTTCGATGTGATAGTTGAGGGTGAACTGGCTCTGGATGATTACCGGCCTTCGGGACCAACGGGAGCAGATTTTAATGTTGCCAAAGTCGAAACCTATGAGGTGACTGTGGAGGACGGCACTCTCAACATCAATTTCCTTCCGGGAACCCAAAACCCATCAATCAAAGGGTTCGATATCTGTGCTGTCCCAGCCCCCAACACGGCTCCGGTCGTAAACATCACCGCCCCGGCGGCTGGCGCAAACGTAACCCGCGGCCAGGCGATAACGCTCACAGCGACCGCTACTGATACCGAAGATGGCGATGTAGCTGCCTCCATCCAGTGGAGCTCGGGCGACATCCAGTTCTCCCCGGACGGTACTGGCGGCAGTACGACCGGAGTATTCGTAACCCCGGGAACCCAGACACTTCGGGCTACCGCCCAGGATTCCGAGCCGCTCGAAGGCTTCGATGAAATTACGGTGAACGTAAGTGCGCCTGAGGTGACATTTGCGAGCCCCCTGGAGGGTGCTACCCTGAGCAGCCTGACGGTAGGCGTAGAGTTGAGCCCCACGGGTATCCTGTTCGGGAATTCAGAGCACTTCCATATTTATATCAATCCGCCGGATATAAACAATATCGATACGGATACGCGTATTTCCTCGGCCGGCACCGGCCCCTGGAAAATCAGCGAGACGGAGTTCGAGTTCGACGAGAATAGCGGATCCCTGACAGCTACCACACCCGGTAACGGCATCCAGGAAGGAGCCAACACGATTGTGGTGGTAGCGGCCAACCAGTTCCACGACGAATTCACCAACCCGGAAGCTAAGGCAGTTGTCAACTTTGACGTCTGCCTGGTAAACATCACAGATGTTGCAGCCACCGATCCCTCGGAATGCGGGGTAAACGACGGTAGTATCGTCATTACCGCCGATGGATCCAACCTGCAGTACAGCATCGACAACGGAGCCACCTTTGTGGCGTCCAATACATTCAGCGATCTGCCTGCCGGTACGTATAACATCGTGGTAAAGAACTCCGAGACTTGTTCGGATACACAACTCAATGTGGTCCTGACTGCCCCGGATGTGCCGGCGATAAGCCAGGTGGACCCTACCAACCCCACAGATTGCGGGACGGAAGACGGGACCCTCACCGTTTCGGCTACCGGGACGAACCTGGAATACAGCCTGGACGGCGTGGATTTCCAGGCCAGCAATGTATTTGGCGACCTGGCCGCAGGGGCCTACACGGTAACTGTCCGGGAAGTGGGCACCACTACCTGTACGGCAACATCCGGAGTGGTAACCCTGACAGCGCCCGAGGCGCCGTCTATTGACAGCATTACCCCCACCGACCCGACGGCCTGTACGACTGACGATGGAACGATTACCATCGGAGCCACGGGAACCCAGTTGGAATACAGTATAGACGGGGGTGCGAATTTCTTTGAAAACGGCGGGAATTTCACCGGCCTCCCCGACGGAACCTACAACATCGTGGTGCGGGAAGTCAACAGCCCGGCCTGCCTGGTGAACGGTGCCGCCCCGGTGGTCCTTTCCGACCCGATTGGCCCGATGCCGGTTATTTCCGGGGACCTTACCTATCTGCAAGGCACCTCCGGGACTACCCTGGATGCAGGAGCAGGATACTCCTCCTACCTCTGGTCTACCGGGGAGACCTCCCAGACCATTTTGGCAACGGCAGGCAGCTATTTTGTCACCGTAACGGATGCCAACGGGTGCGAAGGCACCTCGGTAACGGTTATTGTATCCGAAACCACGGACAACGAGGCCCCTAATGCCGTATGTACGGCCTTTGAGATCTTCCTGGATGCCGATGGGAATGCCACCCTGGACCCTGCGGATATCGACGGGGGCTCAACGGACAATGTAGGCATCGCATCCCTTTCCGCGAGCCAGACGGCCTTTACCTGTGCGGACCTCGGCGTCAACCAGGTGATGCTTACCGTGGTTGATGTGAATGGCCTGAGCAGTTCCTGTATGGCGGACGTTACCGTAACGGACCTGATTGCCCCGGTAGTGGATTGCGATGCGAATGTGATCCGGAATAGCCTCAATGGCAACCCGGTGGTGATTTCCGTTCCGGAACCCACAGTAACGGACAATTGCGAAACCGGCCTGGTGGCTGTGGGTACCCGCAATGACGGGCAACCCATGGATGCCGGCTTCCCGGTTGGCACAACGGTGGTTACCTGGACGATAGCAGATGCCTCCGGCAACGTGGGTACCTGTCAGACCAATGTGATTGTCAACAACACGGGGTCTACCAACAACAACATCGTGAGCTTTAACGTTGGCGGCCAGGTCGGTAACTCCAACATTGACGCCACGCTGCACACGGTAGAATTCACCATGCCTTTCGGCACGGACCTCTCCAGCCTGGCTCCGAGCATTGCCGTATCGGAATTTGCCTCCATCAACCCGGCCTCCGGGGCAACGGCAGATTTTACTTCCCCAGTGGATTACACGGTGACGGCACAAAGCGGTGCCCAGCAAGTATGGCAGGTTACGGCCCTGCTGGCGGCTGACTCGGAAGATCCTGTAGTTGCCTGCCCTCCAAATCTCACAATTACCAATGACCCCGGAGCATGCGGGGCAATCGTTACCTTCGAGGCAACGGCCACGGACAACGATGCGGTGAGCAGCCTGGATTATTCAACCCCCAGCGGAAGTTTGTTCCCGGTTGGAACCACCACCGTAACGGTCACTGCTTATGACCCTGCGGGGAATTCCGATACCTGTACTTTCGATGTAACTGTCAATGACACAGAGGCGCCGGCTGTTACCTGCCCGGGAGATATAATTGTGCAGGCGGCACCGGGAGCTTCCTCGGCGACGGTTTCCTACGGCCTGCCAACGGTTACGGATAATTGTCCCGGGGCAAATGTCAGCCTGACCGGTGGCCTGGCTTCCGGGGCTGCGTTCCCCATTGGGACCACCACAGTAACCTACCAGGCTACAGACGCCTCCGGAAACACGGCAAGTTGCAGCTTTGATGTAACCGTAGAGGAAACGCCGGTTACGGCAAGCCTGGTGATTGCGCCGGCCTCCATGAATGTCAACCTGAATGTTGGCGGGTCCCAGGCCGTGCAATATACCGTGGATTCCGATGACGGCAGTACGCTGCCTACGCCGGCTGCCATGACCCTCACGGACAATGCAACTGGTTTGGATGCTACGTGGGCGAGTACCACAAGCGCCGCCAACCAGGATACCCCGTATGAAGTATTCTTCAATGCCGCCGGCCTGGCTCCGGGAACCTATAACGGAACCCTTGCGGCCGGTCCTGTAACCGGATATTCAGATACGAGTATACCGATTACGATGACCGTGAGCGAAATACCGCCGCTCAGCCTGCTGGAATTTGTACTGGTGGATGCCGATTCGGATACGGATCTCTTCCCCATTACCAATGGCATGTTGATCGACGTCAATGCGCTGCCCACCAACAACCTGAATATCCGGGCAGAGGCCTCTGACGACGTCACCAGCGTGGTGTTCCAGCTTTCCGGGACCCTCACTAAGAACCAGACGGAGAATGTTTCGCCGTATGCAGTTTACGGAGACAACTCCGGCAATTACAACGCCCAGGTGTTCCCGCTGGGGTCGTACACCCTGAATGGCACCGCCTATAGCGGGGCAGGGGGAAGCGGCAGCTCGGGTACCACGGCCACTGTGCAGTTTACCTTTACCGATGAGAACCCGGCCTGCGCGTCTTTTGACGCCGTGTTGGACGCATCTTCGGATCCCACGAGCTGTAGTAGCCCGAACGGGACGGCTTCAATCGACGTCAGCGGCGCAACAGGGAGTGTTACATATACCTGGAGCCATAACCCGGCGCTGAACAGCGCAACGGCTACCGGCCTCTCCGGCGGATCCTATTCGGTTCAGGTGTCGGATAGCAACGGGTGTATCGATGTGGTGAATTTCACGCTGAATGCTCCTGCTTCGCCAGTAGTAACCCTGGCCGCCCAGCCCACCGTACTGAATACGGATGCACCGTTTGCGCTTACCGGCGGTTCCCCGGCAGGGGGCACGTACAGCGGTACGGGTGTCAGCGGGGGAGTGTTTGACCCCGCAGTAGGGCCCGGCACTTTTGCCATCACCTATACCTTTACCGACGGTAACGGGTGTACGGCAAGTGCTACGCAGAACCTCCAGGTGAATTCCGCTATTGGCGACGCAGCATTGATTGTATTGGACGCCACCACGGATACGCCCCTCTTTGCCCTGACCGATGGGATGACCATTTACAAGAGCAATATCGGCAATACCCCGCTGGGCGTAATCTATAATGCAGACCTCAATCCGGGCGGCGTTCAGTTCAACCTGAGCGGCCCCCTGAACGAATCCCGTTACGAAGGCCCTTCACCGCATTCCCTCTTTGGGGACATCGGGGTGAACATCCAGGGGAAACCCTTCCCGGTTGGGAACTACACCCTGGTGGCCAACCCGGCTAACGGGCCCACCATTTCGGTGAATTTCTCAGTGGTTGACCAGGATCCTGCCTGCGTATCATTTGACGCCAGCCTGGCATCGACCACCAACCCTTCAACCTGTAATGGGAATGACGGAAGTGCCACGGTTTCGGTTTCCGGTTCAACGGGTACGGTGACTTACCTCTGGAGCCATAACCCCGGCCTGAATGCCGCCACGGCCAACAACCTGGCACCCGGGGCGTACAGTGTTACCGTATCAGATAGCAACGGGTGTATCGATGTGGTGAGTTTCACACTCAACGGACCGCCCCTGCCGGTTGTGACCCTTGCGCCCCAGCCAACGGTTGAAGTAACCGATGCGCCGTTTGCCCTGTCGGGAGGGTCTCCTGCCGGCGGCACCTACAGCGGTACCGGAGTAAGCGGAGGCGTCTTTGACCCATCCGTAGGCCCGGGCACGTATGTAATCACTTATTCCTACACGGACGGGAACGGATGTTCCGCCAGCGCTACCCGGAACCTGACCGTATCCGGAGGCCTGGATGATGCGGTCCTGATTGTAGTGGATGCTACTACGGATACGCCCCTCTTTGAGTTGGTGAACGGCATGATCATCCAAAAGTCCGCGATAGGAAATACGCCCCTGAGTGTTATTTACAACGCGAGCCTGAACCCGAACGGGGTGTTCTTCAAGCTCACCGGCCCGATCAATGAAACCCGGAGTGAAGGCGCCATTGCCCCGCATTCCCTGTTTGGGGACATCGGGGTGGATATCCAGGGGAAACCTTTCCCTGTGGGGAATTACAGCCTGACGGCCAACCCGAACAATGGCCCCACGGTGGTAGTCAATTTCAGCGTGGTCAACACGTCCACTTCCAAGGTGGCCCCGTCGGTCAAATCCAGCCCGAACCCCGCAGACGAAGAGGTAACCCTCACCTTCGATGCCCCGGTACGCCTGGAGACCTTCCATATCTATGATACGGCAGGCCGCCTGGTCCGGGTGGTCCGGGCAGAAGGCGATTCGGACCTGCGAACCTATCAGCTGCAGGTGCTGGATCTCCCGGTGGGCATGTATTACGTCCGCTCTACGGATGCGGACGGTAACAGCTACCAGGAGCCCATTTTAATCAACCGCTACTAATCCCAGTCTTAATAAATAAACAAAAGAACCGATCATGTTAAGTTTCACCCCACATACGCGTCCCGGACGTCCTCCGGTGGTACGTTTTCTCACGACGACTGTATTTTTTATCAGTCTCCTGTTTGCCAGTCAGTTGGCAGCCCAATCCTTCAGTCAGAGCGATTTGAATTTCAATGGCAATGGCGGTGTGAGTTCCGGAACATCGCTGATGTTCGGGCCAGACGGCAGGTTGTATGTACTCAGTTTGAACGGTACGGTGGATGTTTTTACAGTACAACAAAACGGCCCAAACGACTATGTTGTAACGGATTCCGAGGAATTGTTGTTTGTAAAGAATATCCCGAACCATAATGATGACGGCAGTTCTAACAGCGGTAACAACCGGGAGGCCACGGGCCTTACGGTTGCCGGTACGCCTGCCAACCCGGTGATCTATGTAACCTCAAGCGATTCGCGTGTCGGGGGACCTGGCGGGGATGAGGACCTCGATACCAACTCGGGTGTCATTACCCGGATCACCTGGACGGGAAGTGCCTGGGACGCGGTGGATATTGTTCGCGGCCTGCCGCGGTCCGAGGAAAACCACGCTACAAACGGCCTGGAATTCGTCACAATTGGTACTACGGACTACCTGATCGTTTCCCAGGGGGGGCACGCGAATGCGGGCGGCCCTTCGGACAACTTCGCGTGGACTACGGAATACGCGCTTTCCGCGGCGGTGCTCTCGGTGAACCTCACCATGTTGGAGGCGATGCCCATTCAAAATGACGGCGTACGGGACTATATCTATGACATCCCGACCCTGGACGACCCGACCCGGCCCAACGTGGGGCCCGAGGATCCGGATGACACGGGTTATACGGGAATAGACGTGGGCGACCCCTGGGGTGGGAACGACGGCCTGAACCAGGCGATGCTGGTGCCCGGCGGCCCGGTACAGATATTTTCCCCGGGATACCGGAATACCTATGATCTGGTAGTGACCCAGGACGGAAAGGTTTTTGTAACCGACAACGGTGCCAATGGAGGATGGGGTGGTTTTCCGGAGAACGAAGGTTTGAAGGACGGCTCGGGTAATTCTCTGGTAACCAACAACTATCTGCCCGGGGAACCCGGGAGTACCTCCTCTTCCGGAGGCGAGCAGGTAGATAATGTGGACCACCTGACCATGGTGACCGATAATATCCAGACTTATGCTTTCGGAAGCTTTTACGGGGGGCACCCCACGCCCGTCCGGGCAAATCCCACGGGCGCAGGACTTTTTACCAACCCGGAAAAGAACATTTATAACCCTTCCACATCTGTGTTCCGCACGCTGATCTACGACCCGGACGGTTCCCGGGGTGCCGGATATACCACGGATGCGAGCATTGCGCTCCCGGCCAACTGGCCACCGGTTCCTCCGGCCATGGCAAACCCGGACGAGGGTGACTGGCGCGGTCCGACCGTTCCGAACCCGGATGGGCCGGATGATGTTCTGGTTACCACCTGGGGGAACAACACCAACGGGATCGATGAATACACCTCCACGGTGTTCGCCGGTTCCGAGAGTATGGTGGGCAACCTGATTGCAGGCAGGAACCAGGGTCGGCTCTGGCGGGTACAACTCAATCCGGACGGCAGTTTGCTCGACCTTTCGGAATTCGCATCCAACCTGGGCGGGAATGCCCTGGGGATTACCTGTAATGGCGACTCCGACCCTTTCCCGGGTACCATCTGGGTGGCAACCTTCAACAGCACGATTAAGGTATTTGAACCGCAACCTACCATTGTTTGCCTGTTCCCTGGCGATGACGGTTATGTAGGTACAGATGATACAGACGGGGATGGATATTCGAATGACGACGAGATTGCGAACGGTACGGATCATTGTACCGGGGCGTCGCAGCCTAACGATTTCGATAAAGTCGCAGGCGCTCCCTTTGTTTCCGACCTGTTGGACGAAGATGACGACAACGACGGCATCCCGGACGCATCGGATATATTTCAGATGGGGGACCCCGAGGACAATGGCTCCGATGCCTTTAATCTGCCGGTACTTAATGACTTGTTGTCGGACAACCCGGACCTGAAGGGCTATCTGGGGCTCGGATTTACCGGGATGATGAATAACGGGGACCCGAACCCGAACTACCTGGACTGGCTGGATGAGGTCGGGGCCGGGCCCAACCCGAACGACATCCTCGGGGGCGCCGTGGGGGCGATGACCATGCAGATGACTGCGGGTACTGCCCTGGGCAATGCGAATACCCAGGAAAAAGCTTTCCAGTTCGGGGTAGAGGTAGACCAGACGCTCAGCAGTTTTACCGTAGAGGGGCGCCTGTTCAATTTTGATGCCCCGCTCCAGCTATATGGATCATCCGCACCTGCTGCCGGAGAGATTGGATTGTTTATCGGTGATGGGACCCAGAGCAATTATATCAAATTCGTGATCAACCAAAACGGGCTCCAGGCCCGCCAGGAGATTGGGGACAACGCGCAAACACCCATCGACCTGACGATTCCTTCGGGCAGCCGGCCCGGCAATACGGCGACCCTTTTCTTTGTGGTCACACCGTCTACCGGAGAGGTAAGCCTCCAGTATAAATTCGACGGGGGTGCCATGCAGACTCTGGGGACGATTACGGCCCAAGGCTCCATCCTGACGGCTATCCAGCAGGCGGGAACGCCCCTTGCAGTGGGATTGATCGGCAGTTCCAATACATCCGGGCAGGAGGTGGAAGGTACCTGGGACTACGTCTATGTACAGGCCAGCCAGCCTACTGTCCAACAGGACCTGCCGGACCTGAGTGTTTTAAGCGGGGCCTCTCCGGGCTCGTTTAACCTGGATGACTACTTCAGCGATGACGGGGGTGACGGCAACCTCACCTACAGCGTAACGAACAATACAAATACGGCCATCGGGGCGACTGTGAATGGCAACCAACTCAACCTCACCTATCCGGCTTCGGAGGCCACCTCGGACATTACCGTGCGGGCCACCGACCAGGATAATTTTTTTGTGGAGCAAACCTTTACAGTGACCGTTTCCGACGAGCCCGTCCCATTGGTGCGGATCCGGGCAAATGGTGCAACGCTTGCCGCCACGGATGCCCCGAACCCGGATTGGGTGGGGATTACTGCTACCGGAGCCCAAAGCGGCACGGCCAACGGATATCCCTGGTCGGTCAACACGGGGAATCACTCCACGCATAACATCAGCGGCCGGGATGCCTCCGTACCGGCATATGTGCCCCAGGCACTCTTCGCCAATGAACGATGGGATCCGGGTGCAGCACCGGAAATGCAGTTTGATATCGACCTGCCCAGCGGGCAGACCTACCTGGTGCGTCTCTATATGGGGAACGGCTATAGCGGGACGTCTGCCGTGGGTCAAAGGGTTTTTGATATTACTATTGAGGGTAACCTTGTGGAAAACGACCTGGACCTGGTCCAAACCTTTGGCCACCAGGTAGGGGGGATGCTCGAGTACCAGGTGAGCCTTACCGACGGTACGCTGAATATCCTCTTTGAGCACGTAACGGAAAACCCCACAGTTAACGGGATTGAGATCCTCGGACTGGGCGGGGACTTTACGCCACCAGTGAGCGTGGACCCGATAGCCAACCAGAGCAACTTTGAAGGCGATCTGATCAATTTTAACGTGGTTGCCAGCGGCGGGGATCCGGGTGAGAATTTCACCTATGCAGCTACCGGCCTGCCCCCGGGCGTAGACCTGGAACCGACTACCGGACAATTCTTTGGCACGGTTTCAACCGGAGCGGCAGCAGGAAGCCCGTATGCGGTTTCCGTAACGGTCTCCAAACCGGGAAGCCCGAATGAAATTGTCAATTTCTCCTGGAGTATTTCCGATCCGAATGTTTCCGGGGACGCGCTCTACAGGGTCAATGCAGGCGGGCCCCTGACGGCTTCCAACGATGCGGACCCGAAGACCTGGGACGAAGACCAGGCGGTGGCCAATGCCAATGCCGGAGCAACCACCGGGACGCCCTCCCCCTATGTAAATTCGGGGGCGGAGGATGTGACCTACGGCGTGGTCCCGCTTCCTGCTGGTTTCACCAATACCACGGGTTACCCGGACGCCATTTTCCAGACCGAACGCTACAATACGCTGGCTGTCCCGGACAACATGCAATGGGATTTCCCTGTACCCAATGGCGATTACACGGTTAACCTCCTGTTTGCGGAAATTTGGACAGGAGCCCAGGACCCGGGCATCCGCGTCTTTGATGTTCAAATAGAGGGGAACCCCGTATTGACGAACTTCGACCAGACGGCAGCCTACGGCTGGGCTACGGCCGGCGTTGAGTCGTTCCCGGTGACCGTATCCGACGGGAACCTGGACATCGACTTTATTATGGGCGTCCAGAACCCGAGTATCAAGGGAATCGAGATTATCCCATCCGGGCCGCCCGTCGACCTGGAATGGACCGACCAGACGGACGACGAGAATTATACGGCGCGCCACGAGGCCTCTTTTGTACAGGCGGGGGATAAGTTCTACCTCTTTGGCGGGCGGGAAAATCCGGCAAACCTGGATGTGTACGACTACCAGACAAAGACCTGGTCCACCATCCCGAATTCGGCTCCTTCCGACTTCAACCATTTCCAGGCCACGGAGTACAACGGCCTGATCTGGGTGATTGGGGCCTTCAAAACCAATTCCTTCCCGAATGAGGCCCCCGCGGACTACGTTTGGGCGTATAACCCGGCAACAGACCAGTGGATCCAGGGGCCGGAGATTCCGGCCGACCGCAAGCGGGGTTCTACGGGGCTGGTGGTTTATAACGATAAGTTCTACATCATCGCAGGAAATAAGCTGGGCCATAACGGGCAGTACGGCCCCTGGTTCGACGAATTCGACCCGGCAACGGGTACCTGGACCACCCTGGATGATGCCCCGCGGGCCCGGGACCACTTCCACGCGGAGGTGATCGGCGATAAGCTCTATGTGGTGGGCGGCCGCCTCTCCGGCGGGGCCGGGGGAACGTTTGCCCCGCTGATTGCGGAGGTGGACGTATATGATTTTACCACTTCTACCTGGTCCACCTTACCGGCCGGCCAGAACCTGCCGACCCCCCGGGCAGCGGCCTCCGTAGCCGTTTTCCAGGACGAACTCTACGTCATCGGTGGGGAGATTGAGGTAGACTTGCAAGGCAATAATGTCAATGATGCCGTGAAAACCACCGAATCGTTTAACCCAACGACGAATACTTGGACCACCCGTGCCGACCTGATTACGGAACGCCACGGTACACAAGCCATTGTGTCTGGCGACGGTATCCACGTCACGGCGGGCTCCAACACCCTGGGTGGTGGCGGCACCATGAAGAACATGGAATACCTTGGAACGGACAACCCCACAGGGACTGCCCTCACAGCGGGCCAGCTTTCGGTGGCTTCCTCCCTGACTGTGGAAACAGGCGGGGCCAGTGTGGTCACTTTAAACCATACCGGAGGGAATACGGGAATCCTGGTAACCGGTTTTCAATTAACCGGGGCGGACAGCGGCAATTTCCAGGTGTTCTCAGACCTGGCCTTCCGGTTTATCCCGCCGGGCGGCAGCCTGGATGTGATCGTTGGCCATACGGGTGCCTCCGATGGTGAGGTCGCCTCCCTGGTATTTGAGTACGACGGTACAACGAGTTCCCCGGTGGCCCTGACCTCCGGCGAAGGACAGGCTACTGTCCTCTACCGGGTCAACACCGGCGGACCGCTGACCCCGGCAACGGATTCCCCGAACCCGGATTGGGAAAGCGATCAGGGCCAGGCTGGGGACGCGGCCAATTCGGCTTATCTGGCAACCATTTCCTCAGGTAATTCTATCTTCGCAAAAACATCGGGAAGTGCCTATACAGCCCCGATTGATATGTCAGACCCTTCCCTCCCGTCAGGGACGCCGTCTTCCTTGTTCGAAACCGAGCGGTACGACGCGGATACGGCACCTGAAATGCAGTGGGAATTCCCGGTTCCTTCGGGTACCACCGTAGAAATACGCCTTTATTTTGCAGAAATATATAATGGGATAACAGCTGCCGGTCAGCGCGTCTTCGATGTTTCCGTCGAGGGCAGTGTCCCGGCTGCGTTTGACGATATCGATCCATTTGCTCGAAATGGCGCTGTCGGAGCCTTTATGGTGAGCCATACGCAAACGGTTACGGACGGAATACTGAACCTGGAGTTTATCCACGGGGTGGAAAACCCGAATATCAAGGCGATCGAAATTCTGGATACAGGTGGGGTACCCACCAACCTGCCTCCGGTAGTTACGAACCCTGGCCCGCAATTGAGCGTGGACGGGGACGTAGTCTCCATCCCGATCCAGGCCAGCGATACGGACCCGTGTACGGGGCTCACCTATTCGGCAACCGGACTCCCGCCCAATGTAACTATCGACCCGAATACCGGGCTGATCAGCGGGACACTGCAGGACGGAACGGGTAGCGGCACGCCAGGTGCCTTCATTGAATCCGGCGGCCTGGTGGTTATCGAAGCTGAGAACAATAGCGGGATAACGGGCAATTGGAAGAATGCCTCCAATTCCACGGCGCCGAATGTGAACGACCCTGGCGGGGCTACCGGCAATGATTACATCTCCTGGGAGGGCTCCCAAAACCTAAGTACCCAGGGCGTCGGGTTGCTCGTATACCCCGTTGAAATCACCACCACAGGTACCTACCGCTTCCGGTGGCGTTCCCAGGTGGGCAATGGGACAGCTTCTACGGACCACAACGACACCTGGCTGAAGATCGAGGGGGATTCCTTCTTTGGGGAAAAAGGCACCGGAAGTATCGTTTGTCCGGCAGGTGCCGATTCCTCCAATGACTGTACGGGAAGCACTCCGAATGGTGCGAGCGGCAACGGCTGGTTCAAGGTGTACTCCAGCGGGACCACCAACTGGACCTGGTCTACCCAGACCAGTGACAACGATGCGCACCAGATCTATGTGCGCTTTGACACCCCGGGGACGTATAACATCCTGGTTTCCGCCCGCTCGAGCTTCCACCTGATCGACCGGATGGTGCTGAACCACCTGACGGCCTATAGCGGGAACGCCCTGGCCCTCTCGAATCCGCAGTCTGCGCAAAACACGGATGTGACGCCCGGAGCTTCGGAGAACAGCCCGTACAATGTGGCCGTAACGGTTACTGACGGCTGCGACCCGGCCCTGTCTTCTACGGTGGATTTTGTCTGGAACGTGACGGCCGAGCCTATCGGGAACCCGGAAGCATTCGTACAGGTGAATGCCGGCGGCGGCCTGGGGTCCTCCACTTTTGGCAACAATTCCTATTTGATACAAAATACGGGGGACGACATGATCACCAGTATTTCGTTCAATACACTCACCGGCTTCCTCCCGGATATCGTTTACGACCCGGTTGGAACCGCTGGTGACAACGCTGCCAAATGCCTGACCGAAGGGTCGGCTTCTGTTGGGGACGTGGGCATCACTGTCCCGGCCGACGGAGGTTCCGATGCCGAGGACTGCGAAAGCGTATTTGCCTCTCCCCACAATGGCGTTGACAATGACGAGGGATACGATGAACTCGTGTTGACCTTTACGGATTTTAATCCCGGGGAGGCTTTCTCCTTCGGGGTAGATATGGACCCTACAACCATCAAAGGCGACCTGAGTTCCGGAGATGCCGGTTCGGTGTCCGGGTTTGAGATGATTGGCAGCACGGTTACCATAACTTTTGCCAGTGGTGTCACTTATACGTCCAGCCTCTTTGACGAAGGGTCCATGGGCGGTTCGGATGCCCTGGTCAACCAGGTGAGCCAGGGTCTCGCGGCCCCCTCCCTCTTGGTCAATGGCACGGCCCAGCCGCGGTTGGTTACCGAGGCCAACCAAACCGTAGCCATATCCGGGACACCCAATGCAAGTGTTACGCTGCTGCGGGTGGATGCGCGCCTGCATATCGATGCCGGCAACCCGGGAGTCGGTTACGACATCGACCTGTTTGAGGCGAACGAAGCCATGGTGAAGGAGCTCTACACCGTAACCCTTGACGGTTCCGGCAACGCGCAGGTACCTGTTGTACTCACGCAAACGCCGGGTACTTCCGGAACGCCTGATGGCGGGCTCAACCACTTTATTGCGGTTGAGACGGCCCCGACAGGGGAACAGGGACTGGCATCCAATGTGATTGTCCTGGAGTACGATCCGGACGGGGTGATTGCCCCGTCTGCCCTTGTCGAGATCACCCCGGATGGCAGCGTGGATGCTAGCACGTACTCCAACAACAGTTTCCAGATCACCAACACCTCCACGGGCGGGTTGCAGATTACATCTGTGAGCATCGACCTGAGTACGGGGATCCTCCCGGATATGGTCTTTGACCCCGTCGGAGCCGGCGGAGATGCTACTGCGAGTTGCCTGACGCCCAATACGGGGGCTGCGGCTACCGGGTTTACGGCTCCGGGCGACCCGTGTACGGACCCCTTCAGCCAGCCGCGGAATGGCGGGTTTGATATTATATCGCTGAACTTCACGGAGTTCGATCCCGGAGAGTCCTTTGAGTTTACCACGGACATCGACCCGAATAGCATCCAGGGCGTGGCCGGTGCAGGCAACGCAGGTGCCGTTTCCGGATACGAATTGATCGGGGCGACGGTAACCATAACCTATAACGATGGTTCTGTCCTGGTTGGCTCCCTCTATGAAGATGGCAGCCTGGGCGGTTCCCAGGTTCTTGTGGACGTCCTTCCCGTAGCGCCTTCGCTGGCCGTTTCGGGAATCGGAGCCGGACCTGCGACCGTCAATGACCTGAACCAGGTGGCTCAGGTTACCGGTACGCCCGGGGACTATGTGTCGCTCCTGTTGATGGATTCCCGCCTGTTTATCGCTTCGGGCGACCCGCCTTTCAACGTGGCGGACCCCACCTATTACGCGAATGAGGCGATGTCCGGCAAGGCCCTGTATTCCGGGCAGATACCCGCAGGCGGCACACTGGATATACCGGTAACGCTCCTAAACACGGCCTCCACGGATGCCGGGCCCGACGGGGGGCTGAACCAATTGATCGCCGTGTCGTCCACGCAGCCCTATGCGGTGGACCAGCCGGTGAGCATGACGTCCAATGTGGTAACCTTGCTGTACGACCCGAATTTCCTTCCGGCCGAAGCGTCCATTACCTATACGCTCCAGGGCCGTACGGATCACACGGCCGATCTGACCGTGGAATTCTACGAAGTCGGACAGACCACTCCCGCCTATTCGTTCACCCCAACGGGTGATGCAGGGGGTACAGCGCTGGTACAGGGCCTACCCGAAGGTGCATTCAATGTGGCCGTTAAAACAGGCAAGTACCTGCAGCGGGTGGTCAATGTAACCCTCGCAGCCGGGGCAAACACCGTGGATGCCGGCCAATTGCTGGCAGGGGATATCGACGGGAACAATGTGGTGAATATCGACGACTTCACACTCCTGGCGGCAACATTTGCCCTGGGCGAAGGAGATCCCGGATATGATGAAGGATCCGACCTGAATGGGGACGGAGTTGTCAATATTGATGATTTCACCTTACTCGCAGGCAACTTCACTGTTGCAGGAGACGAGGTCGAATAATTCAATACATGTTAATAAGTGAAAACCCCCGGAAACGGGGGTTTTTTTATTCCTGCATACTGTGGTAGACGTTCTGTACGTCGTCGTCCTCCTCGATCATTTCCAGGAGCTTCTCCACGTCCTCGGCTTCCTCGGCAGATAGTTCCTTGGTGACCTGTGGGATGCGCTCGAATCCGGAGGACAGGATTTCGATATCCCGGGATTCCAATTCCTTCTGGATGGCGCCGAAACTCTCAAAAGGCGCATAGATCAGGATGCCGTCGTCGTCCACAAACACCTCTTCCGCCCCGAAGTCAATCATTTCCAGTTCCAGTTCTTCCGGGTCGATGCCTTCGGCTGGAATCCGGAAGTTGCAGGTGTGGTCAAACATAAATTCCACGGAGCCGGAGGTGCCCAGGCTGCCGTTGCATTTGTTGAAGTAGGAGCGGATATTCGCCACGGTTCGCGTATTGTTGTCCGTGGCTGTTTCGATCAGGATGGCGATGCCATGGGGCGCGTAGCCTTCAAAGAGGACCTCCTTGTAGTCGCCCTGGGACTTATCGGTGGCCCGTTTGATGGCCCGTTCAATATTGTCCTTGGGCATGTTCACCGCCTTGGCGTTCTGGATCACTGCCCGCAGCCGGGAGTTGGCATCCGGGTCCGGGCCGCCTTCTTTAACAGCCATTACAATGTCCTTGCCGATTCGCGTAAACGCCTTGGACATGGCTGCCCAACGCTTCATCTTACGTGCTTTCCGGAATTCAAAGGCTCTTCCCATGGGTGGCGTTATTATTTCCAGACAAATGTAGCAATTCCCCCATTTTCGGCAAGGGCATAAGGAGCGCAGGGAGCAGAGGAGGGCAGGCCAGGACGTGGGCCCGGCAGATGGGGACAGTGCCCGGCAGGTGGGGACAGTGCCCGGCAGGTGGAATCAGGGCTGCTCGGATACCAGGTTTTCAATAATTTCGGCCAACTGGAAATCCTTTTCGGTCACCCCTCCTGCATCGTGGGTGTTCAGCCGGATCTCCAACTGGTTGTACACATTGGTCCAGTCCGGGTGGTGCTGCATTTCCTCGCATTCAAATGCAATGCGGGTCATCAGGGTAAAGGCTTCCTTGAAGTTTTTAAATTCAAAGGTGGTAGCCAGGCAATTGTCGGTGTATTCCCAACCTTCCAGGCTTTTCAGTTTCTCTGCAATCGTTTCTTCAGATAATTTACTCATGGTTTCAATTTTCAAATTTTCAAATCGGCATATCTTCAAATCGCCATATCAACCTCATCCCCGGTATTCGGGATTCTCAAACCCCCAGCGCTCGCCGGATTCCCACCCGGCCCTTGAATTTCCGTACGCCGGATACCCGCCCTGGTCCTTCAGCATCCGGGCCAGGTGGAGCAGGTTGTAAGTCATAAAAGTGGTATTGCGATTGGTAAATTCGTGGTCGGCTGCGCCGGATTCGGGGTCCAAATAACTCGGCCCCGGACCGATTTCCCCCAGCCAGCCGCAATCGGCCTGAGGCGGAATGCTGTAGCCAATATGCTGCAGCGCGTATAGGATGCCCATGGCACAATGCTTTACCCCGTCTTCGTTCCCGGTAATAACCGTCCCGCCCACCTTGCCGTAATACAGGTACTGCCCTTTGTCGTTTTTTTCGCCGGAAAAGGCATAGAGCCGTTCGATGACCCGGGTGCAGACCGAGGAGCGTTCCCCGAGCCAGATCGGGGTGCCCAATACCAGGATATCCGCCGCCATGACGCGCTCAAACAAATCCGGCCAGGCATCGGTATCCGCCCCGTGCTCGCGCATATCCGGGTAAACGCCCGGGGCTATGGGGTAATCCACGGCCCGGAAAACGTCCGTCTGCACGCCCTCACGCTCCATAATTTTCCGGGAAACCTCCATGAGCCCGCGGGTGTGGCTTTGGGCCGGGGAAGGTTTAAGCGTGCAGTTGATGTACAGGGCGCTGAGGTCAGAGAAATCCATGGCTGTGCTTTTCTCCTGAAGATACGGATTCCTTTTGTGGGCAAAAAGCCCGGGCGCCATTGCACCCTGATTTTAGCGGCTTGAGTACGGTCAGTCCATCGGGAACTGTCCGTTTCCTGTCGGGATTCGCGGAGGATATCCGTTAAGGGGATTGCGGGATTTGTCGGGGACTCTGAAGGAGCTATTGCGGGATGTGGTGGTCGATGACCTCCTGGTAGCCGAGCTGCAGGTTTTTGGGCAGCAGGTTGTGTTTGGGCAACACGGCCAGGTACCTTTCTTCGTTGGTGGTAAACACCCGCTTGAAAAGAGGTTTCCGTTCGCTCAGGTGCGCGGCGATTTCCCGGATAAAGTCCTCGTGGTGTACCAGGTCCCGGGAACCCAGGTGGAAGACCCCGTGTTTGTCGCGGTTGATAATATAGTGTACCTGCTGACTCAATTTGTCATCCGATGTTACGTTGATCACCAGGTTCGGAAACACTTCGATGGCTTCGCCTTCCAGGAGGGCGTCCCGGATTTCCCGGGTTCTGGGGGATGCATTCCCGAATACCATTGGCAGGCGCAGGATGGCCATCCGTTTGGACGGAAGCCGAAGGAGCATGTTTTCGATTTTGATTTTCAACCGGCCGTAGATACTCTCAGAAAGGGTCTTGTCAAATTCGTAGGAAGGGAATTTGCTATACGCGTCAAACACATTGGCCGAGGAGAGGAAAAGCAACCGGCAATCATGGCGGGCCAGGTATTCCGCCAGGTGCGAGTGGGCTTGAATTTGCGCCCCGAAATCGCCGCGGAGTGCCGAAATGATAATATGCGGCCGGACCTCGTTGAGTACCTGGTGGATATCGTCCTCCAGCAGGTCGTAGTGTAGAAATTGTCCGTTGTCCCCAAAGCGCTTCCGCGCAGAACAATACGTTCCGTACGTGTCAAAATAATTGCAGAGTTCCTTGTACAGGGCATAACCCAGGAACCCACTACCTCCCAAAATCAGAATCCTCTTTCCTTCCTCGCGCACGCCTCTCTCTCCTGTTTACAGATTCTATCCTTTATAGAACGGGGGTTTCACAATAGTTGCGGGTACGTTTTTATTGCGTATTTGGATATTTACCGTCGTTCCGGGGGCTGCGAATTCAACGGGCACGTAACCCAGCCCGATTCCCCTGTTGAGGCTCGGCGACATGGTTCCCGAGGTTACCCGGCCAATCGGCTGGCCGTCTGCATCCGCTATGATGTAATCCTTGCGGGGGATCCCGCGCTGCTCAATTTCAAAACCGACCAGCTTGCGTTCCACGCCTGCTGCTTTCTGGGCGGCGAGTGCCTCGTGGTTGACGAATTCCTTGGTAAACTTCGTAATCCATCCCAGCCCGGCCTCCAGGGGGGAGGTGCTGTCGTCAATATCGTTGCCGTAGAGGCAGTAACCCATTTCGAGCCGGAGGGTGTCCCGGGCTGCCAGGCCGATGGGCTTGATTCCGTATGCCGCCCCGGCTTCCATCACCCGTTCCCAGACCTGGCCGACTTCCTCGTTCTTGCAATAGATTTCAAAGCCGCCGGAACCCGTGTACCCGGTGGCCGAAATGATCACGTTGGGAATGCCGGCAAAATCCCCGACCGCAAAATGGTAAAACGGGATGGCGGCCAGGTCCTCGGAAGTAAGGGATTGCATGGCGGCAACCGCCTTGGGCCCCTGGATCGCCAGGAGGGAGTACGCATCGGATAGGTTGCGCATTTCGGCGCCGATCCCCTCGTTGTATTTGCTGATATGGTCCCAGTCCTTGTCGATATTGGACGCATTGACCACCAGTAAATAAGTCGTATCCTTGATGCGGTAAACGATCAGATCGTCCACGATCCCCATGCGTTCATTGGGCATGCAACTGTACTGGGCGCGGCCCACCTCCAGCTTGGAAGCGTCGTTGGAGGAGACCCGCTGAACGAGTTCCAGGGCCCGGGGTCCTTCAATGAGGAATTCCCCCATGTGGGATACGTCAAATACGCCGACACCTTCCCGTACAGTCTGGTGCTCGGCGTTAACGCCTTCGTAGGATACAGGCATCAGGTAGCCGGCAAAAGGGACCATTTTAGCCCCCAATGCCTCGTGTACCTGCCTGAGCGCGGTTTCTTTCATCGATGCCGGATTAATTACGCGGCAAATGTATTGAAAATAGTTTGGAAGTCAGGGGCGGGCACCCATTGAATTGGCAGGCAAATTCAACTGCCCGGGGGCTGCATCAGGAACCTTCGGAGATCGTCGTAGCTGGTAATCGGAAGGGCGGTTTTATCCCGTTCCAGCAGGCCTCGGAGTCGTTCCGGCAGGTCCAGTTCAAGCCCCAGCGTACGCTCCACTTCCGGGCGAAATTTAATGGGGTGGGCCGTCTCCAGGAAAATACCCGGACCCCCCGGGTCCTGCAGGAGGTAATCCGACAGGCCCAGGTAGCCCACCGCACCGTGCGGGTCGGCGATGTACCCGTAGGTCTCGTGTAGGTGCCGCATGGCGTCCCGGGTCTGCCCGTCCGTATAGGCATGGGAAGTCATCACTGCATCCAGGTCGGGGAAGCGGTAGCCGAAAAGCTTCCGGATACGGACAAAGTTGCTCGGATCGGCTACATCCATGGCATTGGAGATGGTGGGGACTGCCTTTTCCGGGGCGTACTGGCCGCTTTCCATAAACCGGGGAACCGTGTCGTTGACGTTGGTCGCCGCCACAAACTGCCGGCAGGGCATACCCATCCGATGCGCCAGCATCCCGGCGCAGATATTCCCGAAATTCCCGCTGGGTACGGCAAATACCGGGGGTTTGGAATCGGGCCCGAGCTGCCTCCACGCCATCGCGTAATACAGCATTTGCGGAATCCACCGGGCCACGTTGATACTGTTCGCCGAGGTGAGTTGTCGGGCGGCCTTCAGGTCGTTATCCAGGAAGGCCCGTTTGACCATGCGCTGGCAGTCGTCAAAGCTGCCAGACACCCGAAGTGCCCGGATGTTCTGCCCCAGGGTGGTTAGCTGGCGTTCCTGGATGTCGCTCACCTTGCCTTCGGGATACAGGATCACCACCTCCACACCGGGCACCCCGAGGAACCCGTCTGCAACTGCTCCTCCCGTGTCCCCGCTGGTGGCCACCAAAACAGTAATTTCAGCCGGGGAATCCTTAGAGAAATGCCCCAGGCACCTGGCCATAAACCGGGAGCCCACATCCTTGAAGGCCAGGGTAGGGCCGTGGTAGAGTTCCAGGGAGTAGACCCCTTCGGAAAGCTCCACCAGGGGGAATTCAAAGCTCAGCGTCTCCTCGAGGATGCGGCCGAGGTCGGGGTCCGGTATGGAATCGCCAACAAAGGGCCGCATGAGTTCCAGGGCAATTTCATTTACGGGTTTTTCCCGGAGGTTCTTCCAGAAGCTGTCCGGCAGGCGGGGAATCTCCACCGGGAAATACAGGCCTTTATCCGGGGCAATCCCCTGGATAGAGGCTTCCCGGAAAGGTACCTCGGCGGCATTCAGGTTCAGGCTGTGGTATCGCATCGGTCAGGTATTCGGGTTTATGGAATAGATTCCGCGTCGGTTCACCGGGCCGTGGTGGAGCGTATACGGGATGTCAATGGCGTCATATGCTTTGCCCAGGGCGCGGGAAACGGCCTCCGCGGTATCGGCCCCGTGGGTCAGGGCATACACCGAGGGCCCTGAGCCGGAAATTCCGAACCCCAGGGCGCCCGCCGCCAGTGCGGCTTCCCGAAGCGTGTCGAACCCGGGGATCAGCAGGGACCGCACCGGTTCGATGATACAGTCCTCGAGCGACCGGCTGATCAGCCCGAAGTCTTCTGTAAACAAGCCAGTGACCAGCCCGCCCACATTGCCCCACTGGCGGATGCCCTTGGAGAGCGGGATGGAGGTGCGGAGCACCTTGCGCGCATCGGAGGTTTTCAATTCAATTTGCGGGTGCAGGATGCAGGCATGCAGCGCCTCTGGGCAATGTACCCGGGCGATGTCCAGGGGGTGGGAACTTCGGACCAGGGTGATCCCGCCATACAGGGCAGGCGCCACGTTATCGGCATGGGCCGCGCCACTTGCCAGGGCTTCCCCTTTCATGGCAAACCCCACCAGGTCCGGCAGGCCGAAGGGTTCCCCCAGCAGTTGATTCAACCCCCAGACGGTGCCTGCTGAACTGGCCGCGCTGCTGCCGATACCGCTGCCCGGGGCAATGCGTTTTTCGATTTCGATCCGTACGCCCCCCGAATAGCCTGTGGCCGCTTCCAGGAAGGCCATGCCGGCAATTCCCGCTACGTTCCGGTCGGTTTCCAGGGGAATGTCGGCCCCGGTAACCCGGGTGATGGATACCCCGGGCTCCGGGGTCAATTCCAGGTGGAGGATATCGCCGATGCCGTCCAGGGCCAGGCCCAACACGTCAAAACCGCAGGACAGATTGGCAATTGTTGCCGGGGCAAAGACGGTAAGTTTTTCTGTTTTCATTTTCATCTGCGAAATGCCAGGCCCGTTCAGGCCTTAGAAGTTACCAATTCGGATAATGTCCGCAAAGATGCCCGAAGCTGTGACTTCGGCCCCGGCCCCGGCCCCTTTTACTATGAGGGGTTGCTCGCTGTACCGGTCCGTATAAAAGAGGACGATGTTGTCGCTTCCGCTCAGGTTAAAGAAATCGTGACCTTCCGGGATTTCCTCCAGCCCTACGGAAGCCTTTTCCCCGTCGAGCTGGGCCACGTACTTCAATCGGCAATTCGCTCCATCGGCCTGTTCCCAAAGCCTTCTGAAATGAGGCTCCTGCTGCTCGAGGACTTCGTAAAAGGCGTCCACGCTTTCGGCCTCCAGGGCTCCCTCGGGCAGGAACGACCGGTTTTCGATCGCGTCCATCTCCAGTCGGAGGCCACTTTCCCGGGCCAGGATCAGGATCTTCCGCATCACATCCACCCCGCTCAGGTCAATCCGCGGATCGGGTTCCGTGTACCCTTCTTTCCCGGCCAGCCGAACAACATCGGCAAAGGAATCCTTCCCGTTATAGTTGTTGAAGACGAAATTCAGGCTACCGGAAAGTACCGCCCGGATGCGGCGTACCCGGTCGCCGGAGAGGATCAGGTTTTTCAGCGTATCGATAACCGGCAGGCCGGCACCCACATTGGTTTCGAAAAGGAAGGGGGCGTTGTAGGTACGGGCGAGGCTCTTGAGCCGGGCATATACTTCGTACTCCGAGGAACAGGCAATCTTGTTGCAGGTCACTACGGAAATACTGTTTTTCAGGTAGGAGGCATACCAGCCCGAAACGGTTTCGCTGGCCGTATTGTCAATAAAGATGGCATTGCGTAGGTTTAGCTCGCGTACGCGGGAAAAAAAGGCGTCCAGGTTGGCCGGCTCCCCTTTCTCCAGGACATCCTGCCATTCCGCAACCGGGAGCCCTGAGGCGTCAAAGGCCATTTTCCGGGAATTCGAGATCCCCACCACCCGCAGGTTCAGCCGCAATTCCTTTTTCAGGACGCGTTGTTGCAGGCCAATTTGCGCCAACAGGCGCGAACCGACATTTCCCACGCCCATCACAAACAGGTTGAGTTGTTTGACCTGCTCCTCAAAAAAGGCCTCGTGCAGTGTGTTAAGCGCCTTCTTGACATCCCCCGACCGGATAACAGCCGAAATATTCCGCTCGGAGGCCCCCTGGGCAATTGCGCGGATATTCACGTTATTACGTCCCAGGGCGCTGAACATTTTACCGCTGAGCCCCTGGTGCTGCTTCATCTGATCGCCCACCAGGGCGATAATCGCCAGGTCGTCTTCTGCCTGCACCGGCTTGATGAGCTGTCGGTCCATTTCATAGGCAAACGTGTCGTTCACCGCCTGGATGGCTCGCTCCAGGTGCAGGGCGGCAATCCCCACGCAAATGGAGTGCTCGGAGGATGCCTGGGTGATAAAAATAATGCTGATGCCCGCATCGGACAGGGTTTCGAAAAAGCGTTTGCTGATCCCGGGAATCCCGATCATGCCGGGGCCTTCAAGCGAGACCAGGGCGATCCCTGGGACATGGCTGATCCCCCGGACGGTCCGGCCCTCCGTGTTGCCGCGGGCGTGGATCAGTGTGCCGTCCGTATGGGGGTCGAAGGTATTTTTGATCCGGATCGGGATACCTGCATCCAGGACGGGCTGGATGGTTGGCGGATAGAGTACCTTGGCCCCGAAATGGGATAACTCCATGGCTTCCTCGTAAGAGATGAGCGGGATGGGCCGCGCCTGGCGGACGAGGCGCGGGTTGGCCGTGAACATGCCACTGACATCCGTCCAGATCTGCAGTTCTTCGGCGCCCAGGGCGGCAGCCAGTATGGCCGCCGAATAGTCGGAGCCTCCCCGGCCGAGGGTCGTGGTATCCCCGGAAGCGGTGGCCCCGACAAAACCGGGCAGGATACTGATTTCCTCAGGCTTATGGAGTGCCTCGCGGACTTTGGTGCGGGTGGCATCCATCCGCACATGCGCATTGCCAAAAGTGGCATCCGTTTCGATCAGTTCGCGACTGTCCCGGAAAACGGCCGGAAGCCCCTGGCTTTCGTAATAGGCTGCAATGAGGAAGGAGGACAGCAGTTCCCCGTAACTCACAATTTTATCCAGGAGTTTCGGGGTGGTTTCCCCAATGAGGAAGGCGCCCTCCAACAGGGTTTCCAGGGTATTCAGGTCCGTTTTTACGCGTCCGATGACCGCGGCCTGCCGGGCCGGGGGGATCAACTCGCGTATGGTGTCCAGGTGCCGTTTCTCGAGGGAGGCCAGGCTTTCCTGGTAGTCTGTTTGCTGGGCAGCAGCCTGGGCGGCTGTCAGGAGAAGCAGGTCGGTTACCCCGCCCAGGGCGGAGACCACAACGGCCAGGGGACGGCCGGCGTCGGTAACTATTTTACAGGTTTCGGAAATCGCCTGGGCATTTGCTACGGAGGTGCCGCCAAATTTCAGGACTTTCATAAAGAGTGACTTAAGGGAGTTGGAAACAGGTTACAATACAGATCGGGCCGGAGATAAATACAGGTTCTTACCCCCAGGGGGTGCATCCCGTGGCGGACAGCGGGGTCGCTGCAAAGCGGAAAGCGGATATGCCGGCAAAATCTGATCGCATGGCGTGAACGTTTTTGATACGCCTGTCAAAAGTAGCACATTTGGAACCCCGTGCAAGGATTTACCGGATTTTTACAAAGTCCGCACCAAATGTTGCTTTTTGCTCCGGATTGCTGCTACTTTTGTAGGGATTCCCGAAAATCGTTCAATGCCGGAAATCCCTCCGGACTGGCGGCAATTGACCTGGTATCATGAAGATCCTCAGCAAAGAACAGAGTTACGAAGCAGACCGCAGGACCCTGGCAGCCCAGGGGATCAGCAGCACTGAACTGATGGAGCGCGCTGCCGCTTCGATATTCAACTGGCTGCACAACCGCCTGCAGGGCGCCCCGGTCCGGATACACATTTTCTGCGGCACGGGTAACAATGGGGGAGATGGCCTGGCCGTGGCCCGCCACCTGGCCGAGCACGGATACCATATACAGGTTTACCTGGTGAATTACAGCGAGAAGCGGTCCGGGGACTTTCGGATTAACCTGGAACGGCTCCGCCAGCGCAAAATCGAGCCGGAATCTCTGGACGCGGACAGCGGGTTGCCGGATATCTCCGAAGCGGATATACTATTGGATGCCATATTCGGAATCGGCCTGAGCCGTCCGCCGGCCCCTTGGGTTCGAAACCTCATTGCACACATGAATGCGGCCGATGCCTTCCGGCTGGCGGTGGACCTGCCTTCCGGGCTGCAGATGGACGCCATGCCTGCCCATCCCGAAGGTGTGCTGGCTGCTGATTTTGTGCTGACAATCGGGTCGCCGAAACTCGTTTTTTTCCTTCCCGGGAGCGGGGAATTCGCAGCGGATTTTGAGGTGCTGGATATCGGGTTCGACACCACTTACCTCAACGAAGTGGCTGCACAATATGAATGGGTGGGGGCAGACGAGGCTCGGGCGCTGCACCGGACCCGCGGAAAATTCAGCCATAAAGGGACTTTCGGACATGCCTGCATCGTGGGCGGCTCCCACGGAAAAATCGGAGCTGTGGCCCTGGCCGCATCGGCTTGCCTGAGGGCCGGGGCCGGACTGGTTTCGGCATGGGTTCCCAAGTGCGGCTACCTGCCCCTTCAGGCCGGCGTTCCCGAAGTCATGGTGGAAACCTGCGGGCGGGAACAATACCTGGACGCCTTCCCGGAACCGGGTTCCGGGTACCGGTACGGCGTGGGCATGGGAATGGGTACGGAGAAGGATACCGCCAAAGCATTCTTTGCATGGCTGGGCCGGGTCAGGGAGCCGGTAGTGGTGGACGCCGACGGACTCAATAGCCTCTCGGCCCATCCCGAAGCGCTTGCCAACCTGCCTGCCGGGAGTATCCTGACCCCGCATCCGGGCGAACTGGCCCGGCTGATAGGGGAGTGGACGGATGATTTCGATAAATTGGAGAAAGCCCGCGCCTTTGCAGCAGACCACAATTGCGTCTTGCTTATCAAAGGCGCCTATACGGTAATACTCGGAGAGGGAAAGGGGTTTATCAACAGCAGCGGCAATCCCGGGATGGCCACTGCCGGCAGCGGCGATGTACTCGCCGGGATACTAACCGGATTGCTCGCCCAGGGATACCCGGCCCTGGAAGCAGCCGTGTTCGGTGTATACCTGCACGGGCGCGCCGGAGATCTGGTCGTTTCGGAAACAGGACCCGAAGCCCTGGTTGCCAGCGACCTTTTCGGGGCGTTGGGCAGGGCCTTCAGGGAGCTGTACGCAGAAGCCACACCGCCCCAGCCCAAAGAAGGGGAGGAGGGGTAAGCGCCGGACTTCAGGCAGCTTTTACCCGACGCCGGACCCAGTCCAGGGCATTGCGGTACTCGATATAAAATTTCATCGGTTTTTTGTAGAACATGCGCTCGATATTGAAGTTGTGCATGTCCACTTCCCGTGAGGATACGATGGCGTACGCCCTGAGGTTTTCAAGTTCCCGCAGGTAGGTATAGACCACGGGGTCGATGGCAAAGGAATGTTTGCGATGGCTGATGATCCCGAAGGGTTTGTCCCGGAAATGGATTTCGGATATCCCGATAATCTGGTAGGCCCTCTCCAGGGTCAGTGTGGCGCCTTCGTCAAAAATGGCTACGAGGTAGTTGTCGTAAACCTGGATCTTCCCCACATCGAGCTGGTATTCCCGCACGATCACGGTCTTTTTGGCCGGTCTTGTATTATTGCCCATATTCATATAGTGTGTCTGAGACGAAAGTATGCGTCAGGTATCCGTTTGAGAAAAATAATAGATTATCGACATAAATATCGTATAAGCGGTTCCAGCGTCCGGGCTATGTCGAACGATTCCTACGAAGCCTGACCGACAAGCATAAAAAAAGGGGTCATCCAAAGATGACCCCGATACCTTTCCCCTTACAGTGCCAATCAGGCTTCCTTGGAGGATTTACTCGCTTTCTTAATGGAAATGGTCAACTTGTCAGCCTCCTCGTCCAGGTCCATGGTGATGCTGTCCCCTTCGTTGAGCTTCGAGTTGACGATCTCTTCGGCCAGGGCATCCTCGATATACTTCTGGATGGCCCGTTTGAGCGGCCGGGCCCCGTATTGCTTATCGAAGCCCTTCTCGGCAATATAGTCACGCGCCTTATCGGTAAGGGTCAGATGGTAGCCGATATCCGCAATGCGGTCGTAGAGTTTCTTGAGTTCGATTTCGATGATCTCGTGTATGTGCTCCCGTTCCAGTGGGTTAAATACAATAACGTCGTCAATCCGGTTGAGGAACTCCGGTGCAAAGGCTTTTTTCAAAGCATTCTCGATAACGCTCTTTTGGTGCGTATCGGCCTGGGATTTCTTCGCCGAGGTACCGAAGCCGACACCCTGGCCGAAATCCTTGAGTTGCCGTGCCCCGATATTCGAGGTCATGATGATAATGGTATTGCGGAAGTCGATCTTCCTGCCGAGGCTGTCCGTGAGGAAGCCGTCGTCGAGTACCTGCAGCATCATATTGAAAACATCCGGGTGTGCCTTTTCCACCTCGTCCAGCAGGATTACGGAGTAGGGCTTGCGCCGCACCTTTTCGGTGAGCTGCCCGCCTTCCTCATAGCCGACATAGCCGGGGGGCGCTCCCACCAGGCGGGAGATGGCGAATTTTTCCATGTATTCGCTCATGTCGATCCGCACCAGGGCGTCCTCCGAGTCAAAGAGTTCCTTGGCGAGTACTTTGGCCAACTGGGTTTTCCCGACCCCGGTTTGTCCGAGGAAAATAAAACTCCCGATCGGCTTGTTGGGGTCTTTCAGCCCGGCCCGGTTCCGCTGGATGGCTTTGGCCACCTTGGCCACGGCTTCGTCCTGCCCAATGACGCTGTTCTTGATTAGCTGCGGCAATTCGGCCAGCTTATTGCTTTCGGTCTGGGCAATTTTGTTGACCGGGATGCCGCTCATCATCGAGACCACGTCGGCGACGTTGTCTTCCGAGACGGTTTCCCGGTTCAGTTTGCTGTCTTCTTCCCATTTCTCCTGGGCGGTAGACAGGTCTTTTTCCAGTCGTTTTTCGTCGTCCCGCAATTTGGCGGCCTCCTCGTAACGCTGTTTCTTGACCACGCTGTTCTTGAGTTCGCGCACCTCTTCAAGCTGCTTTTCGAGCTCGAGGATCTGCTTGGGCACGTCCATGTTCACAATGTGCACCCGCGATCCGGCTTCATCCATGGCGTCGATTGCCTTGTCCGGGAGGAAGCGGTCGGTCATGTAGCGGTTCGTGAGCTTCACGCAGGCCACCAGGGCCTCTTCCGTGTAGTTTACGTTGTGGTGATCCTCGTATTTTCCCCGGATGTTGCGGAGGATTTCGATGGTTTCCTCCACCGTGGTCGGTTCCACCATCACCTTCTGGAAACGCCGTTCCAGGGCGCCGTCCTTCTCGATGTACTGGCGGTATTCATCCAGGGTCGTGGCCCCGATGCATTGAATTTCGCCCCGGGCGAGGGCCGGCTTGAACATGTTGGACGCATCCAGGCTTCCCGTGGCGCCTCCGGCTCCCACAATGGTGTGGATCTCGTCGATAAACAGGATGACGTCGTCGTTCTTTTCCAGTTCGTTCATCACGGCTTTCATCCGCTCTTCAAACTGCCCGCGGTACTTCGTGCCGGCAACCAGGGACGCAAGGTCCAGGGTTACCACGCGCTTGTTGTACAATATGCGGGATACCTTTTTGTTGATGATCCTCAGGGCGAGCCCTTCGGCGATGGCGCTTTTGCCCACCCCGGGTTCCCCGATCAGCAGCGGGTTGTTCTTTTTGCGGCGGCTCAGTATTTGCGAGACGCGTTCAATTTCCTTTTCCCGACCGACAACCGGGTCGAGTTTGTTTTCTTCCGCCAGGCGGGTGAGATCCCTGCCAAAATTATCGAGGACGGGGGTTTTGGATTTCTTGTTTCCTTTCTGGGAGGTACCGCTTGAAAAAGTGCCCTCCTTGCTGTCCCCGGTGTCGTCCGAATCGCTCGGAAAGGATTCCGAGGTCGGGCTGTCCGTATAGTCGTCGTCGCTGGTGATCATGCTTTTGAATTGCTCTTTGACCCCGTCGTAGTCCACCTTCATCTTGTGCAGAAGCTTGGTGGTCGGATCGTTTTCGTTTCGCAGGATACAGAGCAGCAGGTGCGCCGTATTGATGGATGAGCTCTGAAACAATTTGGCCTCCAAAAAGGTGGTCTTCAGGGCGCGCTCCGCCTGACGGGTGAGGTGCAGGTTTTTCTTATCCTTGGGTTGCGAGCCCGCTTCCGGGTTCGCCGGGGAGAGGATTTCCACCTTTCTGCGCAGGTGGTCCAGGTCCACGTCCAGCGCATCGAGTATGCTGATTGCCTTCCCGTTCCCGTCGCGCAGCAGGCCGAGCATCAGGTGTTCCGTCCCGATGAAGTCGTGGCCCAGGCGCAGTGCCTCCTCCTTGCTGTAAGCAATTACATCTTTTACTCGCGGTGAGAAATTATCATCCATATACCTAGTGCGTATTCAACTTTAAAATTAGTAAAACTTATTATAAGAACGTCAAATACCGTACCTATATTCGATAAAGCTTCCCTAAATGACGAAAAAAACAAGGAAGTGCAAAATATATGGCCTGGATTTTATCAAAAAACCAAGGGGGGTTTGGTGTTGATAAAATCTTTAATAAAACCTGCGCAACCTGCCACAAAGGGGTGGTTTTTACGTATATTGGCATGATTTTTTAACCACAAAAATACAAGCCCGATTCAGTTATGGCGGAAGGAGAGAAACTGATTCCGATTAATATAGAAGATGAGATGAAATCGGCCTACATCGATTATTCGATGTCGGTCATTGTGTCACGTGCCCTGCCAGATGTTCGGGACGGCCTCAAGCCGGTGCACCGGCGCGTCCTCTACGGCATGCACGAACTGGGCGTACGCTCCACGAGTGCCCACAAGAAATCTGCCCGTATCGTCGGGGAAGTCCTGGGTAAATACCACCCGCACGGGGATTCCTCGGTCTACGATACAATGGTGCGCCTGGCACAGGACTGGAGCATGCGCTACATGCTTGTGGACGGCCAGGGGAACTTCGGTTCCATAGACGGCGACAGCCCGGCGGCCATGCGGTATACGGAAGCCCGCATGCGGAAGATCGCCGAGGAGATGCTGGCGGACATCGACAAGGAAACGGTAGACCACCAGCTTAATTTTGACGACTCTCTGGAAGAACCCACCGTCCTGCCGACGCGCATCCCGAACCTGCTGGTCAACGGCGCCTCGGGGATCGCTGTGGGTATGGCCACCAATATGCCTCCCCACAACCTTTCCGAGGTGGTGGACGGCACCATCGCCTATATCGACGACCGCGACATTACCATCGAAGGCCTGATGCAGCACATCAAGGCGCCCGATTTTCCCACCGGGGGCATCATCTACGGCTACGACGGCGTCAAGGAGGCCTTTGAAACAGGCCGGGGCCGGGTAGTTATGCGGGCCAAGGCCACGTTCGAAGAGGTGCAGGGGCGGGAGTGCATCGTCGTCACGGAAATCCCCTACCAGGTGAACAAGGCGGACATGATCAAGAAGACCGTCGACCTGATCAACGAAAAGAAAATCGAGGGCATCGCCACGATCCGGGACGAGTCGAACCGGAAGGGGATGCGGATTGTCTACGTGCTCAAGCGGGACGCCATCCCGAATATCGTGCTGAATATGCTGTATAAGTATTCGGCACTGCAATCTTCCTTCAGCGTGAACAATATCGCGCTGGTGGGCGGGCGTCCGGAACTCCTCAACCTCAAGGACCTGATTGTGCATTTTGTAGACCACCGGCACAAGGTGGTCGTCCGGCGATCGGAGTACGAACTGCGGAAGGCGGAGGAACGAGCGCACATTCTGGAGGGGCTGATTATCGCCTCGGACAACATTGACGAGGTCATCGCCATTATCCGGGGCAGTGCCAACGCCGAAGAGGCCCGGGCAAACCTGATTAAACGGTTTGAGCTGAGCGAGGTACAGGCCCGCGCCATCGTGGAGATGCGCCTCCGCCAGCTGACCGGCCTGGAGCAGGACAAGCTGCGCAGCGAGTACGAAGAAGTCCTGGCCACCATCGAGGACCTGAAGGACATCCTGGCCCGGGAGGAGCGCCGGATGGAGATCATCAAAGACGAACTCCGGGAGGTCCGGGATAAATACGGCGACGACCGCCGCAGTGAAATCAACTACGCCGGGGGCGACCTGAGCATCGAGGACATGATCCCGGACGAGCAGGTGGTGATCACCATTTCCCATGCCGGCTACATCAAGCGTACCCCCCTGACCGAATATAAGACGCAACACCGGGGAGGGGTCGGGCAAAAAGCCTCGGCCACCCGGAATGAGGATTTCCTGGAACACCTGTTTGTGGGGACGAACCACCAGTATATGCTGTTCTTTACGCAAAAGGGCCAATGTTACTGGCTCCGGGTCTTCGAGATACCGGAAGGCAGCCGTACCTCCAAGGGCCGGGCCATCCAGAACCTGATCAATATTGAACAGGACGACAAGGTAAAAGCCTTTATCTGTACGCAGGACCTCAAGGACGAGGAATACGTGAACAGCCATTTTGTAATCATGGCCACCAAGAAGGGGGTTGTGAAAAAGACGTCCCTGGAACAGTATTCCCGGCCCCGTCAGAACGGGATTATCGCCATCGGCATACGGGAAGGGGACGAGCTGCTCGAAGCGCGCCTCACCACCGGGTCCAGCCAGATCTTCCTCGGGCTCAAATCCGGGAAGGCCATCCGCTTTGAGGAGAGCAAGACCCGTCCGATGGGCCGGAGCGCCTCAGGGGTCCGCGGCATTACCCTGGCCGACGACAACGACGAGGTCATCGGTATGGTAAGCGTCCACGATTTTGACGAGGACATCCTGGTCGTTTCCGAGAACGGTTACGGCAAGCGCTCAAGTCTGGACGATTACCGGATTACCAACCGCGGGGGCAAGGGGGTTAAGACCATCTCCATTTCCAAAAAAACCGGCGGGTTGGTAGCTATCAAGAACGTATCGGATTCGGACGACCTGATGATCATCAATAAATCCGGGATTGCAATCCGGATGAGCGTGGAAGACCTCCGCACCATGGGGCGCGCCACGCAGGGCGTAAGGCTGATTAACCTGAAGGACAACGATTCCATCGCCGCTGTTGCCAAAGTGATGAAAGACGAAGACGACCTGGACGACACGGACATCCTGAATATCGAGGTCGATGCCGAGGATGGCACGACCCTTGATACAGATGGGGCGGATTCCGAAGGGACGGAGTCCGGAAAATAATTGATAAACACTAAATTTGCATAAACACTTTTTTAATGAAAACTAGATTGACTCTTCTGGCAGCCCTGCTTATCGGGTCTGCCGCAATAGCACAAAAATCAGAGATCCGGGATGCGGAGAAAGCCCTGAAAGACGGGAACACCGCCGAGGCGAAAGCCAGCCTGGACGCCGTTCAGGGCGTCATTGCCGGGGAAGACGAACGCCTGCAGTCCGAGTACCACCTGGTACGCGGGCAGGTCTACGCGGATTTGGCCAAGAAAGGCGACGACAGCGCCTTTGAGGAAGCGGTGGCTTCCTTCAGGAAAGTCCTGGAGGTGGAGGAACAAAGCGGTAAGGACCGGAACTCAGGTGAAGCACAGCAACGTTTAAAAGCCATGTCGGCCGACCTGGTAAACTCCGCTGTGGATGACAACAACGCCAAAAATTTCGATGCGGCTGCCGAGAAGCTCTATATGAGTTACAAGATCAGCCCGACGGATACCATCTACCTGTATTACGCGGCCAGCAGTGCTGTCAATGGCGGGAATTACGAGCGCGCCATGGATTTCTACCAGGAACTGAAGGACATTGGCTATGACGGGAGCGGCGTGGTCTACAAGGCCACCAACGTGGAAACCGGCGAAGTGGAGGAGATGAACAAGGCGCAGCGCGATCTGATGGTAAAATCGGGAACGTATACGGACCCCGTAGACGAGAAGGAGCCCTCCAAGAAAGCCGAGATCGTCAAGAATATGGCGTTGATCTACACCCAGCTCGGGGAAAATGAAAAAGCCCTGGAAGCCTATAAGGACGCCCGGGCCAACAATCCGGACGATGTAAACCTCGTATTGAACGAGGCGAACCTCTACTACCAGATGGGTGACAAGGAGAAATTCAGCGAACTGATGGCAGAGGCAGCCACCATGGCACCGGACAACCCGGACCTCTACTACAACATCGGGGTGATCAATATGGAGATGGACCGGATTGAGGAGGCCCGCGAGGCGTACCACAAGGCCATCGAGATCAACCCGGGCTACGTGAATGCCCAGCTGAACCTGTCTACCACCTATGTGAACGAGGGGAACGCATTGATCGACGATATGAACGCCCTGGGGACTTCCCGGGAAGATATCGCCAAATACGACGAGTTGAAGGAGAAAAAGGACAGCCTCTTTATGCAGGGGGCCGAGATCCTGGAAGATGCGCTGAAAGTCAATCCCGACAACCAGAGCATCCTGACACAGCTCAAGAACATTTATGGCGCCCTGGGCGACAATGAGAACTTTATGCGGGTCAAGAAACTCCTGGGCGAATAAGCCCCCGCTATTCCAAAATCAGGACCCCGGCCGGATGGCCGGGGTTTTTTTATGCGATTTGTTTGATTACCCGCAACGGGTGCGTATAGTTGCGCAGATCGTTATTGAAGATGCCGCTGTGGTCGATGCGGTCGATTCGGACGCATCCGTTTACGTGGATGATATAATTGTCCTGCATGATGAGGCCCACATGGTCGATAACCCCGTCGGGTCCGTCGAAAAATGCAAGGTCGCCGGGCAGGCTTTCCTCGATAAAACTCAGGGCTTGGCCCTGGGCGGCCTGTTCGGCCGGGGAGCGTTTCAGGGCCATGCCGCAGCACTTGTAGACCATTTGCGCCAACCCGCCGGCATCGATGCCGAAGGGGGATCGGCCCCCGGCCATTTCCGGGCTGCTGAGATACAATAGCGCTGTCTGCACGAGTTCCTCCCGGCCCGCGGCAGGGTCAAAGCGCGCTCCCTCGAATTGGTGTTCCATTACCGGGGCGTTGTGCGCATCCGACCCCAGGAGGACCGGGATCAGCAAGCCTTCCGGGGTGCAACAATGGCTCACCAGGTCGGCGGCGCAACCCGCCGAGGTACCCGGGGGACACGCCTCGTATTGTTCTTCGGAAAGCTCGGACAACTGGTCGTTGCGGACCCAGCCCTCGGCCCCGTCCAGGCGGATCCGCACCCGGCTCCAGTACTTCCGGGATTCCAGGATTTTAAAACATTCGCCATAGAGGAGTTGTGTCCGGAGGGGTGTGGTATCATCCGGAGAATCGTACACGGGTACGAGGCTGAGGGGGCAGATTCCGTATCGCATGGCGGGGCAGGGCGGGGGTCAGGGCCGTTCCAGGACTATTGCCGATGCACCACCACCTCCATTGCAAATGGCCGCGGCACCCAGGCGGGCGTTTTGCTGCCTGAGCACGTGGATCAGGGTCACGGTGATCCGCGCCCCGGAACACCCCAGCGGGTGCCCGAGGGATACCGCACCTCCGTGGATGTTTACATTTTGGTCGTCCAGCCCCAGGATTTTGATGTTGGCCAGCCCAACCACGCTGAAAGCTTCGTTGAATTCAAAATAATCGATATCCCCCAGGGCGACTCCTGCTTTGTCCAGCGCCAGCGGCAGGGCTTTGGCCGGGGCCGTGGTAAACCATTTGGGTTCCTGTGCAGCATCCGCATAGCTTTTGATGCGCACCAGGGGTTCCAGGCCGAGCGATTGGGCTTTTTCGGCACTCATCAGCACCAGGGCTGCAGCCCCGTCATTGATGGTGGAGGCATTGGCGGCCGTTACGGTTCCGTCCTTGGTAAAGGCCGGTCGCAATTGGGGAATTTTATCCATTTTCACGTTGCGGAACTCCTCATCTTCCCGAACCACAACAGGTTCGCCCCGTCGCTGCGGCACTTCTACCGGGACCACTTCATGCTTGAATTTGCCGCCTTCCCAGGCCGCCGCGGAGCGTTTATAGGACTGGATGGCATAGGCGTCCTGCTCCTCCCGGCTGAACTTGTATTTCTCGGCACAGGCATCTGCACACACCCCCATGGCCTGCTGGTCGTAGACGTCTACCAGCCCGTCCCGCTGCATCCCGTCTTCCAGGGTTGCCGGGCCAAACTTTTTCCCGTTGCGCATGTGCACATAGTGGGGGATCAAACTCATGTTTTCCATGCCCCCGGCCACTACCACAGACCGATCGCCCAGGGCGATACTTTGGGCGGCCTGCATAACAGCTTTCATCCCGGAGGCGCAAACTTTGTTCACCGTGGTACAAGGCACCGTTTCCGGGATGCCCGCATAGAGGGCTGCCTGCCGGGCCGGAGCCTGGCCGGCCCCAGCCTGGACCACATGGCCCATAAGTACTTCTTCTACGGCGGCCGGATCCAGGCCAATGGAATCCAGGGCTCCCCGGATGGCCGCAGCCCCCAGTTTCGGGGCCGGCACCGAAGAAAGGGCGCCCATAAAACTTCCGATCGGCGTGCGGACAGCAGCCACAACAACTACCTCTTTCATCTGTTCCTTTTTAGTGGCACGAAAATACGAATTTAAACCCGGACCCCCTACTTGAGCAGGAAAAGCCCCGAGATGCCGCGGGTTTTTTCTATTTTTGAGCGACACAAGCGCGATGCATGGCGAAAACGCTGGATACCTTCTATCGATCCCAGTCACTGATCTATAAGTATTTCCTTTACTTTTTAACGATCGGCGCCATTGTGTTCTTTTTCCCCAAAGGAGGACAGTTCAAGTACGAGTTCCAGAAAGGCAAACCCTGGCAATACGAAAACCTCTATGCCCCTTTTGATTTTTCGATCCGCAAGACGGAGGCCGAATTACAGGCCGAACGCCAGCAATTCCAGCGGGACCAGGTGCCGTATTACCGGTTCGATACCGAAGCGGCACGGGAGGTTTACCGCGCCTACGAAGAGCTTTTCCCCGAATACTTCCCGGGGACTGGCCTGAGCGCCCGCCAAATCGGGGTGTTGCGCCAGCAGGGCCGCGCCATCCTGGACAGCCTGTACCTGAGGGGAATCTGGGACGGCAGCGACCCCCCGCTAAGCCGGGAGGTCTACCTGGTGCGGAACAACCAGGCACGTCGCATGCGTTTTGACAGTATTTACCGAATGGACGCGTTGCGCAATACCATCCGCGACCTGACGGAATCCGTGGGTATTCCCGCGGACCAGGCGGAGTTCCGGGAATTGTTGCTCCGAATAGCCGAGCCCAACGTCAGCCTGGATCAGGAACTGACCGGCCGGGAACTGGAAAACCAGTTATCCGGAATATCCCTGACCCGGGGAAATGTTGACGAGGGCGCCCTGATTGTCGCCAAGGGCGAAGTGGTGGAAGGGGAGAACCTGAAGAAGCTCGAGTCGTTGCGGGCGGAATACGCATCCGAGGTATGGAGCGCCAACAATTATTACTTCATCCTCTCCGGGTATACCATCCTGGTGGCCCTGGTGTTGATCATGCTGCTGTTGTTCCTGAAACGGTACCGCCCGGATGTGTTCCGGAACAATGTCAAGGTGACCTTTATTTTCTTCAATATCCTGGTGATGGTGTTTCTCACCACCTTCGTGGTGAAGTACAACGAGGCTCTTGTCTTTGTGGTACCCCTCTGCATTCTGCCGCTGATATTAAAGACGTTTTTTGACGCCCGCCTGGGCCTGTTTGTCCATGTGCTCACCGTCCTGATCCTGGGGTTTGTGGTGCCCAACAGTTTTGAGTATATCTTCCTGCAGATCATCGCGGGCATTGTCACCATCCTGACGGTATCCGAACTCTACAAACGGGCCAATTTGTTTATCTCGGTGGGCCAGATTACGCTCATCTATATCCTGGGCTATTTTGCCTTCAATATTATCCAGGGGGGCAGCCTGGACAACGTAGTTTGGGTGAATTTCGGGTTTTTCCTCCTCAACGGGATGATCACGCTTTTTGTGCAGCCGCTGATCTATATCTACGAGAAGATGTTCGGGATGGTCTCGGATGTTTCCCTGCTGGAGCTTTCGGACACCAATTCCCGGCTGCTCAAGGAGCTGTCCAACAAGGCCCCGGGCACCTTCAACCACTCCCTCCAGGTGGCCAACCTGGCCGAAGCAGCTGCCAACGAGATCGGTGCCAATGCAATGCTTGTCCGGGTAGGAGCGCTCTACCACGACATCGGCAAGATGAACAACCCAACCTATTTTACCGAGAACCAGACGACCAACAACAACCCCCACGATGAACTGGCCCCGGAAAAAAGTGCCCGGATCATCATCAAACACGTCATCGAAGGGATCGAAATGGCGCGGAAACAGAATATACCAGACCGGATCATCGACTTTATCCGGACCCACCACGGTACCACGCTGGTCTATTATTTTTACAAAAAGGCGCGTGAGTGGGACGGGGAAGATCCGGATGAAAAGGATTTCCGATACCCGGGCCCGGTGCCATTTTCTAAGGAAACGGCCATCCTGATGATGGCTGATTCCGTGGAAGCAGCTTCCAAGAGCCTGGTAAACCCCACCTATTCGATAATCGACGAATTCGTGGATAAGATCATAGCAACCCAGATGCAGGCCGGGCAATTCCTCAATGCGGAAATCACCTTTAAGGAGATTGAAACGGTGAAAAAGGTCTTAAAACAACGACTGACAAACATTTACCACCTGCGGGTAGAGTACCCGGAATAGGGGATTGGCGGGGATTATACTAAACGCGGATTGAAGGCGTTTTAAAAGTGACCACCGACCATACAAATGATGAAAACCCCCTTCATAACTGTCAGACCGGGCCACAACGCGGTTCTATGGGTGCTGTTTGCCTTTATGACGAGTATCCAGCCCTTGTGGCTGCAACAGGTAGACAGCCTGGAGCGGGTTCTCAACCGCCCGGATATCACCACCGAAGACAAAATCCACACGCTCTACATGCTCAGCCGGGACCTGGCCTTTGTAGACCGCCTGCAGGCGCTCGAATACGCCGATGAATCCCTGGAGCTGGCCACACAAGCCGAAGACCGTCGCGGCATGGCCTATGCCTACCGGATCCTCGGGAGTATTTATTCGCTGGATGAAAACTACTTCACCAGCATGCAATACATCCATCTGGCCCACGAGTTATTCGTACAACAGGAGGACAGCGCGGGGATCGCCAATTGCTATGTGTCAATGGGCCATATCTACCGAAATCTGAATGAACGGGAGAAAGAAGAGCGGTTTCACCGCCTGTCCTACGATTTATTCAAGAAGCTGGGGCAACCCGAGCGCACGGCGGTAGCTGCGCACAATATGGGAGAGACCTATTACCTGAACGGGCAGCTCGAAAAGGCCCGAGCGTATACCCGGGAGGCCATTGAAATCCTCAGCGGTATCTCCCACGCGGCGCTGACTTCCAGTTGCTATAAGGTCATGGGGCTCATCCACCTGAAGGAGCAGGATTACCAGGAAGCCAAACGCTATTTCCAAAAGGCACTTGATATCAGTGAAGGACTTGGCAAGGATGCACAGAAAATCGCCTCGGCGGAATCCCTGATCCGGTTGGCGGAGATTAGCGGGATTCTCGGAAACCCGTCGCGGGAGAAGGCCTACCTGGAACAGGCGGCCAAGCTGAGCCAGGAGAACAATCTGTACGACTATCAGGTGCGATCGTATTATCAGCTGGCACTTCACTATGCCCGAACCGATGATGTGGAGAATACCCGTCGGTTTATGGTGCGGCACAAGGAATTATCGGATTCCCTTCAGGTCATCCTCACAAACGACAGGGCTCGTCTCACACAGGGCATGATCCATATTGAACAACTCACCAAGAAAACGGAGGAACTCGAGGAACAGGCCGCGCAGCAAGCACTGGCTTTAGAGATCCGGAACCGGACGCTCATCTTGATCGGGGTTTTCCTGATCATCCTCAGCTTGCTGATTTACAAACTCTTCAGGACGCTTCGCGAGATGCGTGAAAAGAATTCGATTATCCAAATGCAGAAGGAGGAACTGGCCGAGTTGAATGCCTCTAAAGACAGATTTTTTAGCATCGTGGCGCACGACCTGCGCAGCCCGTTGGGCTCCCTGAAATCCTTTACGACCCTCCTGGCCGACCACATCGACCTGATGAGCCTGGAAGAGATCAAGGAAATGGGCGTCCAGCTCGACCGGTCGGTGGACAATACCATGCAGCTTACGGACAACCTGATAACCTGGGCCCGCAGCCAGATGAACGAGATCAAAACGGAGGCTACCGAATTCGACCTGCGACCCCTTGTAGAGAACGTACATACGGTATTTGCCTCTGTGGCACGCCACAAACAGATTACCATGGAGGTTTCCTACCCGGAGGAAACCACGATTTTCGGGGATAAAAACCAGATTGAGTTTGTTATCCGGAACCTGGTAAACAACGCTATCAAATACACGCGGGAAGGCGGTACGGTAAAACTGGAAGTCCTCCCTGCGGATGATCAGAAGGCGGTAATCCGCATCTCGGACAATGGGGTGGGGATGGACCCGGACCAGGTTGCATCGCTGTTTATCCGCCAGTCCGACAAAAGCCGTCGCGGCACGGCAGGCGAGAAAGGCTCGGGCCTTGGTTTGGTCCTTAGCCACGAATTCGTCAAGCGCAACAAGGGCCGGATCCGCGTGGAAAGCATCCCGGATAAAGGCACCTGCTTCACCATGGAGTTTCGCCGTACCCGACAGGCTGCTTAAACCCGGATCGCGTCCGGGTCTTCTTCCTTTGACAAGTATTTCCGCCACTTCATCCAGGCCTTTAAAAAACAGCAGGAAAAGTTGCGTCAATCTCAATGAAAAACTACATTTGCATCCGCATTGATCCAATGGGGTCTGTGCAGGGAGAGGTGCCGGAGTGGTAACGGAGCAGATTGCTAATCTGTCGGCGGGTAACCGTCGCCCGGGTTCGAATCCCGGTCTCTCCGCAAAACCGGATGATCTGGTCGAAACGATTCCAAAACCCGGGTTTCGAATAGGAATTTGGGATTTGGAATTTGTTTTTTGATTGCGTTATCGCTTCTTGCGAAGTAGCCTTTGGCCACGCCCGGCCCGCGCGCCGGCTGGCCCATCGCTAAAAATGTCCACCGGACATTTTCTTAACGCTCTGTCCGGGGTGTAGCGTAGCCCGGTTATCGCGCCTGCTTTGGGAGCAGGAGGCCGCAGGTTCGAATCCTGCCACCCCGACGAAAGAAATCCGATGCTTTGGCATCGGATTTTTTCATTTGTGAAAGCGCAAGAGCTTGCTCTTAAGTGATAGAGCAAATGAAAAAAGCAGAACAGGCGTCAGCCTGTATCGGATTTCTTTCAGTTTCCCCCAAACTTAGGATCACGAGCGCAGCGAGTAATCCTGCACGTTCTGCCTCCCCGGCCCACGCACCGTCTGGCTCCTCACTAAAAGCGCTCCACTGGAGCCCTTTTGGCCGTTCGGCCCGGATCACGAGCGCAGCGAGTAATCCTGCACGTTCAGGAGGTAGGACTCGAAACAAACAGATGCGTTTTAGGGCATCCTTAAAATTGTTTTAAATTCGCCTTTATGAGTTTCTCCTGGTTGCGAACCCTGGGCCTGCTTTTTGGAATCCTGGTCATCCCGCATGGGATAAATGCCCAATACATCTGTAAACCCTGCAATGCTGCCTGCGATACACTGGCATTCGCCAGGCCCGGAAGCTGCCACGGTTGCGGAATGCAATTGATTCCCGGTACACAAGAGGTAGCGGATCCGATTACGTTGGAAATCGGCCATGGGAATTTTTTGGTACGGGATTCCAGGGACCCTTCCAAGCGCATCCGGGTTTTCTATTACAGGCCCGAATCCTACTCGGTTGATTCCGACATCCTGATAGTTATTCCGGGGACGGGCAGGAATGCAGATGAATACCGGGAAGCCTGGGTTCAGATGTCCGAAGCCTACCAGATACTGGTGGTTTCCCCTTCCTTCAATGAGATGTATTACGATTTTGAGGATTACCACCTGGGCGCTCTTGTTCACAGTTCCAACCTGACGGAGGCCATCCGAAGGATAGAAGGGACCAACCGGGTGGAACTCGATGAAAGCCGGTATGCCTATAAGGTCCAACCGGAGGAAGACCAATGGATTTTTAGCCAGTTCGACCAGATATTTGACAAGGTAAAGGAGGCGACGGGTTCCGTCCGGGAGACGTATGATTTATTCGGGCATTCGGCCGGGGGGCATATCCTCCACCGGATGGCGTTATTTTATACCGGCTCGAAAGCCAACCGGATACTGGCATCCAATGCGAGTTTTTACACGCTCCCAACTGAAGAATACAATTACCCGTTTGGTATTGGAAACATCCCGTTTGGGGAGGCGGGACTGGCGGGTTCGTTTGAAAACCACCTGGTTGTTTTTCTGGGTGGGGAAGACAATGCCGATGAAACCGGCGGGACTTTCCTGGTTTCCGAAAGTGCGAACCGGCAGGGGAAACATCGCCTGGAACGCGGCCGTTATTTCTACAAAATGGCCAGGCAGGTGGCCGGTGAAAATGGGATGCACTTTAACTGGAAACTGGTAACCATCCCAGGGGTAGGGCATAACCACAGCGAAATGAGCGCCGCGGCCGGGGAGTATTTATACGGGGTCCGGGATTAACCTTTTACCGCTCATTATAACCTTTCCCCATGAAGATCTTTGACCGGCACTTCTCAATCCGGGATTTCCGGGTTTTTGACTGTTTTGCCTTGCCGATATGCAACAGGTACCCCCGCTGGCGTCCGGGTGTCAGGCTGTTGAAGGCTTCCTTCAATTCCGGGTCCTCATCCAGGGCCTCCTCCAATTCTTCCGGCATGTCGAACTCATCCGTTTTCCTGTACCGGACCTTGAGACCGGCTTTTTCAACCTCAATCGCCTCGTGTACATAGGCTCTGAGACAGGGTTCCAGCGGGTCGATTTGGGAGGCGTCGGTAAATCGGACCTGCCGCGAAGACTGGACATACTCGGTCTGTTGTACCAATATCCCCTCGGAATCCTGCAGGAGCGCCCCTTTGTGGAAGAGCAGGGCGCAGTATTCCTTAAATCCGTGGATCAATACAATATTCGCTCCCCGATGCGTATAGCAGGGGACGCCCCATTTGAGTTCTTCATCCAGGCCGCACCCCAGCAGGAGGGACCGGAGTTGCCGGAAGGCCTCCTGCCAGGGACCTGATTTTTCGAAGAAAAAATTCACTTTCGGGTTCATATGCATTCCCATTTCCGGGGGAGGGGGGCTTAACCCATCTTAAAAGGTTGCCCGGTGCTCTGCAGGACGGCAAACCAGAATTCGCCCTCCATGTCGATCTTTTTCCGGCGGTCGGTCACCTTGGAGATTGGCAGGTAGACAAAACGGTTGTGGACGCGGCCGGCCACAAATTGGGTCTTCCCGGCCATGGCCCCGTGAACGGCCTGGTAGGCGAGCCGGTTGCTGAATAGGCTGTCGTTGGCATTGGCCGGGGCGCTGCGGATGATATAGCTCGGGTCGATGTACTTGATGGTGACCGGGGTCCCGGATTGGCCAAAATGCTCCTGTATCCGGTCTTTCAGCAGGATCCCGATATCCTTGTGCTTTACATTGCCCGAGGCGTCCGTAACGCGCCGGTCGTCATCGAACAGGTGTTGCCCGGCGCCTTCAGCCACCACGATTACGGCGTGGTGCTTGCGTTGCAGCCGATCCTCCAGGGCCTGCAGGAAACCACCTTCCCCTTCGAGTTTCAACGGCATTTCGGGGACGAGGACAAAGTTGACCACCGGCATGGCCAGGGCGGTGGAGGCTGCAATATAGCCGCTGTCCCGCCCCATGAGCTTTACAATGGAAATTCCGTTAAAGGCCCCGATGGCCTCGTTGTGGGCATCCCGGACAATCGGGCTCGCCACATCAAAGGCCGTTTCAAAGCCGAAAGATTTATCGATGAGGTTGATGTCGTTGTCGATGGTTTTCGGAATTCCGGCCACGGCGATGTTCAGGCCCCGCTTTGCAATTTCATCGCCGATGGCATGGGCCCCCTTGAGCGTGCCGTCCCCGCCCACGGTAAAGAGGATATCGATCCGGTTTTCCACCAGGGTATCCACCATCTCCGAGACGGGGTGTGCCCCCCGGGAAGACCCCAGGATGGTGCCCCCGAACTCGTGGATGTCCTTTACCTTGTCCGGGGTGAGTTCCATAAATTCGTGCGGGCAATCCCTGGACAACCCTTCATAGCCATAGCGCACCCCGATGATCCGTTTAACCCCGTAGAAATAATGCAGGGCCATCACCAGGCTCCGGATAACGTTGTTGATGCCCGGGCATAGGCCCCCGCAGGTGACGATGGCCGCAGTGGTTTTTCCCGGGTCAAAGAAAATAGTTTCCCGGGGCCCGGATTTTTCCAGGCACTCCGGCCGGGACCCGGACTCCCGGGCCTGTTGGAAACCGCTCAGGGATACGTCCACCAGCACGCGGTCGGACTCCCGGACAAAATTGAAGAGGTCGTCTCCCGAGTTATTGCTCAGTTGTAGGGGGGAGGGGAACCGGGCGGGCCCCAGGGAAGGGATGTCAAAAGTTTTTTTCGGATCCATGAGTGGTGGTTTTCTGGTATCGGTTCGTTAAGTACCGATTATTTAGGGAATTATTCAAATGAAGTCAAACGCGGTTAAGCACAGTCAAACGCGGAGGGGCAATTCCCGGGGGCGGTTCCCGGTGAGCCGGTAAACAGCATTGGCGATAGCCGCTGCAATGGGCCCCATGGGCGGTTCACCCACTGCCCCGGGAGCTTCGTCCCCCTGGAGCAGGACCACGTCAATTTCCCGGGGCGCATCCTGCATCCGGGCCATCCGGTACGGACCGTAAATCACCGGCAGTAGTTCCCCGTCCTCCACGTACATCTCCTCGTAAAGGGCGGCACTCAGGCCCATGATAATGCTGCCCTCGCACTGGGCCTGCACCTGGTCCGGGTTGATGACCAAACCCGGGTCAAAAGCGCAGGTAACTTTCAGCACGCGGATTGCACCGTCCTTCAGGGTCACCTCTGCCACATGGGCTACCGGCGACCCCGCGTCCGTGGAAGCGGCCAGGCCCATGGCCGTGTCCCCTTCGGCCGTATTGCGGTACCCGGAATGTTCGGCTGCCTTCCGGATTACCGCTTTCAACCGATTGCCGGCCACATCGTCCGCTATATGCGCCAGGCGAAATTCCACGGGGTCCCGCCCGGCTTTTTCGGCCAGTTCATCCATGAAGGATTCAAGGGCAAACGTATTGGTGAGGAGTCCGAGGCCCCGCCAGGAAGCGGTGGCAAACGGGAGTTCCACAAACCAGGAAACCGAACGGTAATCCGGGATGCGGCCATACTGGATCAACCCGCCCCTCCAGGCGCCGAAATCGGATCCGATCAGGTTCCGGGCAATGCCCGGGAGGGGGCCGAAGGAGTAAATGACGGACCCACTGGAGGTATTGAATTCAAATGCGGCAATATCCCCGGACTCTGAAAGGCTGGCCTCTGCCACCATGTGGGATGGCGGGCGGAATTCGTCGTTTTGGAATTCCTCCTGCCGGCTGAAAACGCATTTGACCGGCTTCCCAACAGCTTTGGATAAAACGGCAGCTTCAATGGCATGTGATGTGTTGAGCCGGCGACCAAAACCGCCGCCCAGGTGGGTAGGTACCAGGTTCACCTGTTCTTTATCCAGCCCCAGGCGCCTCGCGATCTGGCCCCGCGTATGCCCGGGAACCTGCGTAGACAGTATTACGGTGGCCGCGTTTGGCTCCACATAGGCCAGGGCCCCGTTGGGTTCCAGTTGGGCATGGGCCCCGATCGGACTTTTGAATTCCGCCCGCACAGTAGTCCTGTCCCCCGATTCAAATACCCGTTTCGGGTTTCCCCGCTTCTGGATGACGTAAGGCGTTCCCTTGCCCACTTGCACAAGCGCTTCGATATCCCGGGTCTGCCAGTGGGTTTCCGCATTCCAGGTCACCCGAATAGCGTTCCTGGCGTTTTCCGCAGCCAGGGCCGAGGTGGCAACTACGCCGACAAAGTCCGGCTCCAGGCAGATTTTCACTACCCCGGGCATCCCTTCGGCCTCGCTCGTATTAGCCGAAGCGAACCGGGCCCCGATATGGGAAGGCCTGGCCACTGCCCCATAGAGCATTTCCGGCATCTCCGTGTCCAAACCGTATATGGGGGCGCCGAATACCTTGTCGGCCAGATCCGTCCGGGGGAGGGGCTCCCCGATACATTTAAAGTCCGATGCTTGCCGGAGCGGGGGGTTGTCCGGGACCTCCCAATGGTCCAGGGAGGCGATTACCTCCCCAAAAGACATCGAACGGTTTTCGGAACGGATCCGTCCCCCTTCGGCAACGAGTCCATCCACGGGCACATCCCAGAGTTGGGCGGCGCCCTGTTTCAACATTTCGCGCAGGGCTGCGCTGAGTTCCCGGAGTACAGGCCACAGGCTGCGGATACTCGTACTTCCCCCTGTTGCCACTTCATCGACATTGCCGCTGGCAGTTGGTGCGTGAACTACCCGGATTTGCGCATAGTCCGCTCCGAGTTCTTCCGCTGCAATCTGCGCCAGGCCGGTAAAAATACCCTGGCCCATTTCCACTTTCGGGGAATTCAGGATTATCTGGTTTTCCGGGGTGATTTCGAACCAGAGGGCCGGGTCGTCGGGAGCCCCGAGGTAAGGCACATCGCCTTTGTCGATAAAGGCATTGAATTTCCGGCGAAGCGGGTTGCGCAGCAGGTAGGTGGTCCCCAGGGCGATGCCTGCCCCGCCGAGTAACGTGCGGACCACAAATTGCCGGCGTGACACCCCTTTTTTGGAATTCGACCCTGCCATTATTTCTGTGCTGTTTTTTTAATATCCGGGCGGGAAGGTACTTTCTCCGCGGCCCGGTCCGGGTCGGAGTCCTTTCCCTCCGTCACCAGGGCTGCGGCACGGTGGATGGCCCGGCGCATCCGAAAGTAGGTGCCGCACCGGCAGATATTTGTGATGGCTTTATCGATGTCGTCATTGGTGGGGGCAGGATTTTCCCGGAGCAGGGCAGCGGTGGCCATCATAAAACCGGGTTGGCAATACCCGCATTGGGGAACCACCTCTTCTATCCAGGCCTGTTGCACCGGGTGTGGAGCCTCCCGCGACCCGAGGCCCTCGATGGTGGTAATGGATTTCCCCTCGGCCATTGCCGCCGGATACGTGCAGGACCGCACCCCCCGGCCCTCAATGTGGATTGTGCACGCTCCGCAGGCAGCTTTCCCGCAACCAAACTTGGTCCCCTTTAAACCCAGGTAATCCCGGATGACCGACAAAAGCGGGATTTGCCCGTTTTCGAGCTGTATGGTCCGCTCTTCCCCGTTCACCAGAAGACGCAATGTCACATTTTCCCGATTCATGGTTGAATATAAGTGAAAGATACGCAACTTATAGCCGGCCCTTCCCGGGCTGCTCCGGGTTCAGGTGAGCACGCTGCCCGCCTGATGGATAGCATCGCCAATACCTCATTGCACAGGTTTTCCTGCATGGATTCCTACAGGTTCACCCGCCCGAACTGCATGTTTGCACCTTTTTTGCATTGGTTCACAACATTTTATTGGTTTCTTCCGGGGTTTCGGATTTATTCGTTTTATCAATTATTTAAAAAGTTTCCCTATGTACAAGCAGATCTATTTGGTGGATGATGAAAATTTGGTAAACACAATCAACACAATCCACTTTCGGCAACTGGGCCTGGAAGACAAGGTTCGTTCCTTCACTAACCCTGAATTGGCCCTGGACGACCTGAGGTTCCGGGAAGATACCAGCCAACGCACCCTGATCCTGCTGGATGTCAACATGCCCGAAATGACCGGGTTTGAGTTTCTGGAGTTTATGGAACTCGAGGAATTCGGCACCAATAACGAAGTCTTGCTCGTCACCTCTTCAGACAGTCAGGAAGACATGGAAACAGCCCGGCAATTTGCCCAGTACGTAAAAGGATTTATTACCAAGCCCCTGCGCATCGATCACCTGGAAGCCTATCTCCAACAGGCGAGTATTCCAAGCCGGTTGGTTGGATAACACCCAGATGCGGGCAATGGAGCCGCAGGGAGGGAGTTACCTGAATCCGATCTCCTCCAGGTTTTTAAAGCTGGTGGTAATGACTTCAAGCGGTTCCATCCCATCGAAGGTCATGTCCTGCTCCACAATGTAATATTCCATCCCGGCCTTTTCTTTTTCTGCGAGGATCCGGGCAAAATCGATGGTTCCGGTACCGACCGGTGCAAATCGTCCCTGCTCGTCCATGTCCTTGACATGCCAGATCTTGAAGCGTCCCGGGTATTTGTCAAAATAGGCCAGTGGGTCTGCCCCTGCACGTGTCACCCAGTACAGGTCCATCTGGAAATTGACCAGGTCCGGGTCTGTATTCTCCAGCATATATTCAATGGGCACGATTCCCTCCTCGTTGGGCTTAAACTCAAAATCGTGGTTGTGGTAAAGTAGTTCCAGGCCGGCTGCATCGCATTTTGCCGCCAGTGTATTGATGATGTCTGTCACTTCCTGAATGGTGCCCTGCATTCCGAGCGTCCGCGTTTCAGGATCGAAAGTAAAGTGGCCCATGGGGGGCACCGGGATCACGAAGTACCGGAATCCGGCGGCTTTGGTGTCGGCAATCATCTGGTCGGCGTTTTCCATTGTGACCCCACCCTGGTGTACGCTCAGGGGCTGCAGCCCCAACTCCCCGAGGTAGGATTTAAACTCCTCCGGCTCCATGCCGTAAAACTTTCCATCGGCATAATTGGTGCCTTCAATGTTTACATAGCCGATGTCGGCTACCTGCTTTAATGTGCCTTTCGGGTCTTCATCCATCAGGTTGCGAACCGTGTAGAGTGTGGCTCCCGGTGCGGGCTGGCCCGCATCCCCACCACATGAGGAAACGAGCAGCGCTGCAAAGAGGCAGCAGGAGCTCAGGACGAAGGAAATAGAATGTTTTTGCATAGCTGGTAGTTGTTTTAGTTTGGATAGTTTCTTGCCCGGAAGTTACGTACCGGAAGTCGCTTGCCCGGTTGACGTTCAACCGGGACCTTAAAGATAGGGTTTTTAGGGATTCCCGGGAGGTGCGGCACGACGGGAATCGGAGGCTGCGGTGATACCTCGGCAGCATCGGGTGTGCGTTGGGGGCATCGGTGACGCGTCGGAAGCATCGGTGACGCGTCGGAAGCATCGGGTGCCGGCAGCTTATCTTTCGTTGCCCAGCCCGTTGAGGAATGCTTTGAATTCCGGGGTGTCGTAATCGCGCATGCCTTCAAACCGGTAAATCGTATCCATTTGTGGCGGGACCAGGAAGGTCACCGGGATACTGCGGGAATATAGATATCCGGGCTCGGCCGATGCCAGGGTATATACAGGGAAGGCATACCCTTTGCGCGCCTTAAAGGCCTTTGCCGTTTCAAAATCGGCATCCGTGGAGATCATCACAAAGGCGATGTCGCCGCCGGATGCTTCGTACAGGCTTTCGATTCCGGGCATTTCCGCGATGCAGGGGGCGCACCACGTAGCCCATTTGTTGATAAATGCCGTTTGGTTGCCCATGGCTTCCGGGAGGGATACCACGCGGCCCGTTTCATCCACCAGCTGCAGTTCCCGGGCCATATCCGGGGTAAAAGGCTGGGGGGTAAAAACATCGGGGTGCACGGAACGGGGGGTCCGCAGGCCCCATTCGAGCAGCCGGTAATTGATTCCCTGTACCAGGCGCTTGTAGGTGCCGGTGGCGATGAGAATAGCTGCAATGGCCAACAGCAAACCGATGCGAATCCCTGTTCTTTTTGAAAGTTTCATGCTTTTCCCGATGACGCACTTTGCTTCACAAAAGTACATGGAATTTCCCGGGGCGCCGATTGCGATTTCCACGGGCCTTCCAATAATCTCGCGTACTTCGGCTTGGGGGGCTGCATTTCCGGCTGGAATTGTATTTTTAACCCCAAAACCACTCCGCATGAAAATTATATCCTGGAACGTCAATGGCATACGCGCAATTTCCGGCAAGGGATTCGCCGGGCATATTGAAGACCTGGACCCGGATGTCCTGTGTTTGCAGGAGATCAAGGCAGATACCGAAATCGTGGAGGAGATAGCCGGTCAGCTCCCGGGATACGCTGTTCACGTACACCCGGCTGAAAAAAAAGGGTATTCCGGTACGGCCCTGCTGCTTAAGAATGCGGAAGCGGGGGTAGACCGCGGGCCGGAAACCGACCTGCTTCAGGGCGAAGGCCGCATTCTGCGAGCGGACCTCGGCGATTTCAACCTGGTAAATACGTATGTTCCGAACTCTGGAGCCAACCTGAAACGACTGGATTTCCGGGAAGAATGGGATGCGGCCTTCCTGGAATACCTCAACGGGCTGCGCGACCACAAACCGCTGGTTCTCTGTGGCGACCTGAACGTGGCGCACCGGCCGATAGACCTGAAAAACGACAAGGCCAACTACAACAAGACGGCCGGGTATACCCAACGGGAGATCGACGGAATGGACCGGCTGCATCAGAGCGGCCTGATCGACATCTTCCGGAAACGCCACCCGGACGAGGTGGCCTATACTTACTGGAGTTACCGTTTTGGCGCCCGGAAACGCAATGTGGGGTGGCGGCTCGATTATTTCCTGATCAGCCCCGAGTTGGAAGGCCGCGTTGCCGGTACGCCCATTTATCACAACATTGAAGGTTCGGACCACTGTCCGATTGGATTGGAGTTGGATGCCTGAGTGATTATCGGGCTATGACATTTATCATAGCCCCCTGGCAGGTAAATTATTATATTGTTCATTAATCAACATAAGATGCCAGTCTCCATGAAATCAAACACATCTGAACATATCGGAAACCTGGGAGACCGCGAGGCTCGGGAAGTGCTCCGTCGGAATTTTATCGGCTCGCTCGCTTACCTGGCCCAGGGCGTCCCCCATGTACTCCCCATTACGTATTTCTATGACGAAGAATCCGGCTCCCTCATCAGTTACAGTTCAGAGGGCCATAAAATTAGGGCAATGCGGGAGAACCCTGCAGTGGCCCTTGGCGTATACGAAATGGATACCGGGGCGCGATGGAAATCCGTCATGGTCCACGGCAGCTACCTGGAGTTGAGTCAAATCGACGCCAAAACCTACCTCAAGCGATTCTCCGGGGGAATCCGGAAGATACTGGCAGCCCGTGGTGTTGACGGCCAGGCGTTCATCCAGGATTTTTCGAGTAAGGCGCGTGACGGCCAGATCCCGCTGGTTTTTTGTATCCGGATCGAGGACTGGACGGGGAAATGCCGCCATTCCTAAAGCGCGCCTACGGGCTGTCCAACCTCCCCTGAGCCAACCTATCCGTACGGCCGGTTGCCCGGTCTGCCCGAAATAGTTACATTTAGGGAATTCCAACAGTCGGACACCTATGGATAAAGATTCCCGCCAGGCGCATGCCACCCGTTATTGGAAAGCCAACCTCAGAATTGTCGCGGTACTCCTGCTTATTTGGTTTGCCGTTTCTTTCGGTGCAGGCATCCTGTTGCGCGAGTGGTTGGACCAGTTTCGCCTGGGCGGCTTTGGCCTGGGGTTCTGGTTCGCCCAGCAAGGGTCCATCTATGTTTTTGTAGTCCTGATTTTCGTCTATGTCTACCTGATGAACCGGCTGGACGCCAAATACCGATTCGACGGATAACCATGCAATCCAACCAAACTTTGTAAGCCTTGGACGTTCAAACCTGGACCTACCTGCTGGTCGCCCTTTCCTTTGCCCTGTACATCGGCATCGCCATTTGGTCGCGTGCCGCATCCACCAAAGATTTTTACGTCGCCGGGGGAGGCGTTTCCCCCCTGGCCAACGGGATGGCCACCGCCGCCGATTGGATGTCGGCCGCGTCGTTTATCTCCATGGCCGGCATCATCGCCTTTGCGGGATACGACGGCTCGGTATACCTGATGGGGTGGACAGGCGGCTACGTGTTGCTCGCCCTGTTGCTGGCCCCTTACCTGCGGAAATTCGGGCGCTTTACGGTTCCCGATTTTATCGGGGAGCGCTATTACAGCAAAACGGCCCGGATTGTTGCGGTGATGTGTGCGCTCCTGGTGTCCTTTACCTATGTAGCCGGGCAAATGCGCGGGGTAGGGGTGGTCTTTTCCCGTTTCCTGGAAGTGGATATCAACACGGGCGTGATCATCGGGATGGTGATTGTACTGTTTTACGCAGTCCTCGGGGGGATGAAGGGGATTACCTATACGCAGGTGGCCCAGTATTGCGTACTGATCTTTGCCTTTATGGTACCGGCCATATTTATCTCCATCCAGATGACCGGGAACCCCGTCCCGCAAATCGGTATGGGATCTGCCCTTGCCGACGGGTCGGGCACCTACCTGCTCGATAAACTGGACGGGCTCTCCACGGAACTCGGCTTTGCCGCTTACACAGACGGGACCAAGAGCCTGACCGACATTTTCTGCATCACCCTGGCCCTGATGGTGGGAACGGCCGGCCTGCCGCATGTGATCGTCCGGTTTTTCACCGTGCGCCGGGTACGCGATGCCCGGAAATCTGCCGGCCTGGCATTGTTGTTTATCGCCATCCTCTATACCACGGCCCCGGCCGTTTCGGTTTTTGCAAAAACCAACCTGCTTAAGACAGTCAGCGACCGCCCCTATGACGAAATGCCTGCCTGGTTCAAAAACTGGGAGAAAACGGGATTGCTGGTCTTCGAGGATAAAAACGCTGACGGCCGGGTACAGTATGTGGCCGGGGAGTCCAACGAATTGATAGTAGACCGGGATATTATGGTGCTGGCCAACCCTGAGATTGCCGCCCTGCCCGCCTGGGTGATTGCCCTGGTGGCCGCCGGGGGTCTCGCTGCAGCGCTTTCCACGGCTGCGGGCCTGTTGCTGGTGATCAGTTCCTCGATTTCCCACGACCTGATCAAGAATGTCTTCCGTCCCGACATCACCGAAAAGCAGGAACTTTGGCTGGCCCGGGGGGCCGCGACGGTTGCTGTGGTCATTGCCGGGTATTTCGGGATCAACCCGCCGGACTTTGTCGCAGCGGTGGTGGCCCTGGCTTTTGGCCTGGCCGCCGCCTCCTTTTTTCCGGCCATCCTCCTGGGCATATTTTACAAACGGATGAATAGCAAGGGGGCCGTTTCCGGCATGGTTGTGGGCATTTCCCTGATGTTGTTTTACATGCTGAAATTTAAATTCGGACTCTTTGACGGGGGGAAAGAGGCGGTGGACGCCCTGGAACCCGAGTGGTGGTTCGGGGTTTCCCCGGAAGGCTTTGGTTCCCTGGCCATGGTGGCCAATTTTGCCACGGCCCTGCTGGTGAATGCCTTTACGGCACCGCCCCCTCAAGATGTGCAGGACCTGGTGGAAAATATCCGCACCCCTGAGGGCGCACCGCCTGCCGGCGGGCACTGAAACCCCGGGCCAATTTCCAATCTTTTGCTACCTTTAAACCCCGCCGGTTTCTTCGCGGGACAAACTAAATAAACACCATGAGTAACTACCATATCAAACACCTGGAGGAGTATTTCCAGGTGTATCGCAAATCTGTACGGGACCCGGAAGCCTTTTGGGAGGAAATCGCCGAAGAGCACTTTGTCTGGCGAAAGAAATGGGACCGGGTTTTGCGCTGGGACTTCAAGAAACCCGAAGTGGCCTGGTTTGAAGGAGCCCGGCTGAATATTACCGAAAACTGCCTGGACCGGCACCTGCCTGTGCGGGGCGATAAAACCGCTATCCTCTTTGAGCCCAACGACCCGTCCGGGGAGGCCCAGCACATCACCTATAAGGAATTGCACGAACGCGTGTGCCGGATGGCCAATGTACTGAAGGAACACGGCGCGAAAAAGGGCGACCGCATCTGCATCTACCTGCCGATGATCCCGGAACTGGCCGTCGCTGTACTGGCCTGTGCGCGGATCGGGGCCATCCACTCCGTGGTTTTTGCCGGTTTCTCCTCCAACGCGCTGGCTACCCGCATCAACGACAGCGATTGCAAATTGGTCATCACCTCCGACGGTTCTTACCGGGGTGCAAAAACCCTCAACTTGAAAAGTATCGTGGATACGGCCCTGGAAGATTGCCCGGGGGTGGATACCGTACTGGTGGCGCGGCGCACCGGGGAAGAGGTAGCCATGAAGGACGGCCGGGACAAATGGCTGCAGCCCCTGTTGGACGAGGCGTATGCGGATTGCGTGGCCGAAATCTTGGATGCGGAAGACCCGCTCTTTATCCTGTATACCTCCGGTTCCACCGGCAAACCCAAGGGGATGGTACACAGTTGCGGGGGGTATATGGTCTACACGGCCTATACATTTAAGAATATTTTCCAGTATCGGGAACAGGACGTGTACTGGTGCACGGCGGATATTGGTTGGATTACCGGCCATTCCTACATCGTCTACGGCCCGCTGGCCAACGGGGCTACCACGGTGATGTTTGAGGGGGTGCCTTCCTATCCGGACTACGGCCGGTTCTGGGAGGTGGTGGAAAAACACCAGGTGAACCAGTTTTATACGGCACCCACGGCCATCCGCGCCCTGGCCAAGGAAAGCCTGGACTATGTGGAGAAGTACGACCTGTCTTCCCTGAAGGTCCTGGGCTCTGTGGGGGAACCCATCAACGAGGAAGCCTGGCACTGGTACAACAACAACATCGGGCGGAACAAGTGCCCGATTGTGGATACCTGGTGGCAGACCGAAACCGGGGGGATCATGATCAGCCCCATCCCGTTTGTCACCCCCACCACGCCCACCTTTGCTACCCTGCCGTTTATCGGCATCCAGCCGGCCCTGATGGACGAGGAAGGGAATGAGATCAAGGGGAACCAGGTAAGCGGCCGTTTGTGCATCAAATTCCCATGGCCCTCCATGGCCCGTACCATCTGGGGCAACCACGATCGCTACCGGGACACCTATTTCTCGGCCTATGCGGACAAATACTTTACAGGGGACGGCGCCTCAAGGGACGCCGTGGGTTATTACCGGATTACGGGTCGCGTGGACGATGTGATCATCGTGAGCGGACACAACCTGGGGACTGCGCCCATCGAGGACAGCATCAACGAACACCCGGCTGTGGCCGAATCGGCCATTGTGGGCTTTCCCCACGACGTCAAGGGGAACGCGCTCTATGGGTTTGTCATCCTTAAGGAAACCGGGGAATCCCGGAACCGGGAAAACCTGCACAAGGAAATCAACCAGCAGATCACCGAACAGATCGGCCCGATTGCCAAGCTGGACAAGATCCAGTTTGTCCCCGGCCTGCCCAAGACCCGGAGCGGCAAGATCATGCGTCGGATCCTCCGGAAGATTGCCGCCGGCCAGACCGACGATTTGGGGGATATCAGCACGCTGCTGAACCCCGAAGTCGTCCAGGAGATCATCGACCAGGCAGAAGTATAGGGGTTATGCGGCCCAATGTCGCAGGAATGTTTAGTTTTGCAAAAAATTATTCTGCCCGGCAGGCCCAGTACCAACTGCCGGTCCCATTGCGGTCGCGTAGCTCAGCTGGATAGAGCATCTGCCTTCTAAGCAGACGGTCCCAGGTTCGAATCCTGGCGCGATCACTTAAAGCGCAAACCCCGCAACGCAAGTTGCGGGGTTATTGTTTTACTTCGCGTCAAAAGCTCGCTTTTGTAAGCGGAGGAGAACAATAACCCGACATTGCTGACAAGCAATGGGGGTTTGCATTTTCAGGCGGGGACGCATTCAGGATCACGAGCGGCAGCGAGTAATTCTGTTTCAGGCGGGGACGCATTCAGGATCACGAGCGGCAGCGAGTAATTCTGTTTCAG
>NZ_CEXZKX010000001.1:191451-372675 GCF_982776155.1 Robiginitalea sp.
TCAGGCGGGGGCGTATTCAGGATCACGCCGCAGGCGTAATCCTGCCCATCGCACCAGCTGGCCCCTCACTAAAAGCGTTCCACCGGAGCCCTTTTGGCCGTTCGGTCCGGATCACGAGCGGCAGCGAGTAATCCTGTTTCAGGCGGGGGCGTATTCAGGATCACGCCGCAGGCGTAATCCTGCCCATCGCACCGGCTGGCCTACAGGATCACACTGGCAAGGATTTTCAAGGGAAGTGCTTAATACCCCGCTAAACATTTTAACCTTCAAAAGACCCTGTACATAAAGGATTCCTTATTTTAGGTTTTCAAATTCATTACCTACCCCCAATGAAAACACACTTAATTCCTCTGATTTTCGGAATATCCCTCCTGTGCGCCTGCAAAAACACCCAATCCGGGGCATCTTCCGGTTACCAGGGCCAGGGGCCCAACCCGGTCGTTTCCACCAAAACCAAACCCGTCCAGAAGCAGTGGCGGGGCACCTGGGCCTTCCAGGACAGTACCGTGTTTTTCAGCAACCAGTTCGACGGGGCCCGCCTCAACGGGGTAGCCCACGACGGCCAGGACCATTATACGCTTTGGATCACGGCAGAAAACACGCCCATCAACCCGAGCCCGTGGTACGGATTCCAGGTCTGGAGCACCACCCCCCGGGAAATCCAACTCCAGTTCACCTACGACGGCAGCAGGAGCCGGTACTACCCGAAAATCAGTCGGGACGGAATCAACTTCAAAACCCTCGACAGTACCCGGTTTAAGCTGATCAACCCGGGGGAAGGGGAATTCGGGATCCGGGCCGCGCCGGAACAAATCGAAATCACGCTGCCGGTTAGCGAGGAGCCCACCTGGGTCACCGCCCAGGAACTCTATACATCGGCCCGTGTGCAGCAATGGGTGGATACCTTGTCCCAAAAACCGTTTGTATCGAATTACGAAATCGGCAAAAGCCGGGAAGGCCGCCCGATGAAGCTGATGGAAGTAAATGAAGGGGATGCCCGAAAGGCCCTGATGATCATCTCCCGCCAGCACCCGCCCGAAGTCACCGGTTTCCTGGCCATGAAATCGTTTATGGAAACCCTGGCAGGCGATTCGGAGCAAGCCCGGGCATTCCGCCGGGAATTCACCGTGTTCAACGTGCCGCTTATGAACCCGGATGGGGTGGACAACGGACACTGGCGCCACAACCAGGGGGGAATCGACCTGAACCGGGACTGGCAGGAATTCAATCAGCCCGAGACGCGGGCCGTCCGGGATTTCCTGCAACGGAAAAGCGGGGAGGGGTACGAGTTTGTCTTCGGGGCCGACTTCCATTCCACCTGGGACGACATCTATTACCCCCTGGATACGGTGGTTACCGGACAAGCGGGGCGAATTGTCTTTGACTGGATCCAAAACATCAGTAACCGGCTCCCGCAAAAGAAAACGAATATCAGCGCTTCCGACCAGCTGACCCCTACCATGGTGTCGCGCAACCACTTCTATGCAGCCCACGGCATGCCGGCCATCGTCTTTGAACTCGGGGACGATACCCCCAGGGACTTCCTGAGGGAAAAAGGCAGGGTGGCCGCTGAGGAGCTCATGCGGTTATTAATGAATTAAATGAAATATGATGGCTGTTCGATTCTCGATAACAAATGTATACAGCGGGTTCATTCGCAATTGGGGTTATCTGCTCGTTGCGGCAACGATATGGATTCTCTCCGGTTGCCAGGACGGCGAGAAAACGCAATCCGGGTCCGGCGAAATCTCGCAAAACATAGCCTCCGAAACTATTGATGCCCGCAAATGGCAATACGTTGAATCCGAAGACGGGAGCCAACCCGTAGCCCGGCACGAAGCGGCATTTGTAAATGTTGGCAGTAAATTTTACCTGCTCGGTGGGCGGGGAATCCGCCCGGTCAGCATCTACGACACGCAGTCCGGTACCTGGTCAAAAGGGCCGGAGCCCCCCATTGAGCTTCACCACTTCCAACCGGTAGTAGTGGAAGATCGGATCTATATCCTGGGCGCCCTGACGGGGGGATGGCCGGATGAAACGCCGGTGGGGCACATTTATATCTACGATACGGCAACCAATTCCTGGCAGCAGGGGGACGCCATACCCGAGGCGAGGCGCCGCGGGTCCACGGGCAACGTATTGTCCGGCAGTAAGATCTATATGCTCTGCGGCATCAAAAACGGGCATATCGGGGACCACAAGGATTGGGCAGACAGTTATGACCTGGAGACCGGATCCTGGGAAGTCCTCTCCGATGCGCCCCGTACGCGCGATCACTTCCAGGCCGTATTGGCCGACGGGTTGATATATGCGGTGGCGGGACGGAATACGGGTTCATCCGAAACCCCCTTTGGCGGAACCATCGGGCCGGTTGACGCCTACCATATCGCCACGGATACCTGGACCACGCTACCCAACCCGATTCCCACGGAGCGGGCCGGTACGGCAGCCACTTTCTGCAACGGCCAGATACTCATTGCCGGGGGGGAGTCACCCGTACAGGAGAAGGCACACTCCGAAGTGGAGGCCCTGGATCCGAAAACCGGAACGTGGCAGGCATGGCCACCTCTCAATGAGGGACGGCACGGCACGGGCCTTGTAACCTTTGACGATTCCCTTTACATCGCATCCGGCTGCGGGAACCGGGGCGGGTCGCCGGAATTGACGACCATGGAGCGATTGGAGAATTGAACAGCCAACGATAATTAGAACATCCAGTTAGTCCTTCCAGCTTCTACAGGGGGGATTCAGAAATGGCTGGAGTATAACGGGAATTTGCTATAAACCGATCAAAGACTTACATTTCAATACCCCACAGCGTATAGAGGATCGAAGTGTATGGTACAAAATTACATCAGGCTAATAACATGTTGTTCCCTGTTTTTCCTCGCTGCGGTAGTTTGCGGCCAGGACCAGATTAGTTTTGGAGAACTCACCATCACGGACGGACTTTCCCAGAACTGCGGTATCTCCATTGCGCAGGACAGTACGGGATATCTGTGGATCGCTACCCAGGATGGCCTGAACAAGTACGACGGCAATGAATTTACCGTCTACCCATTTATTTTCGACGACATCACCCGCCCGGGTTACAGCCATTTGGGAAAGGTGTACGTAGACCGGGATAACAACATCTGGTCCATTCCCTCCAGCCGGATTCCCCACCGTTTGGATGTGGCATCCGGTCATTTTGTACCTGTACCGGTTACGCAGCATGCGAGTGTCATATACCAGGACCGTCAGGGGGCATACTGGGTAGGTACGTATTCCGATGGGCTGCTTCATGTACCGCCAGATGGGGACTTCGCCAATGTCCGGCAGGTAATCGACGTGCGAGAAACCATATATGCGCTGGCCGAGAGCGACTCGGAACTCCTGGCGGCAACAGATAACGGCATCCTGGCCATCGACAGCCAAAACAGGAGCGCGCGGGATACCTTGCGGGAAACCCTGGTGGACGGGCCTGTGCAGGCGAGTTTCAGCACCATTGCCATCGACCGGGAGGGACGGCAATGGTTCGGCACGTATGGCCGCGGACTTTATTTCCGAAACGAGGGGGAGACCTTCCTGAGCGATACCGCGGAATTGCCCCTGAGCCTGCCCCTGCCGGCCGACCTGAACATTCTTTCCCTTTTTGTCGATTCGCAGAACCGGCTCTGGATCGGGACCTACGGGAAAGGGCTGTATCTCATTGAACTGGATTCCTACCGAACCCGGCATTTCATGGCAGACAAGTACGACCCCAAGGCGCTGCATTACAACGACATACTGAGTATTTACGAGGATTATACCGGGACGATCTGGTTTGGTACCGATGGGGCAGGCCTGAGTTTCTACGACGAGTACCTCGAAAAATTTAATTCCATAACCAATTATCAGGTTCCGAGGAACATTCATGTGGACGTGGTCCGGGCCATCACTACGGATGCCGACGGCTCGGTCTGGGTGGGGACTTCGGGCCATGGATTGATGCAGTATTTCCCCGGGGCAAACAGCTGGGCGAAGTATTCCACGGAAGACCCGCCCGGTACCCGCCTGACTTCCGACCGGATCATGAGCCTGTATGCAGATGTGTCCAGCGGAGATCTGTGGATCGGGACCCAGGGGGGCGGGTTGAATATCCTGGGGCCGGACGGGTCGGTGCAAACCTATGGCGGGTCTCGCCCGGATACCGGGTACCCGGTGACCATTTGGAGTATTTTTAAAGACAGCCAGGCCAGGGTTTGGTTGGGGACCCGGGAAAATGGGCTCGTTCAGTTCGGAAAGGAAACCGGGCCCGTACGGATTTTTGACAGCAGTCCCGGCCGGCAGGGCCCTCGCGTCAGCGACAATATCCGTGTAATCGAGGAGGACCTCGGCGGCAACCTCTGGCTGGGCACGGATTCCGAAGGGCTCATCCGCCTGCATCCGGATACGGGGGAAATTAAGGTCTTCCGGGAAGGGTCCGGGCCGAACACCCTCTCCAACGACATGATCAAATCGCTCTATTTTTCACGGGAGGACGGGGTACTTTGGATCGGCACCTACGGGGGAGGCCTCAATGCACTGGATACCCGACAGGAAAAATTTTATCACTATTCCACGGAAGATGGCCTGGCCAATAATGTGATCTATGCCATCCTACCGGATGCGCAAAACAACCTGTGGCTGAGTTCCAACCGGGGGATCACCCGGTTCAGCCCGGGCAAATCGCCGGGCGAAAAACCGACAATCACCAATTATACCAATTACGAAGGCCTGGCGACGGAATTCAATACGGGCGCATACCACATCGATCGGCGCGGCAACCTGTATTTCGGGGGGCTCGAGGGACTGTATTGGTTTAAGCCTTCGGAGATACAGGAGAATACCCGGTTGCCCAAAACGGCTATTACGGGAATGCAGGTAGCCAATGAACCCTATCCCATGGCGCCGGATACGAGGTTCCGGCACTTTCAGAACACGCTTACATTTACGTTTTCGAGCCTGCAGTACGCGCTGCCGGAGAAAAACCAATACCAGTACCGGTTGGTGAACTACGACCAGGAATGGATCCAGGCGGGCAACAACAACTTTGCGAGATACTCCTTCCTGCCTCCGGGGGATTACGAATTCCAGGTGAAGTCCAGCAACTACGACGGGGTGTGGAACCCAAAGCCCGCGCGATTTGCCTTTTCGATTGCACCGCCCTGGTACCTGACCCCTTTGGCCAAAGCCATTTACCTGATCCTGTTCCTCTCGGGGGTATTCGCCATTTACTGGTATTTGAAATGGCGGTTGCGCATGAAGCTAAACCTGCAATTACAGGAAGAAGAAGCCCTTAGGCTCCAGCGGCTCAATGAATTCAAATCAAAACTCTATACGGACATCTCCCACGAGTTCCGGACGCCGCTGACCCTGATATCGGGCCCAGTGGATGCCAAACTGGGGGCCGGGGGTCTTTCGGATGCAGACCACGCCAACTTCTCGATGATCAAGCGGAATACGAATCGGCTGATGGCCCTGGTGGACCAGATGCTGCACCTGGCCAAGCTCGAAAAAGGCAAATTGAAATTAAAAGTAACCCCGGGCGATCTGGAAGGGTTCCTGGGGGTGCTGGCTTCTTCGTTCCGGTACCGTTGTGAACAAAAGGACATTTCCTACCAGGTGCATATCGGCCCGATGCCGGGCGCGTGGTTCGATGAGGATATCGTGGAGAAGATCGTGACCAACCTGCTTTCCAATGCCGTAAAGTATTGCTCCACCGGCGGGGAAGTGCGGTTCCGGGCAGAAGGGCAAGGGGGCACGGTGTGTTTGCGGGTAGAGAATTCGGTGGAGGACTTTGCGGAAGGCGACCTGGGCAAGTTGTTCAACAGATTTTACCAACAGGATGAATATTCCGAAGGCATAGGTGTGGGCCTTTCGCTGGTGAAGCAGCTCGTAGCCCTTTACCAGGGCGAAGTGGATGTCCGGTTGGAAGAAGCCTCCGACTTGATAGCGTTTCAGGTGACCCTTCCCATGGCGCGGGATCTTTTTCCAGACGCACAAATAGTGGATGCCAACACAAAGGAAGAGCATCCAGCGCCGGATGCGATTTCAAGTACCATCGACCTGGCGTCCGACAAAGGGGGGGCGGACGAGGCCAAAAGCGACCTGCCCTTGATCCTGGTGGTGGAAGACCATCGCGAAGTGCGCCAGTTCCTGGCATCCGTATGGAAAGGCAAATACCAGGTACTTGAAGCCGAAAATGGGGCGGAAGGAGTCGAAAAAGCCCTTGAAATTGTCCCGGACCTGATCATTTCCGATGTGCGGATGCCGGTGCGCGACGGCATTGAGCTCTGCAATACGCTCAAAACGGACCAGCGCACCAGCCATATCCCCATCATCCTGTTAACCGCCGGCTCGGGCGAGGAGCACGAGTTGAAGGGGCTGCAATCCGGGGCAGACGACTTCGTCACCAAACCCTTCAAACTCCGGCTGCTGGAAAGGCGCGTGCAGAATTTGATCGATACCCGACGGGCCCTGCGCAGCAGGTACAGCCAGGAGTTGGTGCTCAAGGCCAAGGATATTGCCATCACGCCCACCGATGAGGTATTCCTTGAGAATGTGCAACAGGTGCTGGACGACCAGTTGTCGGACGCCGGCTTCAACGCCGGGAAATTTGCCAGTGCGGTGGGGATGAGCCGGATGCAACTGCACCGGAAACTCACGGCCATCACCGGGTTATCCACCACGGAATTCATCCGTTCCCAGCGGTTGAAGCAGGCAATCCGGATATTGAAAAACTCCGATGCCACCGTCAATGAGGTGGCCTATACCGTGGGTTTTAACACCCCTTCCTACTTCATCAAGTGCTTTAAGGAAGCCTACGGGAAAACCCCCGTGGAGTATTCCCGGGCCGCCGATTAACCCGCCTTCTGCCGGGCAATACGTCTGTTTATATAGCTGAATAACAGTATATTACAAGAGTCGTTACATATGTTTTATAGCCGGTTACATTTGTGGCACGGCCCGTAGATTCCTTCTGCTACTTTTCCTCCAAACAAAAATTTTACAACGATGAAAACAAGGATTCTCCTCCCGCTGCTCATGTTGGCCCTGGGTACCGTGGGCCTGAATGCCCAGTTGCGCACGGACGGCAAGACTACCAAAGTGCTGCTCATTGCAGATCGCTCTAACAACATCACAAATATTGAACTGGTAGGTGATGCGCGAAATTTTGATGCGGACGCCCTGATGAAGAAATATCCAAACGCCAAGGTGCTTTACGGCCTGCTGGAAGGGGGTTATCGGACCACGAGTTCGGGGGTTCTGCCTAACAAGGACACACAACTCACTTTGTTTAATAGCGAAAACGCCCTGCCGGGAGATCACTTCCTGCCGGGAGATCACTTTCTGCCAGGCGACCATTTTCTGCCGGGGGACCATTTTGTTCCCGGCGATCACTTTGATGTTGCCCGCATGAAAGCCCGGGTTCAGGCCGTGCAGGACGGCCGCGTGCAACTGAAAATCCAGTAATATGGGACATTTCTTCAGGCAATTGATTATCCTGAGTGCCCTATTCACCGGCCTGATCGCCACTGCACAAGGCACGTTTGAGGGCACGCTCGAAAACTGGCCCCACGGCCGGGCGCAAATTATCCTGCCCACCGATTCGCCGGTGGTTATCGGGAAGGTGGAAGCCGACGGTAAGGTATCCATAACCCTGGGAGAAGCGTTGGCGCAGAGGATCTCCGCGAGCCGTGAAGCGGATGATGGCAGCGGGATCCGGTTGGTACGAAGTACCGTGGAACGTGCATTTTATTGCCGGAGTGACGATGTGACCTCCGAGAATGGGGACTTGCAGCTGGAGCGTGCCACTACCCGGGGCGGTTTTTATGTGGGCAACCTGGAGGAGGAAGAACTCCACGGCCAGATTCGATTGGCCAGTTCCCAGGCTTTCGGCAACAGTTTTTTTCAGCTGGGTAAAAAGGATTTTGTCACCGGGCATTACATCGAGTTCTACTTTGCCGAAGCGGATGCATCCGTTCACGGTACGTGTAAAACACCCACCTATACGCTGGACGGGAAAGATGTATTTGACATCATCCACGAGTACACGATCGACCTGAAAAAAGGCTGGAACCTGGTAAGGGTTGAGGTGGCGGAGACCTACACGGACCAGGAAGGCAATGTCCGCCCGCTGAAAATGGTCATGAAAACAGTCCGAGAGGTCCCCGTGGACACCCAATTCTTGTTTACAGCCAATTGATAAGACGCAGATTATGATGCATTCGATAAAACCATCCACCCATATAAAAGCCATGTTGTTACTGGCGGCTTTGGCGCTGGCAACCTGCGGGGAAGTAAAGACCCGGGATGCTGCCCAGGATGAGGAAAAGGAGATGCCGGAGGCGGATGCGCCAGTGGAATCAAACGAGTCGCTGGATATGAAGGCGAATATGAAACGACTCGCAGGCCTGACGCCCCTGACCGATGCGGAATTTGCGGCCTGGAAGCCCGATGCAGTCCTGGGTCTGCCGGCCACCAACGTGAATACAAATTCCCCGGAGGATGTTGCCATGTTTGACATCACCTATTACGCAGGCGGAGAAAAAATCAGGTTGCACATTGTGGACGGGGCCGGGAAGCGGGGTTCCCAACTGACGGGGCCCGCCCATATGATAGCCGTGCAGGATGTAGACGAGAAAATTCCCATGGGATATATCAAAACGGTGCGGGAAAACGGCATCAAGGCCCGGGAGCGCCATGAGAGTGCCAATAAGGAATATCAATTGAAACTCTTCTACGGCAACCGGCTCTTTGTGACCCTGACCACCTTAAACGTGGGACGGGCACGCACCTGGCAGGCGCTGGAGGCATTTGACCTGGAGGCGCTTCTACCCAAATAGGCCCCGTGGGCCATCCGGCCCCCGAATGGCATCCCGCCCCGGGGACTGGTTGCAACCACCAGGCTGGCCGTGATTACACCAAGAAAAATAAAAATCCCCCAAAATCTAGTTTATCAACCTAAAATTCACATTTATGAAATTGTCAAAATCCATCACCAACATCGCCCTTACATGCACCGCCCTTTTGGCATTTGGCTGCGGAGGCAGTGACGACGACGGCTTGGGCAATTGCTCCGAAAGTGCCTGGACACAGATTGTGGCCAACGAAGCCGCCCTATACAGCGATGCACTCTTTGCTTACCAAAATGATCCCTCCGCAGCGAATTGCGATAACGTGAAGTCGGCGGCTGTGAACTACCTGGAAGCCTTGCGGGATATCCTGGACTGTGTCCCAACCACCAACCGCGCTGAAATAAATGACGCAATTGACGACGCCCAAGAGGAAGTGAACTCCGAAGACTGTAACTAATTCGGTCGTGCATAGCCATTTCAGCCGATGGCAGATGACCCCTCGGGGATGAAGATCAGACTATTCATATTGACAGTACTTGCCCTTCTGGCCTGGATGGATGCCCGGACCCAGCAGCGCAGCACGCGGGAGACCAAAGTGGTGCTGGTGGTCAATGAGCGGACGAACACGGTCACCGATATCGTCCTTTTCAATGAGATTGAGAAACGGGACCAGCAGGCTGTCCTTGCAGAATTTCCCGATAGCAAGTTTTTTATCGGGTTATTGCAAGGCAGTTACAGGAACCTTCAGGGCCTGGGGATTGAACCCATGCCCAATACAACGGTGACCATGTATACCGGCAAGGAATATTTCCCGGGAGATCAATTTTTTCCGGGAGACCAGTTCTTTCCGGGCGATCCATTCAATCTGGGGAACATTAAGGCCCGGGTGGTATCCAGCAAGGACGACCGGCTGACCCTCAAAATCAGGAATCGGTAGCGGGCAGTATCTGCGGACTGTAGTACATTTGCGCCAGAAACGGAATTGCTTCCGTTTACCCAAGCGCTTATGGCCCAACCCAACGACCCGTATGCTGCCCTGAGATTCCGGGAATTCAACATTTTCCTGGTAGTGCGGTTTGCCATGGTCCTGGCCTGGACCATGCAGTTTATCCTGATTGAATGGCTGGTCTATACGCTGACCAAGGACCCATTGTCCCTGGGGATCATCGGGCTCATGGAGGTAATCCCATCGGTGGGGATGGCTCTTTTTGCAGGGCATATCGTGGATCAGCGGGAGAAACGGAACTTATTGATTTACTGCATCCTGGGGTTTTCGGTCGTCAGCCTGGGACTTTTCATCTTCAGCCTGCCGTCCGTGGAAGCCTCCATGGAACAGAAGTACCAGCTGGGGGCCATCTATGGGCTGGTGTTCCTCGGCGGGATCGTCCGGTCCTTTTTGGGGCCGACCATCTTTTCGCTTATCGCCCTGATTGTCCCGAAGCGGATCTATCCGAATGCGGCTACCTGGAGTAGCAGTACCTGGCAGCTGGCTTCCGTATTGGGCCCCGCCCTGGCGGGCTTCTCCATTAGTTGGATCGGGGTGCACTGGTCGCTTTGCCTGATATTTGGCTTCTCCCTGGTGGCTCTGGCCTTTTTATTGCGCATCCCGCGGAAGCCCATCCTCAACCCGAAAATCGGGGAACCCGTGTTCCAGAGCCTGCGGGACGGCCTGCAGTTTGTGTTTCGCAACAAGGCTATCCTGGGGGCATTGACCCTGGACATGATCGCCGTTCTGTTCGGGGGGGCCGTGGCCCTGCTCCCCGTATTTGCCCAGGACATCCTGGAAGTGGGGTCCGAAGGTTTCGGTATCCTGCGCGCGGCCCCTGCCGTGGGGGCGGCTATAACGATGCTTGGCTCCACCCGGTTCCCCCTCCACCGTCACGCCGGCAGGAAACTCCTGTGGGCCGTTTTCGCCTTTGGCCTCTGCATCATCGTCTTTGGGTTGTCCACCATGTTCTGGGTCTCCGTGGGTGCCCTGTTCCTGAGCGGAGCCGTCGACGGGGTATCCATGATCATCCGGCAGACCATCCTGCAGCTGAAGACCCCGGACAATATGCGGGGGCGGGTAGCATCGGTGAATTCTATTTTTGTAGGTTCCTCAAACGAATTGGGAGCTTTTGAAAGCGGGGTGACGGCCAGGTTGATGGGGACGGTGCCCGCCGTGGTATTCGGCGGTTGCATGACACTCCTTACCGTGGGGGCCATGGCCTGGTTCTCGCCCAGGTTCCGCCGGCTGGACCTCCGCGATGAGGTAGAGGCCGCCGATTGATCTGTTCAGCGGGCCGTAACCACCACCCGGGCATACCGGATCATCGGGTGCTCCGCTTCATCGGCCACCTCCAGGATGAGGTGCAGATCCTCTCCCGGCGCCATATCCGCAGGCAGGCGGAAGCGAAGGGTTTCCCCGCTTATGGCCCTTGGCAAAAGCTCACCGGTGTAACTATCCACCTCATGGTAACGCCACCAGGAAAATTTCAATCGGTCGCCATCCGGGTCCGTCGCCTGTCCGGTTAGTACTACTTCTTCCCCGGGTTTCGCAGACAGGCGGGAACCTTCCGAAACCGCCACATCCGGGGGGTGGTTGGCAGACTCGAAATCGAGGACGCACCAATCGGCACGGGCGGCAAAGTCTTCCTGGATGGCCGGGATCCATCGGGTCTGTGGATAAGTGACATCGAGGGTGTCTGTAAACGGGTTGAAATCGGCAACCCCGGTACCATCTTCCCAGCGGTTCGGCTCGGATTCCGACTGTTGCAGCCGCCCGCCCCATCCGCCAAAGGACGGATTGTCGATATTGTCCAGGCCTACATCCACCAGGTGCAGGTAGGCCGGAGAATCGCCTTCCGATATGAAATCAAAGGGTTCAAACGGCCCCCAGGACCGGCCGTTCCTGTTTTGGTTAAAGGAATCCAGGGCAATACCGTGGATATGTTCCGGGTCCCCGTCCTGTTGTTGGCCATCTCCGTAGCTGTAATATTTTTCCATCAGCGGGCCGTGCCCCCGGATGATATGTTCCTTCATGAAAGGACCTTGCAGGAAGGAATGCCAGCGTTCGGGCACCTGTTGTTTCCAGGGATAGGCAAAGCACCAGAACTGGTTGGAATTGTAATATACCGGTATATCCGGCCAGTTGGGTGCAATGTAATTGCGGTAGGTGGCGTCCTGGTCCATGATCGCATAAATGACGGCCTTCTTGCAGATATCCCGGTATATGGCCTCCCAGGAGTCGGAATTTCCGTATTTCTCCTCAATGGATTTCAACGCCCGGGCAATGGTATTGGTCCCGCCCCATACCTGCAGGTAGAGTTTTGTGGTATCGCTGTCCAGCAGTTTTTCGGCAATCAGCCGGGAACCGTCCGTGTCCGCCGCCATTTCCCCTTCAAAATCGATATTGCCCACCCGGATCAGGGAGCGCAGGGTTTCGGGTGCCGGGTACCCTTCCGCGTGCTTCCGGAGGTTGGGGTAGACCTCGGCGTAACGGGCAATCAGGTCCTCCATCCAGGTGGTGCCCGGCCACCGCAGGTCGGTACGTTCCCCGTAAATGTTCCGGGTCATTTCCATTTCGGAGGTAAAAGGCGTTCCCTTTCCGTCGCCCTTATAGTGCCACATGGAGCTGCTGTACACCAGGCCCTCGATTTCGAATTCATTGGCGTAGAGCAACATCCGGATAAAGGAATCCACATCGTCGATCTCCCCGTCCGTGGTCACAATCGTACGCGGCCTTTGGGGATCGGCCTCCGGGGCAACCGGGGTATCCGCTTCCGCCCGGCATTGCAGAAATGTGCCGGCCAGCAGGAGGATGAAAAGCAGGGGGAGGGAACGGGTCATAGGTTGGAATTTATCAGGTTTATTCGAATTCGCTGGGATCCAGGTTGAAGAACCGGACGGCATTGTTGAAAAATATGTCCCGTTTCTGATCCTCGGACAGGTAATTCGCATTTTCGATGACCCCTATAGAGGTCTCCAGCAATTTGGGCCAGACCATAAAATCGGTACCGTAGAGGATGCGTTTACCGAATCCGGCCTGTACCAGGCGCTTCAGGTAGGCGTGGATCTCTTCCAGGGGGTAGCTCCAGATAAAACCTGCCAGGTCTACGTATACATAGGCATTGGCCCCCATCAGGGCAATCATCTGGTCGATCATCGGATAGCCGGCGTGCATGACCCAGATTTTAAGTTTCGGGTGGCGGGCGAGCATGTCCTCCAGAAGGAACGGTTGCCCCAATGATGCCCGGTAGTTGGCATTGGTGATATTGGCCATCCCGTTACCGCCCGTACCCATGTGGATGCCCACCGGGATTCCGAGTTCCTCGGCAACGGCAAAATAGGCATCCAGCGACATATCGCTGGGAGACATCCCTTGGTACTGCGGGGCTACTTCGCCCATCACCTTGTAAAAACCAGAGGAAAGGGAATCCCGGAAGGCCTCCACGGATATCTGGTCGGCGTTGCTGACCCCCAGGGAAGGGATTATCCTGTCGGGCGCCTGGGCGTGCCATTTGTGGATGACATCCGCATCGCCGCTAACCACCAGGGTCATGTTCAAACGCTCGGCCGTAGCGAGGAGTTTTTCCTGCATGTCCGCATCCGAGGCAGCGGGTTGCAGGGGGTCTACGCAATCCAGATTGATAAATGAGGGCGCCTCCTGGTTGGGCCCGCTCCCGGGCATGCTGCTCAGGAACCAGGGGCACATGGGCCTTGAAAAATTGGGATTGACCTTCATCGCATGCACATGGACATCGATGATCGGGGGGCGTTTTGCGGATTGCTCCTGGGCGTTGGCCTGGAACGACAAAACAGCTGCCAGAATCAGGCAGGGAAGCATTGTCTTATATTCGATAGAGAAATAACTGGTTATCCAAAACGACCTGCCGGCCGGTGTGGCTTGGGAAAAAGAAATCATGTCCGATTGGTTTTTGTGGTTGTTTGCGAATCCCATTGTGTTGGGATCGCATTCTTTGGAACAATTTAACCTAAAATTTCCAAGGATGGTAACCGGTAGGGTATGCCCCGGGTTGAAATGTGGTTATTTCACAAAAAGGCGCAGTAATTGTTGTTTTTCCCCCACCCGGCCCAGGTGGACCGTTTGGTAGGAAACGGTTTGGGAAGCCATGCCGAAATTCTCGTAGATGCGGCAGCCAAAAACCAGTGGCAGATTATCCGGGGAAGGGGGATCGCTCAGCAACTCTACGTTAAAAAGCCATTCCCCTGAGCTGTCGGCCCCATAAAAATCGAAGGTTTTAACGGTATATCCGGTTTGATGCTCTTCCCGCAGGCGTTCCGGAGCGGCCAATTGCGAATGTTCCCAGTCGTAGAAGCGCTGCTGAGGGTTTACCGATTGCAGGTTGAATTCCGCCCCGGGGAGGTTCCACTCGATGACCAGGCGCGCCCTGTAGGTTGGGCAGTTTTCGTAGTCGTAGGCACCGGGGATCATCCCGGCAAATTCCGGGTTGGCCCGAAACAGGTTTTGGATTTCCCGCTGGAGGAACGTCCGGTATTCCCTTGCGGCCTCCCCGGTACCCTGTACCTGGCGGTGGGCTTTGATAAGCTGGCGGACCAGCGCGGCTTTTTCCTGTTTGTCTTTTGCAAGCAGCGCCCGGCTGACCAGCGCACTCCCGGCAGGGGAGGGGACGGAAGCCAGGCTTTCGGCCACCACTATTGCGGCCTCGTGGCTGCCGCTTGCCAGCAGCCCGTACAGGGCGGCAGAAACGGCAGCGGGCCTGTCGGACATCCGCTCGGCCAGGTTGCTGACAATACGCGACGACAGTACCGGGTCCCGATCCCTGAAGGCAGCCGATGCATCCAGGTAAAACCCCGGGTCGGCGTCCCTGGATTTTCGCAACTCCAGATACCGCCTGTAAGCAGGTGCTACCGGGATGCCGGACAGGGAGCGGGATATGGCCGAACCGGTTGGGCCGGTGGTTTCACGGGCATCGTATACATTGTTCCGCAGTTGCAAGGCATCGGCATTTTGTCGGTTATCGGCAGTACCGTATACGGCATTTTTTGTAGTGATCAAAAGGACCCCGTTCCGGCCTGCCTCCCCGTACATATTGGTAGCTGCCAGCCCTTTGAGCACGGTGATGTCCGCGATGTTGGCGGGGTCGATAAAATTGGCCCGCTGCGACCCGGCAACCCCCCCTGAAGAATTTGACTGGGCGAGGGGGGTGCCATCGACAACCACTAATCCGTAGTTGTTCCCCAGCATCGTCAGGTTGGTCCTGCTGGTGAATTGCGTGGCATCCTGCCCGGGTCCGACATTCACCCCGGTAAGCCGCCCGCCCTGCAGCGACTGGGAAATGTCTGTCTGGATCTCGGATACGTCCTCATCATCCAGGGAGCTCACCGCGACACCCACCCGGCGGCTATCCCGAGTGCCTGTTCCTGTCCGGACTTTTTCCGCGGCTTCCCTGCGGGTTTCGTTTACTTCCACCTCTTCCAGGGCAATCACCCCCTGCCCGAAACCGGTACCCGTTTCCCGGGTTTCCGGATTCCCGGCCTCGGGCCGGATGGCCCGGGCAAGCGGTTTCAGCTGGATGTAATTCCCGCGGTAAACCAGCGCCGTGCGCTCAAGGAATTGCTGTGCCTCGCCGGTGGACCGGCTCAGGATGGTGTTGCCTTTCTCAAGCAATAACCGGTCGTTCGGATGGAGCTGAACGCCATCCGTATAGATGTAGGTGGCGCCGGGTTGCAGATGTTCGTTAAAGAGCGCATAGGGGGCGATTCCGTCGTAGGTGATGGCTTCCAGATCCTTTTTCAATTCCGTCCAGTCGCCATCCTGAACCACATAGGAATTTTTGACTGCCGATGTCCCTATGGTCACCAGTTCCACTTCGCAATCCGCACATGATGCCAGGACGGGCTCCAGGTACCGGAAGGGGTAGACGGGTTCATTGCCTTCCATGGAGGCGGAGGCATCCCAGCAGATGGTGATTTTTTTTGGACTACCGCTTTGGGCAGCAGCCCCCCAGGCAAGCAAAAGGAGCCAGGCGATGGCCTGGCCACGGCATGATTTCCGGAAGGGTATCACAGGCTCTGAAAATTTCAGTTCAAGATAGGAATATTCATCCTAACAATTTTGGGGATTCCCCGATTGGTTTGTTACGTGAATTCAGGGTATCTTGTATGCTGTTAAACCAATTAATCGCAAACATGAAACCTCTTCGGAATCCGGGACTCTTCGTCCTGATGATCGTATGCTCTATCCAATCGCAGCAACTTTCGGCCCAGCAACATGCTGCCAACCCGAACCAGAACGCCTTTCCCGTCCAGGCGCAAACCGACAAAGGGATTGTCGAGGGCAACTACGACACGCATACGGGTATTCAAACCTACTTCGGCATCCCGTTTGCCAAGCCGCCTGTAGGGGAGCTTCGATGGAAGGCACCCCAGCCTATGGATCCCTGGGAAGGGGTAAAGGAGACCAAAAAATTTGGTCCGCGCCCCATGCAGACCATGGTCTTCGGCGATATGAAATCCCGGTCGGACGGGGTAAGCGAGGATTGCCTCTACCTGAACGTCTGGACACCGGCCAAACGGAATACCCGGGGCCTGCCGGTCCTGGTCTATTTTTACGGGGGCGGCAATGTGGCCGGGGATGCCTCGGAACCCCGGTATGACGGGGAAAGTATGGCAAAAAAGGGCATGGTGGTGGTCACCACCAATTACCGGCTGAACATTTTTGGATACCTGGCCCACCCGGAACTCAGTGCGGAGGCCCCGTATAAGGCTTCCGGAAATTACGGTTCCCTGGACCAGCAGGCGGCCCTTCAATGGGTCCGGGACAATATCGAAGCCTTTGGGGGTGATCCGTCGCGGGTCACCATCGCCGGGGAATCCGCAGGATCCATAGGGACAAGTACACTCATGGCCTCGCCCTTGTCCCGGGAACTGATTGCCGGTGCCATTGGCGAAAGCGGGGCGGCCATCCACCCTACCATGGCGCCCGTACCCTTGGCGGAAGGCGAGAAACAGGGCGCGGAATTTTTAAAGCAAGCCGGGGTGGCCTCAATCGCGGATTTGAGAAAATTGCCCGCCCGGGATATTTATGAGTTGTACAACGAATCGGGGCGGTTTGGCTTCCCGATGACTATCGATGGGTATTTCCTGCCCGCCAGCCTGCCGGAGATTTTTGAGAGCGGCCGGCAGGCCCAGGTGCCTTTGCTGCTGGGGTGGAACTCGGCTGAAATCCCGGGGATGGCATTTATGCAGGGGATGTCCTATACCCCGGAGAATTTTGAGCAAAAAGTCCGGGAGGTCTACCCGGAGCGGCACGAGGAGATACTGGCTGCCTATGCGCACAGCACGGCCCGGGAGGTGGAATTTTCGGCCACCGCCCTGGCTTCCGACCGGTTTATCTCCTACAGTACCTGGAAATGGTTTGACCTGCACCGCAAGCATAGCGACCAACCCGTCTACCGCTACCTCTACAGCAAAATCCGTCCGCCCCTCCGGGATGCCAACCTGCGTTCCGGCCTGGCGGGAGGTACGGTGGAAGCGGATACGGAAGCACCCGACATGCCGGAGCCCATCGGGGCCCCGCACGCCTGCGAGATTGAGTACTGTATGGGGAACCTGCACCTGGTGGACGACTACGCCTGGACGGCAGACGACTACAAGGTATCCGAAACCATGCAGGCCTTTTTTGCCAACTTTATCAAAAAGGGGAACCCGAACAGCCTGGACCTGCCCAACTGGCCGCCCGCCGAAGCAAATGACCCGACGCCCCCGGTGATGATCATCGATACGAAGAGCCGGCAGGAACCGGCTGCCAACGACGATCGGTACCGGTTGCACGATGAGATATACAACGAATAAAGCACTCCGGCCGGTCAAACCAGTATGCCGGCATATTTGTGAAGTTTAAATTGGTCAACTATATGCATGTCTTAAGCTATTGCCGCACGGTTCCTGCCTGCCTGCTGGCCGTGCTCCTGTTCCAGGGATGCAGCGCCCAGAGCCGGCTGGTTTCCGGGTCGCAGCGGACGGAAGTAAGGGACACCCTGCATTACTACCTGTATTACCCGCCCGGATATGACCAGGGCAACGACGAATTTGGCTTGCTGTTATTCCTGCATGGGGGCGGGGAGGCCGGCAAGGACCTGGAAGCCCTGCGGGAGGCGGGCCCGCCAAAAATGCTCCTGGAGGGCAACGACTTTCCATTCCTGATCCTGGCTCCCCACAATTCCCATGAAAAACAATGGTGGAACGTGCGCGCTGTGAAGCAGTTGCTGGACGCGGTGTTGGCGGAAAACCGGGTGGATCCGGGCCGCATTTACCTCACGGGCCTCAGCCGCGGGGGGTCCGCTTCCTGGGAGATGGCCGTACACTACCCGGATGTATTTGCCGCCCTGGTGGTGGTATGCGGGATGGCCCCACTGCCGTACGCCTCCTGGATTGACCCGGATATGCCGATCCGCATATTCCACGGAACGGCCGACGAGGTGATCCCTTTTTCGGAATCCGAACAGATGGCCAACCGGCTGAAAAAGCTGGGATACGATGTTGAATTAACCGCCTATGAGGGGGTGGGCCATAATTCCTGGGACCGGGCCTACCGGACGGAAGGGTTATTCGAATGGATTGCCGCCCAATCCCGGAACAGCCACTGAGCCTTACGCGCCCCCGGCGTTTTCTACTGTTCGCACCTTATTTCCGGCTGCATCGAAGAATTCGATGGTTTCGATGGCCGGGGTAACCTCCAGGAAGCGCCCCGATTGGGAGTGGAACCCGCTGCCCCAGTAGAATTCATGGACCTGGCTGCTGCCGTCCTGCATCCGGACTACAGCCCGGACCTCTTCGGGGGCAACCCTTAGCAGTTGGCCGGCGCGGGGGTTTTCAAAGGCCTTCAGCCGGTCGTTGTTCTGGGATGCCACCCAAACCACGGAGCCGCCCTGTTGCTCCAGGCGTATCAGGGCCTTGCCATCCCCGGGCACGAAAAACCCGCTTTGGCTTCGGGCAACCGGCACAAAACCATCCCCGACATTCCGAAGTGCCATGCCCATAAAGGCATCGGCCCGTCCCTGTTGTACTTCCATCCCGTAGTCGTTGCCCACCATCAGGAGGTCCAGGCGGCCGTCCTGGTCCAGATCGGTGACGGCCGTCCCGTAAACCGGGGCAATCTGCACGGGCACGGGTAAGGCGTGCCGGGCAAACCGGTTGTTGCCGAGGTTTTCCAACCAGGAAGACTCCATCGTATTGAACTCGTAGACCAGGGCGTCATCGAGCAGGCCGTCCGGGAACATCTCGGGCAGTGTGGACGCCCCGAACTCCCCGAACGAATTGAACCGCTTCCGGATGGCGGAGAACTGTTTGACCACGTCCTGCCAGGGGTGGTACAGGTATTCGCGCCGCACACCGGTACTGTCCCGTAGGTAATAGGAGATCAGCGGGTCGATCATCCCATTGTCGTCCAGGTCTTTGGCGTATATACGGACGGGTTCTTCCGGGCTGCCCTTGAAATAGATATTTGTTCCCGAATTCCCGACAATGTAATCCATGTCCCCGTCGTTGTCCAGGTCGGCAGCCGTGAGGCTGTTCCACCAGCCTTTGTCTTCGGCCAGGCCGGTACTTTCCGTAATTTCCCGAAGTTCGCCCTCACGGTTCTCGAAAAACCGCACCGGGCTCCACTCGGCTGCCAGGATGAGGTCTGGCCAAAAATCGCCGTTAAAGTCTGTCCATATGGCATCGCTTATCAGGCCGGCATATTCCAGGTTTTCCCCAGCCTGAGCGGTAACGTCTGTAAAGCGTACCACCCCGTTTTCCGTATCGTTCCGCAGCAGAAAGGAGCGGTCGGCTGTGGGATATGCAAAAGGCTTCACCCGGCTGCCTACAAACAGGTCCAGGTCGCCGTCCCGGTCAAAATCGGCTGCCTTGACCACCGAGGAATTCGCAAAGGCTTCCGGGAGGGCATCCTTCGCCTCGGTAAAATTGCCCCGACCGTCATTGAGCCAGAGGACATCCCGGTAGCGGGGGTCTCCCGGTTCGTATTGGCCGGATCCGCGTGCCAGGTAGAGATCCAGGTCGCCGTCCCCGTCGGCATCGAACAAGAGGGAGGCGGTGTCTTCCTCTTCGAGCTCCGGGTGCGACTTATACGTGGCCTCCGTTTCGCGAAACGTTCCGTCTTCCTGCTGGTAAAACCATTTTTCCGGGAAATTCCGGCTCCCTCCGGCCAGCAAATCCGTGAGGCCGTCCCCATTTACATCGCCTGCAGCCAGGGAAGGACCGTACTGGGAGAATTTATGCGGGATGGTCCGCTGGTAGTTAAAGTCGATGAAATCAATGTCACGGATCAGGCTGTTTAACCCGAGGCGTTCCGAGGCCTCCGTCAGGTAGGTACGCCCCCGGGTTGCCGGCTGGGAGCCCGGCGTCTGGGAATCCGCATGGTCCAGGACCAGGGTCTGCCCAACGGGCACATTCAGGAGCCGCTGCACCCTGCCGTCCGGCCATTGGACAGTTACCGAGTCTGCTGTCCTGACAGTACCCAGGCCAAAATGCAGGACGGATTCCGGTTTGGAAAGGTACCCGCGCCCGGAAAGGAGTTGCAATTTCTGTACGCGATCCTGGCTGTACACGGACACGAGGCTTCCGAAACCCGCAGCATTTTCCCGTGTTCCCTCCAGGCGCACCCGTAAATAGCCCTGTTCCGGATGCAGTTCGGAACCGTTATTTTCCATGAGCAGCGCCTTATCGTTCAGGTTGTTGATCACCAGGTCCAGGTCGCCGTCCTGGTCCAGGTCGCCGTAGGCGGCCCCGTTGGAAAAGGTGCCGAAATTAAGCCCCCATTCCTCGGTGACATCCTCAAAGGTCAGGTTGGCCTGGTTGCGGAATGCGAAATTCGGGATTTTGATCTCCGGGATGGCCTCGATGAGTTTTTCCTTGCTGACCAACCGGCTCGCCGTCACCCGGAAATCCCCGAAATCCCGGTCGGTGACGTCTTTTGGGAAACCGTTTGTGATCAGCAGGTCCTGCCAGCCGTCGTTGTCGTAATCCGCAAAGAGCGGGGCCCAGCTCCAGTCGGTTTCCTGAATCCCGGCAAACATGCCCGTTTCGGAATATACGGGCAGCCCGGTTTCCGGGTCCGTACCGTTGGCAATCTGCAGCGTGTTCCGGGCGTACTGGTACTCGTACCCGTACCGGCGCGTGAATATTTCCTTGTTGTAACTGCTGGGGCCCTGGAAGAGCTTTTTGCGCTTGTTGTAATAGGGCTGCATTTCGGTGGTGAACAGGTCGAGTTCCCCATCGTTGTTGATATCCGCCAGGTCGCTTCCCATGGAGGAAAGGCTGAAATGCTTAAAGATTTCCCCTGCCCGGTTGGTAAAGGTGCCATCCTGGTTGTTGATATATACCAGGTCGTTGCTGAAGAAATCATTCGCTACATAAATATCCATCCAGCCGTCCTTATTGAAGTCGTGGATGAGTGTGCTGTGGCTGTACCCGTGGTACCGGATTCCTGCGGAATCCGAGACATTTACGAACCGCGGGTGCCCCAGGGTGTCATCCCACCGGTTTTCATACAGGCGATCCCGGCTCAGGGAGGTGCCGTCGTCCTGGTTGGGCCGGAATTCGGACGGGTTGATCCCGTCGATCCGGTTGACCCCAATAAACAGGTCCAGGTCTCCGTCGTTATCGTAGTCGAAGAACTGGGCGTGGGAGGAATAGGTGTCGTCGGCAACCCCGTAGGCCTCGGCGCGTTCGCTGAAACGGGGGATCCCGTCTTCCCCAACCCCTTCGTTCACGTACAGGAGGTTTCTTCGCTGGGTGGAGTCCCTGTAAAACGTATTGCAGATATAAATGTCCAGGCGGCCGTCCAAATTAAGGTCTACCAGGCTGACACCGGAGGACCAGAGTAGGGAGTCGGGTTTGCCAACACCCGAAGCAGCCGATACGTCCCGGAATTTCAGGTTTCCCTCATTCAGGTACAGGGCGTTATCCACCTGATTACCGGCCAGGAAGATATCGTCCAGTCCGTCACCGTTAAGGTCGCCCAGGGCTACCCCGCTGCCGTTGTAAACAAACTCGTTGTCCAGGATGTTGATGGAATCGTTTTCAACCAGTCGGTTTTCAAAATGGATCCCCGAATCGTCAGGGGAGACTTTGGTGAATAGGGCAGGGGCCGGATCTTCACCGGTACAGGATAAAAAGCTGGCTGTTGCGAGCGCCAGGAGGAGCGCGGAATAGGGTTTCATCGTGGATTGTTTGAAGTACGGACAAAAATGCGTGAATTCGCCGGAAGGGACAAGAAAAAGGCCGCTCAAAAAGCGGCCTTTAATCATTCATTAATTATTGTTAGCAGGTCATTACCAACCGGGGTTCTGTGTAAGAACATCGGCACCCTGCAGGTCGATCTGACCTTGCGGGATGGGCTGGTATTCGTGCTTGCCGGCCTGGAAACTGGCACCACCAAACTTGGTGACCAGATATTGGCCTTCGTAGTTGAAATAACGATTCAGCTCCTGATCGGCAATGCCCCAGCGTACCAGGTCAAAGAAGCGGTGTCCTTCGCCTGAGAGTTCCAGCTTGCGCTCAAACCGGACGATATCCCGGGCAACATCCTGGCTGGAGAAATCGGCAGCGGAGTATTCGCTGATTACATAGTTGGCGGCATTGGCATTCGGATCGTCGTACTCCTTCACCCAGTATTGGGAATTGGCTGCACGAGCGCGTACCTGGTTCACCAGGGCGCGAGCGGCTTCAAGGTTTCCGAGTTCCACCTCAGCTTCAGCAGCCATCAGCAGGACGTCGGCGTAACGGATGATCGTGTAGTTCATCAGGGCGTATCCCCGTGTCCAGGAGCTGGCATCTGTCAGGCTCCCTTCCTGGGAACGATAATAGATGTACTTCTTGGGGGAATACGGCCCGGCGTACGGAAAGCTCCGGATCCATGCAGATCCAGGGTGTTCAATCCAATCCAGGTAGGGAATGCCCTTCCGTCCGATGGACCAGTCGATCCGCGGGTCCAGGGGGCCGGAATCTTCTACGAAGGTTCCTTCGTCCTGTCCGTCAGTAAAGACATGCTTGTAAATATTGGCCACTTCATTGGCGGGGTCGCTGAAGGAGTAGTCCAACAGGGGCTTTCCTTCATTGGTCACCCGGAAGTGGTTTGCCAGGTCGATACTCGGCTGGAAGAACCCGCAGCAGTTACCCGGACCGTCAGGGCCGGTGTTGTACGGGTAGTTCAGGTCGTCGAAGTAATTCGCATTCTGGGTACTACCGGTATTGTTGGCAGATTCCACATCGAATACCGCCTCGGCGTGGTTATCGAACTCGGCATTGAAAATCTGCTGGTAGTCGTCCAGCAACGCGTACTTCTCGCCTGTCGGGGTGGTCCCGTTGGCGATCACATCGTCAAACCAGGATTTGGCAGCGGCAAATTTCCCCTGGTAGAGGAGTGCCTTGCCCATCAGGGCCGCTGCAGCCCACTTGTTGACGCGCCCTGCGGAAGTAGTTCCCGGCAGGTTGTCGTAAGCGTATTGCAGGTCGGCTTCGATAAATGCCCAGGCATCCCCGTTGTTGGGAACCAGGGGCACTTCAGCGGCCGGTACCGTTTCATCAAATACCGGGATGTTGTTGAAGTGCTTTTTCAGGTCAAAGTAATAGTGGGCGCGCAGCATCCGGGCTTCTCCGGTAATCCGGGCAAAGTCCGCTGCAGAAAGCTGGTCCTGGATCGCGGTTGCGGTGCGCACCACGTTGTTGGTCCGGCTAACGCCTTCAAATCGACCTCTCCAGAGGTTGTTCAGGTCTCCCTGTGTCGCGTCGTGGTCGAAGCGCTGTACCGGGTTGATGGATGAATAATCCCCGGCATCCGTCCCCTTGTTGGCGTCCCCGCCGAGGATGGAACCGGTAACCCAGTGGTTCGGCCCTTCGAAACGGTTGCCAAATACTCCGTTCAGTGCCGCGTAGGCCCCGATCAGGAGGCCTTCAACCCCGTCCTTGGTCTGTAGCTGGGCATCCCCCAGCGAGTTCGCTGGCGCGACTTCCAGGAATTCATCACTACAGGCGCCGACCGTTAAAAGGCCTGCTGCCAGTAGCGAAGCAATAATTCTGTTTGTCTTCATAACTTTTTTTCCAAATATATTTAAAATATTTCTATTCATCTTCCTCATTCTTATAGAATTACAGTCCTATGTTCAGATTAAACAGGTAAGATGGCGTTACCGGGTAGTTACCTACGTCGATACCGAAAGTGGTATCGGCATCCCCACCAACCACCGGGTCGAGCCCGCTGTACTTGGTGATGGTCCAAACGTTGTTGGCGGATACCCCGAACTCAAGCCTTTTCAGGCCCAGGGAGTTCAGTACTTCGTCGTCGAAGCTGTACATCAGGGCAATGCGCTGCAGGCGGATGTAATCCCCGTCTTCCACATACCAGCTGTTAGCGGCACCGCTCGTAGACAGGTTGGAAGCGCTTTCCCAGATAGGTGCAGCGGCGTTGTTACCCAGTTCAGGTGTCCAGGAATTCAGTGCAGCTACCCCTTTGGCTGAACCTTCGAAGGTGCCGAAGAAATCCCGGAACCACTTGCTCATGTTGAAGATTTCCACACCGGAAACCCAGTTCCAGAATGTGTCCAGGGACAGTTGCTTATACCGCAGGTTGATCACGGCCCCACCGCTGTATTCTGGTACAGGATCGCCCAGATACGTCCGGTCGTCCGGCGTAATTACGCCGTCCCCGTTGATATCTGCATAACGGAAGCGACCGACGCCGGCACCGTCCTGGGTAGGGGCGGCATCCACTTCGGCCTGGGAGTTAAAGTATCCGGTTACCTGGTATCCGAAATACGAGGAGAGCGGACGTCCCACCTGGTTACGCGTCGGGAAGATCCCCCGGTAACCCGGGCCATCGAGGAACTCGATGCCCTCGGCAAAACGGACTACTTCGTTTTTCAGGAAGGAATTGTTCAGGGTAACGGTAAAGTACAGGTCTTCGGTGAGGTTGCCCCGTCCGATGATCTGGAAGTCTACCCCCTGGTTCAGCATAGCCCCAACGTTACGCGAGGGAGCCGCTGCATAGGCGCCGGTAACTGCAGGCAGCGGTACCTGGAAGAGCAGGTCTTCCGTATCCTTCTTCCACCAGTCGAGGATAATATCCACGTGGTTGTTCAGGATGGTGGCATCGAAGCCGACGTTAATCGTGGTAGAGGTTTCCCATTTTGCATCGGGGTTTCCGATACGGGAGGTGGCAAATCCTTCGTTGGCTCCACTGTTCTGACCGTCAATCGGATAAATGGTGTTTCCGATATCCAGGGCTGCCAGGGAGTACTGGTTGGCCGGGTTTACGTTGTTGGAGTTACCCATTTGTCCCCATCCCCCGCGAATTTTCAGGTCCTGGAAGATGCTTTGGTTTTCCATAAACGGCTCGGCGATCACCCGCCATGCCCCGGATACCGCAGGGAAGGTACCGTAGCGGTTGTTTTCCCCGAATACGGAGGAACCATCCCGCCGGATTACCCCGGTAACGTAGTATTTCTCGTCAAAATTATAGTCCAGTTTTCCGAAAATGGAGCTGAAATTCACCCCTTTCCGGATAAAGCTCTGTACAACCGGGCTGGTAACCGTCTGCAGGTTTACATAGTCCAGGTCCGTTGAGAAGGGGTTGATACCCGATCCCTGGATCCGGCGTCCCCTGGCAGGTGTAACCGGTGTGCTGGCGCCTTCAATGGCCTCGATACCGGCCAGCACCTTCACGCGGTGCTTCCCGAAGAGTTGATCGTAATTAATGGTGTTGGTCCAGATCCACTGGAATCCATACTCCATTCCCTCGTTGAAGCTAAAGCTCGCCTGGGGCTCGGAATCCCCGAGGTAACGATAGTTGTAATCGCGGTTTGTAAAAGAGTTGTACTGGCCCCCGATGCTTGTGCGGAGGGTCAGTCCTTCAATCGGCGTAAGGGCGGCGTACAGGTTACCGAAAAGGTTTACGCTGAACGCGTCGTCATTGCCGCGGTCCTCGGCCAGCCGGCGTACCGGGTTCCGCGGGTTGTTGAACCCTGCCGCCCGGGTGGAGGCGTAGCTTCCGAATTCGTCGAATACCGGGATGATAGTCGGCATCCGGTAGGCGGAGAGGATCTCCGACTCGTCGTTGGCAATACCCAAACCGCCGTTTCCACCGGTTTGGCCGCGGACAGAGTTGTACGTGGCCTGGAAGTTCTCCCCGATCACCAACCAGGGCGTCAGGTCGAATTCCGAGTTAAAGCGGGCCGTGAAACGATCCTGCTCGTTTTCGAGCAGCACCCCGTCCAGGGATTGCATCCCAAGCCCGGCGTAGAAGCGTCCGTTCTCGTTACCCCCGCGGAACCCTACGCTGATACGCGTGGCGGGTGCCAGGCGGGTGATTTCCTTATACCAGTTAGTTCCCCGGAGATTCGGGCGGATCAAAAAGACATTTTCCGGATCGGCCTCGTAGTTAGCGCGAATCTGCGCCAGGTCGATGTCGCTTTCGCTCACCCCGTTCTGCCCGTCTGCGTGCAGATAATCGGGGAAGGTCGGCGTGGCGTTGGACCCGTACTGCGGGTGCGTATACTGAGGCGTGGTGCCTGTAGCAGCTGCGTTGTTCCGGTACGCGATATGCGTGTACTCGGCCATCTGCTGCGGGCTCAGCATTTCAGGGGAACCGGCCACGTTCGGATCGGTAACACCCGATTGGATATTGATGTTGATTTCCGTTTTCTGGTTCCTTCTACCGGGCTTGGTGGTATAGACGATTACCCCGTTGGCGGCACGCGCCCCGTAAATGGAGGCTGCAGCAGCATCCTTAAGTACGGTGGTGGTTTCGATATCGTCCGGGTTCAGGAAGGAGATGTCGTTGATCGGCACCCCGTCAACCACATAGAGCGGTTCGTTACCGCCGAATGCCCCGAATCCGCGAACACGGATCTGGCTGGCGGTACCCGGCTGACCGTTGGTTACAACTGTCACACCGGCAACCCGACCGGCGAGCTGCTGCTCGACGTTACCGGAAGGGATGGCTGCCAGTTCCTCGGCTTTAACGATGGAAACCGCTGCGGTGGTTTCCCGTTTGGTTTCCGTGGTATACCCCGTGACGATTACCTCGTCCAGGGCCTGTGAGTCTTCCGCCATGGTAACATTGACGGTGGAGCGACCGTTTACGGGCACGTTCTGCGTAACATATCCCAGGTAGCTTACCACGAGGACGTCATCCCCATCGGCTTCGATAGAGAAATTCCCGTCGAAATCCGTCTGGGTTCCGCGGGTGGTACCCTGCACCACAACGTTGGCTCCGGGTAGCGGGACTCCAAAGGAATCGACAATGGTACCCGATACGGTATTCTGTATAGGTACTTCTGCTTTCGTCGATGTTTTGGAATTGGCGCGCAATGACTGAATTCCTAAACATGAGAACATCAAAATGAACCCGAAGAAAACACCTACATACGAGTTGAGTTTCTTCGAATTCGAATCAGCGCTTCGAATCATAATGTTTAAGTTGTTAAGTTAGTTAAATGTTTGATTTACACTTGTTTAATTCGAACTTGAGCCGCAAACGTTTTCGCTAGAACGTTAAAATAACCCAAAAACAGTGTTAATATTACTAAAATTCGGCCGAACAAACCGGGGGGTCGGATGTTTTTTTATCAAAAAACTTCTAATATGTTAAAATATGGAATGATATATTGCGGATATGGAAAATGCCTATTTTCACGTAATAAGCCCTGAATTGGTACGAAATCGGGACCCGGAACCGGGCTGCGATGTACGCGAAAGCCAGGTGGGCGGTAAATATAAAACTCCAAAAAAATGAGACGATTTTACAAGTTATTGATACTAACCGGATTGTTATTTGTGTCCGGAGGCTTCCAGGCAGGTGCCCAGGAATTCGGACTGCAACTCTACAGCCTCAGAAACCAGTTCAGCCAGGATGTGGAAGGTTCCCTGGCCCAAATCCGCGATTGGGGAATAACTTATATAGAAGGCGGGGGAACTTACGGGATGCCGCAGGAGGAGTTTATGCAATTGCTGGACAAATACGATTTGAAGGTAACCAGCATCGGGGCTTCTTTTGAGGAATTGGAAAAGGACCCGGCCTCCCTGATTGAAAAGGCCCGCGCCTTTGGGGCATCTTATGTTATGTGTGCCTGGATCCCGCACCGGGGCGATGCATTCGGGTTGGAGGATACCGAAAAAGCGATAGCCGTATTCAATCGGGCAGGCCGCATCCTGGAGGAAGCCGGGCTGCAGCTGGCGTATCACGCACATGGCTACGAATTCCGGCCGCACGGCGACGGGACCCTGTTTGACCTGATGGCGGAGCAGGCCGAGTATTTTGATTTTGAAATGGATATATACTGGGTGAAGCACGGCGGGGCCGATCCGCTGGAGCTGCTCAACCGGTATCCGGACAAGTTTGTGCTGATGCACCTCAAAGACCTGGAAAAGGGCGTCACCGGAAACACCAGCGGGCACGAAGACGTGGAAACCAACGTGGTGTTGGGAACCGGGCAAATCGACGTGGCCGGGCTGGTGCGTCGGGGTGCCGAACTCGGGATTCAATATATGTTTATTGAGGATGAGTCGTCACAGGTACTCGAACAGGTGCCCAAAAGCCTGGAATTCCTGCGCGGGTTGAAGGACTAATCGATTTTCTCCAGGACGAGCCGCTGCACATCCCAGCGGGCCCTGTCCGGAAAGGGGCCGGCCCGGAGCCGGAGTGTATCCGTCCCCTGTCGCAATTCCAGCCTACCCAGGGGCAGCTTGCGAAAATCCCTGGCATAGGATTCAATGCGCGGGACGCGGTCTTGTTCCGCACCGTAGATCTCGCTGTCAAATGCGGACCGAATTTGCGTTCCGGTCATATCGCCCCCGGACGCTATCCGTACCGGCAGGCCGATGGCCGTTTCGGGGCAGGCGTAATAGCAGGAGATTTCATAGGTGCCGTCGGACAACACCTCCACGGGCCAGTACACCAGGCCCGCTTCATTCTCCCATCCGGTAATGTAGCTCGCGTTCGGGTACTTGTTGCTCCTCCGCAAAGGGGGTAGTACCGTGGCGTCTCGAGCCGGCAATACTGTTCGGCCTGCCCCGGGATACCCGACGGTGAAGGGGCGCTCCGGGAAATCCTTCGGGACCTCGGATGTCAGCCAGGCCGCTTTGGCTTCCACAAGGGAATCGTATGCCTGGGGGTGCTCCCCGGATACATCGGTGGTTTGCCCGGGGTCCCTGCGCATATCGAATAACCGGTTTTCGGCATCCAGGCGAAAATCCCGCGACCGCAGGCTCAAAGCACCATTCCAATAATTGTATAAATAACCATCCCTTTGAAAATTTGGTTTCCCGAGTACTGCGGCACTCAGGTCCTGCCCGTCCCAGGATGACCGGGTTTCCTGAATCCCGGACAACCCGACAAGCGTGGGGAGCAGGTCCACGCTACCGCCAAGGGAGCGGACCCGGAGCCCGGCGGGAATGCTTCCTGGCCAGCTTATCAGCAGGGGCGAGCGGACGCCTCCCTCGTCTGTACTGCCTTTCCGCCCCTTTATCCCCCCGTTCCAACGAAAACTATTGGGACCGTTGTCCGATAAAAAGACCACGATAGTTTCCCGCCGGGTACCGGACTTTTCCAGGAATTCCACGACCTGGCCGACATTCGCATCGATGTTTTCCACCATGGCGAGGGCCGCCCGGGTGAATAGCGTGTCCTCCAGTTGCGGTTCCCGGTGCCGCATCTCCAGCGGGCGGTTTTGCAAGGCATCCCAATAGGGGTCGGGAACCTGCATCGGGCTATGGGGCGTGTTGTAGGAGAGCACGGCCAGGAAGGGTCGCGGATCCGGGGCACCCATAAATTGGATGGCCCGGGCGGTAAGGTCGTCGGCCAGGTATCCCTCCCCCCGGACGAACTTTCCGTTATGCTCGAGCTCCGGGCTGAAATAATGGGCCCAGTGGCCGGAGGCAAATCCGTAAAATTCATCAAACCCGCGAAAGTTCGGGTGGTACGGGGGCTGCGAACCGTTGTGCCACTTGCCGAACAGGCCGGTCCTGTAACCCGCGTCACGAAAGACATCGCCCAGGGTGGGCACGCCCGGATCCATGCGTTCTCCACCGGCGGAAGTGCTGTAAACCCCTAGCGCGGCTGCATAGCGACCCGTCAGGATTTCGGCCCGGGTAGGCGAACAAACCGGCTGGACGTAGAACTGCTCAAAGCGCGCCCCGCTTATAGCCAGGGAGTCGAGATTCGGCGTGCGGATATTGGAATTGCCATTAATGCCCAGGTCGCCCCAACCCTGGTCATCGGTGAGGACTATAAGGATGTTCGGGGGAGGGGGGGGTTGGTTCGCTTTCCTCCGGGGCGCATCCCGACAGGGCAAGTATCAGGATGAAGCACCGGGCAGCCATTAATAGTGTATGCTCCACGGCTGTAAGTTACAATTTTTGGTCGCTGACGGCTACCCCGACCATTGAGTCTGCCGTGCCGTAATACAGCAGCCAGCGGCCTTTATAGCGCACAAGCCCTTCGATAAATGTCGTCCCTGCCTGGTATTGTCCGCTCACCTCGTGGGGGAGGCTGGGGCAGATAAAGGGCGTTTCCAGCCGCCTTAAAAACCGGGCCGGGTTCTCCCTGCTGAAGAGCGCCTGCCCCCCGCAATAACTGCCTTCCGGGGTTTCAGAACCGGCCCCTTCACCACTCAAATTTTTACCGTTATACAGTAGCAGGATGCCGGCATCTGTGTAAAGGGCCGGGGGGCCGGGTTCTGTCAGGTGGCTGTCAAAGCGGCCGGTGGTCGGTACAAACGGCTTGATCAGGTCGCCATTCCCATCGGTTAGCGGTGTCCAGTCCTTCCCGTCTTCTGACGTCGCCACATTGACAAAGAGTTCGCCCCAGTACATGTAGTATTGGCCGTCGATTTTTTTGGCAACCAACCGCCCGTCGCGGAGCTCGGTTACCACTGAACCCGATTTGCTCCAATGGTCCAGAAAGGCCCCGCCATGGGCTTCCTCGAAAACGGGCCCGTGTTTCTGCCAGTGGACCAGGTCCGGGGAGGTGGCGCTGGAGAGCCGGGCGACATCCCGGTTCCAGCTTGTGTAGAGCATCAGGTAGGTGCCGTCCTCGAGTTCAACTACCCGCGGGTCTTCCACGCCTCCGGGATAGTCCCATTGGGTATGCACCCCTGGCTGCGGGTAGAGCACGGGGTCCGGATAGCGCGTGAAATTCAACCCGTCCGTACTCCAGGCCAGGCCAATTCGCGAAGTGCGTTCCCCCAGCCGTGCCGTCGGATCGTCTTCGGCCCGAAACAGCAGAAATACCGTGTCGTTGCGGACAACCGCCCCGGGGTTGAATACATCGGCCTGCTGCCAGCGGACCTCGCGTTCCGCCATGGGGCAGAAAAAGCGGGCGGTGGAATCGGGCTCCAGAATGGGGTTTTTCTCAGGTTTCTCAAAACCGAGCAGCCAGGGCTCCTGGGCCGGAAGCACAGCGCAGGAGAGGCACATCAGGATGAAGGAAAGTTGTTTCATGGTGGTACTTGGCGCTATTTTTCAGATATTCGTGTTTATCGGAAGGGCGGCTTCCAGAATTAAAGATACAATCAAATTCCATTCGCACCAGACCCCGGCCGGGATTGCCTGTAAAATAGCATCGGGACCTGCGCATGCCGCAAAACCAAAATTAAACGACCATGAAGAGAACATACCACCTCCGCGTTGCAGGCCTGCTCCTGGCAGCGGGCCTTTTGGCAGGGATTTCCTGTGGCGAAACCACCCGTAGGGAGTCGGCTAACAAACCCGAAGCAGGCGAATCGCAGGCTTTGGAAGGCGAATCGCAGGCAATGGAAGGTGAATCGCAGGCCGGGGAGGGCGAAATTCAGGCCGCGGAAGGCGCAGGATCCCCGGAAACGGACGCAGCAGCCGGCGAGACCACATGGGCCGGCGGGGAGGCAACCGGAGTGGGGGAGCCGCAATCTGCCCCCAATCCGCCTTTCCTGGAGTCCCTGCCGGACACGACGTTTATCCGTCTGGCGGATTACAGCGATGCATTCGCCTACGACCTGCGCTATGCGACGGATAACAATTTCCTTGGGGAAGTAGTCTATCCGTGCGGGGAGTGCTATACCCGGGTCAAAACCGCCAGGGCCCTCCTGGCCGCAAATGCAGATTTTCGGAAGCAGGGCCTGCGCATCCGGTTTTTTGATTGCTACCGGCCCAATTCCGTGCAATACAAGATGTGGGAATTGGTGCCGAACCCGCAATACGTGGCCAACCCGGAAAAAGGGTCCATCCACAATAAAGGCGGGGCAGTGGACATCACTCTGGAAACCCTGGAAGGGGAGCCGTTGGAGATGGGGACGGACTTCGATTTTTTTGGCCCGAAGGCCCATCACGATCACACGAATTTGCCGGAGGCCGTGCTGGAAAACCGGAAAATACTCAAAGAAACCATGGAATCGCATGGTTTTTTGTCCATACGGACCGAATGGTGGCACTACAACCTACGGGCCGCCGTCAATGACCCCGTGGACAATTTCCAATGGCCGTGCCCGTCGTCCTGATCAGGTGCCGCTATACGGGTGTTCCCAGCCTTCCCGGTAAGCCCGCTTCAGCAATGCGCTCGCTTCGGGGTCGCCCGGGATGGTTTTGGCCGAAGGGTCGTATGTAAGTGGCCGTTCCAGCTTTTGGGACAGGTTGGCGATGATACAGCTCGCCGAGGAGATATGCCCTTCTTCAATATCCGAAAACGGCCGGGTGTTGCTCTCAATGGCCGCCAGGAAATTGATCATGTGCCGGCGGGTGGCCGGCACGGCATTCAGTTCAATATCGGCCTCATTGACGTCTTCCGGGAATTTCTCGCGTTCGTAAAGTACATCCCCGTGAATGGGTTCCCCGTCTCCCTGTGGGGTAAAGTCGTATTGCATCGTACTGCCCACGAGCGTGCCCTTTTCCCCGTATATCCGAAATGCCCACGGATACTCCGGGTCCGGGGGTGTGCCCCAGCTGCGGTGCTGCCAGTGGACATCGAAATCGTCGTATTCAAAGACCGCCGACTGGGTGTCCGTGATATTCGACTCCCCGCCGGTCTGGACAAAGATTCCGCCATGGGAGGTAATCCGGTTGGGCCACCGGAGGTCGAGCATCCAGCGGACCGTGTCGAGCATGTGCACGCACATATCCCCCATGATGCCGTTCCCGTATTCCATGAATGTACGCCACCACCTCTTGTGCGGCAGGCCGTCGTAGGCCCGCATCGGGGCGGGGCCCGTCCACAATTCGTAGTCGAAGAAATCCGGTACTTCCTGCACGGGCGGATCGCCGTTGGCGCGCATGTGGTAATAGCAACAGATTTCTACATGCCCGATCTTCCCGAGCATCCCGGTGTCGATGAATTTTTCCTTGGCATCCTGCAGGTGGGGGGTGCTCCTTCGCTGAGTGCCCACCTGTACGGTCTTGTTGTAATGGCGTGCAGCGGCCAGGATGGCCTCCCCTTCCAGGACGTCCACGCTGATGGGTTTTTGCAGGTAGACGTGGGCCCCCTGTTTCATCGCCTCGATGGCGGTCAGGGCATGCCAGTGGTCCGGGGTGCCGATCAGTACAATGTCGAGCTCCGTTTCGGCGAGCATTTTCCTGTAGTCGCTGAAAAGGCGGGGTTTGCCCATGGCGCCTGGCCGTTCCATGGTGAGGCGCGCGGCTTCTTCCAGCATCTTACGGTCCACGTCGCAGAGGGCCATCACTTCCACCGGGGCCACCTGCATCAGCCTCCAGAGGTCCATCTTGCCGTACCACCCGGTGCCTATCAGGCCCACTTTCCAGGGCTTATCCCGGTAGATCATGTCCATGCCATAGGTTCCCAGGCTGGAAAGGATGGCAACAGCGGTAGCGCCTTTCATGAATTTTCGGCGGTTGATGTAAAAGTGTGGTTCCATGGAGATCGGTTTGGTTTGTTTCAAGTTGATAGCGCCCGGTTTCGACCCGGGCTGGATTCTAAAGATATAAAATTGTCTCTTATGCAGCTATACAGCCTCGGCCGCCAGGACCCGTAACGCGTCGTCTGCCGCCCGGACAAAAAACAGGTAGGTGTTGCCGCCGCTTTTGATACGGTTGCGCTTGCGGATCCGGGCCACGTCCTCCGGGAAATTCCGGCTGTTTACATGCCCTTCGCGGTAGGGGAGCCTGCCGGGTTTGTACGGGTGGTTTTCCAGGATGCGAAAACGCCTGCCCGGATAGGGGATAAGCTTCTCCGAGGTGTAGAGGTGGGTATGTCGGTGGAGTTTCCCGAGACCGTACCGCGTGCCCGCCAGTTTAAAAGCCCCGGCTTTCAGCAGGGCGGCCCCGGGCTCATACAGGTATCGGGCCGGGAGGGCGAGCTGGCTGTCTGCGGATGCCTCCTCGTCCGGGTGGAAGCGGAAGGGCGGATGGCCGTCGGACAGGTCGCTGGCATGGATTCGGGGTCCGTCGGAAGCCGTACTTCGTATTACCCAGAGGAGCTCCTTCACCTCGTTTTTAACGGCTACCACGTGGATTTCCGCTACCTGCCGGAGAGCCTTCAGGCCCGCAGAAAGATCCAGCATGGGCGACGTTTTTACGAGCAGGTTATCCGAGACTCCCAACAGCAGGTCCAAATTCCCCGGAATGTCCGGGGCGTAATCCTCCAGGCGGATTACCCGGCCTTTCTTTGCATGCCGCCGGGAGGGGTCTGCGTAGATCCAGTCCGGTAGGCTGCTGCCCGGTTGGAGCCCCCGGAGGTAGTCCAGGCCGTCCCCGGGATGGACGCGGATATTCGTCGCGCCAAGCTGCCGGAAATTATGGGCGGCGATTTCCGCGAGCCCCGCGTTAATTTCAAAGTAATCCACCCGATCCGACTGCAGGGAAAAGAAGTAGGAATCCACCCCAAACCCCCCGGTGAGGTCCAGTAGCCAGTTGCCGGAAATGAGGCTGGCTTTGTAGCGGGCCGTCGCCTCCGAAGAGGCTTGCTCCAGGTTCAGTCCGGGCGGGTAGTAAATGGCGTTGGCCCGGTGCCAGGAGGGGAGCTTTTCCAGGGTCTTTTTCCGCCCTGCAACCTGTTGCGCCAACTCCTGTGGGGTGACCCCGTCAAAAGGGCTGGATTTTAAGGCAATTGACAAAATGTCAGCCTTTAAATTATTTTTAATAAAATACTGTACACCAGTATTTAGCAGGCGCTTATTCAAATTGTTACTATAAATTTTTAGTCAGGCTGCGAACCACCTTGTTTTCGGCCAGGAATTCCTTTAAAATCACCTTGATTGCCGTGTATCCCGGTACGGCTACGATCATCCCCATCACCCCGAATAAAAGCCCCGCTATGATGATGACCAGGAAAATTTCCAGGGGGTGGGAGCGGACGCTGTTTGAAAAGATTACGGGCTGTGAAAAGAAGTTGTCCACCAGTTGTCCGATGGTCAGGCCCAGGAATACCCACCCGACGTCCGGCAGGATCACTGAACTGAAATCCGAGCCCAGGTTGCTGGTCATCGTCAGGATGATCATGATTACCCCCCCGATAATTGGCCCTACATAGGGGATGATATTGAAGAGGGCGCAGAGGAATGCGATTACCACCGCGTCTTCGATACCCACCAGCAGCAAGACCACTGTGTAGATGACGAACAGGACAAAAATCTGGCCCAGCAACCCGACAAAATACCGGGATAACAGGCCTTTGATCTTCTCGAGGGATTGAAGCATCCTACCTTCCTTGTCGTCGGGTACCAGGGCCATCAGGCTATTTTGGAACAGCCGGCTGTCCTTGAGGAAAAAAAATGCGATGAACAGGACGGAAAACAGCCCGACGCTCAGGTTGCTCAGCAAGCCAACTATGGAATTCAGCATGTCCGGGATAAATCCGATATCCAGCCCTTCCAGCACGTTTTTTTCCAGGTCGGTTTTCTCGATGAGCGCATCGATTGAGGCCGGGGAAGCCCCGAAGTACTCCGTGATTTCCATATAGAGGGAATTCAGGTCCTTTTGCAGTTCTTCCATGTCGAGGAGGGAGAGGTTTCTGCCCTGTTCGGTGATGACGGGAATAAACAACGCAATGATCCCCGCGAGCAAACCGATCATCAGCAGGACCACCACGACTACTGCCAGCGTATTGGGAAATTTCAGACGCTGCCGGAAAAATAATACCGCCGGCCGGCCCATCAGGGCAACTACAGCTGCAATGAGTACATAGGCAATCACCGAGCGTATCAGGTAGAGGAAATAGGCCACCAAAACAATCGCGGCAAGGATGAAAACTGCCCTGAGAATCCCGTTGGCAATGGTTTTTGCGCGCATTTTCAGTTAGTTTTTAAAAGCGTAATTGACAATATTGGCCCCCATTTGCAAGGCCTTTTGCCGAACTTCTTCCGGGTCGTTGTGCACCTCCGGTTCTTCCCATCCGTCCCCGAGGTCTGCCTCCACGGTAAAGAGCAGTACCAGCCGCCCCTGGTGGAAATATCCGAACGCCTGCGGGCGCTTGCCATCGTGCTCGTGGATTTTGGGCAGGCCCTCCGGAAAATCATACGGTTCTTTGAAAATCGGGTGGTCGGCACCGATTTCCTGCAGTTGTTTGTCGGGGAAGATTTTTGGCAATTCCTCAAGGAGATACTCGGCCATGCCGTAGTTGTCGTCGATGTGCAGGAACCCGCCACCGAGAAGGTAGGTCCGGATATTCGCAGCCTCCTGCTCCGAGAAGAGGACATTGCCGTGCCCGGTCATATGCAGGAAAGGATAGCGGAAAATATCCGGGCTGTCAGCGGCCACTGTTCCGGCCGCCGTTTCCAGGTGGGTGCCGATTTCCGCATTGCAAAAACGGATCAGGTTGGGGAGTGCCGTAGGGTTGGCGTACCAGTCACCCCCGCCCCGGTATTTGAGTACGGCCACCTCCTGGGCCTGGCCGAAACCGGTACACGCTAAAGCCATTAGGGCTGCCAGAATCCTCATGGGTTATCCGTTGTTTATCAGGTTGACTGTGGTACAGGCCACCAGGGCGGCGGTTTCCGTCCGCAGCCTGTATTCGCCCAGGGAAACCGGAATAAAGCCTTTCTCGCAAGCCATCTGGATTTCATCGTGCGTGAAGTCGCCTTCAGGGCCAATGAGGATGATGACGTCCTTGTCTGCCGCCACCCGCCTTTTGAGATCCATCTTTTCGTCCTCCTCACAGTGGGCGATAAACTTCAGGACAGGCTGCTCCCGTTCCAGGAACTCCCGGAGCGCAACCGGTTCTTCCAATTCGGGCAGATAGGTCCTCAGGCTTTGCTTCATCGCCTCCTGGACCACCCGCTGCATCCGTTCCATCGGGAGTTTCCTGCGTTCCGACCGCTGGCAGATCACAGGGGTTATCCTGTCGATCCCGATTTCAGTGGCCTTCTCCAGGAACCATTCAAACCGATCCGTTTTCTTGGTCGGGGCTACAGCCACATGCAGGCTGTACATTTTCGGGTGGAATTTGCGCGTTTCGAGCAGCTTGCCCATACACCGTTCCGGATTGGCTTCGAGGATTTCGGCTACGAACAGATACCCCTTCCCGTTGGTGATGTGGAGTTGGTCGCCGGCTTTTTTGCGCAAAACTTTGACGATATGGCGGCTTTCCTCCGGGGTAAACGAAAACTGGTTGACGCTGGTATCCAGGAGCGGATGATAGAAATAATTCATTTTCCGGCTATGCGTTTTGGGGGAGCGCTTTTCTGGCGGGCGTGCTCCAGCCCCCATTCAATCCATTGTTCCATCTCTGAATCGTCGCGAAACCCTTCCGGGTCCACAAATACGAATTCCTTCATAACCCGGCCGGTAAAATCCATGGGCCGCGCACCCCTGCGGAGGAGCGCTTGCTCCATGGCGTTTGCAGGTACCCGGGCCATGAGCGAATGGCCTACGACCCCCACGCTCATCTTACCCTTGTAGAGATAGGCGAGCCCGCCAAACATGTATTTCACGGTCAGGTGCTTCGAGGCCTCGGGATGCCGGGCTTCTAGCATCCGGTTCAGCCGATCTTCCAATTCCTTGCTATAGGGCATTGCGTGGGTTCTTTAGTGGGGCTGGCCGCCGATGCGGTACCTGGCCTGAGCCGATACCCCCAGGTCCGTAAACCTGTTGTCAAGATACTTTAAATATCCTACAATTCCTATCATGCCGGCGTTGTCCGTGCAGTATTGGAACGGCGGGATATACGTGGTCCAGCCCAGTTTATGCTCGGCTTCGGACAGGGCCTGGCGGATACCCGAGTTGGCCGCCACCCCGCCGCCGATGGCGATATGCCGGATCCCGGTTTCCCGGGCCGCCTTTTTCAGCTTTTGCATCAGGATGGCAACTATCGTTTGCTGTAAAGAGGCGCAGATATTGTCCCGTTCCCTGGCAATGAAATCCGGGTCGTTTTTTGTGTTGCGCTGGATGAAGTACAGGACGCTCGTCTTCAGCCCGCTGAAGCTGAAATTGAGCCCGTCCACTTTGGGGATCGGGAAGTCGAATGCCTCCGGGTTTCCCTGGCCGGCGTACTTGTCTATCAGCGGCCCGCCCGGGTAGGGCAATCCGAGGAGTTTGGCCGTCTTGTCGAAGGCTTCGCCAACTGCGTCGTCCAGGGTTTCGCCCAGGACCTCCATGTCGAAATAACCATTCACCTTCACAATCTGGGTATGGCCCCCGCTGATGGTCATTGCCAGAAAGGGGAATGGGGGCGGGGTCTTGCCGGGGGTCTCGATAAAATGCGCCAGGATATGGGCTTCCATGTGGTTGACCTCGATAAGGGGGATGCCCAGGCCAAGGGCGAGGGACTTGGCAAAGGAGGTGCCGACCAGGAGGGAACCCAAAAGTCCCGGACCCCTAGTAAAAGCTATGGCCGATAGGAGTTTTTTGTCGATATTTGCCTTGGCCAGTGCCTGGTGTACCAGGGGGACGATATGCTGCTGATGGGCCCTTGAGGCCAATTCGGGTACCACACCGCCATATTCCCGGTGAATCTGCTGGGTAGCCACCAGGTTGCTCAGCGTTTTGCGGCCGTGCAAAACAGCTACAGATGTGTCGTCGCAGGACGACTCGATCGCCAGGATGTAAATGTCTTTCTCGCGCATGCGGTTTTGGAACAAAAATTGGTTGTGCAAAGGTAAATGAATACGCCCTATCAGAAAACTCCGTAAAATAATCGTCCGCCTTTTGCTGGCCCTGCTGGTAATTTGCGTCCTGGGGACGGTTATCCTGTCGATCCCGGGCGTGCAGACGCGGCTGGCCCGGATGGTTACCAACCGGATCAATTCGGATTTCGGGACCAACATCAATATCGACCGGGTGCGGATTTCACTCATCACCTGGGATACCGCCCTCGACGGGATTTACGTGGAAGATTACCGGCAGGATACGCTGGTCTACATCGACCGGCTCAGCACGTCCATCCTGAGCCTCAGGGACGTGGTGGGGGGCACGCTGGAGTTCGGGGACATCGAGATCGACAGCCTGTTCCTGAATATGAAAACCTACCGGGATGCCCCGGATACCAACCTGGGGATCTTTATCGACAAACTCGACGACGGCCAGCCCCGGGCGCCGGGTACCCCGCCGTTCTACTTTTACGCATCCGGGGTGGAGATAGACCGGAGCCGCTTCCTTCTATCTGACGACAACCTGGAGAACCCGGTAATCCTGGATTTCAACAAATTGGAAATCGAGGCGGGTGACTTTACCATCGAGGGCCCGGAGGTCCGCACCGCCGTCCGTTCCCTTTCCCTGCAAAGCGGCCGGAACCTCGCCCTCGAGAACCTGTCCACTGACTTCACCTATACGCGGGAGCAGATGCGCTTCGATTCCCTGCGAATCCGGACACCCCTTTCCGCGCTGCGGGGCGGGCTGGTATTCGATTATAAACGGGAGGACCTGGCAGATTTCACCAACAAGGTGCTGGTCACGGCAAACTTTGACCAATCCGTGGTGGGGCTCGACGAGATCAACCAGCTCTACGATGCGTTCGGGACCGGGAAGACAGCGGAGTTTACCACGGAAATCAGCGGGACGCTGAACGATTTGCAGCTCAGCAACCTTTTACTGGTTACCGACAACACGGGGATCCGCGGGGATTTTGAGTTTCAGAACCTCTTTAGCCGGGATGCCCCCTTCCGCATGGACGCCTCCATCCGGGATGTCACCACCACCTATTACCAGCTGCGGGGCCTGATGCCCAATCTGCTGGGCAATTCCCTGCCGAGCACCATCCAGCGACTCGGGCAGTTTACCATCCGTGGGGATGCCGTGGTGACCGAGTCCAGTATCAATGCGCAGGTGAACATTACCAGCGGGATTGGGAGCAGCTATGCGGACCTGCAGTTGACGGACGTGAACGATATCGACCGCGCTTCCTACCAGGGCTTTGTTTCCCTGATCGATTTTGACCTGGGCGCTTTTACCGGCAATGCGTCCCTGGGGACCGCTTCCCTGGACGTCAACGTGGAAGGCGAGGGCTTCACGAGCCGGGGGCTGAACACCGAGGTGATCGGGGAGGTGTATTCGATAAACTTCAACAACTACGGGTATTCCGATATCTCCGTTTCCGGGATCCTCAAGGACCAGCTGTTCGATGGGTCGCTCAACAGCCGTGACCCGAATTTCATATTCAACTTCAAGGGGCTCGCTGACTTCGGCAGCCAGCCCAACACGTTCAATTTCGTGGCCTCGGTAGACTATGCGGACCTGTATGAATTGAATTTCATCAAGGATACGCTCGCCATTTTCCAGGGAAACGTGGATATGGACATCACCGGGAGCAACCCGGACAATATCCGCGGGGACATCCGGTTCAGCCAGACACAGTACCAGAATCCGAACAACACCTATTATTTTGAGGATTTCCAGATCGTTTCCAGTTTTGACGCGGACTCGGTGCGGACTGTGGAAATCAATTCGCCGGACATCATCACCGGGTATATGCGGGGCCGCTTCAAGGTCGGCGAACTCGGGAAGCTATTGCAGAACTCCGTCGGGAGTATCTACACGAATTACCGGCCGTACGAGATTTCCGAGGGGCAGGAGCTCGCCTTCAACTTCCGGATTTACAACAAGATCGTGGACGTGTTCTTCCCGGAGGTTTCCTTTGGCCCGAACACGTATATCCGGGGGGATATCCAGGCAGATGAGGGGGACTTCAAGCTGAATTTCCGTTCGCCCTATATCACGGCCTTCGACAACCGGCTGGACTCCGTGGACGTTCGAATCGACAACAAAAACCCGCTGTTCAACACCTATGTCTCCGTGGCCGATGTTTCCACGGTTTACTACGACGTGAAGGATTTTGAACTGATCAACACGACGCTCACCGACACGCTGTTTTTCCGGACGGAATTCAAGGGCGGCAGCGAATACAACGACACCTACAACCTAAATTTCTATCACACCTTTAACCAGGATAACAAATCCGTAATCGGGCTTAAGCGGTCTGAGGTGAGCTTTAAGGGCAATACGTGGGTGCTGAACCGCCAGGGCAACGACCGGAACAAGGTGATTGTCAACCGCTCGCTGGACAGCATCCAGATTCAGGAGATCGTGATGAACAACGAGGAACGGGAAGAGATTATCCTCCGGGGGGAGTTGGCCGATTCTACCTACAAGGATCTGGAACTCCGCTTTAAGATTGTTTCCCTCAGCAAAATCACGCCTGCCATCGACAGCCTGAAGCTCAGCGGCGAGATCAACGGCGTGCTGAACGTCCGGCAGGAAGATGAAATATACCTGCCGATCGGAAACCTGAACATCGCCGATTTCGGCGTAAACGGGGCGAAGCTGGGGGAACTGGATATCGGCATGGTGGGGAACAAGGACCTGACGGAATTCTCGGTCAATACGCAGATAACGGAGAACGGACGGGAGAAATTTTCGGTCATCGGTACCGTGCTGAACCAGGGAGAAGTCCCCACAGCCAATTTGAATGCCAGTTTCAACGGGTTTCAGCTGGAACCTTTCAGCCCGTTGGGGGATGGCGTCATCGACCACATCCGGGGCACCCTGAACGGCACCACGCAGATCCGGGGCGACCTGAGGAACCCGGAGTTTTCCGGTTTGCTCACCCTGAACGACGCGGGGCTGGGCATCCCCTACCTGAATGTCGATTACGACTTCGGGCAGAATTCGGTGGTTCGGCTGTTCAACCAGACATTTGATTTCCAGAATATCCGGCTCACGGACCGGGCCGAGGGGACAACCGCCGTATTGGACGGGACCATCAGCCACCAGTTCTTCTCGGACTGGCGCCTGAACCTGGATGTGGATACCCAGGGCGAACGCTTTCTGCTGCTCAATACGGAGTACGACGAAGAGGAACTCTATTACGGGACGGCTTTTGCCGAGGGCACCGGCCGGATATTCGGGCCGACGAATGCCCTCAATATAAATTTTGAAGGGTCTACCGCCAGGGGGACTTCCCTGAAAATTCCCATCAGCGATGTGGCGAGCCTGGGGGATTATAGCTTTATCAACTTTATTGAAAAGGATGAGCGCCGGACCATCGAGGCGCAGCGGACGCTGCGGGAGTACGAAGGCCTGGAGCTGGAATTCGACCTGGACGTGACCCCGGAGGCGGAGGTGGAGATTGTCGTTGACCCGCAGACGGGCAGCTCCCTGAAAGGGACGGGGGCCGGGCTGATATTTATGGAAATCAACACGAACGGGAAGTTCAACATGTGGGGGGACTTTGTGGTGGTCACCGGGTCGTACAACCTGAAGTACGGCGGGGTCATCGACAAGACCTTCCGGGTGGAGCCGGGGGGGACCATCAACTGGGACGGCGACCCCCTGGAGGCCATCCTGAATATGGAGGCGGTGTATTCCCTGAACGCCAACCCCGCCCCGCTGTTGGAGAGTTCCGGCTACACCCCGAGCATCCCCACCGAGGTGATCGTCCGCCTCACCGGGGAACTCGAACAGCCAACCGTGGATTTCGAAATCGGCTTCCCGGGTACCAGTTCCATTGTGCAGTCCGAACTGGAATACCGGTTGCAGGACCCCACCGTGGAGGAACGCAACGCGTTGTTCCTGCTCGCCCAGGGAACGTTCGTGAACGAATCCAGCGGCATCAACCAAACGGCCGTGGCGGGTAGTTTCCTGCAAACGGCCACTTCGAGTCTCTTCAACCAGGTCCTTGGGAACAACAGCGACAAGCTCAACCTGGGGGTCTCCTATGAAGCGGGGTACAGCAACCCGAACGACGCGGTGAATGTGGAGGACCGGATCGGGGTGACGGTGTCCACCCAGATCAGCGACCGGATTCTGTTCAACGGGCGCTTTGGGGTTCCGGTAGGCGGGGTCAGCGAATCGGCGGTTGCAGGGGATGCCGAAGTGCAGCTCCTGTTGAACGACCAGGGGACGCTGAGTATGCGGATCTTCAACCGGCAGAACGAAATCCGGCAATTCCTGGCAGACCGCCAGGGGTATACCCAGGGGGTGGGATTGTCCTACGAGGTGGATTTCAACAGTTTCCGGGATTTATTGCGGCAGATTTTCAATAAACCCGAGCCGGCGGCCAACCCGCCCGCTTCACAGGTACAGGACAGTATTCCCGCAGCAACCCGTCCGGATTCGAGTATCGGCAGCGACAGCCTGATCCGGTTCTATTCCAAGAACCAGCGGCGGCTCCAACCGCTGCCACAGGAGCCGCTGCCCCAAGAGCCCTTGCCCCAGGAGCCCTTGCCGCAGGAGCCATTGCGGAAGGAGCCGCTGCCGCAACGCGAGCGCCCTAAGTAATTCCTTTGTCCGGACCGCGACGGGGAGCAGTACCCGAGTCCGTTTGGAATCTTTATGTTATTGTTAAATTCGTTACGAAAACGTTTTCGTCCTGACGGATTCCTAAATCTGGCCGCTGTACGTTCTTTAATTTGGGAGAAGTTTGTTAATTTTGCAATTCGAATTTTTCCCATGAACAAACCAATGCACAAGATTGCGGTGCTCACCTCGGGAGGAGACTCCCCGGGCATGAATGCCGCCATCCGTTCGGTGGTCCGGACCTGCGCCTACATGAATGTGGAATGTATGGCCATCTACCGCGGTTACCAGGGGATGATTGAGGGAGACTTCGTGGCAATGAATGCCCGGAGCGTCAATAACATCATCAATAAGGGAGGAACCATCCTCAAATCGGCCCGGTGCGAGGACTTCAAGACCCCGGAAGGGAGAAAAAAAGCCCACGAGCAACTGGTCCAGGCCGGAATCAGCGGGTTTGTGGTCATCGGGGGGGACGGCAGTTTTACCGGGGCCACCATATTCAATAAGGAATACGATTTCCCGGTGATCGGTATCCCCGGGACCATCGACAACGATATCTTCGGTACCCGGTATACGCTGGGCTTTGACACGGCCCTCAATACCGTGGTGGACGCCATCGACAAGATCCGGGATACGGCCAGCTCCCACAACCGATTGTTTTTTGTGGAGGTCATGGGCCGGGATGTCGGCCATATTGCGCTCAATGCGGGGGTAGCGGCCGGTGCCGAGGAAATATTGATCCCAGAGGAAAACCTGGGGCTGGACCGCCTGCTGGAATCCCTCAGGCGCAGCAAGAAAACCGGCAAGTCCTCGAGTATCGTCGTAGTGGCGGAAGGGGATAAGACCGGTAAAAACGTCTTTGAACTCAAGGAGTACGTAGAGGAGCACCTGCCCATTTACGATGTCCGGGTTTCGGTTCTGGGCCATATGCAGCGGGGCGGGCCACCAAGTGCCTTTGACCGCGTGTTGGCGAGCCGGATGGGGGTAAAAGCCGTTGAGGCCCTCATCGCCGGGAAGACCAACCTGATGGTGGGAATCATCGACAACGAAATTGTACTGACCCCGATTGCCGAGGCGATCAAAGGGCATACCAAAATAGACCGGGAACTCGTACGCGTTTCCGATATAATGACTATATAAACATTAAAACATACTATCATGGCATCATTGCGAATAGGAATTAACGGATTTGGAAGAATTGGCCGCCTGGTCTTCAGGGCTACGGTGGAGCGCGACAACGTAGACGTCGTTGCGATCAACGATCTGCTGGATGTGGAGCATCTGGCCTACCTGCTGGAGTACGACTCGGTACACGGGCGGTTCAACGGCACCATCGCCGTTAAAGACGGCAATCTGGTCGTCAACGGGAAAACCATCCGCGTCACCGCAGAGCGGGATCCCGCCAACCTGAAATGGGACGAAGTGGGAGCGGATATCGTCGCGGAATGCACCGGGATTTTCACCACCCTGGATATGGCCCAGAAACACCTGGATGGCGGGGCGAAGAAGGTCGTGATCTCAGCGCCCTCCAAGGATGCCCCGATGTTCGTAATGGGTGTCAACCACCAGGACGCCAAGGCTTCCGATAAAATCGTCTCCAATGCGAGTTGTACGACCAACTGCCTGGCGCCGATCGCCAAAGTCCTCAACGACAGTTTCGGTATTGCCGAAGGGTTGATGACCACCGTCCATGCCACCACGGCCACCCAGCTCACCGTCGACGGGCCTTCCAAGAAGGACTACCGGGGCGGGCGCAGCGCCATGCTGAATATCATCCCGGCTGCTACCGGGGCTGCCAAGGCGGTTACCAAGGTAATCCCGGCCCTGGAAGGGAAGCTTACCGGGATGGCCTTCCGGGTTCCCACTGCAGATGTCTCCGTGGTAGACCTTACCGTGAAGCTCGAAAAGGACACTTCCTACGAGGAGGTCAAGCAGGCGATGAAAACCGCTTCTGAAGGCCCCTTAAAAGGAATCCTGGGTTACACGGAAGAACTCGTGGTTTCCCAGGACTTTGTCGGGGATACCCGGACAAGCATCTTTGATGCGGACGCGGGCATCGAGCTCAACAGCAAGTTTTTCAAGGTGGTTTCCTGGTACGACAACGAGGCGGGCTATTCCAACAAACTCGTCGACCTCGCGCTCCACGTGCACAACCTGTAAGTATCGCCCATGGTACTTATCACCGATAGCGGGGCCACCAAGGCCGACTGGATTGCCATGGACAGCCAGGGCGACCAGCTTTTTATGACGCAGACCCTCGGGCTCAGCCCGGAAGTCCTGTCCAAGGAGGTCATTGAGGAACGCCTGGCAAATAACTTTGAGCTGGCCAAAAATTCCCATAAGGTAACCCGCCTCTATTTTTATGGGGCGGGCTGCGGTACGGAACGCATGCGGCGCTTTCTCAGGGAAATTTTCGGGGAATTCTTCCCGAAGGCCAAGGTGGTGGTTAAGGAGGATACCTATGCCGCCATATATTCCACCACCAAGGTGGGTCACCAGGGGATAGTCTGTATCCTGGGGACCGGTTCCAATTGCAGTTATTACGACGGCCATCAATTGTTTCAAAAGGTGACTTCCCTCGGGTACATCCTGATGGACGACGGCAGCGGGAATTTTTTCGGGCGCAAGCTGGTTAGGGATTTCTACTACCACAAGATGCCCCAGGATTTGGCACACCTCTTTGAAAAGGAATATAACCTGGACGCGGACGTGATCAAGGAAAACCTCTACAAGAAGCCGAACCCGAACACCTACCTGGCAACCTTTGCCCGGTTTATCGTGGAGCATAAGGAACACCCGTATTGCAAGGGGGTAATTGACAAGGGGTTCCAGCAGTTCATCAACAACCACGTGATGCAGTTTGAACTGGCGACAAAGGTCCCCGTGCATTTTGTGGGGAGTATCGCCTACTATTTACAGGAAGAACTCAAGGCAGTTGTTGAGCGGAATGACCTGGTCCTCGGGCAAATCCGCCAGCGGCCCATCGAGGGCCTGGTGGAATTCCACAAGGAGACGATTTAGTGAATTTGAAAATTTGAAAATTTGCCAATTTGGAAATTGGGGGAGGCAGCTATTCCAGAGGCTTTGCGCGCAGGTCTTGAAGCGAGGCAAAGTGTTGATAAACGCTATTCAAAATCCGGTTTCTTTTAGCCCCGGGATACTAATTTCCAATTGCGAAACTCCCGCATTGGCAAATCCCCGCATTGGCAAATTGACAAATTGACCAATTAACAAATTGCCAAGTTCCCTAATTTTCAAATTTTCAAATCGGCAAATCTTCAAATCGAGCAGCTTGCTAGCTGCGCACAGCAATCACCGAAATCTCCACATTGACAAATTTCGGCAGGTTGGCTACCTCCACGGTTTCCCTGGCCGGGGCAGTGTCTGCATCGAAAAAATTTCCGTAGACGGCATTGATCCGGGCAAACTGGTGCATGTCCTTCACAAAGATGGACGCCTTGACCACATCGCCGAACCCGAGGCCGGCCTCCCGGAGAACGGCCGACAGGTTCTGCATCACCTGTTCGGTTTCCGCCTCGATACTTTCGTCTATTAATTTCCCGGTGGCGGGGTCCAGGGCAATCTGCCCGGACACATAGAGGGTATTCCCCGCCCAGACGGCCTGGTTGTAAGGGCCTATGGGGGCTGGTGCCTTGTCGGTCTGGATGATTTTCTTCATAATTTAAGTTCTTGGGTGATTATGCGAATTCGTTACGAGGTTGTCCTGATTTATACGCGCCTGTCCGGATTTAATTGAAATTGGAGCGTTGGCTCCGGTTCTCCCACTTCAGGTCGCTCAGGATACTCGCCTTGATGCCGATAAAGAAATACCAGCGTTCCAGGGAGCCAAAGGGCGTCCAGTCAAAGGTCAGTTTAAAACTCTTCAAATCGCGGGCAAATCCAAGGCGGGTAAGCCCGAAGCCGTTCCGTACGAAATCGTAGGAGGAAGTCACGCTTACATCCCAGCGCGGGGCCAGGGTGACGTTTCCGTTAAACATGAGCACGTGGTTGGTGAGCTGCCCGTTCCGGTTGGTGTTCGAATAATTCATGGCGTACGACAGGTTCACGTTCCAGGGGATTTTCGAGGCCCAGGCCGGGTTTTCGATGTCGTCCGGATCCCGGTTGTCAAAGGCGGTGGCGTTCAAATCGTTGGCCCTGCCGAACAAATCGTCGGTCCGCCCGCCGCTGGCTGCCACATAGGTGTCCCCGTCGTAGGGGTCGTCCGGGTCAATCTCGGTATCCTTATCCTGAAAATCCTTACTGCTGAGTTTATACGTCAGGTTCAGGCGCGCGTTGGTGAGCCTGAACAGCCCGCCCCCGTTGTTGATGTTGAGCTTGTCTATTCGGGCTCCGGTGTTGTCGATGGCGTAGGGATCCAGGCTGGCCCCGAAGTTGACAGACACCTTGTTGTCGAACAGGTTCGTCCCCCCGGTCATGCTAATCGGACTCAGCTTCAGGGAATCGGCCTCAAAATTATAACTGGTGCTGAAATTCAGGCTGTTGAGCAGCATGATCTTCTTGGGTTCGGTGGCCGTGGAATCCCGGTCGCGGACCTTGGCCTCCACAGTGTTGGCCAGGGAAAAAGACATGGAATTCGACTGCCCCTGCCGCGGGGAACCGTAGAGGGAATTCTGGAACCGTGTAAAGAAGAGCGCATCTCCGGTGGACTGGTTCACCTCTTCCTCGTAGTATTGGTCAAAGGACGGCGCCCAGCCGTAGCTGACCGTGGGCCGAACCACATGGCGGATGGCCTGGATTTTCCGATCCTCCCCAAAATTAAACTGCCCGTAGAGCGTCGTCCCGACACTTGCGCTTAGGCTGTACTGGTTGAAGCGGTCAAACCCCTGAATCGTATCCCGTTCAATGGTTTCCGTTTCCGGGTTGTATACCTGGTCCAGGGTTTGCCAGGTCCAGACATCTTCATAGGTTCCCCCCAGGCTGACGCTGAAGAATTTGGCCACCTTGAAGTTGGTGGCGATCGGGATCCGGTGGCGGGCCCCCATCTGGGCGTCGTCGAACATGCGGCCTGTCAGAAAATCCTCGGTGGTGGTTTGTATGCTGTTTCGGGCATTCAGGTCGTACTGGAAGTTGATATTCTGGAAGACCCCTTTCTTAACCCCTTCCCGGGGGGCAAAGGGGAAGATCCGCTCCATACTCGCCTGGAGCGTCGGGAGGGTTACGCTCACGGCATCGGTATTCGTATTCTGGTTATGCGTGGCCGTCAGGCTGACGTTCACGGACGGGTAGGCCGGGAAGGTCTTGGAATAGGAAATGGAGGAAGACAGGTCGTTTACCTGGGTGTTCGGCAGGTTTTGCTGCAACAGCGAATTCCGGTAATACTGGCTGCTCCCCAGATTCACCGAGGCGGAGAAACGGGAATTCGGGTTCGCTTTCGCATCCTGGGCGTGACTGATCTGGATATTGTAGATCGTGGACCGGGAATAATCGTCAAATCCCTTCTGGCTCCGCACCAGGTTTTCGTACCGGAAATTCACGTTCCCCCGGAACCGGTAGCGTTTGGAATAGACGGACTGGGTCCGGAATCCGTAACTCCCGTTGGTGTACAGGTCGCCGGTAAGGGTCAGGTCCACATAGTCGCTGATGGGCAGGTAGTACCCGCCATTCTGGAGGAAATAGCCCCGGTCCGGGTCGTTCCCGAAGGTCGGCATCATGATCCCCGCCGTCCGGCCCGTAGTGAGCGGAAAATAGGCAAAGGGCAGGGCGATGGGGGTGGGGACGTCCACGATATACAGGTTGCTGAAACCTGCAATCACCTTTTTCTTGGGGACGAATTTGGCCTTGCGCACCCGGATATAATAGTCCGGGTCGATGGTATCCTTGGAGGTGGTCAGCTTTCCCTCGCTCAGGAAGTACACCGAATCGTTCTCCTTCTTGGTCCGCTCCGCATATACCTTCATCGCATCGCTCCCCAGCTGGCCGAGCCCCGCCTGCTGCTCGGTCCGGGAATTCCAGATAATGGCCTTTTCCGTGTCGAAATTAAAGCGGATCGAATCCGGGATGACCTCCTGGTCGCCCTGTTTAAAGAAGGGGAGTTGGGAATAGTTCCCCAGGGAATCCTTCATCCTGCCCGCGTAGACCTCGTTGCGCACATAATCCAGCACGATAATCCCCGCCTTGAGCTCCGTATCCTGGTAGTAGATTTCCGCTTCGTTGTAGAGGTAGATTTTCTGTTCCTGCCTGCTAATACGCACGTAATCCTTGGCGGTGTATTTTATCTGGTCCATGATCGTGCCCCCAGTGGCCGGGGCAGCCGCCTGGGCAGAGTCTTGCGGCACCTCCGCCCCCGGCAGGCCGCGCAGCACCTGCGGGGCAGCCAGCGTATCGCCAAGCGGCTTGATCGGAAGGGGCCGGGCGATGTCTTCCTGCGCCCAAAAAATCCCCGGGACCAATACCATGAGACCCAGTAAAAGAAACAGTTGTCTATTTGATTGCAAGTTGATAAGTCCTATTTTTGTACGGGTCGGCAACGGAATCAGTGGTCAAACTTACATATTTTTCCCGCTGGATCGTGCAAATTAGAACAAATTTAACCCGCTTGAAATTGGATACATACTCGAGAAACAGGGCGATGCGAAGGATCGTTGAGCTGGGCGTCCTGTGGTTGTTTTCCACCGCTCTAACCGCACAGGCACCCCCCGGCAGGGCCGGGGTGCCGGATCCGTTTACCGTTGTCCTGGATGCCGGGCACGGCGGCCACGACCCGGGCAACCTCGGCAATGGCTACCTGGAGAAGAATATCGCGCTGAACATCGTGCTGGAGGTGGGGAAGGCCCTGGAAAAGGAGCCCAACACGGAAGTTATCTACACGCGGAAGGACGACAGTTTTGTAGATCTCTACGTACGCGGGGAGATTGCCAACAAGGCCAAGGCCGATCTGTTTGTCTCCGTGCATTGCGACTCCCATACCTCAAATGCCCATGGGGCCGGAACGTTTGTTTTGGGGCTGCATGCCAATGAGCAGAATTTCGAAATAGCCAAAAAGGAAAACTCGGTTATCTACCTGGAGGACAATTACGAGACGCGATACGCGGAATACGATATCAATTCCCCGGAGTCCGTGATTGGCCTGACCATCATGCAGGAGGAATTTCTGGACCAGAGCATCCTGCTAGGCAAACTGATGCAGGACCGGTTTACCGAAGACCTGAAGCGAAACGACCGGAAGGTGAAACAGGCCGGGTTTATCGTGCTCCACCAGACTTTTATGCCCAGCGTCTTGGTGGAAACCGGGTTTTTGACCAACAAAGACGAGGGCCGCTATTTGAATTCCCCGAAAGGGCAGCAGGAGATGGGCCGCGCCATTGCCGATGCCATCCTGGCCTACCGGGAAAGCCTGGGAACCGAGCCCAACCCGGTCCTCCCGGGAACCGGGCTACCCGCGGAAACCTCCACCGCATCTTCCAAACAGCCGACCCCAACATCCAAACCTGCTGATTCCGGATTGAAACCCGCACCAACCGTATCCCCGGAGGGTGGGAAAACGGACCCGGAGGAAGAGAAAGCGGATAAAGACCCGGTTGCCGATTCGCAAACCACAGGCCTGCCTATGGATGGAAACGGGAACGCCTCTGAGGAAAAGACCCCGGTGCAAAATGTGGAGCCAGCCGGCGGGGAACCCGCCCCGGGCAAGGCGGCAACAGCCAAAGACCGGGCCGAGGCACTCAATATCAATTTCAAGGTGCAGTTGGTGGCCGTCAGCCGGGACCCGGACCTGAACCCGAATAATTTCAACGGTCTGCCGGGGCTCTCCAAGGAGCGCCACGAAAAGATTTACCGGGTGCTTTACGGGAATACCCGGTCCTATTCGGATGCGGAAAAATTGCAGTCCATAGCCTGGCAACGGGGATATCCCTCGGCCTATATCGTGGCGTACAGGGACGGGGAACGCATCCCGGTTCCGGAAGCGCTTGCACTGCTGCGGGATTGAACACCCCTATCCAAAAATTATTTCTAATTTTGTTAGGAACCCAACACAGCGCTATTGAAACTCTCCAGGGAAATTAAAACAGGAATCATCGTAGTCGGCGGCATCCTGTTATTCATCTTAGGCTTCTCCTACCTCAAATCCACCCCGCTTTTTGACGACAGTAAGACTTTCTATGTGGTCTACGACCATGTGGGCGGGTTGCAGACCGGTACATCGGTCAGCATCAACGGGTACACGGTGGGAACCGTCAACGACATCCGGTTCAAGGACAATTCCGGGAAACTGCTGGTGACATTCAGCGTGAACAAGAATTTTGATTTTTCCCGAAACAGCCAGGCCGAGTTGTTCGATACGGGAATTATCGGAGGGAAGGGCATCCAGATCCAACCCGTATTCGACGGGGCACCCATGGCAAAAAGCGGGGACACGCTCCCGTCCAGCATACGCCCGGGCCTCACCGAGCTGGTGCAGCAAAAGCTCACCCCCCTGCAAATGAAGGTGGAGGGGGCCGTTTCCAATGCAGACTCCCTGCTGATCAACTTCAACCAGGTACTGGACGATGCCACCAAGGCAAACCTCCGCCAGGGTATCGAAGGACTCAACGAACTGGTCAGCAGTTTCCAGAAGACGGCGGACGGCATCAACGAGCTACTCGGCCGGAACCAGTCGCAACTGGACAGTACCATCGACAATTTTGGCCGCATTTCGGCCAACCTCGCAGGTGTTTCGGATACGCTTGCCAACGCCGGGCTGGGAGAGACGGTGGAGCAACTACAGGAGACCCTAACGAACCTCAGTGCGGTTATCGCCCGAATTGAAAGCGGGGAAGGAACGATGGGGCGGCTCATGAAAGACGAAGCGCTCTATGAGAACCTCTCGGAGGCTTCCCGGGAACTCGACCTGCTGCTCCAGGACTTCCGCCTGAACCCCAAACGGTATGTGAACGTTTCGGTCTTCGGAAAAAAACAGAAGGAATACACGTTGCCGGAAGACGATCCGGCTGAGAATCAGCAACCCGAATAATGCAATACCTCCCCAACATCCTGTTTGTTCTGGCCCTTGCCGTCGGAATCGGGTTTTTTGCGCGCAATATCCGGCGACTGACGCGCAATATCCGGCTGGGACGGGAGGTGGCTGCCGATGGTACCCGGGCGGAACGATTCGGAAATATGGCCCGTATTGCCCTGGGCCAACAGAAGATGGTGGTTCGTCCCGTAGCCGGGTTGCTGCACGTGATCGTCTACCTGGGCTTTATCATTATCAACATCGAAGTGCTCGAGATTATCATCGACGGGATTTTCGGGACGCACCGCATATTTGCATTCCTGGGCCCCGTTTACGACGTGTTGATAGCCACATTCGAAATACTGGCGCTACTGGTCCTGGTGGCGGTGATCGTCTTCTGGCTAAGGCGGAACGCCCTGCGCTTGCAGCGATTCTGGAAACCTGAAATGAAGGGCTGGCCAAAACGGGATGCAGACTGGATCCTCTACATTGAGGCGATCCTGATGGTCCTGTTCCTGACGATGAACGCGGCCGACTATTCCCTGCAACAGCTGGGGGCAGACCACTACGTGGAAGCGGGCGCTTACCCGGTGAGCTCCCTGTTGGCGGGGTGGATGTCCGGGTGGACGGAAAGTACGCTGATTGCCGTGGAACGAACGGCCTGGTGGCTGCATATACTCGGCATCCTGTTTTTCCTGAATTACCTCTATTATTCCAAGCACCTGCATATCCTGCTGGCCTTCCCGAACACTTATTGGGGAAGGGTAAAACCCCAGGGTGCCTTTAACAACCTGGAATCTGTACAAAAAGAAGTGGCCCTGATGATGGACCCGGAGGCAGACCCCTATGCTGCCCCGCTTGACGACGCCGAACCCCCGGCTAAATTCGGGGCTTCCGATGTCATGGACCTCAGCCGGATACAGCTGCTTAACGCCTACACCTGCACGGAGTGCGGAAGGTGCACCTCGGAGTGCCCCGCCAATCAAACGGGTAAGAAACTCTCGCCCCGGAAGATTATGATGGACACCCGCGACCGCCTGGAGGAAGTTGGCCGGAAGATCGAAGCGAACAACGGTACCTGGGAACCGGACGGCCGGCAATTGCTGGACGACTATATCACCCGGGAAGAACTCTGGGCCTGCACCACCTGCAATGCCTGTGTGGAAGCCTGCCCGGTGAGCATCGATCCGTTGTCGATTATCATGGATATGCGGCGCTATCTGGTCATGGAACAGTCGGCGGCCCCCCAGGAGCTGAATGTCATGATGGGGAATATCGAAAACAACGGTGCCCCCTGGCCATTTAACCAGATGGACCGGCTGAATTGGAAGGACGAATAAAGCAACCGACCGGGGATAAAATCTCACCGGCGGAAATGGAATAACGAGCATGGAGAACAGTACCGACAAGAAGGAAAAGGACGGGGAAAAGGGTATTCCGACCCTGGCCGAGATGACAGCCGCCGGAAAAAAACCGGAGGTGCTTTTCTGGGTGGGTTGCGCCGGGAGTTTTGACGACCGGGCCAAAAAGATCACCAGGGCCTTTGTACGTTTGTTGCAAAAAGCGGATGTCGCCTTTGCGGTCCTCGGTACGGAAGAGGGGTGTACCGGCGACCCGGCCAAGCGCGCCGGGAACGAATTCCTGTTCCAGATGCAGGCCGCGATGAATATCCAGGTCCTTAACGGGTATGGGGTGGAGACCATTGTCACCACCTGCCCGCATTGTTTTAACACGCTGAAGAACGAATACCCGGGGCTGGGCGGCTCCTACAAAGTAATCCACCACACGAAGTTCCTGCAGGAATTGCTCGATTCCGGGCGGCTTACGCTGGAAGGCGGGACCTTCCGGGGAAAGCGGATCACCTACCACGACCCCTGTTACCTCGGCCGGGCCAACGGCATTTACGAGGCCCCCAGGGAACTCATCCGCAAGCTGGACGCGGAGCTTGTGGAGATGCGCAGTTGCAAACAAAAAGGCCTCTGCTGCGGCGCCGGGGGCGCCCAGATGTTCAAAGAGCCCGAAAAAGGGGACAAGGACGTGAATATCGAGCGGACCGAGCAGGCCATCGAAACCCAACCGGAAGTGGTTGCCGCCGCCTGCCCGTTTTGCAATACGATGCTTACGGACGGGGTCAAGGGGAAGGAGAAGGAAAAAGAGATGAAGGTGCTGGACCTGGCCGAATTACTGGACCAGGCCGCGGACCTGTAGTTGAGAAACCGAATGAAGTAGCATCAAAAAATTGCAGCGATTATGTTAGTGCCATTTGAGGAGTTGCCCGAAGAAGCGAGGGTCTGGGTTTACCAGGCCAACCGGCCCCTGACGGATGAAGAAGCCGTGACGTTCCGCGCCGAGCTCGAAACGTTTCTGAAGGAATGGACCGCGCACGGGGCCGACCTGAGGGCCGGGTGCCAGTTGCCGTATAACCGATTTGTGGTCATTGGCCTGGACCAGGACGTGAATGCCGCTTCGGGTTGTTCCATCGACGCCTCCGTGCGGTTTATCCAGAGCCTTGAAGAAAAATATGAGATTGCGCTGCTGGACCGGATGAATGTCACCTACCGGCAGGGGGAGTATTTGGCGTACAAGCCCCTGGCCGATTTTCGCAAAATGGCCAAAGACAAAGCCGTTTCCGGAAAAACGGTGGTATTCAACAACCTGGTGACCAACAAGCGCGAATTTGAAAACGACTGGGAAGTGCCTGCCTCCGAAAGCTGGCACAGCCGGTTTTTCTGACCCGGCGGCCCGGCGGGCGGGACCGAGACGCAATAATTCAACCGCCCGGGAGTTAGTACCAAAGAGGATAGTGAGTATGCGATCAAAAGGAGTAATTTTTCTCTTTTTCCTGTTATTTATTTCCAAGACACATGCACAGTACCATCCCCTGGTCACGGCGGACAGCACGGCCCAGGCCCAGTGGGTGGAAGCTACGTATGAGGCGATGAGCCCGGAGGAGCGCATCGGCCAGCTGTTTATGGTCATGGTGGCTTCTTCCCAGGGCCCGGCAGTACAAGAGCGGGTAACGGAATGGATTTCCAACTACCACCTGGGCGGGGTAATCTTCAGCCTTGGGGGCCCCGTGCGCCAGGCCCGGATGACCAATGCGTTCCAGGAGGCATCGCGAACGCCGTTGCTGGTGGCCATGGATGCCGAATGGGGGCTCGCCATGCGCCTGGACTCCACCTACGCCTTCCCGTGGAATACCACCCTGGGCGCGATCCGGGATTCGGCCGTTATTGAACGCATCGGGTACCGGATTGGCCAACATGCTGCCCGCCTGGGGGTGCATATCAATTTTGCGCCAGTTGCCGATATCAACACAAACCCGGCCAACCCGATTATCGGGAACCGGTCCTTCGGGGAGGATCCGGCCCGCGTGGCCCGGCAGGCGGGATACCTGATGCAGGGGATGCACCGGGCGGGAATCCTCACCAGCGGGAAGCATTTCCCCGGACACGGGGATACGGCGGTAGATTCCCACAAGGCCCTCCCGCAGCTCCCATACAACCGGCAACGCCTGGACAGTATCGAGATGTCCCCGTATGAGCCGCTTATTGCCAAAGGCCTGAGTTCCGTAATGGTCGCCCACCTGAATGTGCCGTCACTCACAGGGTCTCAGGAATTACCCACCTCGCTTTCCGGGGAGGTTATCCGGGGGCTACTCCGCGATGAAATGGGCTTTGAGGGCCTCGTCTTCACCGATGCCCTGAACATGAAGGGGGTTACGGGCTATGAAGGGGTTGTCAACACGTCCCTTGCAGCCTTCCTGGCGGGGAATGATATGCTCCTGCTGCCAGAAAACCTGGAAGCAGACCACGCGGCCTTCCTGGAAGCCTACCGCACGGGGATTATCACAGAGGAACGCCTCGGGGAATCCGTGCGCCGGATCCTGATGGCCAAATACAAGGCAGGCCTTCACAATCTGCAGCCCGTGGATGTGGACGGCCTCGTGGAGGAACTAAATACCCCCGAGGACGACCTGGCGTATGAACAAGCGATGGAGTCGGCCCTGACGGTGCTCAAAAACCAGGTGTCCATTTTGGGCATGCGCAACCTGGAGAACAAGAAAATAGCCTACGTAAAAATCGGCGAGGCCCCGCACGAGCCGTTTTTGGAACGGATGCGCCTGTATGCCGATATCGACGAGGTAGGCGGGACCAGCCTGGAAGATATGAAAACCCGGCTTGCGGATTACAACCTGGTGATTCTGGGCGTACACAAGTCCAACGAATCCCCGTGGAAAAAACACGAGCTCTCGCCGGAAGATGTCCGGCGGATCCAGGAGATCGGGAACCTGAGGACTTCGAATTCGATTGCCGTCTTCTTCTCCCGCCCCTATATGCTGGGGGATGTCCCGGATTATGACGGAGTGGACGGCCTGGTGATGGCCTATCAGAACAGCAAAATTACCCAGGAAACGGCTGCGGAATTGCTCTTTGGGGTATTCCCGGCCCGCGGGAGGCTACCCGTGACCGCACATCCCGAATTCCCCGCAGGCAGCGGTTTGGACCTGCCTGCCCTGGGGCGCCTGGGGTACAGTCTCCCGGAACGGGAGGGATTTGACCGGACGCGCCTTGCCCGGGTGGATACCCTGATGCAGCACGGCCTGGACTCCCTCATGTTCCCGGGGGCGCAGGTGTTGGTGGCCCGCAATGGCCAGGTGGTTTTCCACAAAGCATACGGGAAGCATACCTACGACGGGGACCGGGAGGTCCAACTCACCGACCTGTACGACCTGGCCTCCCTGACCAAAATTCTGGGGACCCTGCCTGTCCTGATGGAAATGGAGGAAACCGGGAAGATTCGGCTGAATGCAACATTTTCGGAGCTCCTGCCGGAGTACGCGGATACCGAACTGGAGGATGTGACGGTCCTGAAAGCCCTGAGCCACTACGGCCGGCTCCCTTCCTGGATCGCCTTTTATCTGGATACCCTGGACAAACAACGGCGGCCTTCCCGGGATTTCTACCGGAATTCCCCCCAGGAGGGTTTTTCCATCCAGGTGGCCGAAAGCCTCTACCTGACGAACGCCTACACGGATTCCATCTATAACCGCATCGGGCGTCAGGAACTCAAATCCAACCGATACCGGTACAGCGATGTAGCCTACTACGTTTTTAAGAAGTACATCGAAGAACAGTATGGTCGCCGGCTCGACGCGATTGCCGGGGAATTCCTTTTTCGACCCCTGGGGGCCAGCCATACGCTTTACAACCCGCTGGAGCGATTTGAGAAAGCGGATATCGTGCCTACCGAGGAGGACAACTATTACCGCTACCAAAGAGTGCAGGGCTTTGTACACGACATGGGGGCGGCCATGCAGGACGGGGTAGGGGGCCATGCCGGCCTCTTCAGCAATGCCAACGACGTGGCCAAGATCATGCAGATGTACCTGCAGGGCGGCTATTACGGGGGAACCCGGTTCCTGGAGGCACGGACTGTGGAGAAGTTCAACAAATGCTATTTCTGCAATAACGACGTCCGTCGCGGGGTGGGCTTCGACAAACCCCAACTGGAGGACAAAGGCCCTACCTGCGGGTGCGTGTCCCGCCGCAGTTTCGGCCATAGCGGGTTTACCGGGACCTATACCTGGGCAGACCCGGATACCGGCATCCTCTACGTTTTCCTCTCCAACCGAACCTATCCGTCTTCATCCAATACGCTGCTGGTGCGTTCCGGCCTGCGCACGCGGATCCAGCAGGCAATTTATGATTCCATTATCAATTAGGAAGTGATTTTCGGTGTAGCTTTGTTTCTATGAAGATCGCCATTGTATGTTACCCCACCTTTGGGGGAAGCGGCGTTGTAGCCACCGAACTAGGGATTGCACTGGCCCGCAGGGGTCACGAAATCCATTTTGTAACCTACAGCCAGCCGGTTCGCCTGGAGTTGCTCAGCCCCAATATCCATTTCCACGAAGTCCACGTCCCGGAATACCCGCTCTTCCATTACCAGCCCTATGAACTGGCCCTGTCCAGCAAACTGGTGGAAACTATCCGGTCGTTCGGGATTGAACTCCTCCACGTGCATTACGCCATTCCCCATGCCTATGCGGGGTATATGACAAAAAAAATGCTCGAGGACGAGGGGATTTACGTGCCGATGGTCACCACGCTGCACGGCACGGATATCACCCTGCTGGGCAACCATCCGTTCTACAAGCCGGCGGTTCAGTTCAGCATCAACCAGTCCAATGTCGTCACCTCGGTTTCCCAGAGCCTCAAAGAGGACACCCTGGAGATTTTCGATATCCGCAGGGAAATCCACGTGATCCCGAACTTTATCGACAAGACAAAATACAACCGGGCTCCGGAGGATTGCCAGCGGAGCCTGATGGCCAAGGACGACGAATACATCCTCACCCATGTCAGCAACTTCCGGAAAGTCAAGCGCGTACAGGATGTGGTTAGAATTTTCCACAAGGTGCAGCAGCAGGTACCCGCCAAGCTGATCATGGTGGGGGAAGGACCTGAGAAGGAAGGGGCCGAACTGCTGGCCGAGGAACTCGGGATCGAGGAAAAAGTCCTTTTCCTGGGTAACAGCAATGAGGTGGAACACATCCTGTGTTTCTCGGATGTCTTCCTGCTGCCGTCGGAAAAAGAGAGCTTTGGACTCGCTGCCCTGGAGGCGATGATCACCAAAACCGCCGTGATATCAAGCAATGCAGGGGGAATCCCGGAGCTCAACCAACACGGCGTATCCGGTTATCTGAGTGATGTGGGCGACACGGAGGACATGATCCGGAACACGCTGAAGATCCTGAAAGACGACGCCACCCTTCAGGCATTCAAAAAACGAGCCTACGAGCGGGCCTGCATCTTCGATATCCACAATATCCTGCCCATGTACGAGGAAATCTACGATTTGGCGTACAAAAGCCGGCTGAAGCAAGTCTAGACAAGCCTAGACGATCATCCCCGCGGCCACCGTTTCGTTCGTGTTGTCGTCGATCAGGATGATGCTGCCCGTGTAGCGGTTCTCCCGGTAGGGGTCCTGCATGAGCGGTTTGGTGGTGCGAATTTTCACCTTGCAAATATCATTCATCTTCAATTCGCTGTCATCGCCATTCCGGTTCAGCGTTTCGATGTCGATCTTGTAGATGACCTCCTTGATCATGGCCTTCTGCTCATTGGAGGTATGCATGATGGTATACTTGGCACGCGGTTGTGCGGGCTTGTCATTGAGCCAGCACAGCATCACTTCCAGGTCCTGTACGGCCTCGGGCTGGTTGTTGGCGCGGACAATCATGTCGCCCCGGCTGATGTCGATGTCGTCTTCCAGGGTAATGGAAACGGACATAGGGGCAAAGGCCTCCTCGAGTTCCCCGGCCGGTCCGTCGATGCTCCTGATCCGGGAGGTAAACCCAGACGGCAGCACGGCTACCTGGTCGCCTTTGCGGAAGATCCCGCTGGAAATACGGCCCGCATACCCGCGGTAATCCACGAATTCCTTGCTTTGGGGGCGGAGTACGGTCTGCACCGGGAAGCGCGAGTCTACCTTGTTGATATCGCTGCTGATGTGCATGGTCTCCAGGGTGTGGAGCAGGGGAGCCCCCTGGTACCAGTCCATGTTTTCGGAACGGTTCACCACATTGTCGCCCAATAAAGCGCTGATGGGGATAAATCGGATATCCGGGATGAGCATCTTGGAGGAGAATTCCTCGAACTGGCCGGTGATCTTATGATACACCTCTTCGGAGAAATCCACCAGGTCCATCTTGTTGATACACACAATGACGTGGGGGATGTTCAGCAGGGAGGCGATAAACGCATGCCGTTTGGTCTGTTCGATGACCCCGTGGCGGGCATCTACCAGGATAATGGCCGCATTCGCCGTTGAGGCCCCCGTAACCATGTTCCGGGTATACTGGATATGCCCGGGGGTGTCGGCGATAATAAACTTCCGTTTCGGGGTGGTGAAGTAGCGGTAGGCCACATCGATGGTAATCCCCTGCTCGCGTTCGTCCCGCAAGCCATCCGTAAAGAGCGCGAGATCCACGCCTTCGTGCCCCTTCTGCTTGCTGGTGGATTCCACCGCCTCGAGCTGGTCTTCAAAAATGGATTTCGAATCGTAGAGAAGCCGACCGATCAGGGTGCTTTTCCCGTCGTCCACACTGCCGGCTGTAGTAAATCGTAATAGTTGACTGTTATCTAGTTGCATGATTGCTGTTTCGAATTTCTAAAAATACCCTTGCTTCTTCCGGTCCTCCATGGCGGTTTCCGAACGCTTGTCGTCGGCCCGGTTGCCCCGCTCCGTCTGGCGCATAGCGGACACTTCCTGAACGATTTTCTCCAGGCTGTCCGCATCGGATTCGATCCCGCCGGTGATGGTGATATCCCCGAGGGTCCGGAACCGGATCTTTTTGGTTACGATCTCCTCCCGCTCGTCGAGCTTTAAGAATTCGCTATTCGGGATCCAGGAATTGTTGCGCCGAACCACCTCCCGCTCGTGGGCAAAGTACAGGGACGGGATCTCGATTTTCTCGCGGAGGATGTAGTTCCACACATCCATCTCCGTCCAGTTACTGATTGGGAACACCCTGAAGTGCTCGCCCTCAAAGTATTTTCCGTTAAAGAGGTTCCAGAGTTCGGGGCGCTGGTTTTTCGGGTCCCACTGGCCGAAATCGTCCCGGTGGGAGAAAAACCGCTCCTTGGCACGGGCCTTCTCTTCGTCCCGGCGGCCGCCCCCGATGGCGCAATCCACCTTGTTGGATTCGATGGCGTCGAGCAGCGTGGTGATTTGCAGGGCATTCCTCGTGGCGTTTTTGCCTTTTTCCTCGGCTACCCGCCCCTGGTCGATGGACTCCTGTACGGACCCCACAATGAGGCGCACCCCGAGGGACTCAATCAGGTCGTCCCGGAACTTGATGGTTTCCGGAAAATTATGCCCGGTATCCACGTGCATGAGGGCAAAGGGAATCTTGGCCGGATAAAAGGCCTTTTTGGCCAGGTGGGTGACAACGATGGAATCTTTTCCCCCCGAGAAGAGGATGACCGGGTTCTGGAACTGGGCCCAGACTTCCCGAAGCACATAAATAGCCTCCGATTCGAGTTCGTCGAGGTAATTCAGGTAATACTTACTCATTTTTTGAGTCTTAATTGGTTTTTGATAGTGTCGTATATATAAGCCACGGATTCTTCGATCCCGAGCTCGTGGGTAACTTCTACATCCGGGTTTTCCGGGGGTTCGTACGGGGCTGAAATACCGGTCATGTTGGTGATTTCCCCTTTGCGGGCCTTGGCGTAGAGCCCTTTGACATCCCGTTCCTCGCATACCTCAAGGCTCGTGTTCACGAACACCTCCAGGTAATTTTCCGGGCCCACCAGCTCGCGGATAGCCTGACGGTCGGCGGTATAGGGTGCTACAAAGGCAGCCAGCACAATCGTCCCGGAGTCTACAAAGAGTTTGGATAGTTCCCCGATGCGCCGGATGTTCTCCGAGCGGTCCTCCGGGCTGAAACCCAGGTTTTTATTGATGCCGGTCCGGACATTGTCCCCGTCCAGGACATAGGTCTTGTAACCCTCTTCAAAGAGGCGTTGTTCCAGGCCGTTGGCCAGGGTGGATTTCCCGCTTCCGGAAAGCCCGGTAAAGAAAATCAGCAGGGAATTGTGGCCATTGGCCTCCCTGCGCTCCTTCCGGGTAATCTTATAGGTATGCGGGACGATATTCTGACTCATTTGAATTCCTTATTGCTCCGGCGGTTCAGCCCGTAGTTTGTTTTGTACCAGGCCCGCTCGTGCAGGTAATACAGGGCCATCTTAGTGACAACTTCCACCAGGCCGATCTTGACCCCGGTAAGGGCGTTGCCCGAAATCAGCCAGGCCAGCAGCATGGTGTCCAGGGTGCCGATCATCCGCCAGGAAACTGTTTTCAGCAGGTGGCGTTTGCGACTCTCCGGCATGCTGATCCGGAACCAGACGCGTTCGTGCAGGTAGTAGAGGACCATCTTGGTAATCACCTCCGTAAAACCGATCTTCAGGCCCGTAAACGGGTTTCCTGTGATGATCCAGGAGATGATGATGGTATCCACCGTGCCCACAGCACGCCAGGTAACCGTCTTTGCGATATGTCGCTTATAACTGCTGTCTGTGGCCATTATTTGCAAACCAGAAAATGCGGGTTTAAGAGGTTTTCCTTATTGTACTTCAGCGGGGCATCCGTATCCTGGGCGATGACCTTCAGGCCTGCAGCTTCCGCAATGGCGCTGCCGGCAGCCGTATCCCATTCCATGGTGGGGGCGTACCTCGGGTAGACATCCGCCAGCCCTTCCGCCACCAGGCAGAATTTGAGCGAACTGCCCTTGGATACAATTTCGATGTCCCGGTATTTGTCCTTCATCGACGCGATATAGTTTTCGGTTTCGGCATTCATATGCGACCGGCTTCCCACTACCCGCAGCGTATCCGGGTCCTCGGCGGCCGGCTCAATGCGGTCTGCCGGGGCCCCCAGTTTTTCGGGCAACGTGTGGTTTTGGTCGAGCACGGTCTTGAATGATTTCCCCTCCCGGGTGTCCCCGTAGTACAATTCGCGGGTTACCGGTACGTAAATGACCCCAAAGATAGGTTTTCCCTTCTCACAGAGCGCGATATTTACGGTGAACTCCCCGTTTTTCTTGATGAATTCTTTGGTACCGTCCAAAGGATCCACGATCCAGCACTTTTCCCAGCTTTTTCGCTCCTCGTAGTCGGTTTGCTTGTTTTCCTCGCTGATAATCGGGATACCCGTATCCTTCAGATAGGAGTTGATCACCGTGTTGGATGCCTGGTCGGCAGCCGTCAGGGGGGAATCGTCCGATTTGGTGGTCACCTCGATTGTTTCCGAGGCGTTGTAAACTTTGAGGATCGCCTTGCCGGCTTCGATTGCGGCTTCTAAGACTTGGGGGTGTGAATCGATCATATTAACTGGCATTTAGGAAGTTTCGCGACAATTCAAAAAGGATTGCCCGGGGGCAAATGTACAAAATCCGGCAGGCATCTCCATTCACCGAAAAACCCTGCATCAGACCGATACCTTTTTAACTTGTCTGGTTATTGCATTTTCCATAACGCAGGAAACCCGGGAATCTTATCGATTAATTCGGTAATTTAAAGAAAGGTCGCGGCCTTGTGCGAAACCCCTTATAGTTTTGTAGTATCCTGAATCCCATATTATGAAACTACGTACTTGCTTTTTCAGCCTCTTATTTGCAGCCGCATTGCAACCTGCCTGGTCACAGGACAGTATCCCGGAACTTACCGCCCGCGACAGCATGGTCACCAGCTACTGGCTGGCCGGTGTTGGCATCAACATCGTGGATGACTCCGGGGAGGCATTCAACAATTTTACCACCATAGAGAACCAGTGGAACATGGTACCCTATCCGTCACGGGTCAGCTTCGGACGGTATTTTAAAAGCGGTATCGGCCTGGAACTGATCGGCACATATAACCGGTACAAGGCCGGAAATACCATCGACGGGCAGACCATCGCCGAGGATATCCCGTATTGGGCCGTGGATTCCCGAATCAGCTACGACCTGAACCACCTGGTGGGCGAAACGGGTTTTTTCGATCCCTATTTGGGAGCGGGATTGGGCTATACAGATGCCAGCAACGAGGGACGGGCCACGGTGAATGCCGTGGTGGGTTTCCGCTTATGGCTCTCCAAACAATGGGGTGTGGACTTGAACTCAAGCGGCAAATGGCGCCTTGCGGATAACGTGACGAACCACATCCAGCACGCTGCCGGGGTGGTCTACCGTTTTGGCATTGAAGAAGGGTTAACGCGGAAGGGGGCCGAAAAGGCTGCCATGCGGGAAGAATTACTGGCTGCCCTGCAGCGCCGGCAGGATTCCATCCGGCAGGCCGAAGAGGCGGCTGAGCAGGCACGTCTTTTGCAGGAGCAGGAGGAACAAAGGCTGGCAGCCCAGCGGGAAGAAGCGGCGCGGAAAGCGGCGGAGGCCGCCCGTAAGGATGCCCTGAAGAGGGAATTGGATTCCATTGGCGGGTTGCGATTCGCCTTCGACTCTTCCTACCTCGATGCAGAGGCCAAGGCAAAACTGGAGGCCATCGCCGCCTTTATGAAGCGAAACCCGGAGCTGACGTTTAGCATTCAGGCACACGCCGACTCCAGGGGACCTGAAAAATACAACCAGTGGCTGACAGAACGCCGGGCCCAGCGGGTTGCCGATTACCTGACCGGGGAGGGAATCCGCATGGAACGCCTGCAGGTTGAAGGCCTCGGGGAAAGCCAGCTGTTGAACCATTGCTCCGACGGGGTGCGTTGTACGGCTGCAGAACACGCGGTTAACCGGCGCGGGGTCGTTTATATCCTGGCTTATTAACCCGGCCTGACCGGCAAGCTGCCAGGCGCCTGCGGGTGCTACAGGCAGACGAGGATCCGGTTTTTCCCCGAGTCGAAAAGGTATTCCTTTTCCCGGCGGGTTGGAAACACCCGTATGGCTGTTCTGCGTACCCGTTCCCTGTAGGCGAAATTCAGCAAGGCATGCTTCAGGAACGCATAGTCGGGATCGGAAAACGGGTAGACCTGGGGGCGGCCTGCAACCCGATCTTCCTGCCCGGTTATCCGGGTCACCCGATAGGCGGGTAATTCGGGGGGCGGTTTCCTTCGCCAGAGATTCCGGAACCTACGCCAAAGCAGGTTGATTTTCCTGTCCAGCAAAAAAACCACAACCCGCGTTTTCAGGATGTGTTTTACTGCGAAGAACCGGGAGGCCGGGGAATTTTTCTCATAAAACAGGTAATGCCGGAACGCATAGCTCGTATTGCACCAGCGCAATTTATAATCCAGGGCCCCGAAGCCCATGTCGATTTTAGTAACCCCGTTGCGCAGTCCCCATTCCAGCACTTTATAGACCCCGATGATTCCCAGGCCATACTTTGAGTAGTCGATATCATAGGCGGGGATAGCCAGGAAAACGACGGAGTCCAAATGGTAGTTCAGACAGATTTGTATGGGCTTTTCCGCATCGTAGATTACGGATATCGACGCTTTTTTCTCCCGGACCAGTTCCAGGGTGCGGTCCTTGAAATAGGCCCAGTTGGAAAGGGACATATGCTCTTCGTTGCGCTGGTTGAAACGGCGGGTGAGCATCTGCTCCATATCCCGCATCAATTCCAGGTACACCCCATCTTCCAGATGCCCGAAGAACACTTCATGCCGCAATTCCAGGCTGTTCTCAAGACCCCGCAACCGCCTTCTCAGGGAAGTTCGGAAACCGGAGTTCAGATATTTTCCGAGGTATTCCCGGGCCGAATCCACCCCAGTCAGATCCATGGCAAAGCCCCGGACGCGGAATAGCTTCTTACAGGATTGGGCAGGGCGCGGATTCGGGGTATAATCCAGATAGGACGGGCAATGCGTAATGAGCGCCGTTTTGGCAATCCTAGCCTTCCCCGGGACCTCCGGGGCATTTTCTCCCTCGCCCGGGCGGAATTCCCGCCCCCTGTAGCAAACAGACTCAAATGCGTCCGGCAGGCGCCTGCCAACATACAGGTTGTAGTAAAACTCATAAATCCTTTGGGAATCGCCTGCCATACTTTTATTACCTTGAAATCCTTCACAAGAATACCCTAACCATCATCAGAATACCCCCATCTCTCCACACCGATCAGGGAGCCTCCTGAATCTCAACCCGGGCCTGTGCCTTTGGATTTTTTATCAGATAAACTCCGGGCTCCCCGAGTTTAAAAATACGCGTATTGGTGATATTCCCGGGGTTCAGGTAGAGGAATTCAAACAGGGGAGGCCGTAATTTCCGCCATTCCGGGGAACCGGCAACCACTTCCTGCTGGATTTCCGAATCGAGGGGTCTGGCCGGCTCTTTCAGGAGGTAGGGGATGGGCCGCTCCGAGTCGTATCCCCTGGGTTTCCCGAGGCGGTAGGTCAGCTGGTGGAACCGCTCGTTCCAACCCTGCCCGCGCAGCCATTGTTTCACCCGGTAGAATCCCGCAATTCCCGCTGCCAGCAGTTTCCCGCTTACGGAACTCCGACTGTAATAGATCCGGTATTCAAAATAGTACTTTCTGTTTGCCCAGCGATTCTTGTATTCAAAATACCCCTTGGACAGGTCCAGGGATCGGTTGCTTTGCATGCACCAGTTCAGCAGGCCCATGAGCGAAACCGTGCCAAGATGGAACTTTTCATAGGCGACATCAAATGTGGTAATCGCGTCGAAAACGACATTCCCGGAGAAATAGTTCAGGGTAAAAGCCACGGGTTCCTCCCCGGAATAAACGACAAAAAGGCCTGCGGTGCCAGATTGCATCATCTCACGGGCCGATGCTACGTAAAATGCCCACTCCTTTTCATCCAGGTTGTTGTTTACAATCTGTTTGCCGTCGAACCGTTTTTCCAGGAGTTTACGGAATACATCGAAAAGGGCATCCAGACGCTTCCCTGAAATGTCCGCACCGTGCATTTCATAGCGGATATCAAAGACTTCGTGCAGCCTCCTCCGGTACTTTTTCAGTTTATAGCGGCTGTTTTTGCTGATGTGCTTTTGGAGGTACTCCTCTACATCCCGGAACCCTGTCGTCTGCACCAGGAAGCCCGGATACTGGCGCACGCGCCTTACTTTAATCCCCGAAGACCGATCCGGGACCGGCACGTCAAAATATTCCGCCACGTCGTAAACCAGTAGTACCTTATTCCCGATCCCATTCCCGCCGGTGGGGATTTCCCCGTGTGAAACCCCCTTGGTTTGGGTCGCCCCCGCATTGATCAAAAACGGGAGCCGGGGGTGTCTGACGAAGGTCAGTCCTGGAAATTGGGGGAAAACCCGGGGAGTCCGACCTTTGCCGAAGTGTTTGAACCAAAGGCTGATAAATGGTTCCGAAACAAAGGGGTTCTCCTGGATTTTCATAAACGCCTGGCTTAATCCTTTTCCAATAATTTACATCGATAGCAGGGAAAAAACGTTTTGCATATTGCCGGGTCGTCCGGGCAGTTCCGGCCCAGGCGGTTCTCGGTCAATTCGCTGTACACCTCCGGATCGTTGATGTACTTCCATACCCGAAACCACCTGAGGTCCTTGCTGAAGCGGGTTTTAAATTCCAGCAAGCTGTCCTCGCTGCTGCCCAGGCCGCCCCCCAGGTTAAAAAAACGACGGCCTTTTTCGGTTGCCCTGCGGCGCATTTCATCGATTAATGCCTTTACCGGATGCAGCTCCAGATAGTCGGGGTGCGTCCCGGATAAATGGTATTGAACGATTTCATCGCAACTGACAAACATGGCCGCGGAAACAGATTTCCCGGTTTCCGGGTCCTCGGCGATCAATATGTCCGTCTCAAAAGATTCGCTTTGGTACATTCCCTGAAAGTACGCATCCTCAAAGAAATAGAACGACGTGGCATTCAGGCGGTTCATGGATTTCCGGTACAGGTCCATAAATATTTCGAGATCCGCCTCCGTGAGGCCCCTGCGAATCCGATACATACGCCGCGCTTTGTTCAGATACGTACGAAACCTTTTGCTGACGCCCCTCCATTGCTCCTGGGGGCTAGCCGATACATCGATGTTTACCACCTGCCCTTTGGTTTCAATTTCCCCGAACCCGCCGAGTAATTTTACCTGCCGCAGAAAGAATGGGTGCAGGCGGGAGAAGACGGTGACTACCTTGAGTTCTCTCAGGTGGGCTTTGAGTTCCCGGTGAAACCGGGAAATGTCGATATCGTCAAATTTTCCAATCCAAAGCGGCCCGGCATAGCCGTACACCGAGGTAGCATCCCGGTAAGGCGTACCCTGGATTTCCCGTATCAGCAGGGGCATCAAAACGCCGCAACCATTCTCCTGGGCGTAGTGGATCAGAATTACTTCCTGATGGCTGGTTTTGCTGATCTCGTGATACTCGTAGGTAAAATAGAAGTCCTTGCAAGATGCCTTTGACAGCAATGCCTTCCATGCTACGCGATCATTTATGGATTCAATCATCAGCCTTGTAGGTTTCATGCCCGGCCGGGGAATTTGCGTCCCGGCCGGGTAGGGGAGGTTTTCGGCTCCGGGTTCTTTAAGAGTGGGGCTCCTTTATTGCGATATACTGTAAAAATTATATGTTTTCTTAAAGCGGTTCCCGATCAGTCTCGGGCGATATCTCGTGACCTTGGAGATCACGCTCCGGATGTGGTCCAGGGTGAAAAACTTGGTCTGGTTGACCATTTTCACCATGATATTTTTGGACATATAGTGGTTCTCCCCGTTGGCCATGCTGTAGAGGGCTCCTGCAAGAGGCAGGGGCTCCAGGGTTACCCCGTCCGCCAATTCGGTTTTCTCGTGATAGTAGTACAGGTAGGGGTCCTTGATGATCAGTTGCGGGAAGAGGTCTTTGCGGATGATGATGCAGGTGCCGCAGCGGACGTTGAAATTGGACCGGATTTTCCAGGCCAGTTTCTCGCCTTCCCGGTAGAAATACCCCTTCTTGACAAACCAGCCCGGGGCGTTGGTGCCTACGCGCGCATTTACGTATTTGGATATGCCGTGGTGGATCAGGTCGTCCGAGTCCACTACCATGTAATAATCCACGTCAAAGTGCTCATTGGCATACTCATAGGCGCTTACGATTTTCCGGGCCTTATCGGCCTCCTTGCGCTGCCTGTCTTCCTCCCAATCGCCGTTCTCGGTTAACCGGGGCGGTTCAAAATCTACCTGAATATAGCTGATTTGCGGGTGTTCCAATGGGTTTTCAGGCAGTTCGTGGCAGGCCACAATGATCTGGAAATCCCCATCTTTCTGCCCGCTGATGGATTTCAGGCTGCGCATTACGAGTTGGCTGAACAAATGCCAGTCGGACGACAGCTGCTCACTCTTTACCGGTACGAGGAATCCAATCATAATTGAAGGTTTAAGTTTGTTTTATGTGCGCGGGACAAGCCTCATGATGCCTGCTCCTAAAAATAACAGGGTTCGGTTATTAAAAATCGGGACCATGATCCTGCTGTGAAATGCGTTCCCGTTGTCGATTTCCCGGATCTTCCGGTCCATCGGGTAGGCCTTGAATGCACTGAGTTGATCCAGTATTTTTTTCAGGTCCCTTCGGTTGTGCAGGCGATATTTAAATACCCGCAGGCACAGCGCAAATACGATAGACTGCTGTTTGGTTCGCATCTTTTTCACCACGCCCGCATACGCCTTATGGGAATTATCCAGGCCCCGGATGAGTCGGTTCAATTCCCCCACGGCCTTGACCATTCCCTGGATGAATCCGAGGTTGATCTCCGGGTCTTTACTGGTGACAATGGATCCCGGTACGATGACATACCTGTGGGCATCCAGTTCAACGCGGGCCATCCGGTTGGAATGCAGGATGATGCTCGCCGTAAAAATAAGGTCTTCGTAAGCCCGCATGTCTTCCGGGAACCGGATGCCGGATTCCAGAAGGTATGCCCGCTTAATAAAGTACCGCCAGGCCTGGTTCCTGAAATAGTACCTGGAGATAAAAGTCAGCCCGTCCGCAACGGGGGTTACCGATTCTGTCCCATCGGGGGATCCTTCCAGGTCCGCATCGGCCACCAGGTGGTTCTCGATATCCCTGGAATTAAATTCCAGGATATCCAGGTTGTTTTCTTCGCAGATGTCGAGGAGCCTTCCGGCAACGTGGCCCGCCAGCAGGTCATCCGCATCCAGAAAATACACGTAATCCCCTCCGGCGGCCTCCAGGGCGCGGTTCCGGGCGGCGCTCGGCCCGGCATTTTCCTGGCTGATCAACCGGACATTCCCGTGTTCCGCTGCGTACCGGCCGGCAATAGCAGCCGATGCATCCTTTGAACCGTCATCGACCAGGATTACCTCAAAGTCGCCGGGAGCCAGTCCCTGCGCCAAGAGGCTGTCCATACAGCGGTCGATGTATTGCTCCTTGTTGTAGAGCGGTATCAGGATGCTCAGTCTCATTTTGATCGCTTTATCTGGCCAGGTAACCGCCGTCTACGGGTATCACGCACCCGGTAATGTAGTCGCTGGCCGCTGAAGAAAGGAAAACCGTCAGGCCTTTCAAATCCTCGCCATCCCCCCAGCGTTTCATCGGCACGCGAAGCATCACCTCGTCGGTCCGTTTCTTGTCTGCAATCAGCGCAGTGTTCAGCTGCGTATCCATATATCCCGGGGCGATGGCATTCACACAGATTCCCTTGGCCGCCCAGTCGTTGGACAATGCCTTGGTCAACTGCGCCACGCCCCCTTTGGAGGCGGCATAGGCCGGGATGGTAATCCCCCCCAGAAAGCTCATCAGGGAGGCGATGTTTATGATCTTCCCGCCGCCATTCTTAATCATGTCGTTGGCAGCGTACTTGCAGTAGTAGAAAGTGGCGTCCAGGTTAATCGCAATCACCTTGCTCCATTCCTCCTCCGGGAATTCCTCGCTCGGGTATCGCCTTTGGATCCCGGCGGAGTTCACCAGGATATCGATGGTACCCCCCAGCTTTTCCAGGGCCTCCTTATAGGATTCCCGGACCTGAGATATCTCGCTGACATCTGCCCGGATGGGGTCTACCTGCAGGCCATCGGCCCGGAACTTGTCGCACAGTTCAAAGACCCGCTCGTCAAAGTCGATGATGACGGTCTGGGCCCCGGCTTGTGCAAGGGCTTCCACCATTGCCTTGCCGAGATCCCCGGCACCGCCTACAACCAGGGCCTTTTTACCTTCTAAACTGAACCATTCCAATATATTCTTTGCCATATTTTTGATTTATCCCATGAATAACCCCCCATTGACATCCAGTACGGACCCCGTGGTAAAGCCGGCTTCGTCGCTGGCAAAATAGCAGGCCGCAGCCGCTACTTCCTCGGGCGTCCCAAACCTTCCCAGGGGGAATCGCTGTTTTAATTTTCGTTGTGTTTCCTCGCTTCGCGCCGCGGACATATCGGATTCGATGGTTCCGGGAGCTATGCAATTCACCGTAATTTTTTTATCCCCCAGCCTTCTGGCCAGGCCATAGGTGAGGGCGATAACGGCCCCCTTGGAGGCGCTGTACGCCAGCCCGTTTTCAAACCCGCCCATCCGGCCGGCATTCGAGGAGATGTTGATGATCCTCGGGGCGGGGCTCTTCTCCAGGTACGGGATCGCTTTCTGAACCGTGGTGAATGTACCCCGGACGTTTGTCTCCATAATATTGTCCCAATGGTCGGCCGTCATTTCCTCGATGCTGCACATATCCAGCAGCCCCGCACTGTTAACAACGATATCGATACCCCCAAATTGTGTTTGGGTGGCTTCGAGTGCCGCCACCACCGACGCTTCATCGGTTACATCGCATTGGATGCCGATTACCTGTTTGCCGGTGGCGTCCAATTTCTCCGCGGCCGTTTGGGCGCTATTCCCGGAAACGCTCAGGATGGCTACGCGATACCCGAGTTCGTGGAATTTTTCGGCGATCGCAAACCCGATATTCCTGGAACCGCCCGTTACCACGGCAGTTTTCGTATGCGAATGGTTATTCTTTTGATTCATTGTCAAAATCTTGTTTTAGCTGTATTCCTTTTCTTCAAAGGGGTGCAGGTGCGAAATAATCATGTTTTCCCCCCGGGTATCCTCAATCTTCAACCGGTCGTTAAAATCAGTGATTTTGGCATTGATTTCGCCGATGGAATCTGCCTCGATGTATATCCGGGCAAAAACCTGACGTTCGGTACCCAGCCATTCCGGCTGGACCACATCCCCCTGTTGAAAGCGCTGCATGACAAACACGACGCTTTCGTCCTTTTTTATGGTGTCCAACCCCTGGATTGAGGCAATCTCCCCGGCCTTGAGCAGCACCCAATAGGTGCAGGCGCTTTTCCCCTGGAAGCCCGGGTCGTTTTTATCGGGAAAGTCGTCACTGCCGAATTCGCCGGTAAAGGCAAATTCGATCAGCATTTCCCGGTGGTCGAACCCGTTGATGTGCGCCAGGTGGATGTGGGGCGCCTCGCCCTGGAGCCGGAATCCCGGGTCGTAAGCGTAAAATTCGTCGCCCTCCACAAAAAACTGCAGGTTCAGCACGCCGCTTTGGATGCCCAGCGACTGGAAGAAGCGCGACAATTTCGGGTGGATGTTCTTTTCAAAAGTTTGCTGGTGGCGGGAAGGGTAGATAGCGCCGATCCCAACCGGGCTTGCATCGCCCTGCTTTTGGGTTATCCGGTCGTACGTGGCCGAGAGGTAGGGGATGCCGTTGCGGAATGTGTAATACGCCGCCATATCGTCGCAGTCCATATACCTTTCCACCAGGACCACGCCTTTTTTGGAATGCTTCAGGGCCTCCCGCACGGAATCGCGGTAGTCCGCGTCGTCCCGGCAGATCTTCATGCCCACCCCGCCGCCGCTGTCCACCGGCTTGATCATCAGCGGGTAATCCAGCCCCTCAGGCTTTTCGATGGGGGAGGAGGCATGCAGGTAAATCCCGGGGATGTCCTGGATATCGTGCTCCATGCAATAGCGCTTGAAACCGTCCTTGCTGCTGAAGGCCTCAACGGCCTTTTCGGTTGCGTAGCAATGCACGCCCAGTTTCTCGCATATTTCCCGGTAGGGCTTTACCAGGATATCCGCCACCCCCACCAATACGGCGTCCACCTTCCGTTCCCTGGCCAGGGCCACAACTTTATCCACTTCAAACACGTCGATATCGTAACTTTCCGACGCATTTTTCTTTGCCGGGGAGCCGTGTCCCATGTCTACTACAATGGTGTAGTATCCCATGGACAGGGCCGTATTGACCAATACAGCCGTCTCGGGGTTCCCGCCAAGGATCATGATTTTCTTCATTTGCATATCGGTTTAGTTTCCCCGGAATTTAAAGTCTTTGTCAAAACCCAATTCCGCCAGCAGGCCGCTGACTTCCTCTTCATCCGTGTTGATCCGTACGATGCGCTTTTCGTCCACGCCCATCAGGCTCAGCTCGCGCTTGATGGCCCGGTAATTCGACGGATTGATGGTGGCGATGATCAGATGGTCGAAGGCGTCATTCTCAAAGGCGCTGATCGGACTTACGTAGATTTCATCCACGTGCAATTCGTGGTAATCGATATCGATCCAACGGACGATATTGAAAAACCGGTTTCTCTTATTGGTGGTCAGGACGTGTTGCCCGAAGGATCCCGAGCTGTAGACAATTACTTTCGACCCCGGTGTAACGCCAACAAAGGGGTTGAATATCAATTTGTCGTCCCTGTCGTAGATGAGCCCGCCCGAGCGGACGAGTATCTGGGAATACAGGTAATATCGGATTTGTTCGCTGAGGTTTTGCTCGTCGAGCACCGGCTGTAGCTTGGTTTTCAGGTAGTGCATCAGCAAACCGAGCCGGTAATATTCCATCTGCGGGTTTTCGATGGATTTTACGATGGAATCGTGTCGCTGCCGGTAGTAATACAGGGGTATTTTGCTAACGGTCAACCGCTTGCAGATTGCCAGGTAGGAATAGGTGATGGCGGCGTCCTCGCCCATGATGATCTCGTCGGGTACATCAAAGAGGACCTGGCCCAGCAACTCCCGCCTGAAGAGTTTGTTCCACACGTAGGTGGAAATGCCGTGCTCGCAAAATTGCCCGTTGTAGATGGCGTTGGGCAAAATCTCCTCCTGCAGTTCCCGCTGGTTGTAGATCCCGGCGGTTTTGGGTTTGATTGTTTCGATTTTCCCGTTGAATTCCCGGAAATGCCCGGTCACCACCAGGTCGGAATCGTTTGCCTCGGCCAGTTTGTAGAGGATATCCAGGTAATAGTTGTCCACCCAGTCGTCTCCGTCCACAAAGGCGATGTACTTGCCCCGGGCATTCTTAAGGCCTTCCTTCCGCGCACTCACCAGGCCGCCGTTTTCCTTGTGGATCACCCGGACCCGGGGGTCTTTTTCGGCGTAGGCATCGCAAATTTCCGGGCATCCGTCCGGGCTGCCGTCGTCCACCAGGATCAATTCAAAATTCTCGAACGATTGATTTAAAAGACTCTCGACGCACTGAGGCAAATAGGCCTCAATCCTGTAAATGGGTACGATAACGCTTATCTGGGCTGTGTCCAACGAAATCAACTTTAATTTATCCCTCTTATATTATTTTATCTATACTCCCCCGGTTAAATATATTCCCCGCCGGTAATCCGGATCAGCGACCCCGTAGTCATACAGGATTCCTCCGAAATCAGGTACATAACAGCCGGGACCGGGTCCTGCTTGCTGAGCATCCGGCCCATCGGAATAGCGGCTGAGGCCTCCCGTTTCAATTCGCTTTCGCTTTTACCTTCGCTGGCCCGCAATTTCAGTTCCCCTTCCGTATCCGTCCAACCCATCACCACGTAATTAGACCGGATTCCATGCCGGGCGTAATGGTGGGAAATGTGGGTAGACAGCGTGTAGAGCGAACTCTTGGTTAGCGCATAGGCGGTCCGGTCCATTTCCCCGTAATCCATGTGGGCGGACCCAAAGAAGATGATGGAGCCCGAATTTTGTTCCATCATCGATTTCACAACGTGTTTTAACAGGAAATACGGGGCTTTGAGGTTGACGTTAAAAACGCTGTCGAACACTTCCTCATCCGTATCGGTCAGTGAGGCAACCGGGGTAATCCCGGCATAGACCACCAGGGCGTCCACCTTGGTGAACCGACGGAGGGTCTCCCGGTGGAAATTTTCAATTTCCCTGATACTGTTCAGGTCGATGGGGTGGAAGTAGAGCCGGTCTGCCTTCCCGGACGCCTGGATGATTTCCTTCCCCTCCCGGGCATCCCGGCCACAAAAAGATACATTGTACCCTTTCTCGAGGCAAGCACTCAGAATTTCCCTGCCGACGCCTTTGGCGCCGCCGAGTATCATAACAGTTTTCATGGATGTTCCGATTAACCGGTTTCTAGCGGTCCGCTCAAAACTACATATTTATTGCCAGTGCAGGGATTTTCGTCTATATAATGAAACGATAATCCGATTAAGTCGATTTTTCCGACACGCCGGGCTTCCCCGGGTTGCCGGCAACCCGATTCCGGGCCTCAGGCTTCCGTTCCCGGCGGGCTGCCTGTAAATGTTGGCATCGTATTGCTTTCACTGGCGGAAATACCTTCCTGCCGGAAGACTTTTTTTACAGTCAGCAACAGGATTTTCAGGTCGGTGGCCAGGCTGATATGGTTCACATACCATACGTCCAGGGCAAACTTCTGCTCCCAACTGATGGCGTTGCGCCCGTTGACCTGCGCCCACCCGGTGATCCCGGGGCGTACCCGGTGGCGCTTGGCCTGTTCCTCGTTGTACAGGGGGAGGTATTTGACTAGCAGCGGGCGGGGCCCGACGATGGACATATCCCCTTTGATTACGTTGATCAGCTGCAGCAGCTCGTCCAGGGAGGCCTTGCGGATGAATTTGCCGACCCGGGTAATGCGCTGCACGTCGGGCAGCAAATTGCCGTCCGCGTCTTTTTTGTCGTTCATCGTCTTGAATTTGATGATCTTAAAAAGGCGTTCGTCCTTGCCCGGGCGTTGCTGGAAGAAAAATGGCTGCCCCTGGTTGCTGATTGCCAGGATCAGCGTGATGATTACCAGCAGGGGGCTTAATAGCAAAACGGCGATCAGGGCAGTGAGAAAATCCAGGAAATGCTTAATTCGTCGGTAGGTCATGGCCGTTCAATTTACGAATAGATACATGCGGAACCTAGGCGGTTTTATGACTTTGTTCCAGGCGACGGTACTCTTCGAGGATCAGCTTCCAAACGGACTCCTGTTCGTACCGGCCCGCGATCATGGGACGCGCCTTTTGCGCGAGACTGGCCAGCAGATCGGGCTCGAGGATAAAGCGCTCCATGGCATCCCTGAGGGGTTCCAGCTGCTGGGGCGGGATGATCAGGCCGTTTACCTCGTGCTCAATGATTTCGTTGCATCCGTTGATGTCGGTGACAATTGCGGGCAAGCCCATGGACCCGGCCTCCATCGGGACATTCGGGAATCCCTCCCGGTAGGTCGGGAATACCAGGGCATCTGATATAGCCAGGTACGGACGCACGTCCTTTTTCGGGCCAACATACATGATTTGCGGGTGCGTATCTATGGCCTGGTGCGTCTCGGGCTTTAGCGGGTCCAATTCGGATTCGTAATGGCCGATCATCAGGAGCCTGATGTCCGGGTGTGTTTTGCAGAGCCCGGTAAATGCGGCCACCAGTTCATTGATGCCCTTATCCCGGACCAACCTACCGATAAAGATAAATATCAGGTGCGATGGTTTAAACCCGATTTCCCGATAGATCTCGTTTCGGGTTTCGGGGCTTATGCGATCCTGGGAGAAAGCCTCGGTATCCACTCCGTTGGAGCTTCCCTTGCCCAATACGGACATTTTCCGGTCCGGTGCAAGCCGCAACTCCAGGGCGAGGGACTTCAGGTTGTGCGAATTTGGGTATACGTGTGTGGCGAGCCGATAAGTGAGCCGCTCAATCCAGATCAGCAGGGCGCGTTTCAACCCGGTTTCCACCACCAGCGGGAGTCCGGCGATGTCGTGCATCCGGAAGGGCACGCGGGCCAGATAGGCCGCGAGCATGCCCACGAGCCCGGCTTTGGGCGTATGGGTATGCACAAACAGCGGTTTTTCCTTTCGCAGGATGCGGTATAGCTTGTAGACGGCCCGAATATCCGTCGCCGGGGTGATCTTCCGCGTCAATTGCAGGGTATAGCCGCGTACCCCCTGGGTTTCGGCAGCTTTTTCCAGGGCACCCTCCGGGTGGGAGGACGCCACCGCCACCACATCGTAGTCCCCGGACATATAGCCCAGCTGGCCGCGCAGCAGAAAGGCTATGGATGCGGGGATGGTGGCAACTCGGAACAGTTTTGGTTTATCCGGCATGAATGGTTTTCAATTTAGCGGGGGAGCGCCCCCTTAGAGTGTCAAACGGTTCCTGGCCGGATTTCATATATCGGTTTCGCAATTTCAATTCCCCAGGACTTGCCGGTAGAGATCTAAATATCTGTCTACCATTGTATTGATGTCGTATTTCTCGGCCCGCTGCTGACAGCGTTTTTTCACCGCATCGTAGTGTTGCGGGTCTTCGTCCAACTTGCGGATCTCGGCGGCCAGGGCGTCCGGGTCATTGTCAGGCACCAGGATCCCCGCGCCCCCAACCACCTCAGAAAGCCCCGGGGCGTCCGTCGCCACAAATGGCTTGCCGCTGGCCAGCGCCTCGACGCTCGAGAGGGAAAGGCCTTCGTAATGGGAGGAAAGCACCACGATATCCGCCGTTTTCAACAACCGGGGGACATCGGGACGGATCCCGAGGAAATGTACCCGGTCCGAGAGGCCCAGGGAGTCGGCGAGTTCTTTGTTGAAATCGATGAGTTCCCCCATTCCGGCAAAAACCACATGGAATTCCGGGTCCAGGTGCACCAGGGCGCGGATCAGGGTTTCCTGGTTTTTTTGCGGGCGAAAGGCGGAGACCTGCAGGAGCATCTTTGCGTTCTCCGGCAATCCGATTTCCGTTTTTTTGAGCGGTTCGGCACTGCGAATCGCATCCAGGTCGATGCCGTTGTAGATGGTCACCACCTTGTTGCGGCGTGTGTTGATATGGGCATCGAGCCGCTCGCGTACCGTGTCGGATATGGCGATATGGCAGTCGTAACGGGGGTAGATGCGGTTGTCGACCCACCGATAGAGGGCATTCCCCATACGCCGGTTGTTCGTGTTGTGCTCCGTATAGATGAGTTTGGACCCGCGAAAGGCGTATTTAGCCAGCGCAGCCCAGTAAAAGGAGGGGAACAGGTGGACGTGGATGATGTCGTATTTCGTTCCTTTCAGGCATCTGGCCAGTTTTAAAACACAAACCGGGCTGTAGATATTTTGTTTCTCCCCCAGGCTCAGGATTTCGATACCCTCCGTAGCCCGCAACTCCCGGAGCAGGGGGGCGTCGTAGGAGGACAACAGGCAGACATCCACCTGGTGGCCGCGTTCCAGGTAGCGTTTCGAGGTTTCAACCAGCAGAATCTCCGCACCGGCGGTGGACATTCCGTTGATGAGTTGCAGGATCCTCATTTCATTGTGTGGTTTCCCATGGGGAGTTTTGGGCAATCATGGAACAGTTGATTCCGCAAAGGTGCCAGAACCCGGAACTCAGGCCGGGTAAATCTGGCGAATGGTTTCCAGGTCCTTGGTCGGGAAGTAATCCTCGTCCTTCTTATTGCGGTTGAATATTTTGTTGCGTTTCATGTAATCAAAACAGGCATCGTCATACGACAGGTTCGTGTGGTCCAGGATCTGTTTGATGACCTGCTCCGGGTTCTTGACAAAATCGATGTACTGTACATCCAGCACGTCTACATTCAGCTTGCTGACCTCCTCATCCGTTACATCGCTCACTTTCTTGATCTGGAAGGCGGTCAGCGCAATGGGGTCGTCTTTGTGCTTTTCCGCCCATTCTAGCTCCTCCTGTGTATATGGGCCGGTCCACCAAAGGCGTTTCTCGCCCCGATCCGGCCAGAAATCGATCTTCATCAGGGAGCTGACGGTAGGGATCGCCTTCCGGTGAATCCGGACATATTGCGCATCGGGAAAGATGCTGTTCAGGTATTCCAGGCGCGAGGGTCCGGTAATCTTAAAAGCCAGCCTTTTCTTCCCCTGGTTCCGGACAATTTTGCTGAAGAACTTCCGGATTTTCCGGACGTATTCGGGCTGCTCCCGTTTATCGTGCAAAAAGTCCCGGTCAAAATCGATACCCGGGCCCACAATCGCTTTCCACATGGTATAATTTTCCCCTGTGCGAAAGACGAAGCGGTTAAAGGGGTTTACTTTGTTCAATTGTTTCTTCTGGCCAAAAATCCTCCAGTATTTGTTGTCGAATACCCTTCTCAGGTAATTTACGGTCGTACTCCTTGGGAAGGCATTCTGATATTGGGAAGGATAGCCAATATCTTTATGCCGCATGACAATTTCAGAGATAATCGTGGTCCCGGACCGCGGATTCCCGATAAATATAATGGGCCTTTCGAGTTCCTTAAAGTTTTCGATATGACTTGCCATAGTTGCGTTGTAATCTTTTCGAGGGGAATCCACCTTTAAAATGCCCCCAGCAAACGATTTGGGTTTTTGTAATTAAATCGCCACAAAGATAGGCCTTCCCTTCTCACAGCACCCAATATTTACGGTGAACGCCCGATTTTATTGATGAACATTTTTAACCCATATGGTTTGGCCGGGGGTGGATTTTCTCAACATACATGGGCGAACGGATCACTTTTGGTGCTGCAGATCCAGTTTTTCGCCCAGCTTATAATCCCATTCCTTAGGTAGAATGGGTCGGTAGCCTCCATCGTGATGGAACGTAATTTCCCCAAAATATATTCGATTGCCCACCTCGTACCAATCAATTCGAGCATAAAGAAATGGTTCGGCCAGCTGTCGGGAGAGCTCCAGGATTTTGTCCAGAGATCGGGGTTTGTCTACCGGGACATTTTTCGGGTCCGTTAACCGGCCATTTTTTAAAACGGAGCTCCAGCGCATGGGTAATAAATCCCAGGATGGAGAATACCAGTTTCTGAAGTGGCCGTCCGTGCCCCGTCCTTCATCCATTTGAATCATTTCCGGTTTCCCATGAAATACATGGACCTTGATATCTGCGGGTATCTTGCCTTCATCGTCAAGGAGCAGTTGCTCCACAATGATCCGGGGCTTGATGTTTTTATACTGCCATTCACGAGAATTCGTATAGTAATTCCGATGCATCCGCTTAGCCATTTTAGCCTGTATTTCCTGCCAGTCAACCCCTTCTTTTTCCCTCAGGAATACACCGCCGGAACTGTCGTGATTTGTTTTGATGATACAAGGGAACTTATCGATGTTGCGCTCGTTGATATCCGCTGCGTCCTCGGTTGAAAAATAGAGCGGTACGAGGTAATTTTCGCCTATTTTGCCTTTGACATAATCCCTGACCGCATATTTGTCCGAGCATTGCGAATGTAGTGGCGTCCTATCGTGAAGTTTTAACCAATTGATTTTCTCATTCAGGGTCCTGGGATGCTGCAGGTTCAGTTCATACCCCATTTTCTTCCTGAATTTTCTTTTTATATATGCCGTGTCACTGACAAATGTCCGCACATAAAAGTGATAAATACGCCTTAGGATATTCAACATGGGAGTTCAGATTTAATAATGGGCATAATCAAAGAATCAGGTCGATGCAGTGGCCTTCGGTGGGGGTTGTAATTCCTGTTTTTTTAAGTCTCTGATTCGGGCATAGACGAACATGGATATAAATACCATAAAGAAGGATTCAAAGTATCCATGACTGGCGAGCATTGCAAGTGCAATAACAATAATTACATAGAGATACTCCGGGTTTGTATCGAAATATTTGAGGCAGCCGAGGACCAAATAGAAATATAAACCCATTAAAAATAAAAAGGGCAATATGCCGGATTCACCCCAGACCATCAAATACGTATTATGGATGCCGGAGCCGCCGTACTGCTTACCGCGCAATTTGTTGTACCCGTTGCCAAAAATAGGTGCTTCCCATACTTTAGGCGTGTACTTGGCCCAGGTATCCATCCGGGTATCTTTGGTAATTGTTTCCGTCTGGACATTATTGGAGAAAAGACTTTCCAGTGCCGAAAACCTCTCGGTGTTCAATTCCAGGAAGGTGGAAACGGTTAAAATCAGGATGACCATCGCGCCACCCACAGCAAACCCAAGGAGATTCTTTCTGCTGCGGACAGAGGCAATCAGATTGATTATGACCCAGATTACGATAAATGTCCTGGAAAGGGTAAGCAAGCCGGCCAAACTGAAAATCAGCATGCCTGTCCAACGAAGGCGTTTTGACGAGGATGCCAGGCTTAAACTGTAACCCACCAGGGCCACGGTGCCTGCATAGTTCGGATTCAGATAAAAGCCACTGGCACGTCCTGTAACCGTGCTGAATTCCGTATAGGCATCCGGAAAAACAACCCCGTGAATTATAATGCTCAAGCCGCCCACAATAAGAACTACCAGTAAATCCCGGTTATTGGTTCGTTGCACCACTTCGTTTCCGCATGCGACCACTATCATAAAACGCAGGAAACTTTTGATGAATTCCGTTTCGTCCTCTGAGGAAAAATTAAAGGTGCTGAAAGTAAAAAACAGAATTCCGAGCACTATAAACGGGATAAATAACCGGTGTTTTGGTTGCGCAAAGAAGAAGTAAACCAATAACAATCCCGATGTCAGGTAACTGGACAATGAACCAAGACTTGGACCAATGTTAAAAAGGAAGAAACCCGGAAGTTGCAGGAGTAGTAGTGCAAGTATGGCCCATCGAACGTAATTCATACGGCTAGTGCTTTAATTTAAACAACCTGTATTGATTCCAGGTGTAGGAAAACATCAAAATATTTCTCAGTACAATTACAGCGGTCGAAGCCATCGCAATTCCATATACTCCATAGCTGTCTATCAGGACATAATCGAGGATCGCATTCAATACCACGCTGATAAATGCTACCAGGGCCATTACATTGTTCTTGTTGATGCTGGTGAGAAAGTTCACAATCAGCATTCCACTAGTTTTAAACGGTACGTAAATCAATATTATTTTTTGGATTAACGATACAATTTCCGCATCGCTACTCGAGAACTTGCCCCTTTCAAAGAACAATGACACAAAGAAATCGCTGGTAATGATCCCCAAAACAGCAACGATGGCACTTACGATAAAAACCGTTTTAAGCAGCCGGAACAGCGTTTCGAATGATTTTTTCCGGTTGACAACAACTGCTTTTGAGAAGTAGGGGAGCAGGACATTGGATATGGCAATAACTAAAATGCCAATAGCAAATGCCGGTATTTTATTTCCGTAATTCAATGCCGAAACCGACCCGATAACCAGTTTGGCGGCAAAATAAGAATCGATAACATTGTGCATGCCCGTTAAAAAGCTTGAGGTCATCTTTACCGGTACCTGCCGAAGCATAACTCGGATGTTTTCGCTCCGAAAATTGGGTGTAGATAAGGCTAGCACCCCTTTTTTTAAACCTACCGAGAGTAAATAGGAGAAAGACAACACGGCTCCGAACAGCGTGCCGATAGCCAAAACGTTCGGGCCGAAAACTTCCTTTCCAAAATATAAGGTCAGGATAATTGTAACAGGTAGGATCACTCCGCTGGTCGATGACAGGAGATATTCGTCTTTTATATTCAGCAAACCGTGAATCAGGGAAGAAAGCCCCCAAAAAAGAATGCAGGGAAGCAAAAAGTAAAGTTGTGATTTTACCAGGGCGTAATACTCGGCATCGTGACCGGGAAAAAACTCTTCGATATAGAAATCGGCAAAAATAAAGGAAACGAGTACCAGAAACAGGGATATCGAGAATGTGACAAGAAAAACGGCACTTTTAAATGACGCAGTGTTGTTCTCCCCGTGTTGTTCCGCTACGTAATTCGGGATAAAGACCTGATTAAAGGAACTGACGAATACGTTTTGTATGAAACCTGGCAATATAAAGGCGATGAAAAAAGTATCGAGTACCTCTGAAAGCCCAAAATTGGCTGCGACGAAGGTTTCCTTGAAGAATCCCAGCCCCTTGACGAACAGCGTGACAAGAAATACAATAAGAATATTACGGGCTACGCCTTTTCTTCTCAATCGTGCAACGGCTGCGGATATGACGGAAGAGATTTTCATGGTCTATTTAAGCAATTCAGCTATTAACTCTTCCCAAACGGCGGCGATGTTTTCGATTTGATAGGGCCTCGTTGCGTCCTTTGCCTTTTCACCGAGCTGGCGTTCCTTTGCAGGATTTTCTATGAGGTCCCTCAGGGCCGCTTCGAGTTCCGCTGTATTCCCAACGGGGACCAGTATGCCGTCATCCCCATGGGATATAATATCCGAAGGCCCCGTCGGACAATCCGTGGAGATACAAGCCTTGCCCATTTGCATGGCTTCAAGCAATACATTCGGAAACCCTTCGTATAAAGAACTCAGTACAAAAATCCTGGCTTTCGCATAGTATGGCTGGATATTTTTCTTTTTTCCCAATAACCGGACCTTGTCGTTCATATGGAGCTGGTCGATCAACGCTTCCAAATAGGACCTTTGCCTGCCGTCACCGATTATATGCAATTCCCAGCCCGATGGATTCAGATTGGCAAAGGCCTTGATCAGTGTATCCTGTGCCTTTTGACGCTCCAACCTCCCCACGTTGAGGATGATGTTTGACATTTCGACATTGGGGTCCGGCCTGAGTCCCGGGTTTATCGGATTCGGAATGATCTGCAGCTTTTTGTTGTCAATATCATTGATATACAATGATTTAATGCGATTATTCTGAACTACAAGTTTATCCGCTTTCCGATAGGTGTATTTCTTCAGAAATCTCCATAAATGGGACAACTTGTTTTTTTCTTCCTCGGGATTGTTCCTTTCACTGATTACGACGGGGATACCATTGCTCCGGGATGCCAGCACCGAAAGGACGTTGGAGGTGGTCATAAAGCCGATACAAAGTTCAATCCGGTTTTCCCGGATCAGCGTATTGACCCTTTTGTACAGGCGCCAATTGTTCCGGATACTCTCCAATGCATTCTGACTTCTGAGCGTATCGTTAAAACAATGGATGACACATATTTCTTTGTGCAACTCGTAAAAGGGTTGCCGTTTTTTATGTGTGATAATGGTGACATGGTAGGACTGAACTAAATGGTTGGCTAAAAGTGTGACCACTCTTTCAGCGCCACCAGACCCCAGGTTGTGAATGACAAAAGCAATTTTTCTTTTACCGGACAATTGACGCATATCGATTTTTGGCTCTCATGAGATGCTAACTCTCGATGGCCTGTGAAAGGAATAGAAGGTTGTTAAGTAATCTGTTCAATTAAATTTTCCCATTTAGCACCAACCTTCTCTATTGAATACTTCTCCAGTGACCCCGGTGCATTTTGGGAAAATTTGTCACGAAGTTCGGGACTTTGGATTAATTGTGATAATCCTTTGATCATTTCATCCATATTCTGATTCTCAATGAGCAGGCCGGTTTCGCCATCGCGGATGATATCTCCGGGGCCGGAAATACAATCATAGGCAATACAGGGAACTCCCTGGGACATCGCTTCAAGGAGCGTCATCGGAAGTCCTTCGAATCGGGACGGCAGAATATAAATGCCTGTGCGGCTCAGCAACTCTTTGATATCCTTGCGAAAACCCATTAAGGTTACATAATCCGAGATGCCCAATTCCTTTATTCGCGCTTCCAATTGAGGCCGACCCCCGTTTCCGGCCCCGACAATGACAAATTTCCATTCGGGATGCATCGATGAAATTTCTTTGACTATATCCATCAGGTTGTCAAAGCCCTTGTGATGCACCCGATTGAGGTTTCCGATAGCCATCACCTCTTTTTTTCGTTCGTCGGACAGGGATACCCGGGATGCGACCTGAAAGGAATACGGGTTGGGCATCACCACCGTCCTGCGATTCTTCTTCTGGAAATAGGGTAAGTCAAACTGGGTGAGCACGGTAACTGCGCTGGCCATAGGATATAAAAACTTCCAGAGAAACCTTTCCTGACAGGTATATCGGGATAAATGATTATTGTGTTCGGAAACGATGATTTTAATATTGAATATCCGGGCAATGGGAATGGTCATGTACCCCAGGAGGTCTATGTGCGAACTCATTACGTCGGGTCGATTGCTCTTCTTGCGGTAAAAGGACAATAAACTGAAAAAACCACTGAATACTACCGAGTCGATCAGCGGTTTCTGGTGCATTTTAATGCGTTTCACCTTTTCGTGGAGAGGATAATGGTCGCCATCCCGGAATGTGATTATCCGAACCTCGTGGTCCCTGTCGGCAAGATAATTTGCCAGGAGGCTTACGACACGCTGGGCACCCCCGTCACTCATTTTGGTAATGAGAAAGTCGATCTTCATATTGCGGTGAAATTGTTCATCAATTGACAGAAAGCCATCTATTGGTCTCATAACGCCATCCCAAAGGACGATCGTACGTTATGTTCGACATATTTATTGCACAGGATGCACCAATTGCCTGTATAAAATGCAGCAAAGGTTGCAATAAATTCCAAGGCAGATAAATATTCTCCATAACCTGCGGCTTTTATCGCTTAGTTAGTGATTCCAATCAATTCAACGATAGAATCAACCGGTGGGAGTCCAATATTTTTTAGGCATGCCTTTTGATTTAACTTGCAGCAAATTCACCCTTATGCCATTTTGCCATTGGAAAATAACCCGGTTTGTAAAAGTAGCTCTATTCCTGATGTCGGGAGTGGTGTTCTCACAGCCAAAACCCATTAGTTCATTTTATCCGTCGGACGCCTCCACAGCTTTCCGGATGGCCATGAACAGCCCTGAGAAGGAGTTGATACTGGACAGTCATTTCCCGGTTTGGAACCTCCGGCCCATGCGGTTTGTAAGAGTTGAAGACAAAACGATCCACTTTGAGGAAAACGTGGAATTACGGGCCATCCCCGGGGCCTTTCCCAAGAAGATCGACGCGTTGCTCAAATTCGTCGACTGCAAAAACATCAAGTTGCTTGGAAAGGGTAACGTCCTGGCCATGAATAAAGCTGAATATACTGACGGGGAGTGGCGCCATGTGATCCGCCTGCGCGGGTGTATGGATGTAGTGATCGATAACCTGGTCCTGCGGGACAGCGGAGGCGACGGCCTGACCATCGGCAGGAGTGAGAAGAAATTGTTTTCGGAAAAAATTTATGTAAGCAGGATCAAGAGTATCAACAACAAACGGCAGGGGATCTCCATCGTAAGCGCACAGGACGTTTGGATCCAGGATTCCGAATTTCGGGACACCAAAGGCACCTTTCCCGGGGCCGGGGTGGATCTGGAACCCGACCTGCAAACCGAAAGGCTGGTGAATATCAATTTCGAAAATTGCCAATTTGCCAACAATTACAATGCGGGCATCAAGATTGAAACGCATAATTTAACGGGCAGTTCGGAACCGATCTCCGTCCGTTTCAAGGACTGTATCCTGATTGACAACTTCTCCAGGGACAACCCGAAAGTGCGTGCAGAAATCACCATCCACTCCCATAAAACGGACCCGGTTGGGGGGACGATTCACTTTGAAGATATTCTGGTGAAGGATTCAAACTGGGGGCTATTGGTTTCCAGGAAAAATGCCGAAGGGTTTCACGTGTACTTCAAGAACGTGATAGCCCGGAATATTTGCCGGGATACCGGGATGTCGGCGATATTCCTGGAAGTGCCGCATTATAAGATCCCATCCAGTCCGGGAGGATTTACCTTTACCGATGTGGTATTGGAATACGAAAGCGATGTTCCGGTTTTCCGGGTGCGGGGCACCCGCTGGATCCCGGATAGCTTAAAAGACATGCATGGCAATATTACGGTGAAGCGTAAGAATCAACAGGCGCCCCTTTTTGATTATATCAATATGGATGCATCGGATAACGAAAACGTAGATTTCCAGATAACAAAAATCCCCCGCTAGCGGGGGATTCTGATCAATTGATGTGGGTGTAATTGATATTAATGTTGATGTTCGCCGGGTTTGATGGGTTCGCCCGGTTATTATATGAAGGGGGGTTGTCATAGGGCTCCTTTACGGTAAATGTCCCAATCACATCCTTTACAATGGTCCCCGGAGGCGTATTGATCGTCAGGAAAGGCTGGTTCCGGCTGTACTGCAGATAGAAATTGTTGAAGATGAACCCTCCCAGGTTATCGGCAACTGCCTTGCCTTCGAGGAATATCGGCGACACATTGACATCCTTCACCAGGTTGGTCCCCACGCAATCCCGGAATTCCACGCTATAGGCATCTGTCGGTTTCTGGCTTTTGATAATGTGCGAGTGTGTCCCTTCAAAGGTTACCCGGTCAAACAAAACGGTCCCCTTCACCTGGCCATACGAATCGCTGGCCCCGAGGAAAATCTCAGCACGGGGTTTGGTGTGATTCGTAGACTTGCTGTTGTAACTGAACTTAGAATTTACAACCTTGACGCTTATCGGTATGGAACCGGAATTCATCAAAAATGGGGCAATTTTAAACCCGGCAAAATTGTTGTTCCTGAACTGGCATCCGATGAAATTGATATTCACCAGACGCTGATTGGGTTTATTTGGTTCTAGGTCTACGCCGGCCTCCGGCTGTGCCCCGCTCGTGCTCAGGAACTCCGAATTCCGCACCCATACGTCCTGGGCGCTGATAATGCTCATACCCTGCCGCTTATTATTGATGCTTTTAACATCTTCGATAGTGATGTTCTGGGAATATCCGCCATCGGTATAACTGTTCAGGTTGATCCCATCGCCTCCACTATCTCTAAAAGTCAATCCCTTAACGGTAATATCCTGGCAACCATCCAGGAGGAAGGCGTGCCGGAACTCCCCGCTGGTGTATTCCGACTTATTCATCTGGAATGTGGCGCCATACCCTTCGATCGTCACATTGCTGGCGCGGGTTAGCATCAACAATACGGCATGGGTATCCCCAAAGGCGCCGCTTTTGGCCCGAAGGACTACACCCGGCTCAAAGAAGATCGTCTTGTTCTTGATATCGAACAACCGGGTGGGTTGAATGATCCAGTCGCTGGCCTTTTTGTCAATTACGATGAAATTGCTATTGGATTTGATGGCATTTTGAAAGGCCTCGGTAGCATCCTGGGCGTTCCAGCCAAAACTGGACGCCAATACGGCACCTGCAGGATAGTCGCCGGCCGTGGTGCTGGTGCCCCCGCCGGAACTTCCACCCGTGCTGCCACCGGAACTTCCACCGGAACTTCCCCCGGATGAGGTTCCCGTAACCTCAATGGTCAGGTTATCCGTATCGCTTAACCCGGCGGCGTCTTTCACGGTGAGTGAAACCTCGTAGGTACCCGGTTCGGTAAAGGTGCGTACCGGGTTTTTGGCAGAGGAGGGGTCGTCCGTGCTGAAATCCCAATAGTAGGAGACAATCCCTTTGTCGTCCGAAGAGTCGTTGGAATTGAACTGCACATCCAGAGGTGCGTTACCGCTTAGTACCGATGCCTTGGCTACCGCAACAGGTGCCTGGTTGGCCGCTTGTGATGCGGTAACGGTGATGGTCAGGGTATCCGTATCCGTGGCACCATCCGCATCCTTAACCGTCAGCCGCACGGTGTACTCGCCGGCTTCGGAGAATGTTTTTGACGGGTTTTTGTTGGTGCTGCTGGTGCCATCGCCAAAATTCCATTGATAGGAAGTAATGCCCTGGTCGTCCGAGGAGCTGTCCGCATTGAAAAGGACTTCCAGGGGGGCGGGCCCCTCTGTGGTATTCGCGTTGGCACGGGCAACCGGTGCGGCATTGTCGGGTTCTTCAACCGTGATGGTCACGCTGGCCTGGTCGGAAAGCCCTTCGGCATCCTCAACGGTAAGGGTTACCTGATAGCTGCCGGCCTCGGTAAAGGTGTGCTCCGGGTTGATGGCTGTTGAGCCCTGCCCGTCCTTAAAGTCCCATGCATAGTTCTGGATGGATACGTCATCCGAGGAATCCTTCCCGCTGAACGAAACAGTCAGGGGCGCCTGCCCGGAGACCGGGGTAGCCGTGGCCACCGCGTTCGGGGCAACGTTTTGGGTACTTTCGGAGGTGGATTCAGTTGTGGGTTCCTCTACCTCAATTTCGGCCGCGTCCTGGGGCAGGTTGTAGGTTACGATCAACTTGGGCCAGGCCTTGGAAGCGTGTTCCTTGGAGGCAATGGCCAGGTCGTTTCCATTGGCGTGGTAGAGGATGATGGTGGTTTTCTCTGCCGGCAGATCGGCCGCGCTCAGGACAATTTCCTGGGTGCTCCCCGCCACGTATTCGTCGTTGACAGATCCGAGCAGGATATCGTTGGCCGGGGCAGTGTTTGAGTCGAGGTCGGCCTCGCTCCAGTTAGTGGATGTGCCCCGGTAGACTTCGATGGTGCCGTCCCCGCCGTCTGAGCGGACGGTAAACTGGAAATTCACGTCGGTAATGTATCCGCCGGCATCCGCAATCGGGGAAAGGTCAAAAAGCAGGTAGCTCGTGCGGTTGCCTTCTTCCAGGCGAATCAGCGACTCATTGTAGCTCTTGCCGCGCTCCAGATATGCATCATCCGATGGGGGAAAGGCCGTGGTCCGGCTCTCAAAACCCTCTTCCATGCCCGATTCTCCGTCGGTATCTGTGGTTTCTTCCGCAGCTTCCTCCCCGGGTGTTTCCTCCCCGGTGGCTTCTTCTTCCGCGGAAGTATCTTCGCCATCGGATTCCTCGGAACCGGATTCGGTTTCAGCGTCTTTTTCCTGTTGTTCCACGTTTGGAGAACCTCCGTTGGCAGTGGTGTAATCCAGGATATCGGAATCCTTGGAACAGGCAATCAAAAATGTCAGTGCAAATAGGATAAAAAATATCTGGCTCTGATGGATTCGAGTGGGGTGAAATCTCATGAGTCAAAGTAGGGTTTAAGATATGGTGCTTACTTCATTCAATAACTTTGATTAGTCGACGAAAATTGCAATTAAATCGATGAACTGCACGGTAAGGGACAAAAAAAATACCAACATCTGATTGTTGATAAAGCACCTTTGATGGTTCGATCGGGGCAAACTTCACGCAAATCTCATTCGAATACGCGCAAAACTCTGCAACTGGACGTCGAAAGTAACCCGTTTAACAGTTTTTTGGGAAAAAAATCGATGAACTGCACGATACAGACACCCGGGTAGGGGATCTCCTATAGAGTCAGTGGTAAATTCGCAAGGAAGCGGAAAGTTGAAAGTATTGCAACAGAAAGGGCGGCAGATGTTCCCCGGTTTGCGGAAATCGCCGCCGTCTGTTAGTCGAGCAGCGCTTTTGCAATCCTCCGTTTGAGGGGCCTGGGGAGTTGACGGAAAATTTTCAGCAAAAACCTTTTCAGGGGCGGTTTGTTCTGCGGGCTGACATTCCTTTTGGGAAAAGGCGTACCTGGTATGGGTACCCCCAGGAATGGACACAACTTTTCCCAGCCATCGCCATTGACGACATCAATGACCAGCAAGTCATCAGGCCGGCCTTTAAAATGTTCCATGGCCTCGCGATGATGTTCCTCAAAGTGCCGGGTCCAGCCTTCCCGGTCCACCTCCAGCCAGGTGAGGCCCGAGTCGGGTATATCCCTTACGGTTTGCTGGTTCTTTAGGACGTGCCTTTCCCGGCTGTCCAACCAGCTTTCCAGATCTCGGGTGTTGAGGATAAACTTGCTATTCGGATATTGCCTGTCGAATTCCTTGAAGATGCCCACGGTATTGGAGCTGTTATCCCAATCCGTGAAGGCGTCGTATTCCTCCAACCCCTCGAGAATATTTTTTCCATTCTCGAAATTATGTTGAATGATCTCCTTGATATTGTTGCCTTTGTCATCTTCATAATGAACGCTCTTAAACCCCAGTTTCTCCAGCGCCAAATGCAGGGATGTGGTGCCCGTTTTATTTAAACCGATACAAAATATTTTTCCGTCCATTACTCAAAGTTTAATTAAGCATAAAGCTCCGCGCCTCTATCATTTCAGGAAAGGAGGTCTTTCGATTTCAATTGGTCGTAAATCCCGGTTGCACGCTTTTTCAGCTCCGGGCTGCAGGACAATCCGGAATACGTACTCGGGGTATGTCGGTTGGGCACAGGTATCCCGGTTTCCGGTTCCAGCAAATTTTCGAGGCGGCCATAGACCTCTCCGGGTTTTGTGGTCAGGTCCTCAAAGGCAATCAAATGGATGGATTCCTTCAAATGGGATAACAGGTACTCGTAGTAATTGATCCAGCTAAAGACCCAGTAGTCCAGCGTATCCTTCGGGTAGGCTGCGGCCTCCTCCATAAAAGCCTCCCGGAGCAAAAACGGCTTGTGCCCCAGGCCAAATTCGTGGTGCCCCAGGTAATTAAAATAATCCAGTTCAAAGGGATCTTCCCCCTGGCTTTCACTGAAGGACTTATGTAGTTTCAAGAGGGAAGCCGCATGGGATAAGGGGTCCCGAAACAGAACAATGACCCTGCTGTTGGGTAATTCCAGGAGGGAATCCAAACGGAGGATGTTGTTGTTGTTTTTGGAGATGTATTTTTTTTTGCCCTTGGAATGGCAGATGAGTTTTACGTATTCCTGGTATTTTTCCAGGATGTCCCCCGGGACCTCGTGGACCTCCAGTGCGTCGGAGATATAGGAATCCTTCAGGAAAGCCTTCCAAAAATATTCGTCAAACTCCTCCGGGGAATTGCCGTCGATTTTGATCCCGTCCCCATGGGCACGCTCCCGGGACTCGAGTTTCAGTTTCTTTTTCCAGAGGTTCGGACTCAGGAGGATCGGCATGTTGGAATATTGCAGGGAGGCGTATTCGCCGGTTGCAAAAAGCGTCCGCATCAGGGCCGTGGTCCCGGAGCGGGCCAAGCCGGAAATAAAGACATAGGCTTCAACCTGCAGGTCTTTTATTTTATTTCCAAACAGGATTTGCTCCACCTCGAGGGAGGAGCGGGAAATAAAATAATTGGACAGGTAAAATTTATGCAGCGCCTTTTCGCTGGCCGAATAGCTTGACATACATGCGTTTTAGGATAAAATAGAGGCCCACTCCCACAAAGGTTGCCAGGATGCCCTCCCAACGATACAATGTCGACGCGCTGAACAGTTCCGTATAAGGCGCAGCAAGCGTATATACGATAAAAGGGGATACAAAGACAACCAGCAGGAGAATGAGCTTCAACAGCTGCCCCAACTGCAGTTTTACCTGGGCCAGCAGCAATTGTTGTTTCTCCTCGTCCCCGAGGTCCTTGTTCTGCATCAGGGAGAATTGCTGCCGGTAGGAGGCAATCAATTTATTGGTCACGCCAATAATATGGATGCGCTCGAAAAGCAAACAACTCAGCAGGGTGGTCCCTGCGATAATTGCGTATTCCAATGCCTATTCTTTGGTCTTGCCTTTAAACATCCCGAAGAACCGCTTAATGGGTATCCAGAAAACGGCTACCAGAAATGCAAAGATGGTTAAGAAGATTCCACTGATAACGGCGAGTATGCCCCCGCCAAGACCTGGTCCTAAATATAAATACATGGTGTTACTTATTTAGTTTTTTATCATTCTGCTCCAGAATAAACTGGAAATATGTTCGTCGTCGATTCGTTTGACGTATTCCATTTTTGAACGGGCCGAATCTCCTATGATGATCCTCCCGTTGTTGGTGTCTTCAACAAAGATATCCCCGTTGGCCAAAATTTCACTCCGGCCCGAGGTGGTAGTATTGATCCCTTCGGCCTCCATGAGTTTTGAATAGGGGGTGGTAACGGAATCATTTTCAAAGTTATAAAGATAAATTTCATTCGTCCCGCCGGAAGGGGGGAAGAATAAATTCTTCGTTGTGATTTTCGGATCAATCGTGCTTTCTTCCCGAAGGATGTCATTGCCAAAAATACTGATCGATTGGCCGTCCACAAAGTCCGCGTCGTGCTGGTTCTGCCAGGGGCCTTGCTGTATCCACAGGATTTTATCCTCGGAGGGCCTGTAAAGGAAGACCGTACTGATATTCCGGCAGGAGACCAGCAGGTCGCCCCGGTTCCAGTATTCGGTAGTGCTGTAGGCGGGTTGAATATCATTCAGGTGGATCGGGTCGCTGATGATCTGCCCTTTTTGGACTATTAAGCCTCCATACCCGTTTTCGATCAATATTTGGGAAACGGATTTCTCGAAAAGGATTTCCCCCGTATCCGGGTCAATCCGGGTAAGGGCATCGTCCATAAAGGCGGAACGCGCCTCTTCCGTATCCGGCAGGAAGGGGAGTTGTGTAGCCTGGAAAGGGCGGCTGCAAACCCAGACCGTCCCGTCCGGACCGAGCTCCGAGGTATGGTGGTAATTCCTGTCGTTGCTGATCCACATAATTGAATTGTCCTTGCCGATTCGAGTAAGCAGACTGGTTATCTGCGAATTCATAATCAGGGAACTGTCCTTCAGCATCAGTGCATGCATAAAATGCAAGTCGCTGCCTTTTGGGGGTTTTCTCGGATCCGCCTCGTTAAACGCCCTCTCGAAGAGTTCCGCATTGTCCGGGGCCCATTTCCGGATGGATGCGCCTGAAGGCACTTCCAGCAGTTCAAACTCCTGCCCAAACGGTTTGGTCTTATAAGAGACGAGCAGATTCGGGTAATCCACAGTATCGCTGACCTGGGAAACCAGCGTCAGGCCATCTTTGGCAGTGCTGTTGCCGACATAAAACCCCGGGGCTTCAAAAGCCTGCTTTACCTGGGAGGGTAAATTGGCCATAAATTTCACCGCGTCCCCGGCTATTCCCCATTGTGCATTGGTGTCGGGTGCCAGGTAGAGGTTTCTGACAAAAGAGGACAAGGCTATGGAATAAAGGAAGATTCCTACGACAATGATAAATAGGATCCGAAGTCTTTTCATACAGCAAAGAAAACTTTTACAGTCTGCAAATATTCAATTTACTAGGTCATGCCCCTATTTAAATCGTCCAAAAACAATAATTGTGAACTTTTAAACACATTCACGAGTAATAATTGACATACCAATCGACAAACTTACCAATCCCGTCGTCTAAATCCGATCCGGCCCTATACCCGTAATCTTTTTGCAGGCCACCTGTGTCCGCCCAGGTCCGGGTAACGTCGCCGGGCTGGGCCGGAAGCATTTCCCTGATAGCCGTTTTCCCCGTGTGTTTTTCAATGGCTTCAATGAAATCCATGAGTTTTACCGGGCTGCCGTTCCCGATGTTGTATAGCTTGTATTTTTCCCGGTGATCCCGGCGACCACTGAGGTCGTCCTCCAGCACGCGGACCACCCCTTCGGCTATGTCGTCGATATAGGTGAAATCCCGTTCCTGCTCGCCATTGTTGAAAACCTGTATGGGCCGGCCTTCCAGGATGGCCCGGGTAAACAGGAAAAGCGCCATGTCCGGCCGTCCCCAGGGACCATACACCGTAAAGAACCGCAAGCCTGTGGTGGCAAAACCGTACAGGTGGCTGTACGTATGGGCCATGAGCTCATTGCTCTTTTTGGTAGCCGCATACAGGCTGATCGGTTGGTCTACCCGGTCCGTGGTTCCAAATGGGATTTTTTCATTTTGCCCGTAAACACTGGAGCTGCTGGCATAGACCAGGTGGCCGATGCCGCAGTGCCGGCAATTCTCCAGGATATTGAGGAACCCCACGATGTTGCTGTCGATGTAGGCTTCGGGGTTTTCCAGGCTGTAGCGTACCCCGGCCTGGGCGGCCAGGTGGCATACCGCGTCGAAAGAGTGTCGCTCGAACAGGGCCCGCAGTTCCTCCCGGTCTTCCAGGTTCAGCCGAACAAACGCCACATTTGTCAGGGTGGAGCTCTCCGTTTCCTGTCCGAAGGTTTCCGCAGATCCCCGGTCGATCCCCAGTTCCCGCAGCCGGCCGAATTTCAGTTCCGGGTCGTAGTAATCGTTGATGTTATCCAGGCCCACCACATGATGTCCCTTTTCCGCCAGCAGCCGGGTTGCGAAAAATCCAATAAATCCGGCTGCCCCGGTAACGAGAATCTTCATAAAACAGGTTTTTGTCGGGGGATGTCCCCGCCTTCAAAATTATACAACGCAAACCAGCCCGGATGATTGTACGGGTTATGCCCGATGAGGCTGGTTAAAAAAAATACCCCGGGCCAGGCCGGAGTATTTATTATTTATCTGTCGATTCGATTAGAATGCATTCGAACCGATATTGGCGTGGGCAATCACATTGTCCATGTTTGTCTCGCTCTGATAGATGTTGATATGCCCGTCAAAGGCGTTCAGCTCATCAAAAGAAATAGACGTGCCGTTGTCCAGTTCTGTGATGACGGTCTCGCTTATGGCGCACTCACATTCATTCAGGGTAATGGCAACAGGGCCTCCCATTTCAATACTATTTTCGTGGACGGCTGCCGGGTGGATGCCCGTGGAGGCATTTTCCAATTCGATGTAAATTGTGGAGGTGCCGTCGTCGTTGCGGATGAGGGTGGCGGTTCCGGTTACCCCGGAATCGTTGACGCTTGTCAGGTCGTATACCACGCGCTCAACGGGATCCGGGTCCGGATTCCCGCTGTCCGGGTTGTCGACATCTGAACTTTCGTTTTTGCTGCAGCTCACAGCCAGCGCAAGCAGAAGCAGGATGAGATAAGAGGGCTTTTTCATAAGTGTAGTGTGTGGGGTTAAAATTATTGTGCTAAAAGTAGTACAAAGTAAATTATCTGGTAAATAGCAAATATTCTCGTCCAAAATTTATTTTAGCCGAAATGCGTCATTCCGCGGATTACCTGCACCGTACAGCAGTTGTGCCCCCCGTGTTTCCGGTGCATGCCGGCCAAAAAGCGGAGTTGTCCGAATTTTTTGGGCCTTCAGCGAATTATTGGCCCCGATTTCGCTGGGAACGGCTTTAAACCGTAAATTAGCCTTTGAATCCGGGACCTCACGTAATGCAATTGGTTTTTCTTCTGATTGAGCGTGCAAACCGGATTCGAGATTGTACTTTTACGAGTCGAAAGCATACGGACAACCCAAGCGATAAACACCCTTTTGAAAACAGCTGTACAAGAACGTATTTGGTTATCTTCCCCGCACATGGGGGGAGCCGAGCAGAAGTATGTGCAGGAGGCGTTTGAAACCAATTGGATTGCCCCCCTGGGGCCCAATGTGACGGGTTTTGAAGCCGACCTTGAGGCCTATGTGGGTTCCGGTCTGCAGGTGGCCTGCCTGAGTTCCGGAACGGCCGCCATCCACCTGGCCCTGGACTTGCTGGGCGTGGGGGCCGGCGATGAAGTGATCTGCCAGAGTTTTACCTTCTCTGCCTCGGCCAACCCGATTACCTATCTGGGAGCCACCCCTGTTTTTGTCGACAGCGAACCCAACACCTGGAATATTTCCCCGGACCTGCTGGAAGCCGCCATCCTGGACCGGATGAGGGCAGGAGCCAAACCCAAAGCTATAGTAGCCGTGCACCTCTACGGCATGCCTTACGATTCGGACGCCGTCATGGCGCTCTCCGAGCGGTACGGCATCCCCGTGGTGGAAGACAGTGCAGAGGCCCTGGGCAGCCGGTACAACGGCAGGCCCTGCGGCAGCCTTGGAAGCATCGGTATATTTTCATTCAACGGCAATAAAATTATCACGACCTCCGGGGGAGGCGCGCTCCTGACCGCCGACCCGGCCGTTAAGCAGCGCGCGGTTTTCCTGGCCACCCAGGCCCGGGACCAGGCACCGCACTACCAACACTCCAGCGTGGGATACAACTACCGGATGAGCAATGTCCTTGCCGGCATTGGCCGCGGACAAATGGAGGTCCTGGACGAGCGGGTAGCCGCCCGCCGGGCCAATTATGAATTTTATCGGGAATCGCTTTCGGGTACCGGGGCGTTTACCTTCCTGGAAGAGCCAGAGGGCGCCTTCAGCAATCGTTGGCTGACCGCGGTGCTGACCCCGGATTTCGGGACGCGCGAGGCCATTCGCCTGGCCCTGGAAGCCGAAAATATCGAATCCCGCCCGCTGTGGAAGCCCATGCACCTCCAGCCGGTTTTCTCTGAATGTACCTCCTTTGCCGACGGTACCTCGGAAGACTTGTTTGAGCGAGGCCTGTGCCTGCCAAGCGGATCCAATCTTACGAAGTCCGACCTGGAGCGGACTGTCGAAATAATCTACAACACCCTGCCATGATTCAAAATTACCTGACAAATTCTGTTTCCCGTTACGCCTCCAAGTGGCTTGTACTGGCAATAGACCTCGTCACGGTGTCCGTTGCATTCGTCTTTTCCTACCTGATACGATTCAACCTCACCCTGAACTTCGACGTGGAAAAATTGTTCCTGCAATTGCCCGTTATCGCATTTATCTCGATGGTGGCTTTCCTGATCACGGGCTCCTACAAGGGGGTGGTACGGCACACAGGCGTCCGGGACGTTTACAATATCTTCAATGCCATCTGCCTTTCGAGCATCCTCTCGATCGTTTTGGTGCTGACCAACCGGCAGATGCTGCTGATGGACGGGTTTACCATCCCGCTTTCCATTATCATCATCCACAGCTTGCTGGCCTTTATCGGCCTGACGGCTTCGCGTTACGTTTTCAAGGTATTCTATACCAACCTGATCAACCGGGGCATCAATTTTACCAAAAACGTTTTTATTTACGGGGCTGGCGAATCGGGAATCCTCACCTATAACGCCCTGAATTCCATATCCCGGAGCAACGTCCGGGTCCTCGGATACATCGACGACGACCGGCAAAAATCCGGGAAACAAATAAACGGCGTCCGCGTCTACGGGCCGGAAATCCTGAACCGGGATTTCCTCGAGAAGAAGAATGTCTCCGAGATTATTTTCGCCATCCAGAACATCGACCAGAAAAAACTCAGGAAACTGGTGGAAAGCCTGGTGGAGTACTCCGTGCAGGTGAAAATCGTCCCCCCGGTCGAAGACTGGATCAACGGGGAACTGAAGGCCTCACAGATCAAACAGATCCAGATTGAGGACCTGCTCGACAGGGCGCCCATCAGCATCAAGAACGCAAAGATTTCCAAGGACCTGAACGGCAAGAGCATCCTGGTAACCGGGGGCGCCGGTTCCATCGGGAGCGAAATCGTCCGGCAGATCTGCAACTATGACTACAAGACGCTGATTGTCCTTGACCAGGCGGAATCCGCCCTCTACGACCTGCAGCAGGAGCTCAAGCAAAACGGCTTCCACAACTTTATCCCGATCGTGGCGGACGTGCGGGACAAGAACCGGGCAAATTCCATCTTCCAGGAATACAAGCCGGACATCGTCTTCCACGCGGCAGCCTACAAACACGTGCCGCTGATGGAGTACAACCCCTATGAGGCCATCAAGATCAATATTGCAGGGACCAAGGTGATAGCCGACCTGGCCCAGCAACATAAAACCGATAAATTCGTCTTTATCTCCACCGACAAGGCGGTGAACCCCACCAACGTGATGGGTGCCTCCAAGCGGATTGCCGAGATGTATATCAGCTGCATTCAGCAGGAAGGGGGAACCAAATACATCACCACCCGTTTTGGCAACGTATTGGGGTCTAACGGATCGGTTATCCCGCTCTTTAAGAAGCAGATTGAGAAAGGCGGCCCGCTCACGGTGACCCACAAGGATATTACCCGGTACTTTATGACCATCCCGGAGGCCTCCCAACTGGTCCTCGAGGCTGGCGCCATGGGCGAAGGGGGGGAAATTTTCATCTTCGACATGGGCGAATCGGTTAAGATATTCGACCTGGCCAAAAACATGATCCGCCTCTCCGGCCTCCGCTATCCGGAGGATATCGACATCAAGATCACCGGGCTCCGACCCGGGGAAAAGCTCTATGAGGAGCTTCTGGCAAACGGGGAGAATACGCTCCCTACCTATAACCGGAAGATCATGATCAGCAAGGTGCGCGAACTGGACTACGCAAAAGTGCGTTCCCTCATCGACGAACTCTGTATCTCCAATATGTTCTTCAGCGGGGATACGGTAAAGCTGATGAAAAACATCGTGCCCGAGTATGTGTCCAATAATTCGGAGTTTTGTAAATTCGACCGGTCCCACCCGGAGGAGCCCATCGAATCTCGGGAGGACCAGCTCAAATCGGAGCGGCTTTCCATTCTGGAGGACCTGCTCCCTTCAAAACATAATCCGTCCAAATAATGAACAAACAAGTATTCCGGAGAGTTTTCCTTCTCCTTGCCGGCGCCCTGCTGATCAGCTCCTGCGCCTCCCGAAGAAATGTCGTCTATTTCCAGGACACGGGTTCCTATGAAACCCTGCTCGAAGAGAACAACGCGGTGACCAAATTCAAGGAAGACGACCTGGTGTCCATCCACGTGTCCTCTTTGAACCCCGAGGCCAGCGCGCCCTTCAACTTGTTCCGCGGACCTTCCGAAGGCGGAATCCGCGCCGAACAGGTAGACTATCTGATCGATGAATTCGGGATGATTGATTTTCCTGTAATTGGCAAAATCAAAATAGCGGGCCTTTCCCCGGAAGAAACGCGGACCTTGTTGCGGGAGCGCTTGTCTGAATACATCCGGGACCCCATCATCAACATCCGCCTGAACAACTTTACGGTAACCGTATTGGGGCAGGTAAACCGCCCCGGTACCTACCCGGTTCTCGGGGAGAAAATCACCATCCTGGAGGCCCTGGGCCTGGCCGGCGATATGGGGATCAAGGGCAAGCGGGAAAATGTGCTGGTCATCCGGGACTTTGACGGTACCAAGGTGTATACCCGTATCGACCTGACAAAAAAAGATGCCTTTAATTCCCCGGTCTATTACCTCACCCAGAACGATGTGGTTTACGTGGAGCCGAACAACTCGGCTATAAAGACCTCCGGCCTGGACAACCGGGCGGGGATTATTGTCTCTATTATTTCGACCCTGATTACATCCACAGTAATCCTGATCACGCGATCTTAGACGCAAACCACCCCAAATTATCAGTTTACCTATGGCCGATTCTACGGAAATCAGAGAAATATTAAGTACCTACCTGCGGCACTGGAAGTGGTTCCTGTTATCGCTAGCAGTAGCTATTAGTATAGCCGTTGTGTATTTGCGCTACGCCGTTCCAAAATACGAGGCACGGGCCAAGATCAAGATCATCGAGGACCAGAGTTCCGCCGGAGGGCTGGACCTTTTCTCGGATATCGGGATGTTATCCGGGGGGAACACGATGGTGGAGGACGAGGTGGAAGTATTCAATTCCCGGAGCAATATCATCCAGGTGGTCCGGGAGCTGGGCCTGAATTCCCGGATTATTTCCCTGGGGAATATCCGGAATACGGAGTTGTACGACCATCCGCCCTTAAACCTGAACTTCCTGTCGGCCGATTCGGTAATCAATCGTTCCGCATATTCTTTTTTTGTAACTGGTATCTCGGACACGTCTTTTCGATTTTCGCGGGAAGAAGATGGGCCGGCCCAGTTATACGCCTTTGGGAAAACCATCGAGACCCCCCTGGGGGATTTGGTTATTACCCCGAATTTTGAAAACGCGGAAGCCTACAGGGATCGCAAGCTTATGGTTAGCATTACCCCGGTGACCAAAGTAGCCGAAAATTACCAGGCACGTGTCCGAGTGGCCATTGCCGAGGAGTTTTCCAATATCGTCACCCTCTCCCTGGAAGATCCGATCCCCAACAGGGCACGGGATTTTCTCAATACGCTGATCCGGATCTACAACGAAAATGCTATAGCCGACAAAAAGGCCGTAGCGGACAAGACCTCCCAGTTCATCAACGACCGGATTGCCGCGATTTCCTCCAACTTAACCAATGTGGACGAATCTGCAGAAGAACTGAAGACCGAGCGGGGACTTACGGATATCCAGTCCGAGGCGAACATCAACCTGAATTTTGGCGCCAGCAACCGCCAGCAACTGGCGAGTTCCCAAACCCAGCTGGAAATTGCAGCCTCCATGCAGGACCTGGTGCAACAGCAGGACGGGTACGAGATCATGCCCACGAACATTGGTCTGGACGACCCGACCATTGCCAGTACCACGGCCCGGTATAACCAGCTAGTGGCAGAACGGCGGCGGTTGATGAAAAGTTCTACCGAGAAATCCCCGATTATCCAGAACCTGGACCAGGAACTCGACGGGTTGAAGCAGAGCATGCAATCCAGTTTGAACAGCAAGGTGAATAACCTGGGAATGCAGGTCAGTACGCTGACCAACCAGCAGGCCATAATCAATTCAAAGATTTATTCGGCGCCCCGGAATGAGCGGGATTTGCGCGACATCACCCGCCAGCAGCAGACCACGGAGTCGCTCTACCTGTACTTGTTGCAGAAGCGAGAGGAGGCGCAGATTGCGGTGGCATCCACCGCCCCGAAATCCCAGATAATAGACAGTGCCTACCATGTTTCGGATACGCCTGTATCACCGAGGAGGAAACTCGTATACCTGGTATCCATCATATTTGGCCTGCTCGTCCCGTTTTCGGTGATTTACGCCCGGGACCTGCTGGACAACAAGATCCACAGCCGGCACAACCTGGAACAAATCATCCACGATGCCCCGGTATTGGGGGAACTGCCCCGGCTGGGCAAAAAGGACAACAAGTTTATCATTAAGGACGACCGGTCCATCCTGGCCGAATCGCTTCGCATCATCCGCACGAACCTGGACTACCTGCTCAAGGCGCGCCGGGGAGGGGGGAAGAACAACCTGATCTTTGTGACCTCCGGGACGCCCGGGGAAGGGAAGACCTTCTTTTCCACAAACCTGTCGCTGGTGCTGTCAGGCAACCGCAAACGCGTGTTGCTCATCGGCGCGGACATCCGGAATCCGAAGCTGTATACCTATTTTCTGAACAACAACGTGGACAACATGGGGAAACAGGGGCGCAACAAGGATGCGGGCCTCACCGAATACCTCTACGACGACAAATACCGCCCCCAGGACATTATCAACAGCATGTTGGTAGACCAGCACGCCATCGACGTGATCTTTTCGGGCCGGATCCCGCCCAACCCGGCCGAATTGCTGATGAACGAGCGGATGAAGGAACTCTTGGACGAAATGAGCCGGGAATACGACTACGTGGTGGTGGATACCGCGCCGATCCTGGTGGTTACCGACACCCTGCTGTTCAGCGACAAGGCCGATCTGATGGTATATGTGGCCCGCGCAGGGGTTACGGCCCGGGATACCCTGGACTTCCCGGCCAAACTGAAGGAAGAGGGGAAAATATCCAACCTGGCCTTTATTGTCAACGACGTGAAACAGACAAACCTGGGGTATGGGGGGAAATACGGGTACGGCTATTCGAAATCCCAGAAAAAATGGTGGAAATTCAGGTAATCACCCATTCAGGAACTAAAAACCGGCCGCGAGCCGGTTTTTTTATGGATTGAGTTGATAACTTAACCTGAAAGTGACATTACTTTTTAGCCCGAATCCGTAAGTTTGCCCGCCGTTCTATCCCGATCAAACCTTTTGCAAAAAAAGCCGTATGTATTGGAGATTCAAGCTTTTTGCGAATCGATCCGTGGTCATTTAACGAAGATCAAAACCGCTTAGTCGAATATCAACGCGGCCTTTACCCATTACGCGATTGTCGGGTTATATTTGGTTGATTGGGCAAAAAATTGCAATGAATTAGCTCCTTACTATGAAAAACTACTTATCGGCCCCAAAATCCACGCTTTCCGGAATCCTGGTATTGTTGGCAGTAACCCTTATGCCCTTTGCACTTTCCGGGCAGATTAACTTTGGCCAGAGCCAGCTGGATTACAACGGTTTTGCCATTAACAGCGTTACTTCCATGCAATACGGCCCGGACGGCCGCTTGTATATTGCGGAATACCCGGGAACCATCAAAATTGCCACCATCAACAAGGTTGCCGCCAACCAGTACGAGATTGCGGACCTGGAAATCCTCACGGGTGTCAAAGATATTGTAAACCACGACGATGACGGCGGGCCCTGCAGCGGCACAGCCAATGCCTGTACGAGCCGGGAAACCACCGGCCTCACCGTGGGCGGGACCTCTGCCAACCCGGTTATCTACGTTTCTTCCAGCGATTTCCGGATCGGGGCCGGGACCGGAGGGGGGAACGGGGATGTGGACCTGGATACCAATTCCGGGATCATCACCCGGATGACCTGGAACGGTAACAGCTGGGACGTGGTAGACCTAGTCCGCGGCCTGCCGCGATCCGAAGAAAACCACGCCACCAATGGCCTGGAGCTGGTAAACATTTCCGGGACCAATTACCTGCTGGTGGCCCAGGGCGGCCATACCAACGGGGGCTCGCCTTCCATCAATTTTGTCCTTACCGGGGAATATGCCCTGGCCGCGGCCATCCTGGCCATCGACCTGGACCAGCTCAACGCACTCCCCACCCTGACGGATGGAGACGGCCGCGATTATATCTACGACCTGCCCACCCTGGACGATCCGACGCGCCCGAATGCGAACGGTATAACCGACCCGGATACCCCGGGTTATGACGGCGTGGATGTTGGCGACCCATTTGGGGGCAACGACGGCCTGAACCAGGCGATCCTGGAAGCTAACGGCCCTGTACAGATTTTTTCCCCGGGCTACCGGAATTCCTACGACCTGGTGGTTACCGAGAGCGGAGCGGTTTACGTAACCGACAACGGACCCAACGGGGGATGGGGAGGCCTGCCCGAAAATGAAGGGACAGCTTCAGTGACGAATAACTACGTACCCGGGGAACCCGGCAGCAATTCCGCGGCCCCCGACGGGGAATTCATCAACAACGAGGACCACCTGGTGCTGATTACCACGGACATCCAGAATTATACGTTCAATTCATATTACGGGGGGCATCCGAACCCCACGCGTGCCAACCCTGCAGGTGCCGGGATTTATACCGCCCCGAATCCTTCCTCTACCGCTGGTGCTGTATGGCGCACCCTGACGTACGACCCGGACATGTCGCGGCCCAATTCCACAAATGACCCGAATATTGCCCTGCCGGCCAACTGGGACCTGGTGGCCCCAGCAGCCAACCCGGTGGAAGGCGATTACCGCGGGCCGGGGATTGTCAACCCGGAAGGTCCGGATGACGACCTGATCACTATTTGGCCCACCAACACGAACGGGATCGACGAATACACCGCTTCCAATTTCGGCGGCGCCATGCAGGGGAACCTGCTGGCCAGTTCCAATACGGGTACCGTCCGGCGGGTGGAGCTCGACGGCAGCGGGCAATTACAAACGCTGACCGTTAATTTCTTTAGCGGGCTGACGAATTCACAGGCCCTGGGCATTACGTGTAATTCCGATACGGACCCGTTCCCGGGAACGGTTTGGATTGGCAACCTGGCCGGGACCATTTTCGTCTTCGAGCCCAACGACGCGGTAAACTGTATCGACCCTTCAGACCCTTCCTACGACCCGAATGCGGATTACGACGCGGACGGTTATACAAACCAGGACGAAGAAGACAACGGCACGGACCCGTGTAACGGCGGATCCCAGCCTTCGGATTTTGACCAGGTTGCCGGGGCGCCCTTTGTCTCCGACCTGAACGACCCGGATGACGACGCGGACGGCATTGCCGACGCCGACGACCCCTTCCAACTCGGGGATCCCTTAACCGGTGGCAGCGATGCCTTTACGATACCTATCGAGAATGGCCTGTTTAACGACCAACAGGGCCTTGGAGGTATTTTCGGCCTGGGGATGACCGGTCTGATGAACAACGGGGACACCGGTGCCAACTGGCTGGACTGGCTGGACCGCGTAAATGACCCGAACGACCCGAACCCCAATGACGTCCTCGGCGGCGCTCCCGGGTTGATGACGTCCCACATGACGGCCGGTACGGCCAATGGGGTTGCCAACAACCAGGACAAGGGCTACCAGTACGGCGTACAGGTAGACCAGAACACCGGGCAGTTTACCGTGTCCGGGCGGATGGTCAACTTTGACGGGGCGCTGCAGCTCTACGGAAATACAGCAGCCGTGGGGGGCGAATTGGGCTATTTCATCGGCGATGGGACGCAGAGCAATTTTATCAAACTCGTGCTGACCACGGACGGCGTATTGGCCTCCCAGGAAATCGATGACGCGGTAGTGGGTACGCCTCTGCAGGCAACGATCCCCGTGGGGAATCGCCCTTCGGCTGAATTTTTCTTCTATTTCATTGTGGACCCGGCTACCGGGGAGGTGGAACTGGAATACGCTATTGAACAGGGCCCACGGGTTTCCCTGGGAAGCATTACCGCCCAGGGGAGTATCCTCACGGCCCTCCAGCAAAGCAGCCAGGACCTGGCTGTGGGCTTTATCGGCACCTCGAACACCTCGGGTGTGGAGTTGGAAGGAACCTGGGATTTCCTCAATGTGAAAAGCAACGTCCCGGTGGTAGCCCTCGCACTCGAAGACCTGACGCGCATTGTCAACTCCCTGGACGAGGACATTGCCCTGGAGAATTACTTCGACGACGACATGGGGCCGGAGAACCTGACCTATACGGTCGAAAACAATACAAACCCCGGCATCGGGGCGCAGATAAATGGGTCTACCCTGACGATTTCCTATCCGGGGACCCCGCAAACTACCTCGCTGACCATCCGCGCCACAGACGGGGACGGTAATTTTGTGGAGCAGGGCTTTGACGTGACGGTCACCGATGGCCCGATTGTGCTGTACCGGGTAAATACCGGGGGGCCGGAACTGGCATCCATCGACGGGGATATCAACTGGGAAGCCGATACGCTTGCCGAACCTTCCCAATACCTGACCCTCGGAGGCTCCAACAAGGTACAGGCCTACGGCGTCAACAGCTTTACGCCCGAGGTGAACCTGGCGACGACCCCTGAAGAAATTTACGATTCGGAACGCTACGATTCCCAGCAAGGCCCGCCGAATATGACCTATTCCTTCCCGGTTTCCCCGGCAGGGCTCTACGAAGTGCGTATCTATGTGGGCAACGGCTGGACCGGCACGGAAAACCCGGGCGAACGGATTTTCGACATTACCCTGGAGGGTACGGTCTATCCGCTCACCAGCGACATCGACCTCTCCGGTACCTACGGACACCAGGTGGGGGCGGTCCTCACGCATGTCATCCCGGTGGATGACGGCTTTCTGGACGTCGCTTTCCTGCACGACGTGATTGAAAACCCGTTGGTAAACGGAATTGAGATCCTCGATGTGGCAGACGACGATACCCCGCTCTATGTGTTTCCGATTGCAGACCAGACGAGCATTATCGGAGAGCAGCTCACCGGGAGCCTGGGCGTTCAGGCCCTGGGCGGGGACGGCAATTTCAGTTACTCGGCCTCCAACCTGCCCCCGGGGCTCAGTATCGAGCCTACCAACGGGCAGATTGGCGGCACCGTGCAGGCTGGGGCAGACGCCGGCAGCCCGTACAACGTGAGCATCACCGTCGACGACAGTGACGGGTCTCCCGCGGATGCCGTTACCATCAACTTCCAGTGGGAAATCATCAACCCGACTACCTGGCGGATCAACGCCGGGGGCGAGGAGGTGACTGCCACCGATGACGGCACGAATTGGCGGTATAACGGGGCCTCTGGCGCCTATACCGGCGGTATTTACAGCGTGAATACGGGTGTGGCGCTGGAATCCGGCCTGGAATTCAGCCAGCGGGATGCTTCCATCCCTGCGTATATCGACGAGACAGTCTACGAATCCCTTTTTGCTACGGAGCGCTACGACGCCCCGACGGCACCCGAAATGGAATACCAGGTGCCCCTGGAGAATGGGGACTATATTCTCAAGGTGTACGTAGGGAACTTTTTCAACGGCACGGATGAGGTAGGCGAACGCGTCTTCGACATCAACGTGGAAGGGGTGCTTGTGGAGGATGATTTTGACCCGGTGGCGGCCTTTGGGCACCTCTCCGGCGGGGCATTGTCCTATCCGGTAACCGTGGCCGACGGGGTTATGAACATCCAGTTTATCCACCAGGTGGAGAACCCCGTGCTGAACGCCATCGAAATCATATCCGTGGATACCGGGAACCCGGATTTGGTGCTGGACCCCATTGCCGACCAGTCCGATGACCCGGGGACTTCGGTTTCCCTTACGGCCAGTGCTTCCGGGGGGGATCCCGGGGAAGCCGTAACCTATTACATCACCGGACAACCGGACGGCCTGGACATCGACCCTTCCACGGGGGAAATCTCCGGTACGATTTCCAGCCAGGCATCCATTGGTGGGCCCAACAACAACGGGGTGCACCTGGTCACCGTAACGGCCACCAAGCCGGGATCTGCCCCGGCCACGCAGAATTTTGCCTGGACCATTTCCCAATCCTGGATTGAAAAGAACGAAAACCAGAATTATACGGCCCGGCACGAAAACTCCTTTGTTCAGGCCGGGGACAAGTTCTATTTAATGGGTGGTCGCGAGAGTGCACAAACCGTGGATATTTACGACTACACCACAGATACCTGGGAATCCCTGGCTGGTTCCGCCCCCTTTGAATTCAACCATTTCCAGGCGGTAACGTATCAGGGGCTCATTTGGGTGATTGGCGCATTCCAGACAAATGCGTATCCGAATGAAATCCCTGCTGAATTTATCTGGATGTTCGACCCGGCCGACCAGGTCTGGATCCAGGGGCCCGAAGTTCCCGTCGGGCGCCGCAGGGGATCGGCCGGACTGGTGGTTTACAACGATAAGTTTTATGTGGTTGGCGGTAATACGGACGGGCACGACGGCGGTTTTGTACCGTGGTTTGACGAATTCGACCCGGCTACGGGCCAGTGGACAACCCTGGCCAATGCCCCGAATGCGCGCGACCACTTCCACGCCGTTCTGATCGGGAATTCGCTCTATGTATCCGGTGGCCGGCAATCCGATGCGGGAACGGGCAATGTTTTTGCACCCACTATCCCTGAAATCGACGTATACGATTTTACTTCGGGGACCTGGAGCAGCCTGCCTGCCGGGCAGAATATCCCAACCGAGCGCGCAGGTGCGGCTTCTGTGAACTACAACGGCCGCCTGCTGGTTATCGGAGGGGAAACGGAAACTCCCGGCGCATCCCTGGCCGTCACCGAGGAATACGACCCGCAGTCCAATACCTGGCGGACCCTCGGCCCATTGAATAACCCGCGACACGGGACCCAGGCAATTGTCTCCGGCAACGGCATCTTTATCGCGGCCGGGTCGCCGGTGCGGGGCGGGGGCAACCAGAAGAACATGGAGTACCTTGGGGTAGATGCCCCGGTGGGCTCCCCAAGCGTGGCGAGTACGCTGGAAACCCCCGATGGTATCCAGATTGCCGACGGGGCAACAGAGTCCTTTGATATTACCCTCTCCGGGGGAAATGTGGGGGTATATGTCACCTCGATGGACCTGAGCGGGCCAAACGCAGGGGATTTTGTGATCACTGCCGGGGAACTGAGTGATCAATTGCTCAACGCGAACAGCACCTATTCGGTATCTGTTCAGCTCACGGGTACGGGCCCCAACCGCAGTGCCACGCTGACCATCAATTACGGCAATGGCCAGTCCCAGGAGATCATCCTTTCCAATGACAACCTCGCGCCGGACGTCACCAATCCCGGCGACCAGTTTAACAATGAAGGGGACAACGTCAGTTTGCAGATCGAGGCGTCGGACGCCAGTGAAAACCTGGCTTACAGCGCTTCAAACCTGCCGCCGAACCTCACCATCAACCCGACCACCGGATTGATTACGGGCGTACTGGCTTCCGGTTCGGGCAGCGTTTTCCAGGAGGATAGCGGCCTGGTGGTTATCGAGGCAGAATCCACGGATATTGTTCCCGACTGGGCTACAACAACTACGGGCGGTGCAGTTGGCGTCATCGCAGGTACCAACCACCTGAACAATCAGAACGGGGGTACGCTCACCTACGAGATAGCCATCAACACGCCCGGCGTCTACCGCTTTAACTGGCGGAATTTCTTCAGCGGCTCGATACCGACGGACGAGAACGACAACTGGCTCCGATTCCCGAATTCCAATGGAGTTTGGTTTTTCGGCTACAAGGGGACTCCTGCCAGTGAGGCGGCCCTGATCGCCGAGCTCGAAGGGGCCCAGAACAACATTGTCTTCCCGGTGGGAAGCGGCCGGGAATCGGCCTCCACGCTTCCGGAAGGCGCTTCCGGCAATGGTTTCCTGAAGGTCTATCGCGCTGGCGGAACCTCGGAAGTCTATGACTGGCAGGCCAAGACCAGCGACAACGACGCCCACGATGTATACGTCCGCTTTGAAAATGCGGGCACCTATACCATGGAAATATCCGAGCGGTCCGCGGGGCACGCCATCGACCGCATAGCGCTCTATAAAGTGGACGGCCCTGCCTATACGGATTCCCAGCTCACCAATGCGCCGGAGTCCGAAGTAACCCCGGGGAACGGGGCGGCGGCAAACAGCCCGTACAGCGTCCAGGTAGCGGTTACCGACGACGGCAACCCGGCCCTGGATACGACCGTCGACTTCCAGTGGATTGTCGGCGACGGGACCAACGAGCCGCCGGTGGCCCTGGCAGAAGCCTCGCCGCTTTCCGGTCAGGCACCCCTGCAGGTGCAGTTCACCGGGGAAAATTCCACCGATGATAGCGCCATAACAGCCTATGCCTGGGATTTCCAGGACGGGGAAACCTCCATTGAGACCAACCCGCTGCATACCTTTACCGATCCGGGCACCTATGTGGTGGAGCTTACGGTAACCGACGATGCCGGCTTCCAGGATACCGATACGGTTACCATCACGGTCAACGCCGTTACCAACCAGCCGCCTACCGCGGTGGCAGCAGCTACGCCCCAGAGCGGGATTGCCCCCCTGGAGGTGCTGTTCGACGGGTCGGGATCCTCGGACGACGTGGGGATTGTAAGCTACTTCTGGGATTTCCAGGACGGAAGCACCTCCGACCAGGAAGTTGCGGAACATACCTTTACAGCGGCCGGGGACTACAATGTAACACTCACCGTTACGGATTCGCAGGGCGAGGAGGATACCGATACCATCACCATTTCGGTAACGGGCAATACGGCCCCCGTGGCAGTCGCCGAGGCGACCCCGGTAAGTGGGGATGCCCCCCTGGTGGTTGATTTCACAGGGAGCAATTCCACGGACGACGGCACCATTGTGTCCTATGCATGGGATTTCCAGGACGGGGGCACCTCCAACCTGGCCGACCCGCAGTACACATTTACAACGCCCGGGGAGTATATCGTTTCCCTTACGGTAACCGACGATGGCGGACTGACCGGGACCGATACGATCACCATCACGGTATCGGATCCGAACCAGGCGCCGGTAGCGGTGGCCGAAGCCACGCCCACTAACGGGGAAGCGCCCCTGGTGGTGGATTTCACCGGGAGCAATTCCACGGATGACGGCACGATTGTATCCTATGCCTGGGATTTCCAGGACGGGGGCACCTCCGACCAGGCGGATCCGCAATATACGTTTGCGGCTGCCGGCAACTACGACGTAACCCTCACCGTTACGGACGATGGCGGGTTGACGGATACCGACACGATCACTATCGTGGTTACCGACCCGTCGGGCAACGAGCCCCCGGTAGCGCTGGCGGAAGCCACACCGGTGAGCGGTATCGTACCCCTGGAGGTATCCTTTACGGGTAGTAATTCCACAGATGACGGTACGATAGTGACCTATGCATGGGATTTCCAGGACGGGGGAACCTCCGACCAGGCAGACCCTGTTTACACCTTTAATACGCCCGGGGAATATGTTGTTTCCCTGACGGTAACCGATGACGAAGGCCTGACGGATACGGATACCATACTGATCGAAGTTCAGGATTCCGACGTGGACCCGATAGTCGATGCTGGGGAGGACGTAACCCTGACCCTGCCGGAGGATACGGTGGTCCTGACCGGGACGGCCTCCGACCCGGACGGGGGCGATATCGTTTCCTACGAGTGGGTGTTTGACGGCCCGGGGTCGCCGACGCTCTCCGGGGAGAATACGGCCCAGCTTACGGTTTCCGGGCTTGTGGAAGGCACCTATATTTTCACCCTGACCGTGATAGACGACGACGGCCAGACCGCGTCTGATTCGGTGGTGGTTACCGTACTGTCCGGAAACGGCAATCCGGTGGCCGTGGCAGAAGCCACGCCGGAGAGCGGCACGGCCCCGCTGGATGTGAGTTTCACCGGCAGCAATTCCACGGACGATGGGACGATTGTAAGTTACAGTTGGGATTTCGGGGATGGCAATACCTCGGACGAAGCGGATCCGCAGCACACCTATACGAGTCCGGGTACCTATCAGGTGAGCCTCACGGTCACCGACGATTCGGGCCTTACCGATACGGCTACCCTAACCATTGTAGTTTCCGAAGAAGCGGCTTCCATGGTGGTCAGTGTCCTGAACCCTGCGGTTGTCTACGGCGGGAACGGGGTTAAAAGCGCCGTGATCCAGATTTTGAATATGCCGGATGACACCGAACTCTTCGGGATCCGCGTCTTTGACTATAGCGGCAGGCTGATGTTGTCCTACCTGGCAAGGGACTATACCTTTAGCCCGGTTGAGTTTGCCGTTCCGGTGGAGGGGCTTCCCAGCGGGGTATACTACATCCAGCTGGAATTTACCCAGGGAGATAATATCGGACTTAAATTGATGGTGGACTAACGGAAAGACCGTCCGATCTGCAATTTATAAGTAAGACAGCAAACCCGCCGGGAGGCGGGTTTTGTTTTCTGAGGGTTTCAACCGGCGGGGAGGCACTAAAAATGCCGGCTTTGCCTACTTCTTCGGAGCCTCAATAAAAACTGCCGATAGTATGTTGTATGGCGGTTTCGAGTTTTACCAGGTGCTTCGGTCTCAGGGTGATTTCTTTGACGGCATCGAGTTGGCGCAGGTTGTGCACATCGGATCCCAGAAAATTGATCAGGTCGGACTCCAGGAGTTCGTAGGCAACCTTTTGCACTTCCGGCCCGTAATAATTCCCCAGGCTCAGCATATTGAGCTGCATCAGGATGCCCTGCTCGGCGTACTTCCGGTATTTTCCCCTTTTCTGGTGCAGGAACTGGTAGCGCTCCGGGTGGGCAAGGATGGGCGTCAGGCCGCGTTTGGCAATTTCCACGATGCAACGGTCAAAGTTCAGGGGAGGTTGGAGGAACGACATCTCCACCAGCAGGTAGCCTTTGCGGAATTTCAGATAGCCCCCGCTTTCGAGCAACTCCTCAAAAGAATCGTCTACCATGTGCTCGGCCGCCGGCTCCACGGCCACCTGGTTCATGCGCTGGTCCATCAGGGCATCCATCAGCTGGTCGTGTGCCTCGTGGATGGTTTTTCGGGTATTCGGGTAGAGCGGCTGGAGGATATGGGGGGTGGCGATGAACCGGTGGACCCCCAGTTCGCCAAATGCACGCACCAGTTCCACGGACGCGTCCAGGTCCGCCGCCCCATCGTCGATACCAGGCAGGATGTGGTTGTGGATATCCACAAAGTTCTCCAGCTGATCGACCAGGTAACGCTTTTTTTCAAAAAATTGGAACATGCCTGTAGCTTGGGGCAAAAATAGTGTTTCTCACCGGGAGGAGGGTACACTCCGTCGAATTTACAAAAAGACGGCCTTCTGCCTCCGCCGGGATTTGCGGAAGTATCCTGTAAAGGCCGGACCCGTCAGTATTGAAGGCCCGGTCAGCGAGCGAGGGCCCGGTCAGGGAGCATTTCAAATGTTAAGGAATCCTTAAAGAAAATCTCACCAGCTCGCCCAAATGTTATATTATGTTACAATTCCGCTATTTCTCCCCCTGGATTTGCTTAAGACTAGGAGATTGTTATAATACAACATTGTAGAAACAATAACTTTCAAAACCTAGGAATGAAGATACTGGTTATTGGAGCCGGTAACATGGGGCTGACATACGCTCAGGCCATGGCCAAATCCAAAATTCTCAAAAAGCGCAACATCATGATCCTCGACAGCGCCGAGGACAAAGTGGAACAACTCAACAAAATGGCGCATTTTGACGCCTTTGAAAAACTCGAGGACTGCGTGCCCCAGGCCGATATGATTTTTGTGGCCGTCAAACCGCACCACAGCAAAAGCCTGTTCGAGGACATGGCGGGTCTGACCACCAAGGGCCAGATCATTATTTCCATCATGGCCGGGGTATCCATCGACTTTATCCGTAAGGCTACCGGGCTAAAGAAAATCGTCCGGGCTATGCCAAACCTCCCCGCCCAGGTAGGGAAGGGGCTAACCTCTTATATCGCCTCGGATGAGGTTTCGCGGATCGAAAGCCTGACCATCGAGGACTTGCTGAACACCACCGGGAAGTCCATCCTGGTGAGCAAGGAGAAATACATCGACGCCTCCACCGGAATTTCCGGGAGCGGGCCGGCCTATGTGTTCTATTTTATGCAGAGCATGATGGAAGCCGCCCTGCAAATGGGATTCTCCGCCAACGACTCCAAGGTCCTGGTCAGCCAGACCTTCGAAGGGGCCATCGAGCTCTTCAACCAGTCCGACCTGACACCGGACGGCTGGATGAAGAAGGTGGCATCCAAAGGCGGGACAACGCAGGCCGCCCTGGATTCCATGGAAGACAACAAACTCAATGAATTGATAAAAGAAGCGGCCTTTGCGGCTTTTAACCGCGCCGTTGAACTGGGAGAAGCACACGTATGAAATACAAACAGCGAATAGTCGTAAAAGTAGGGACGAACGTCATGACCAACCGGGACAACCGGATCGTCCGCCCGGTCCTGCGCAACTTGGTATCCCAGGTAGCCGAACTGTACGAACGGGATATCATTACCACCCTGGTTTCCTCCGGTTCCGTCATTGCGGGGCGGGAAGTCCTGGGAAAATCCAAAATCAAGGACAAGACCCAGCGCCGCCAGGTTTATTCGGCCATCGGGCAGCCGCGGATGATGCGGTTGTATTACAACATCTTCCACGATTACGGGATGAAATGTGCCCAGGTGTTGCCCACCAAACGCGATTTCAACCCGGGAATCCACCGGGAGAATATGATCAACTGTTACGAAGGGCTGATGTCCGAAGGGGTGATCCCGATTGCCAATGAAGACGATGCCGTGTCGGTGACCATGTCTATGTTCTCGGACAACGATGAGCTCGCCGGGCTGGTGGCCCAGCTCCTGAACGTGGATAAACTGATCCTGCTGACGGATACGGACGGCTTGTATACAGGCCACCCGGATGATGCCGGCACGGAGCTGATCAGCCATGTATCCGTGGATGACGATGTAGACCAGTTTATCAAGGAGAACGGCAAGGGTGAAGCGGAAGGCCGCGGCGGCATGGGCTCCAAGCTGGATTTCGCCCAGAAAACCGCTGCCAAGAATATCCCGACATTCATTGCCAACGGCAAGAAGCCGAATGTCATCCTGGATATTATGGACGGTAAAAATGTAGGAACCAAAATCACAATGAATTAAGCATGCAATTATTAGATACTACTCATAAAAACAACGTATTAAAATCCATGATGCGCATCCTGGAAGAGGATCGCGAAGCATTGCTGGAGGCCAATAAAAAGGACCTGGACGCCTTTGACCGGGACGACCAGGCCCTCTATGACCGCCTGGTCATGGATTCTGCCAAGATCGACGGCATGATCCGCTCGGTGGGGGAGGTCCTGGAGCAGGATGATCCCGTGAACCGGGAAATCAGCCGGCGTACTGTATCGGACGGGCTGGAGGTCATCAACCGGACGGCGCCATTCGGCACGATCCTGATTATCTATGAATCCCGTCCGGATGTAACCGTCGAAGCCGCGGTACTTGCATTCAAGTCCAACAACAAGATCCTGCTCAAGGGCGGGAAGGAGGCCTACCACAGCAACGTGGCCCTGGTGGCTTGCTGGCACAAGGCGCTGGAGGAAAACGACTTGTCTGCAGACTGGATCCGCATGCTGAAGCTCGACCGGTTGGCCACCCGGGAATTCCTGATGAACCCGCCGGAACCGATCGACCTGATCGTGCCCCGGGGCGGGGAGCGGCTCATCGCCTTTGTCAAGGAGCACGCTACCTGTGCCGTGCTGGTCAGCGGCCGGGGGAACAACTTCCTGTATGTTGCAGAAGATGCCGATTGGGACCAGAGCCTCAAGGTGATCCTCAATGCAAAGACGGACAAGATTTCCGCCTGCAATGCACTGGATAAAATCCTGATCAGTTCGAAACTTCCCGATTACGAGGACAAACTCAAGCAACTGCGGAAGGTGCTCAAGGCGCATTCCGTCAGTATCCTCGTCTCGGATCGGGTAGGGACCATCCTGCCGGAAGAGGAAGTGATCCAGGACGATTCGGTTTGGTACCAGGAATTCCTGGCGCTCAAATGCAGTATCGGCCTGGTGGACTCCACAGAGGATGCCATAGCGGCCATCAACAAGTATTCGGGAGGGCACTCCGCCAGCATCATGACCCGGGATGACCGTAAGGCGGAAGCCTTTATGCAGCAGGTAGACAGCGCTGCTGTTTACCGGAACGCCTCCACGCGGTTTACGGACGGGGGGCAAATGGGCGTGGGTGCCGAACTCGCCATCAGTACGGATAAGCTGCACCACCGGGGGCCCCTGGGGCTCAACGAGCTGGTTACCAACAAATACTACGTATACGGAGACGGACACGTCCGCGTATAAGCCCTTACCCTGCCGGAGACTATTCCGGGGATGGGGGTGTGGTAGTACATTCAAAAAGCCCCGGCCTGTTTTCAGGCCGGGGCTTTTCGCTTCCAAGAATTGCCTCACAACGGTACGGAATAACGCAGGCGCCTCGCCGTTTTAAATATTCCGGGTTTAATCCCGGAGAACTGCCTGGGCGGCTGCAACCCGGGCGATGGGTACCCGGAAGGGCGAACAGCTCACGTAATCCAGGCCGGTGCGGTGGCAGAATTCCACCGAGGTGGGTTCCCCCCCGTGTTCCCCGCAAATGCCCGTTTTAATACCGGGACGGCCCCGGCGCCCGAGTTCGGTTCCCATCCGGACCAACTGGCCCACGCCTTCCTGGTCGAGTTTCTCGAAGGGATCCGCCGGCAGGATGCCTTTTTCCAGGTAAATCGGCAGGAATTTCCCCGAGTCGTCCCGGGAATACCCAAAGGTCATTTGGGTCAGGTCATTGGTCCCGAAGGAAAAGAAATCCGCGTGTTCGGCAATTTTGTCCGCCAGCAGGGCCGCCCTGGGGACCTCCACCATGGTGCCTACGGAGTATTCCACAGAATTTTCGCGCTGTCTGAAAACTTCAGCGGCCGTACGGTCGATGATGGCTTTCTGCTGGACAAATTCCTCTACGGTACCTACAAGGGGGACCATGATTTCCGGACGGGTTGTAATCCCCTCCTTTTTAAGCGTCAGGGCGGCTTCCAGGATGGCCCGCGTTTGCATTTCCGTTATTTCCGGATAGGTATTCCCAAGCCGGCACCCGCGGTGTCCGAGCATCGGGTTGAATTCCTCCAGTTCGGCCACTTTGGACTTGACCGCATCCAGCGAGATATGCAGGTCCTCGGCCAGTTCCTTTTGGGTGGCTAACTGGTGGGGGACAAATTCATGCAGGGGCGGATCCAGGAGCCGGATGGTCACCGGCAGGCCTTCCATGGCCCGGAAAATCCCCTCAAAATCCTTTTGCTGCATGGGCAAGAGCTCTTTAAGTGCCTGCCTGCGCCCTTTAACCGTATCGGCCAGGATCATTTCCCGCATCGCCTTGATGCGGTCTACTTCAAAGAACATGTGCTCCGTCCGGGCCAGGCCAATTCCGCGGGCGCCAAAATTCCGGGCCACCCGGGCATCTGCCGGGTTGTCTGCATTGGCGCGTACCTTCATGCGTGCAAAACCATCCGCCAGCTCCATCAATTCGGCGAATTCGCCGCTGAGTTCGGGCTCCCGGGTAGCTACTTTGCCTTCCAGGATGTTCCCCGTGGTCCCGTTGATGGAAATCCAGTCGCCTTCGTGGTATTCGTGATCGCCCACCCGGAGGATGCGGTTGTTGTAGTCGATTTTCAGGGCGCCGGCCCCGGACACACAGCACTTGCCCATGCCTCGTGCCACAACGGCTGCATGGGAGGTCATCCCGCCCCGGGCCGTGACGAACCCCCTGGCCTGGTGCATCCCCTCGAGGTCTTCCGGGGAAGTTTCCACCCGGACCAGGATACTGTTTTTAAATTTCCCGGCTTCGTCGGCAAAGAAAACGATCTGGCCGGTTGCCGCACCCGGGGAGGCGGGAAGCCCCTGTGCAATGATATGGGCCTCTTTGATGGCAGCAGGGTCAAAAACCGGGTGCAGGAGTTCCTCCAGCTTGGCCGGGTCGATGCGCAACAGGGCCGTTTCCCTGTCTATGCTTCCCTCGCGCAGCATATCCATGGCAATTTTGACCATGGCCGAACCGGTTCGCTTCCCGTTGCGGGTCTGCAGGATCCAGAGCTTGCCCTGCTGGATGGTGAACTCCATATCCTGCATATCCAGGTAATGCGCTTCCAGTTTCTGCTGGTATTCAAACAATTCCTTATAGATGTCCGGCATGAGTTCCTCCAGAGAAGGGAAATTTTCGCGACGTTCGGCTTCCGTTATCTGGGCCAGTGCGGCCCATTGTTCCGACCCGTGCCGCGTAATTTGCTGTGGGGTACGGACGCCGGCCACCACATCTTCTCCCTGGGCATTGATCAGGTACTCCCCGTTGAACTTGTTTTGGCCTGTGCCCGCATCCCGGGTAAAGCAGACCCCGGTCCCGGAATCCGTGCCCATATTCCCGTATACCATGGCCTGGACGTTGACGGCCGTCCCCCAGTGTTCGGGGTAGCCGTTCATTTTCCGGTAGTAGACCGCCCGGTCGCCGTTCCAACTGTTGAATACGGCAAAAACCGCCCCCCATAGCTGTGCCCATGGATCTGCCGGGAACTCTTTCCCGGTGCGTTTGCGGACGATATCCTTAAAATCATACACCAGGTCTTTCAGGTCCTGGACGGTGAATTCCGTATCATGGCGGATATTGCGTTTGTCCTTCAGGTGGTCGATAATTTCCTCAAAGGGGTCCAGGTCCTGTTTCGTTTCGGGTTTGAGGCCCATGACCACGCCGCTGTACATCTGGATAAACCTGCGGTACGAATCCCAGGCAAAACGCTCATTCCCCGTTTTACTGATGATGCCTTCCAGGGAGTGTTCATTGAGGCCGAGGTTCAGCACGGTATCCATCATACCGGGCATGGACACGCGGGCCCCGGACCGCACGGACAGCAGCAACGGGTTTTGCGGGTCCCCGAATGTCGTTCCCATTGTTTGTTCGATAGCGCTGATAGCCTCTTTGACTTCCGTTTCTATTTTTTTAAGGACGGCGCCCTTTCCTTTTTGGGAATATAGGGTGCATACCTCTGTGGTGATCGTGAATCCCGGGGGCACCGGAATACCGATCCGGCTCATTTCGGCCAGGTTGGCGCCCTTGCCGCCGAGCAGGTTTTTCATTTCCCTGGTTCCGTCTGCCCGCTTATCGCCATAGCGGTAGACGCTCAATTCTTTCTGGGTAGCTGTGAGTGTTTTCATAGAACTGTACTTTGCTTGCCGTGTATTTGGTCACGGTACAGAGGTAAAGGTAGGGGCACCCCACCTGGCAGAATATGATAAACATCAGCCGGAAGGAATCCGCGGGCCATGCGGATACCCCCTGGGAATTTACAGTTCACCGATACCGGGTACAGCCTGACTTCCGGGCCAAAACCGGGTGGAAAAATGAGGTGAAATTTAATTTTTATAAAAAAAAGCAAGTATAAAACGCACATTTACAATGGGATACACTCATACTTGATAATTATCAGGTTTTAGGCTGAATTCCTGTCGGAAATTTGTTCCGAAAAACAAAAGCAGCCATGATTACACACCACCACCTCAAGCGATCTCATCGTTTTTTATGGATATCAATCGCCATCCTGGTCCTTTCCGGAACCCCGGCAATCGCCCAGGAGTTCAGCCTCACAAACGGTACAGACGACCTGCTCGTTACCGGGACCTCCACCCTGCACGACTGGGAAATTACCGTTGAAGGGAAATCCGGGACCCTGGCCCTGGATACCTCCGGGGAGTTACCGGCCCTGCAGCGACTGAACCTGCAGATTGTGGCAGAAAGCCTCAAGAGCGGAAAGGGAAGTATGGACAAAAACACCTATAACGCCCTGAATACGGGCAACTTCAAAGACATCCTTTTCCGGATGAAGGAAGTGCGTTCGCTGGAACCCGTACAGTCTCCCGGAAAGCAATACAAAGCATTACTGGGCGGCACACTGACAATAGCAGGGCAGTCGCGGGAGATCGACCTGGAATGCGTCCTGACCATCGAAACGGGACGGGTGTTATTAAAGGGAAGCGAACCCCTGCGGATGACCGACTTCGGCATTGAACCGCCAAAAGCCTTACTGGGAACAATCAAAACGGGTGACGAGATCGAGATTCATTTCAATACGGTCTGGACCCGATAAACGCAATACTCACAATTAAAACCACAATCAGATGAAAACGTTCACGCATTATTCATTATTAGCATTTATGCTTCTGTTCAGCCTGTCTGCCTGGACGCAAAACAACAGGCAGCTGGATAATTTCCGGTCTCCGGACAAAGACGGCATCAACGTCTTTGAAGCCCCAAAGGACACCATCCTGACATTCGACGGGTTAAAGGTCCGCGTAGGAGGCTCTTCCACACTGCAGTTCCAGGCGCTCAACCACGAGAATTCCGGCGCAGTGGAACTCATTGAGATCGGAGACAACTTCAACCTGGCAACCGCTAACCTGGATCTGGACGTGGCACTGGCCAAAGGGGTCCGCATGCACTTGCGTACCTACCTGTCTTCACGCCACCACCCGGAACCCTACGTCAAAGGCGGGTATTTCCAGATCGACAACCTGGACTTTATCAGCCCCGGGCTCCTGGAGGAAGCCATGAAACACCTGACGCTTAAAGTCGGGCATATGGAAAACAATTACGGGGATGCACACTTCCGCCGGAGCGACAACTCCCAGGCCATCTACAACCCCTTTGTCGGCAACCTGATTATGGACGCCTTTACCACCGAGGTAGGCGCCGAAGTCTACTACCGTTGCAACAGTGGGTGGTTCGGTATGTTCGGCGTATCCAACGGCAAACTGAACCAGGCCGTTACCAACCCCGGGGCCACCGGCCTTTCCGTCCTCGGTAAGGTGGGGTATGACAAGCAGATCACGGACGATTTCCGCTTCCGCCTGACAGGGTCTGTCTATACAACGGGCAAATCCGGACGGGTCTATCTCTATAGTGCAGACCGTACAGGGTCCCGCTATTACCTGGTTATGGAAGACGTGGATGCCTCGGCAACCAGCAACTTCCGCTCCGGTCGTTACGACCCGGGGATGCGCAATGAGATTACCGCTTTCATGTTCAACCCCTTCCTGAAATACAAGGGACTTGAATTCTTCGGCACCGTTGAACTGGCAAGCGGCAAGGCGGAAGCCGAGCCGGACACCCGCTCAGCCACCCAGATTGCCGGGGAATTGCTCTACCGTTTTGGCCGCAATGAGAACTTCTATGTGGGTACCCGTTACAACACGGTCAGCAGCGACGACCCCTCTGGAGCGGATATCAACATCGACCGGTTCCAGTTGGGCGCAGGGGCGTTCCTGACCAAGAACATCCTCACAAAACTGGAGTATGTAAACCAGCAGTACGACGGTTTTGACACGACCAGCATTTTCAATGAAGGTGCATTTAAAGGGGTGATGTTGGAGGCAGTGATTAGTTTCTAATACCATTTTTATGGGAAGCCCCGGGGTGTTGGAGGATTTACAACTACCCCGGGGTTTATAAATTTTACCGCACCATGGTTACATTTTCAACATTCGTCGCAAAAACAACGGTATTCGCAGTAATTGCGGCTTTCCTGTTATTCATCGGGGACGAGGACAGTGAAACCACGGTTCATATCCACCCGGAAAGCGAAGTTGTTATTGCGGGAACCACCAATGTGAATTCCTTTGACTGCAGCTATATCCTGGAAGATAAATCCGACCCCCTTCACGTAGTCTACGAAACGAAGGATGGAAAATTCCTCTTCAGCAAAGCGGAACTGTTCCTGCAAAATTCAGGTTTTGATTGCGGCGGCCGGGGCATTAACCGGGACTTTCAGGAACTCTTGAAAACAGAGGACCACCCCAGGGTATTATTGGAGTTGTTATATGCGGAGGTACCCGAGAAACCGTCCGACGTCATCCGGGCGGGGCTTCGTATTACCCTGGCTGGGGTCTCCAGGGAGTTCGAGACGGAACTTATCTGCGATATGAACCCGAACCTTTGTATCTATGGAAACTTTGTGATGCACCTGAGCGACTTTGACCTGGAGGCACCCCGCAAAGCGCTGGGGATTATACAGGTAGACGATCAGGTTGAAGTACAGCTTAACATTAAGTTGCGGCCCTATTAAACGGGATGTACAGGTATTTCCGGTGCCCGGGATGAGGCGCCAAACTCAAAAAGCCCCGGCCAAATACTGGCCGGGGCTTTTAGCTTCGGATCAACATGCTCGTTCCCGAAGCGCTGATTAACTGTAAACACCCGGATATTTTCATATCGGTCCTTCCGAGAAAAAGAACAACAGGAAGTAAACGGCGGTGAGCAGGGACAGGGTTACGGTTGCCAGGAACAACCAGGTTATGATTTCCGACTTTTCGAATGCGCCCCCGGGGCTGCCGGGATAGCACCTTTTCAGGAACCTGCTGAGGGAAATTACGAAGTGGACCATGCTGGGGGTGATTTTCGATTTGAAGTGAAGGTACGCTCTTGATGACCCATTCCATGCTACATATGTAGCCGAATGTGCAATAAATGTAACAGGGAGGGTGCAGGTGAGCCGGCTGGGCAGTTGGGTCAGTGCCACGCTATCCGATTAGGGGATAGGTCGACGGGGGTTACACCCCACCCGTCTGATAAAGGAGCGAAACAGCGAATTATTCCGGTTTTCGATAATTCTACAGGAAATTGGGTAAATCCCTGGTTCCATGTAGGACCCGGACAATATAAACAGCGTCTTTCCTTATTTGATTAAATATCGAATGGCCGGATTAAAGGAATGTTCCTCCTCCGTATAATCGAAGATTTCACTGATGTCCTGATCGGCTGTCTGGGAGAGTATGTAGTTGCGGTTGGTTTTGGCTGTCATCAGGCCGACTTCCCGGTTTTTCCTTTAGATTCGATTATATCCTGCACGGAACGGGAGCTTGGGCCGCTGTCGATACCTTTTTCAATTTCTGCCCGAAGATCCGCAACTACCTTATCCCGGTAGATTTGATGCAGGCGCAGGGCATCCCGGATAACTTCGCTGTTGTTCTGGTATTCTCCGGAGGCTACTTGCCTGGAGATATACTCTTCCTGTTTTTTGGTAAAACTGATGTTCATGATATCGCACTTTATTCAGGCTAAAGCCACGCATTATGTCCAAAATTAGCAAATATGGATATTTTATGATCTATACCCCAAATCCTTACCCCAACTTTCGCTCACGGCGCCCGTTTCGATTTTATAGAATTCGGGAATATGAGCGCCAGTAAAATCGAAATAGGGCACGACCTGCTTTATGCCAATTGATGCTTGCGCCGATTTTCATGGTACTCCCAGAACATTCTTTACTATTTACTTCCCGATACAGAAGTTTGAGAAAATATTGCCGAGCAGGTCGTCTGTGCTGATTTGCCCGGTGATCTCCCCGAGGTGGTGGAGGGCCTCGTTGATGTCCACGGAAACCAGGTCGGAAGGGATTCCCGCTTCCATGCCTTCACGGACGTTCCCGATGGCCTCCTGGGCTTTTACCAGCGCCTGGTAGTGGCGGGAATTACTCACCACCGGGTCGTTGTTTTCCAACACCCCGCGGTTGACCAGGCCGAGCAGCGATGCCTGGAGTTGTTCGAGTCCTTCCCCGGTCCGCGCCGAGATGCCCAGGGCCTCCGGGAGGGCTTCTTCCAGTTGTTTCCGGGCCTTGTCATCAAGCCGATCCGTTTTGTTGACCAGCAGGATAACCGGTTTGTCGGGGTGGCGTTCGCGGATGGATTGGATTTCGGCCGACCAGGAGGCAAGCAGGTCCGGGTGGGCGCGGGAACCGTCCACCATGTAGATGATCACCCGGGCCGCTTCCATTTTTTCAAACGTTTTCCGGATACCGATGTGTTCCACCGTATCCTCTGTTTCCCGGATCCCCGCCGTATCGATAAAGCGGAAGCCAATACCTTCCAGGACAATCTCGTCTTCGATGGCATCCCGGGTGGTCCCGGCAATTTCACTTACGATGGCCCGCTCTTCCCGCAGCAAGGCGTTGAGCAGGGTGGATTTCCCAACGTTCGGGGCCCCGGCAATGGCCACGGGAATCCCTTTTTTCAGGACGTTCCCCAGGGCAAAACTGTCTATCAACCCCTTGAGCAGGGCGCTGAGGCGGTCCAGCAGGCCGAAAAACGCTTCGCGGTCCGCAAATTCCACGTCCTCCCCTGAAAAATCGAGTTCCAGGGTAATCATGGAGGCAAAGTGCAGTAACTCCTCCCGCAGTTTCGCGATTTCCGAACTGTACCCCCCGCGCATTTGCTGCAGGGCAATCTGGTGGCTTGCCTTGTTTTCCGAAGCGATCAGGTCGGCCACTGCTTCGGCCTGGCTGAGGTCCATTTTCCCATTGATAAAGGCGCGAAGTGTGAATTCCCCCGGGTTGGCCATCCGGCATCCCGAATCCAGGAACAGGTTCAGGATTTCCTGCTGGATATATACCGAGCCGTGACAGGATATTTCCACCACGTCCTCCCCCGTATAGGAACGGGGAGACCGGAAGACTGTGGCGAGTACCTCGTCCAAAATGCGATCCCCCTTGCGGATAGTCCCCAGATGTACCGTATGCCCGGGACAATCTTCCAGGGCCTTACCGCTGGCCGCGCGGAATTTCTCCGCCGCCAATGGGATGGCTTCCGGCCCGGACAGTCGCAATACGGCGATTGCGCCGGAACCGGCCGGGGTGGCAAGTGCAATAATGGTGTCTCTGTCCATCGGGTTTGCAGTGTTGGCCCACACAGGTGCGCAGGCCCGACAAAAATACGATTAATGAATTTGTCTGCACGCCGCACCCTGCGCGACCCCCTGGGGGTTGAAGGTTCTGGTTATGGGAATGCGGGTCCAGCAGTCGGTTACGCGGGTCCGGTAGGCTTCAGCGGACCTGATATGTGTAACATTTTTGATCGTCCTGCGACCCATAAGTTGCAATCATCAATCAAAAACCGCTACTACTATGGAACTCGTATCGCAACAAACCCTCCGGGAAGACCGCCAGCTGCTTACCGTCACCCACCTGACGCAATTGCTCGGTTACATCATTGGTTTCGGGAGCCTGATTGTCCCCCTGATTATCTGGCTGAGTTCCCGCAATACGGTTATGGACATGGATGCACACGGCAAGGCCATCTTAAACCTCCAGTTAAGCCTGATTGTTTATATCATCGTGGGAATTCCGGCCATCCTGCTCCTTGGGCTCGGTATCCTGATACTGATCGGGGCGGCCGTTCTGGGCTTTGTTTTGCCCATTGTAAACGCCGTTCGGGCCAGCAATGGGGAAGCCCCCAGCCAGTTTATGACCATTCGGTTTTTCGGTGCTTGAACCTCAGGAATTGCGCAATGCCCCAGGCCAATAGGCGCAGGTGGGGTCTGGCGGCCGGGTAAACCACCTCGGTCCGGTAGGCCTCCATCCGGTTGGCAAGGTCCTCTTTGTGCTTCAGGTCGCCCCAACCCAGGTCTACGATCCGCAGGTCGTTGGCAAAGGCCCAGCGAATTTTCTCCAGCAGCATGAGTTTGCCCAGGCCAAAAGGTTCATATTCCGTGTCGAACCCGGTAATGGCGCTGGCCATTACCCCCTGGCGATGGTAGTTCAATCCGATGGAAATAGGGGTGTCGCCATCGTAAATGGCCATCAGGGAGGCTTGGTTATCCCGGATCCGGTCCCAGGTATGGCGCACAATGTCCTCCCAGCGGCCCAGCGAATCGTGGTTGACGTCTTTTTGGGCAAAACGGCGTCCGATCATGGTTCGCAACCCGGCCATCAACTCCCGGTAGGTCCCCGGGTCCATATTTTCAGTATGCACTGTAAAACGAAAATCCACCCGATCCTCCAACCGCCTTTTCAGGCGCCGGCAATTCTTATATCGCCGGCTTCCCAGACAGTCCCGCAAAAACGCTTCGATTTCTTCTGCAGGGGATAAATCGACCAGGTAGCTCCGGTGCAACCTGCACGTGTACGATTTGAATCCGGATTGAAGTTGCGGGCCGCCACCAGGCAAATAAGGGGGAATCAGGTGGACGACAGATATCCCGCCTGAAGCAGGTGTCCGGGTGTCTGGCAGGCCCTTTGCGCCCTGGTAAAACCAGGGCAGGCAGTCTTCCTCATAAAGAAGGTTGTGGAAATGCAGGTGGCGGATCACCGGCCGCAGGCTGTCAGGAATTCAGCATTACCGGCATAACCAGCATGGTGATGAATTCGCCTTCGTCCAGGCCGTCTGCAGGGGTCAGTATCCCGGCCCGGTTGGGCAGGCTCATCTCCAGGGAAATCTCATCCGACCCGAGATTTCCGAGCATTTCCACCAAAAACCGCGAATTGAACCCGATCTGCAGGTCGTCGCCCTGGTAGGAACAGGTGAGCCGCTCCTCGGCCTTGTTGCTGTAGTCCACATCCTCCGCGGAAATATTCAGCTCCGCCCCGGCAATTTTCAGCCGGATCTGGTGGGTGGTTTTATTGGAAAAGATGGAAACCCTTCGAACGGAACTCAGCAGTTGGGAGCGCTGGATCACCAATTTGTTCGGGTTTTCCTTCGGGATAACCGCCTCGTAGTTCGGGTACTTCCCGTCGATCAGCCGGCACACCAGGACGGTATTGGCAAAGAGGAACTTCGCATTGCTGTCGTTGTAAGCTACCGTAACAGGGTCTTCGCTTCCCGCCAGGATGCCCTTGAGGAGGTTCAGGGGTTTCTTGGGCATGATAAACTCCGCCACTTCGGATGCCTGTACGTCTGTCCGCCGGTATTTGACAAGTTTGTGGGCATCCGTGGCCACAAAGGTCAGCCCCTCGGGCGAAAACTGGAAGAATACGCCGCTCATCACCGGGCGCAGGTCGTCATTCCCGGCGGCGAAAAGGGTTTTATCGATAGCGGTGGCCAGGATGTCCCCCATGATTTCCGTTTTGCTCGGGTCCGGGAGTTCCACGGCCTTCGGGAATTCGGCCCCGTCCGCATAGGCCAGGGCGTATTTCCCGTGGCTGGAACTGATCTCCACCGTATTATTGTCCTCGACAACAAAGGTCAGCGGCTGTTCGGGGAAGGTCTTGAGGGTATCCAGCAGCAACCGGGCCGGGACGGCAATGGTCCCTTTATCCCCGGAATCGACCTCCAGTTCCGAACTCATGGTTGTTTCCAGGTCGGAAGCGGATACTGTCAGCTTCGTGCCATTCAGGTCAAAGAGGAAATTATCGAGGATGGGCAGCGTATTGCTGTTGCTGATGACGCCTCCGAGTACCTGGAGTTGTTTCAGTAGATACGTGCTTGAAACTATGAATTTCATTGAAAAAATGCTTTAAAACGCCGGAAATCCCCGGTGGTTTGGCTCTTTTTGGGTGTTCTGACAAATATATCCCAAATGTGGGTTGAAGGAAAACAAACTTATCAACAGGAATCAGGCGTACCGGCGCCGTCGGATATACCGGAAAAGGCCGCCAAAGAGCAGGAGCAGTGCAATGGGAAGCCCGATATTCAGGAGTTGCCATTGGGTTTTCTCGGCTGCCGCTTTCCGGGGGTCGAGCAGCGGGATAGCCACCTCCTTATTGCGGATGTTTATAAGTCCGTTATCCTCCAGCAGATAATTGACTGCATTCACGAGGAATTCCTTGTTGCCGTAGAAATTATTCGTCCATTTGTCATAGCCGAGTTCCAGGGGCCGGCCATTCTGCAACTGGTTGGAGGCGAGGTCCCCGTCGGATACAACGATCATTCGGTTTTCAAGGCCCTGCTCCCGGTAGTCCGGCAGGTCCACAGGTCGGATCCGGTTGGCATAAGCGGAGCGGAAGGCACCTTCCACCAGTACTGCCAATGGCAGGTTGCCCGGCACAAATCGCTCCGGATCGGGTTCTTCCCGGACCAGTTCCAGACTGACTATTTTGGGCGTCCCCTCGGCACGTGAGCGGGGAGAAGAAGCATACAGGATGGTTTTCCGGTACGGGTTCTCCAGGGTGTCGATGGTGCTGGCAAATTGCATCCTCAGCGCTTCAAGGTTCCGGTTGATCGGGTGGTTGTCCCGGGAAAAAACCATCGGGTGGTAGACCCAGGGCAATGGATTGTACTCGGAGCCCGTACCGCTGCCCGTGGCCAGGACTATCTGGGTACAGTACATATCCGCAACCAGGTTCGCGTTGATTCGGACCCCGTAGCGAAATAGCAAATCGTCCAGGTTCAAATTGCGCGCCAGGGCAACCCCCTGTCCGTCCTCGTTGAGCAGGCTGTCCAGTTCCATGGCTACCGGGTCCACGAGCCAAAGGGTCTTCCCGCCGCCCACCATATACTGGTCCAGCACGAGTTTCTCGGGCTCGGTAAAAGGTTCTGTTGGTTTGACGATCAATGCAGCCTGGAAATCCCGGAGCGCGGCAAGCGTCCCTTGCGGGTTGGTAGCCACGGAATCCAGGGTAAAAGGGGCGATGTTGTAATACGTGCCCAGGGTGCTGAGCAAGTCCGCCAGGCGGTTGTCCGGGACTTCCCCGTTCCCCTTGAGTACAGCGATTTGTTTCCGGGTAGTAGTTCCCAGCTTGGCAAACGCGTCGGCAAAGGCGTATTCCAGGTTCTGGATGGAACGGTTGACGCGATCCTCGGTGGAGGCCCCCAGCTGGTTTCTCAGCAGGGCTACTTTTTCGGAACGCCCCCCGTAGTTGACTACCGCCCAGGGAAAGACGACCTCCTGGGAAACGCGGCCGCCTTCCTCTGTGGTGACACTGGCCGGCTTCAGCCCGAATTGTTGCAATTGGTCGAGGACTTCCGGCCCGGCTTCCCCGCCTTCCAGGGGGTCCATGTAGGCATAGCGGATTTCCGGATTACCGGTGGCAAACTGCTCCAGGAGCAGGCCTGTTTCCCGGCGCAGCCGCTCGAATTCGGCCGGGAGATCGCCATCGAGGAGGATATCGATGACCACCGGCCCTTCAAGGGCCGCCACTACCTCCTCGCTTTCGGGGGCCAGGGTAAAACGCTTGTCTTCGGTTAGGTCCCATCGCTTGTAGGCCAGGCTTCCGGCCAGGTTGACCAATACGAGGAGGGCCAGCCCGATGAGGAAACTTTTGAAAAATCCGCGCGTTTTCATTGTCGGTACGCATTTAGCCGCCGGGTGGTCAAAAAGAGGAAGAAAACCCCCAGGCTGATAAAATATAGCAGGTCCCTGCTGTCTACAATTCCCTGTCCGATAGCCTCGTAGTGTGCCCGGATTCCCAGTTCCCGGATAAACAGGGCCGTACCCCCGTCGGGGAAGAGGGTGGCCAGGCTATCGAATCCCTGATAAAACAGGAAACAGCCTGCCACAGCCAGCATAAAAGCGGCAATCTGGTTTTCGGTAAGGCTCGAGGCAAACAAACCGATGGCCGCGTATACCCCCATCAGCAGGAGCAGGCCCGCATAAGACCCCCAGACCAGGCCGGTGTCCAGGTTGCCCGCTGTTGCCCCAAGCTGGTGGACGGCCAGGACGTAGAGCAGGGTAGGGAGGAGGGTGACCCCGATTAGGGCGCAAACCCCTAGGAACTTCCCCAGGACCAGGCGGCCTGTGGAGACCGGTCGGCTCAGGAGCAACTCCAGGGTTCCGAGTTTGCGTTCCTCGGCAAATGACCGCATGCAAACCGCCGGGATCAATAACAAAAACGCCCAGGGGGCCAGTAAAAAAAACAGGCTCAGATCGGCGAATCCGTAATCGATGATGTTAAACGGCCCGCGGAATACCCAGAGGAACAGCCCGGTGATTACCAGGAAAATCCCCATAACCAGGTATCCTACCGGGGACGAAAAGAAGGACGAAAATTCTTTTTTAAAGACTGCAAACATGCCTGTCAGGATTGAAATTCGTTGTGTTTCCCCAGGCTCCATGCCCTGGGCTTTTCCGAAAAAAGCTGGCGGGTCCTTCCCCAGACTTCCCGAAAAAACTCCGAATTCCGGTAATTCTCCAGGTCTTGTTCGGTATCCCAGAGGCTGTAGGTAAAAAACGTATTGGGATGATGCATGTCTCGGTAAAGCTCCAGGTGCCGGCATCCTTTGGACGCCCGGATGGTTGCCGAAGAATCCCTGAAAATTCGCTCAAAACTAGGAATATTTTCGGTTTTAAAGGTCATTTGTACGATTCGCGTAAGCATTTACTGGAAATTGATGAATACGGTATCCCGATAGTCCAGGCCCAGGAGGGTCGCAGCCCCCCCAACCGTGTTCAGGTTGCTTTTGTAAATAGCGAGTTCCACATACCCGGAGGAATTGAAAAGCGCCAGCAGGTCGCCCGGGCCCCTGCGCTGTGCCCGGTCCAGGTCAAAATTGATAAACCCGCTGTACCGGTCGTGGATGGCGGTTAATTTCTGGTTTCGCGCCTCCAGGGTAAAGGAGCGGCCTTTGCGGTAGGCGTCAAAGAGGCTGCGTTGGATATTGGTGACCACGTTGCCGTAATTGTCGATGTAGATGACGCTGCCTACGATTGTGTCGCCGTCGTTAGTTACCCGGGGGGCGAACTCTTTGTAGTGACGCAGTTTTCCAAAGGGTTTCCCGATGACTTCCGGGGTGCCTCCCCGGGCCAGGTGGCAGGCGGCGGGCACAAAAACGCTCAACACGGGAAACGCATCCTGGACGGTTCCCGGCAGGCTGATTTCCACGACCTTCTCCGGCCGGACTTCTTCAACGATCAGGCTAATCACCCCATTGTCCGCGGTTACAAAATAGTGGCCGTCTACCTTGACGGCCAGGTGGGTGGTCTCCGGGGTGCGTTCCGAATCGACTCCGACGATATGGATTGTCCCCTCGGGAAAGGCCTTGTATGCATTTTTAAGCAGGTAGGCGCACTCCTGAATGTGGAAGGGGTTTACCTGGTGGGAAATATCTACGATCACGGCATCCCTGAGCTCCTTGTGAATCGTTCCTTTAATGGTCCCTACAAAATGGTCTTTCAAACCAAAATCTGTAGTCAGGGTAATGATCGGCATCCGGCGCTGTTGATATTTTTTTAAGGGTTCAAACTGTTTTTTACGTAAGTTTGTCAGACAAAATTAAGCAAAAAAACAGCGGAGGCAATCTGCCTTTTTCACCTCATTTTCAAACACCTGCTTTTTGAACGAACTCAGCCTGGAACTTACGGATATCAGCCCCAGGGATTTCTTCGGGGAACGGAATTCCAACATTGAACTGCTTAAAAAATCGTTCCCAAAACTTAAAATTGTCGCCCGCGGCAGCCGTATCAAGGTATATGGCGAACCTGCGCAACTCGAGGAGTTCGAGAGGCGATTCGGGATGCTGACCGAGCATTTTACCAAGTACAACAAACTCGATGAGAACGTCATCGAACGGATTCTGGACAGCAACGACTCCAAGGATTACGCCTCTCCCGCCAACAGCGGGGATGTCCTGGTGCACGGTGTCAACGGCCGGTTGGTCAAGGCGCAGACCGTCAACCAGCGCCGGCTGGTGGACGCCATGTCCAAACACGATATGGTTTTTGCCATCGGCCCGGCGGGTACCGGCAAGACCTATACGGGCGTGGCCCTGGCGGTTAAGGCCCTGAAGGAAAAGCAGGTCCGTCGGATTATCCTGACCCGTCCCGCCGTGGAGGCGGGTGAAAACCTCGGGTTCCTCCCGGGAGACCTCAAGGAAAAACTCGATCCCTACATGCAGCCGTTGTACGATGCGCTGCGCGATATGATCCCGGCCGAACGCCTGGCCAAGTTCATCGAGGACGGCACCATCCAAATCGCCCCCATGGCCTTTATGCGGGGCCGGACCCTGGACAATGCCTTTGTAATACTGGACGAGGCGCAAAACACCACCCATGCCCAGATGAAGATGTTCCTTACGCGAATGGGCAAGAATGCAAAATTCCTGCTCACGGGCGACCCCGGGCAGATCGACCTGCCCCGGCGCGTGATCTCCGGGCTCAAGGAGGCCCTGCTGATCCTCAAGAATGTCAAGGGTATCCAGATCATCTACCTGGACGACAAGGACGTCATCCGGCACCAGCTCGTTAAAAAAGTCATCGACGCCTATAAAACCATCGAACACCAGAATTGATATGGCCCAAACCCTGACGGATACAAATTTCGAGTTCCCGGGACAGCAACGCGTTTACAAGGGCAAGGTCCGGGAAGTCTACTACCTGGAGAACAATTTGCTGGTAATGGTTGCCACCGACCGGTTGTCGGCTTTTGACGTGGTAATGCCCCGGGGCATCCCGTATAAGGGGCAGATTTTGAATCAGATTGCGACGCGGATGATGCAAGCCACCGAAGACCTGGTCCCCAACTGGCTGCTGGCCACCCCGGACCCGAATGTGGCTGTGGGCGTGCATTGCGAGCCTTTCAAAGTGGAAATGGTAATCCGCGGGTACCTGGCGGGCCATGCTGCCCGGGAATACGCAGCGGGAAAAAGGGAATTATGCGGGGTGCCGCTGCCTGAAGGGATGCGCGAAAACGACGCATTTCCCGAACCCATCATCACCCCGGCCACCAAAGCGGAGAAAGGGGACCACGACGAGGATATTTCCCGGGAAGGGATCCTGGAACGCGGCCTGGTAAGCGCCGAGGATTATGCCGTCCTGGAGGACTATACCCGGAAACTTTTCCAAAGAGGGACCCAGCTGGCTGCCGAACGCGGCCTGCTGCTGGTCGATACAAAGTACGAATTCGGCAAGACCCCGGATGGAAGGATTGTGCTGATCGACGAGATCCACACGCCGGATTCCTCCAGGTACTTTTACGCATCGGGTTACCGGGAACGCCAGCAGCGGGGGGAAGCCCAGAAACAGCTTTCCAAGGAATTTGTCCGCCAATGGCTTATCGCCAACGGGTTTCAGGGCAAGCCCGGCCAGGAGGTACCTGAAATGACCGACGCCTATATCGATACAGTTTCAAACCGCTACATCGAACTCTACGAAAAAATTACCGGCGTCCCGTTTGCCGGGGCGGATACTTCCGACATCCCCGGCAGGATTGAAAAAAATGTACTCGGCTACCTCAGGGCGTAGCGGGATATTTTATTTCACGAGCATTTTGGCGGTATACGCATAGTCGATTCCCGTGAGTTTCACGATATACAAGCCCTTGGCCATCCCCGCCAGGGTTACCGAGGCAATGCCAGACCCGTCGGCAGTGACGGTTTCCCGCTGCATCAGGTGGCCGGAGGCTGCAAAGATTTCCAGCTCGTAGGTGTCTTCCTGGACGTTGCTCATCTGCACCTGGGAGTAGGAGGTAGCCGGGTTCGGGGATACTTTCATATCCCGGTCGTCGTCCAGGATGGTCCCGGTAGCCAGGATGTCCGGTACGGTAACCTGCCCGCTCACTACGCGGACCACCTTAATTTGAAACGATTCGTCTTCTTCCGTCTTCAGGTCGCTGATTGTCCGGACTTCCAGGGACGCCTGCTGCGATCCTGGTTCAAAAACCAGCTCCGTCTCAGAGGCAACGTAATCGGATTGCTCCGTGGTGATGTCCACAAATTCCAGTTCCAGGACAATGCGTTCGCTGGCGGGCTGGCTCAGGGCGAATTCGAAAATGAGCGGCCTGCCTTCCGTTTGCCGGACATCGACGGCCTGGATAGCTGCCTGTGCGGCTCCGTCGCCGGGCTCTTCCCCGTTTCCGTCCCCATCGGGATCTTCACCGGAACCCCCGTCATTGCCGGGATCTTCACCGGAACCGCCGTCATTCCCCGGATCTTCACCGGAACCGCCGTCGCCGGTATCCCCACCCGGAGGGTCTGCTGCCTCAACGGTGAGCAGGGCCGAATGGGTAAAATTCCCGTCTGTCGTGGTAGCTGTAATTTCTACCTGGCCTTCGGACAACGCCTGTACCGTTCCGTTCCCGGAAACTGTTGCCACGGAGGGATCCGAGCTGCTCCAGGAGACAGATTTGTCCGTCGCGTCGGCGGGCAGGACAGCTGCAGTGAATTGCAGGGTTTCCCCTATTAGTAAGGTGGCATCGCCCGGGGTAACCGTCACGCCTGTTACCGCAACGGTTTCCGATCCGCCTTCACAAAGGGTTTCCCCCAGGGACAGATCGGTGGCACTCTGACCCGCCAGGGCCAGGGTAATCCGGTCGATCAGGTGGTCGTTGGAACGGCCGGAAATCTGCAGGGTGTACACTCCGGGCGTATCGAATTCGGCATATATCTGGTGTGCGTCGTGGTCGCTCGTATTTGTAGACCAGGTCCAGTCCGTTGTCCCGCTCAGGTAGACTTTAAACCACCCGTCTGCACTGGCACCTGCCGGGTTCGGGGTTTTTCCGGAACCTTTTGGGTAGACCCGGCTCCCGTTCTTTTCGCCGTAGAAGTCATCGGCATCCGGAAAACGGACCCAGCTGTCGTTGGCTTCGGTGGAGTTTGTGCCATGCCCCACCTTGTTCCTCCATTCAAAACGGTAGGTGCCTGGGGTGTGGATCACAATGGAGGTGCTGATAGTCCCGTTCCCGGGCGAACTGAATGAATTGCCTCCCTTCCAGACAATGTACCCGGATCCGGTTGCATCGGCAAACGAATTTCCGGTATTCCAGCCCTGGGCGAGGTCCAGGTTCTCCGCTTCAATAATCACGCGGCCGTTTTGTTCCTCAAAGTCGGCTTCGCAATTACCGGTTCCGCCGCCTTCCCCTCCGGAATCTGAAGTTTTCTCAACGAGGGCTACCCAGTCGGCCCCTGTATCCGCGGGGGCAGTGCCCAGGTTGCGCACCCCGCCGCCATTGATCGTGGCAACGCTTCCCTGTTTCAGGGAACCCCCGGACCTCGGGTTGTACCAACGGACGGAATACGTGCCGCTCACCCCGGAGAGGTTCAGGGATTCCGTTCCCGAACTCGGGATATATACCACGTAGATTTCCCCCGTCTTGGCAAAGCAATACGACCCGGATTTTGATATCAATTCATCCCGGCTCTCCATTGCCCAAAAAGGCAGGTAGTCGTTGAAGAAGTCAAGGGCCAGTTTGGCATCTTCCCATTTTGTCTTTCGGCTACGCCAGTCTTCGGCAGTGAGGTCGGTGACACCTGTCTGGTACCCGAAGTAGTATTCCACTCCGGCCCCTCCGGCCATCAGCGTGCCCCATAGGGTTTTGTGCCGGACATCCGAGCGGTTGTCTCCGCGGGAGCCTTTGTCCCCGCTGTAGGAGGCATCAGCGGCCACCCCGGTGGTGTGGTCGCCCTGTTCGTCATTGGTCACCACCCACTGCTTTCCGCTCGCTTTTGAATCATTAATCCAGCGCTTGACATCCCGGTGGATGTTATTGATCTGGATCTGCAAAGACGGCCCTGTGAGGTCGGAATCCCCCAGGAGGGGCTCGTAGAGCTCACTTTGACTGTTTGGGTAGGAGTGGATGACGATGTGGTGGTTGTACGGGTCCAGGGATTTGATATAAGACGCGTAAGCCCTGACCCGCGTATTATTGGTATCTCCCAGTTCGTCGTAGAGGTCGTTCTCTTCTCCCAGGTTCCAGTTCAGGGCCAGGTGGTGGCCAAAACGGGCCACGAGCTCCCGGTAATACAGCTTGCGTTGCACCCCGAGTTCCCCGCCGTCCAGGAGGCGGTCGTTTTCCTCTTCCTGTGTCTTGAAATGCAGGAACATCCCTTTGGAATCGGCGTGCTGAAACAATATTTCCCACTGTTCGAGTTTGGAGACGTCGTACCGCAGCCGGTTGGCCGCGTCCTGGCCGCCGGGCTCATCCAGACCGCTGTGGGTGGTGGATACCCAGGGCCACACGTCCTTTCCGTCGCCGATAACGCTCATGGTCAGGAAGGAAAAGGCATTCATCCCTTTACTGGCCAGGTAGTTGACGGCTCCGATAAGCGCCCTTCCCTTGCCGTTTTTCCAGTCGGCATCCCCTTGCTGCCAATCGCCGAGGTGGGGCGACCAGGTCTTGCTGGCAACCGTATTGTCAAAATCGGCATAGGCCAGAAGGTTTTCAGGCGAATCGGCACCGGCCTTCAGGAAGTAGGTACCGTTTTCCCGGAATCGGAGGTAGCGTTCGCCAACGTATTCCAGTCTGCCTTTACTCCGGTTGTCCGGGGCGGATTTCGTGGACAGCCCAATCTGGAAGGAGCCCGAGGCACCATCGAATCCGGTGGCCGTACCCGCGTTCGGGTCCAGGCTGATGGCAACTTCGTCGCCGGTGCGGAATGAAGCGGTGTAGGTCCAGGTACCCACCTGGTCCGGGGAAAACCGCACGGCCCATTTATTGCCGGAGGTCGCGCTTGATTCAGCGGCATTCCCGTCGGCTGCAAAAAATCCGGGGACGGTAAATTCGCGGCCATCCGGTGCGGTAAAAAGCACATTCAACCGGTAGTTAAGGAAGGGGTTCTGGGAGGCAGATTCACTGGTCTGCGGGCCGTCAAACAAAATTTGGATGCGGTGCCATTTCTGCAGTTCACCGGTTACCTGGCCCTGGGCCCGGAGTCCGGCGGTGGCAAAAACGAATAGTGTCAGGGAAAGAAGTAGGTTACGGGGGCTCATGATTTAGGATTAGGGGCATTAACAGTTCACAAATATTCGGCGTGTCGCTGACGCATTTGTTCCCTAATCTCATGCCTCCGATCCCGTCCGGGTAAAACCCGGACCATTGCCTACATCGGGGTAGGGCAGGTGGAGCAATCCGATACCAAAAAAACAGGCCGCTAACACGAGGTATCAAGCTGGTTCAGCGGCTAAAACAATTTTTAGTAGGTGTAATGTGTTGCCATAGGAGGCGCAATAAGATTTGGGACTACAAATATATGAGAGGAACGAATATTTCAGATGAAATATTACTTTTTTTCGATGAACTGCAAGGGCTCTGTATTCGGCAGGCCAAATTGCCTATTATTTGCGGCTTCCGAGTTTTAATAGGTCCCGTGTGGTGAGTGGACGCTTGGCCCGCAGCAATTCCAGGATGTTTAGGAATGCTATGGCGGTGATATAGGCATCCCCCAGGGCCGTGTGCCGGTCTTTGCAGGAAATATCGAATTTGTCCGCCAGCTCGTCCAGGGTATAGTGGTCCTTTTTGCGCAGCAGCGGGCTCTTGATCAGTGTGTGCCCGTATAACAGACCCGTATCGATCAATGGGTTGCGCAACGGGCCGAGCCCGGATCGCTGGCAGGCAGCCTGGATCATCGCCTGATCAAAAGAAATGTGGTGTCCCACAACGGGCGATTGCCCTGTAAAATCCAACAGTTCAGCCAAAGCCTCCCTTTCGGTGACGCGTTCCGAACTGCCTGTGCGGAGGATGCCGTGAATCGGCACGGAGGCTCGGTCAAAATGCTCCTGTTTTACAAAGCGTTCCAGGCTTTCCTTAACCCGGATGCGCCCCTGGCTAACGCGTAGGGCGCCAATACTAAGAATGCGGTCATGCTGCGGGCTGAATCCTGTGGTTTCCGTATCGAGCACCACAAAGTCTACCGCTCCCGGGTCTTCCGGATACTCCGGAGCAGCCTGGGGGGAGCCGGGCAGCAGGCGGCGGATTTTTTCGACCAAATTATCCCAATTCTTCATCTGTTCCTGGGTTTATCAGCGATGGACACGGTTGGTGGCCCCTAAGTCAGCAGGTTGGATACCTTGAAACGCACAGCGATCAATTCCTGTACCTCCTTAATGGTTTTAAAGGTGCGTTTCAATTTGATTTTTTCTTCTTTGCTCAGGCTGTCCAGGGCGATAAACCGCCCATTGTCACCGTGTCGCAGTCCCTGCCGGGTCCGGAATTTCAGCAGGGCTTTGGTGGCATAGCTGCAGGAGAGGAAGAGATCCCGGTTGTTGGCTTCGAGTTCGGCGAGCTTTTCATACCGTTCTGCCGTATTGTTGATCGATTTGATTTCATGCGACAGGATCAGGACCCTGGCGGCATCGGTGAGGGGCATCAGCGCGCGCTGTTTCAAATCGAAGAAATCCTTGTGCTTCCCGTCCTGTTCTACCAGGAATTGCCTGAAAAACCCCGTAGGGGATGGATTCTGCAGGGCCCCGGCGGCCAGGTGGTAAAAAAAGATGGGATACTTTCTAACGCTCTCGAAAATATGTGTGGAAAGTTCGGTCACCAGGCCCCGGTTCCCATAGGCCAGGTTGTAATCGAAGAAAATGGAGGACAGCAGCACCTCGTTTTTGCCGGGGTTGATAATCCATTGGGAAACCCGGTGTTTCCATTCGCTCAGGCTCAGGCACCAATCCGGGCTGGAAGCCATCATCTCGGCCGGGCAATAGGCATAGCCGATCCTCTTGAGGTTGCGGGTTATCCGTCCGGCCAGGTCCTGGAAATACGCCGAGGTTTCAGGTAGGCGTTCTTCCGGGACATCCGCAAACAGCAGCGCATTGTCCTGGTCGGTTTGGAGGAGCTGTTCGCCCCGGCCCTGGCTTCCCATTGCCAGCCAGGCAAAAGGCACCGGGGGGTCCCCGGCCTTTTTAACGGCCAGTTCCACTACGCGTTTTACGCAGGCGTCGTTGAGCTCGGCTATCAGGCGCATGATAATGGACATCGGGATATTCGCCTCCAGGTACCCCCGGAGCAGCTCCTGGATCTGGATCCGTATGGCCCGTAGCCGTTTGATCTTCCGCGTACGCTTGATGGCCCGCATAAGCACCTCCGGGTTATTCCCCATGGCGAGTACCAGGTCGTATTTTGAGAGCACCCCCACTACCTGGCTGTCCGGGGTTCCGTCTTCCGTAAGGCAGAGGTGGCTGATATCGTTCTTCATCATGGCCAGTTGTGCCTGGGTCAGGCTCAGCTTCGGCGGATAGGTGATTACCGGTGCCGACATAATGGAACGGGCCGGTGCCGATATGGGGAAATTTCCGGTAGCTACCTGGTTCCGCAGGTCTTTGTCGGTGATGATTCCCACCGGACGCCCCGCATCGAGAACCAGGACGGAACCCACCTTTTTGGACGACATCAGGCGGGCGATTTCGCTGGCCGGGGTGTCCGGGGAGCTACTGACGACATTTTTTCGCGGGCTTACGGGGCTCACCTCGTTGTACCGCAACCCACTCCCGGCTTCAGGGGTATTGCTGCGGGAACCGGAAACCAGTTTCCCGCCATGGGCTTTTGTGTACGGATTCCGGGTGTTGGAGGCGAAACTTTCCAACAGGAAGTTGCCCACGGCTGTGTACGATTGCACAAAGGGGCGGAATACCGACAAGGGGATGGCATAGAGCAGGGATTCCTCCCGGGTCTGTGCTTCCAACTGGTATTTTTCCCCCGCCATCAGGGGCCGGAGGCCAAAAATATCGCCTTCGTCGCAGATGTCGATGAGTTCTTCCCGGGCCGATGCCCGCAGGTCGACGGCCCCTTTGTGGACCACGTAAAAGCTACTATGGGTATCCTCCCCTTCGCGAAAAACGAAACTTCCCTTTTCCCGGTAGAGAATATCCACCTCCAGGGCCAGCGCCTGCAGGTCCCGGGCATCCAGGGCGTCAAAGGGCGGGTAGCGCCGGAGAAAATCGGCCACCCGTTCGGAAATCCGGTTGCTCATATCTGTCCGTTTACCCCATAAAAGTACTATTAAAGGGGCAATGGCCGGCAATCTCCCGTCAGCTTCCTTCCGGCCCGGCCGGCAACCGGGAATCCGGGTACCGTCTAACGTGCCGGGACCCGGGCCAATAGGTCACGGGTTGTAAATGGCGAGCTGCGCCGGCGTTTGATATAGTATCTTTGTAGGGCCGAAACGACCTGTCGATGACCATTACTATTGAAAATATCTTGCTGATTGGCTCCCTGTTGTTGCTCATCAGCGTGATCGTTGGGAAACCTTCGTATAAATTTGGTGTCCCAACCCTTTTAATATTCCTGGCTATCGGGATGCTGGCCGGATCAGAGGGAATTGGGGGAATTTATTTTGACGATCCGAAAATTGCCCAGTTTATCGGGATTGTGTCGCTCAACTTTATCCTCTTTTCAGGGGGGCTCGACACAAACTACGAGGCGGTCAAACCCGTTTTAAAGGAAGGGCTTTCCCTGTCTACCCTGGGGGTGTTGCTCACCGCGGGAACCCTGGGGACATTTGTCTGGCTCATTACGGACTTTACCGTTTACGAGAGTATGCTGTTGGGGTCCATCGTCTCTTCCACGGATGCGGCTGCTGTTTTTTCTATCCTGCGATCCAAAAACCTCGCGCTCCGAGAAAACCTGCGGCCTACTTTGGAACTCGAGAGCGGGAGCAACGACCCGATGGCTTATGTCCTGACTATTGCCTGCCTGACCCTGGTGATGAATCAGGACCAAAATATCCTTTCCATCCTCCCGTTCTTTTTCCTGCAGATGATTCTGGGAGGTCTGGCGGGTTGGGGTTTCGGCCGGCTTAGCAAGATGGTTGTAAACCGGATCCGCCTCGATTTTGAAGGATTGTACCCCGTGCTGGTGATTGCCCTGATGTTTATTACCTTTTCCGCAACGGACTTCGTGGGAGGGAACGGTTTCCTGGCCATCTATATCTGCGCGGTCTATTTGGGAAACCAGGACCTCATCCATAAGAAGACGATTATGCGCATGTACGACGGGCTGGCGTGGCTGATGCAGATTGTTCTTTTCCTGACACTGGGCTTGTTGGTCTTCCCCAGCGAGATCGTTCCCGTACTCGGGGTGGGCCTGCTCGTTTCGCTTTTCCTGATTCTGGTTGCCCGCCCCGTGGGGGTGCTGATCAGCCTGAGTTTTTTCAGGATGAAAATGAGGCGGAGGCTCTACATTTCGTGGGTCGGGCTTCGCGGTGCAGCCCCCATTGTTTTTGCCACCTACCCGCTCCTCGCGGGCATGGATAAAGCAAATATGATTTTCAATATTGTATTTTTTATCTCGGTCACCTCCGTGATGATTCAGGGGACAACGATAAGTACGTTTGCCAAATGGCTGAATGTGGCCCTGCCCGATGGAAGTAAGATTCTCACGCCCACAGACACCTTTCTGGCCGATAATCCCAAGGCGGCGATGAAGGAAATCGAGATCACCCCGGCTTGTCGGTCGGTAGACAGGAAAATAGTAGACCTGCATTTCCCCGGCAATGCGATAATCGCAATGATCCACCGGGACGGGACGTATCTGGTCCCCAACGGATCGACGGAAATCCGGGCAGGGGATACGCTTATCGTGCTTTCCGATACGCAGGACGGGCTCGACCAGGTAGACGCCTGTCTGCTTCGGAGTGAACCTGCGGGCTAACCACTGTCATTTTGGAATTCGCGGGGTCGGTTCTACCGCCGGATCGCACCGGAGGTATTCCCTTGCATCAGGCTGTTGACATGCTCCAGGGATACCAGGTTTACATCTCCGGGAACCGTGTGGATATCAACGGCGGCCTGGTTTTAGTTGATTTCGTACAAAACCATTAATTTACCAATCTAAATAAAGCAATAGCGATGAAGAAGGTAGTGACCTTTGGGGAAATCATGCTCCGCTTGGCGCCTCCGAATTTCCTCAGATTTTCACAAGCGAACAGTTTTGACGTAGTCTATGGGGGAGGAGAGTCCAATGTAGCCGTTTCCCTGGCCAATTACGGCGTGCCCGTCGATTTTGTTACCCGTCTCCCGGACAACGATATCGGGCACTGCGCCCTGATGGAAATGCGAAAACGGGGCGTCGGAACGGATAAAATCATCTTCGGTGGAGACCGCCTGGGAATCTATTTCCTGGAGACCGGTGCGGTTAGCCGCGGCAGCAAAGTGGTTTACGACCGGGCGCATTCGGCCATGGCCGAAATCCGGAAAGGGATGGTAGACTGGAAAGAGGTATTTAACGGGGTGGAATGGTTCCACTGGACGGGGATTACCCCGGCCATTTCCCAGGGGGCGGCAGATGCCTGCCTGGAAGCCGTGAAGGTGGCCAGCGACATGGGTGTTACCATTTCAACAGATCTGAACTACCGGGCCAAGCTCTGGAAGTACGGCGGGGACCGGGAAGCCATTATGACCGAGCTGACCTCGTACTGTGACATCGTGCTGGGCAACGAGGAGGATGCAGAGAAACATTTCGGCATCAAACCGGAGGGCCTGGATATTACCACCCAGGGGGAACACGTCAAGGCGGAGGCCTTTTTATCTGTGTGCGAGCAAATGATGAAGAAATTCCCGAAAGCCAAAAAAGTCATCACCACTTTGCGCGGGTCTATTTCGGCCTCCCACAATACCTGGGCAGGCGTGTTGTACGACGGCGAAAAGATGTATAAATCCCCCGAATACCAGATCACCCATATCGTGGACCGGGTAGGGGGCGGGGACTCTTTTATGGGCGGGCTGATCTACGGCTTGCTGAAATATCCGGAGGACGACCAGAATGCGCTGAATTTTGCCGTGGCGGCCTCCTGCCTGAAACACACCATCAAGGGCGACGCAAACCTGGTCACCGTGGCAGAAGTTGAAAAGTTAATGGGCGGGGACGCCTCCGGCCGGGTAGCCCGATAAACGACAGACTCATGGCGAATTATTCAAGAATTGAAGTGGCGATGGCCATGCGGGAAAACGGGATGGTCCCGCTGTTTTACCACCCGGACCCCGAGTTGGGGAAGAAAGTACTCAGGGCTTGCTATGACGGGGGCGCCCGGCTGATGGAATTCACCGCCCGCGGCGACTTCGCCTTTGAGGTCTTTTCGGAGCTGAATAAATTTGCATTGGCAGAACTGCCGGGGATGATCCTTGGGGTTGGTTCAGTCACCGATGCGGCTGCGGCCTCGTTGTACATCCAGATGGGGGCTAATTTTATTGTAACCCCATCTTTGCGGGAGGATATCGCCCGTGTTTGCAACCGGCGGAAGATCCTCTGGTCGCCCGGTTGCGGTTCGCTGACCGAAATCAACCGGGCTGAGGAGCTGGGTTGCGAGATCATCAAACTCTTTCCGGGATCCGTCTACGGCCCCGGGTTTGTAAAGGCCATAAAGGGGCCACAGCCCTGGACCGAGGTGATGCCCACCGGCGGCGTCAGTACGGAGGAATCCAACCTCAAAGCCTGGTTTGATGCCGGGGTTTGCTGTGTCGGGATGGGATCAAAACTGATCAGCTCATCCCTGCTGGCCAAGGAGGACTTTGCCGGCCTGGAGGAGACTGTCCGTTCCACCCTGGCTACCATAGCCAGAATCCGAAAATAGGAAAGCTGTCGGCATCCGGGCCATCGTCGACTTCTTTGCCAGCTGATTGCCGGGGGTGCTTCCCGCGTTGTGCCAGCCGACAACCAGGATGGATTGATTGGAATCCCATTGAGCATTCGCCAAATCCCGGTTCCCACCGTTTTGGCATTGCTCACCATCCTGTTAGACCCATCCAGAGCGTGCGGCCATAAAAAAAACGGTTTGTGCACGCACAAACCGTTTGATAGAAAGCCCGGAGGGCTTGTAGCGAGAGGGAGACTTGAACTCCCGACCTCAGGGTTATGAATCCTGCGCTCTAACCACCTGAGCTACCTCGCCGACTCATTTTAAAACGGCTGCAAATATAGTTTTTAATTCCCGTCCAGTCAACAGGGACGGGCCAAAAAGTTTTTTTGAATTATTTTTTTATCATCTATAATTCGATATATTGCCCGCGTACCATGCGCAGCCCGAAATTGGGTCGCAAACTGCTAATACTACCCCGGAATGGACGAGAAAACGAAGTTTGAGATTGAATTTGTCATACAAGCATCCCCTCAGCTGCTGTTCCAGTACCTCGCTACCCCTTCCGGGTTATCCGAATGGTTTGCGGACAACGTAAACTCCCGGGGGGAACGGTTTACCTTTATCTGGGAAGGCACCGAGGAAGTTGCCCGCCTGCTCAAGCGCAAGACGGACGAATTTGTTCGTTTTGCCTGGGAATACAATGATGACGACAGTTATTTTGAAATGCGCATCATCGTGGACGAGATTACCAAGGACGTCTCCCTTTTTATTACCGACTTCGCCGAGGAGGATGAACTGGAAGAAGCCAAAATGCTCTGGACCAACCAGGTTTCCGACCTGAAGCAGATTCTGGGATCCACCTGACGCCCCTGGGGAGGTAGGCCGGGTATATTCCCGGGCTGCAACCGTGAGCAGCCGGCGGTGACTGCCCCCTGCAATCCCTCCCGAATATTGTATCTTTGCGCGGAAAATCAAGGTACGCCACATGATTAACTTCAACGGGGACCTGCTCCCGGATTCCTCTCATTTCCTGAACCATACCAACCGCGGCCTGCGCTATGGGGATGCGCTGTTTGAAACCCTCCGCTATAACGGGAAACAGCTCTTCTTCTGGGAAGACCACTATTTCAGGCTGATGGCCTCCATGCGGCAGTTGCGGATGGAGATTCCCATGATGTTCAATATGGAGTTTGCCGAAGCGGAGATCCTGAAAACGCTGGAAGCCGGAGGCCGCAACGGGCAGCCTGCCCGGGTCCGGATTACGGTCTTCCGGGATGCAGGCGGCCGCTACGGGCCGGACCGGTTGGATATCGGATATATCATTGAATCGGAACCCCTGGAATCCCCGGGTTATAAACTTTCCGAAGCGCCTTGCAGGGCCGACCTATTCCGGGATTATTATGTGCCTGCGGACTCCCTTTCGGGTATTAAGCACACCAACCGGCTCGTCCAGGTCCTGGGCAGTATCTACGCCGCTGAAAACGGCCTGGATACCTGCCTGTTGCTCAATCAGAATAAAGAAGTGGCCGGGGCCCTGAGTGGCAACCTGTTTATCCGCTCTGGCGATCAGATTCGGACGCCCCCGTCAGGAAGCGGTTGCCTGGAGGGCATCATCCGTAAACAGTTGCTGAAAATCGTACCGGGTTCCGGTCGGTATTCCCTGGAGGAGGCGGCCATCTCACCCTTCGACCTGCAAAAAGCCGATGAATTGTTCTTTACGAATGCCATTGTGGGGATCCGCTCGGTTACGAGTTACCGGAAGGCGGAGTTCCAATCGGATGCCGCGCGTTTTTTAACCGGAAAATTGAATCTTGCCGCCGTTGGTGCCGGCGTATAATCGTGGTGGGGACGTTGTCTGACTGGAAATTTGATCCGGGTGGAAGTTTTATCCGGGCTGCAGTTTAATTCGGGCTGCAGTTTAATTCAGGCTGGGGTTTTCCGGCGCGTTTGACCATAGCAGGTAATCCCCGCCCAATTCCATCATCTTTTCCCGCCAGAAGGCCTGGGTGGATTTCTGGATGATATCGCTTTCGTACTTGTTGGTGACGACGATCCAGGATTTGGAGTCGAGCTCCTGGTTCAGTTGCAGGGAGGCCCAGCCGGAGTAACCCAGGAAAAACCGGATATCGTTCTGGCTGATCTTCCGCTCGTTGATAAGCGCTACGGTTGTGTCAAAGTCGCCCCCCCAGTAGATACCGTCCGAAATTTCGACAGAATCTGAAATCAGGTCCGGAACCTTGTGGATGAAGTATAGGTTGTCCTGTTCCACGGGGCCGCCATTGTAAACGGGGAAGGGCACCTGGATTTCGTCTACCAGGTCGCTCATGCTGTAGTTTAACGGCTTGTTCAGGATAAAGCCCACCGAGCCTTCCTGATTGTGTTCTGCCAGGAGCACCACGGACCGGTTGAAGGAAACGTCCCCGGTGAGCGCGGGCTCTGCGATGAGCAGTTTCCCCTTCTTTGGTTGTATACCTAACATAGACGGAAGGTTACCGTTAAATTAAAAATAGGACAAATCCGCCAATTATCAAAGGGTACCTAAAAAAGCAACCCCGGCGCAGGGGCCGGGGTTGATTTCTATAGGGTACGAATGGCGCCCCTTTTTAGTTTACCGCATCTCCTAATTCGGAACCTGCTTTAAACTTTACTACGTTTTTTGCCGGGATATGGATGGTTTTCCCGGTAGAAGGGTTGCGGCCCTCGCGAGCATTCCTTCTGGAAACAGACCAGGAGCCGAATCCTACTAAAGAAACGCGGTTTCCTTTTTTCAAAGAGCTCTCTACGTTTCCGAGGAAAGATTCCAGCGCCTTTTTGGCTGCGGCTTTGGTGATTCCGGCATCGGCTGCCATGGCATCGATTAATTCTGTTTTGTTCATAATTTTAGTACGTTAAATGTTGTTATACATATTGCAAAGCGCAAACAAAATTATACGGATTTGCCGTTGAAGCAAGTAAAACCGGGGGAAATCGCCGATTTTGTTGATAACTTCGGAGGTTTGTTAATAAAGTGAGAAAATTCACGACACATTTGCGGAGCCCCGATTTTACGGGGCTTCAGCGAAACCGGTCATTTTTTTTGAGCTCGGTGCCATTCAACCAATCCGAAACGGGCATCCGACGTTTTCCCTCCGGCTGCAATTCGAGGATTTCCAACTGGGAGTCCGAGGTATCCACAAATAACTTCCTGTCCATACCATGCAGGTCGCCCGGACTGCCATTTGAAGGGATGTCTGCCGGCCGTGCTGCGTAGATTTTGCAGGTGGTGGTGCCGGAACCGGTCTCAAGTTGCGTCCAGGCCGTTGGGTAGGGGCTCAGCCCGCGGATCAGGTTGTCGATTTGCGCTGCCGGGGCTTTCCAGTCAATGCGGCAATCATCCCGGAAGAGCTTCGGGGCTATTTTGTCCGGCTCCGGCTCGGGCTGCGGGTGGGTGGTAACCGTCCCTGCCTGAATCTGGCGCACGGTCTCCACTACGAGCCCGGCCCCGAGCGCCATCAGCCGGTCGTGTAACTGCCCGGCATTTTCCCTCGGGCCGATCTCCAGGGATTCCTGCAGGATGACGTGTCCCGTATCGATCTGCTCATCGATGAAAAAGGTGGTTGCGCCCGTGGTGCGTTCCCCGTTGATCACTGCCCAGTTGATGGGGGCCGCCCCCCGGTAATCGGGCAGGAGGGAGGCGTGCAGGTTGAAGGTGCCATATTCCGGGAACTCCCAGACCTGTCGGGGCAGCATGCGAAAAGCGACCACCACTTGCAGGTTGACACCAAAGGAGGCAAGCTGCTCTACAAAGTCCGGGTCTTTCAGGTTGGTGGGCTGCAGTACGGGAAGGCCCTTTTCCACAGCATAGGACTTTACGGCCGAGGCCCGGAGTTTCCGGCCGCGTCCGGCCGGCCGGTCCGGCGCGGTTACCACGACTGCAATTTTGAAATCCGCTCGGATTAGCGCATCCAGGGAGGCTACCGCAAATTCCGGGGTGCCCATAAAGGCGATATTGAGATCTTTCATACCAGGGTGTATTGATTCTGTTTGTCCAGCCGCAACCGTCCTTCTTCCAGGAGGTGTTGCAAACAGCTGAGCAATTGATTTTCGGGATGGCAACCCGCCCGGGACAATTCCCGGGAGGTCATCGGGCCCTGCCTGAGTTCCCGGAGGACTTTGTCGCGGATACCCGGGTGGCCCGGGCTGGGGGCGCACAGGTCGCAGTGTCCGCAGCGCCCCGGATCGTCTTCCCCGAAATAGCGCATCAGGGCTGCCTGCCGGCAATCTTTTACCTCCCGGATATAGGCGAGCATCTGCCCTACTTTCCCGGCCCGGACCTCCAGGCGGGTTTTGACGGATTTGGCGAAGGCGTGGATGGTTCGTTCGTCCTCCCGGGGGACCAGGAAAAACACCTCCATGTCCCCCTCCCGGACCTGCAGGTCCGCGAGCCCATCCTTCTCGAGGCGTTTCAGGGAAGTGAGCAGGCTGGCTTCCGGGACGGCGAGTTTTCGCGCCAGGGACCGCAGGCCAACCGGGGTTTCAAAATCGAAGAGCCCCCCGTAGGTCCTCAGGAGGATGTGGACAGTTTGCTGTAGGTCCGGGTAGGTGTCCAAATATTCCCAGAGTGCCGTTTTGGAACACGTCAGCCGCATCTTCAGGGTGGTCTTGAAAACCTGTAGCAGTGAGATAACTCCTTGCCGGTCCAGGATTTCCAGGGCGTTGTACGTTTTTGCCGCTGGCAGGCCGTAGGTTTCACAGAAGGCTTCAAACCGAAAAGGGAGCGGAATTTCGGGGGCTTCCCCATAGGGGATTCCGAAATAGGCGTTGAGTTTGCGGTAAACCTGTATCAGGTCGGCGACTTCCGGCAGGTTGCCCAGGAAGTATTCCGCTGTCCGGTCCGAATCCGCCTCGGGTGCGAGCAAAAGCGCGCTGGCGGGTTTGCCATCCCGGCCCGCCCGGCCGGCTTCCTGGTAGTAATGCTCAAGGGTTTCGGGTATTTCGAAATGTACCACGGTCCGGACATCCGACTTGTCGATTCCCATGCCGAAGGCATTGGTAGCTACGATCACGCGGAGTGCGCCTGCCTGCCAATCCCTTAGCGCATCGGATTTTGCCGCCTGGGTCATCCCCCCGTGGTAGGGGCCTGCCTGAATTCCATGCTTGTTCAGGAAGGCGGCAACGGCCAGGGTATTCCTCCGGGTCCGAACGTAGACGATGGCGCTTCCCGCTACCGATTCCAGGTGGGCGCGGAGCCGGTACCGCTTGTCCTCGGACCGGCTGACGGCGTACCGGAGGTTTTCGCGGCGGATGGAATCCCGGTATACCCGGGCTTCCTCCAGGCCGAGCAACCCGGTAATGTCCCCGAGCACCTGCGGGGTAGCTGTGGCGGTGAGTGCAATGGTGGGGACGCCGGGATGCATCTCCCGCAATACGCGGCATTCCAGGTAGGCGGGCCGGAAATCGAAACCCCACTGGGAGATGCAGTGGGCTTCGTCGATGGCCAGGAGGGAGACCGGCATGCGCTCCAGGTGCTGGCGGACGATGTCCTGTTTCAGTCGTTCCGGGGAGAGGTACAGGAAGCGGTATTGCCCAAAGGCGGCATTGTCCAGTTGCCGGAGCAGGTCCTCTTCGGACAGGCGGCCAAACAGCCCCAAAGACTTGACGCCTTTTGCCCGCAGGCCCGCCAACTGGTCCTCCATCAGGGCGATCAGTGGGGAAACGACGATGCAAATGCCTTCCCGGATCAGGCCCGGGACCTGGTAACACAGGGTTTTACCACCCCCGGTGGGCATGAGCCCGATAACATCCCGGCCGTCCAGGACATCGCGGATCATTGCCTCCTGGGAGCCCCGGAAGGAATCGTGGCCCCAATACTGCCTCAGGATGGTCCGGGGATCAGTCATTTTGGTTTCCGATGAGGTCTAACAATTCGCGGCAGCGTTCTTCCAGGGTGCCCGGAAGGAGCGCGTGCACCTCGTATCCGCATTCCCGGTAGCTCCTTTCCAGGCAGCTGTGGATGGCACAGGCCTCCTCGAAACTCTCCAGGCGTTCGTGGTCCTGCCGGTAGATTTCCTTCCAGGGCGGAAGCACTACGGCCATGTCGTAGCGCATCTGGCGGCAGGGAGCCGTAAAGTACGCATCGTAGTCCTGCTTGAAGTAGTCCATATAGGCAATCACATCGGGCAGGCCCCGGTCGTAAAATACCACGGGGTCCTGCAGTTGTTCTGCAGCCCGGAACTGCTCCATGCGGCCTTCCAGGATTTTTTTGTTGAAGGCGAGCGGGTCTCGGACAAATGCCAGGGGGTTCGTCTGGTGGGCCGTCCCCGTTTCTTCCCGACGCGCCCTGAGGGTCATCTCCCGGATAATCTCGTGGAAACAGGGATACCCGAGACTTTCGAGCTGGCTGACCAGGGCCGTTTTACCCGTTCCGGGCCCTCCGGTGATTACGATTCGTTTCTTCATAAGTCAATAGCTGGCAGGCGGCCGCAGGTGTCCGGACAATCGGCTGCTCCCCGCAAAAATACATATTCCCGACGGCAGGGGGAAATGGCCGGCGTCTTGTATCTTTGCAAAAACAAATGGGCATGGATTCAAAAGACAAGGCTGAATTCTACGACAGGCTGAAGGCGGAATTACAGAAATCCGCCAACTGGCCATCCGATTACCTCTATAAGTTTATCGTCCCGTCCGACCCGGATAAAATCGGCAGGATCCAGTCGGTTTTTGACAATACGGGGGCGGTTATCGAATCCAAACAGTCGCGCAAGGGAAAGTACACGAGCCTGTCCGTAACTGTTAACCTGCCGGACCCGGATGCCGTCATTGCCTATTACCGGGAAGTGGGAAAAATACCGGGCGTCATTTCGCTCTGATTATGGTAATCTCATATAATTTCAGTAATTTGCGAGCCCCGGAACTTCCCGGGCAACATCGAATTCGTTAATTAGCCTCTATCCTTTTGACTCAAATAGATCACCTCGAATACAATACCGAACGCTCGCACCTGCACATCCCGGAATACGGGCGGCATTTTCAGAAAATGGTCGACTACTGCGTCGGCATCGAAGACCGGGACGAACGCAACCGGATTGCCCAGGCCATTATCAGTGTTATGGGCAACATGCAGCCGCACCTGCGGGACGTTCCCGATTTCCAGCACAAGCTCTGGGATCAATTATTCATCATGTCCGATTTTAAACTGGATGTGGATTCCCCGTTTCCCATCACCCCGAAGGAAACCCTGCAGCAACGTCCGGAACCCCTGGATTATCCCCAAAACCACCCAAAATACCGGTTTTACGGAAACAACATCAAGCGGATGATCGACCAGGCCATCCAGTGGGAGAAAGGGGATAAGCGCGACGGGCTGGAATACGCCATCGCCAACCACATGAAGAAGTGCTACCTGAACTGGAACAAGGATACTGTCGACGACAAGGTCATCTTCCAGCACCTTTTCGAACTCAGCGACGGACAAATCGACCTGGCCTCCGACGGGGAAAACCTCACCGAAAGCGGCCAGTTCCTCAAGCAGCAACAAACGAGGACTACCAAATCTTCAGGCCGCAGCAACTCCGGGAAGAAGGGCTCGCGGGGAAGCCGGGGCAAAAAGCGCTATTAATACACATGGGATCATTCAGAATTGAAGGAGGGCATCGCCTGCAGGGTGAAATCACGCCCCAGGGGGCCAAGAACGAGGCCTTGCAGATACTTTGTGCCGTCCTGCTGACATCCGAACCCGTAACTGTCCACAACATCCCGGACATCGTGGATGTCAACAAACTCATTGCAATCCTCGAGGACCTGGGGGTTAAAATCCAGAAAAAGGGCAAGGGTTCCTATACCTTCCGTTCGGACGATATTAACATGGACTACCTGCAAAGCGATGCCTTCAAGGCGGATGGCAGGAGCCTCCGGGGTTCCATCATGCTGGTGGGCCCGCTGCTGGCGCGATTCGGGCAGGGGTATATCCCGAAGCCGGGCGGGGATAAAATCGGACGCCGACGGCTGGACACCCATTTTGAAGGGTTTATCAAGCTGGGGGCATCCTTCCGCTATAATAAGGAGGAACACTTTTACGGGGTGGAGGCCAAAAAACTCAAAGGAACCGATATGCTCCTGGATGAGGCCTCCGTTACAGGTACCGCAAATATCGTCATGGCCGCAGTTTTGGCGGAAGGTACAACTACCATCTACAACGCTGCCTGCGAACCGTATTTGCAGCAATTGTGTAAAATGCTGAACCGCATGGGGGCCCGCATCACAGGGGTAGGGTCTAACCTGCTCACCATCGAAGGGGTGGAATCCCTGGGGGGAACCGAGCACCGCATGCTCCCCGATATGATCGAGATCGGCAGCTGGATTGGGTTGGCCGCCATGACGCAAAGCGAGCTGACCATCAAGGACGTGAGCTGGGACGACCTGGGCCTGATCCCGACGACCTTCCGGAAGCTGGGGATCACCCTGGAGCGCCGGGACGACGACATCCATATCCCGGCCCATACGGACGGATATGAAATACAGAATTACATCGACGGGTCCATCCTTACGATTGCAGACGCGCCCTGGCCTGGGCTGACGCCGGACCTGCTGAGTATCCTCCTGGTAGTGGCGACACAGGCCAGGGGAGAAGTCCTCATCCACCAGAAAATGTTTGAAAGCCGGTTATTCTTCGTGGATAAGCTGCTGGACATGGGGGCAAAAGTGATCCTTTGCGACCCGCACCGGGCCACGGTCATCGGCCACAATTTCCAATCGACGCTCAAGGCAACCACCATGGTGTCTCCGGATATCCGCGCCGGCGTTTCCCTGCTGATCGCCGCCCTTTCGGCAAAAGGGACGTCCACCATTCACAACATCGAACAAATCGATCGCGGGTACGAGGCCATCGACACGCGCCTGCAGGCAATCGGAGCCCGGATTACCCGGGTCTGAACGGTAACTTGTTATTTCCTGATTTCGGTGCCGTTCGGAAACCTGGCAAACCGGTTGGCATCCCGCTTGTGGACAGGATCCTGATGTTGCCAGGGCCAGCCGCCAAATTGCGTGGCCCGGAATTCCCCCATAACGCGTTCGATCTCCTCCTGGGTATTCATGACGAACGGCCCGTATTTGGCCACGGGTTCGTCGATGGGTTTCCCCTGAAGCCACAGGATGCGCAACGGTTCCTCCCCACTCCGCAGTTGGCAGGCCCGGGGGGCTAGTTCCACGCCTTTTCCGCTTTCCACAGAGATGGTCTTTTCGCCCGCCCCATCCCCGGAAATGCTGAGGCCGGTGCCCTCAAACAGGTAGAGCCGGCGGTGTGTTCCTTCCTCCGTTTCCGGCAAGGAGATGAATGCCCCGGGCGCGAGGTCAATCAGGGCGATTACCACCCGGTTGTCGGGATTGGCCGCCCAGGAGTTCGGAGGGGGTGACGGCGGTTGGACATCGTCGTAGCTGCCCGCTACCAGCCGAATGGTCGCTTTTTCCTTTTGGATAACCGGCAGGTCCTCCTTCCAGAGCATTTTAAAGTGAGGCTCCACCCGTTTACCCCGGGCGGGGAGGTTGAGCCATATCTGGAATAATTCCAGGGTATTGGGTCCCTGACGGTCCAGGAGCGGGAACATCTCGGAGTGTTGCAGGCCCCTGCCCGTGGTGATCCATTGGACGTCGCCCTCCCCGAAGCGGGCTGCCGCCCCAAGGGAATCCGCATGGTCGCAGAATCCGCGCGTTACGATGGTCACCGTTTCAAATCCGCAATGCGGGTGGGCCGGAAATCCGGGGACGGACCGCCCGTGGTACATACGCCATCCGTCGCGGAGCGTAAAGTCGTTACCCAGGGAACGACCTTCCAGGGATGCGTCCGGCCCCATATCCGCATTACCGCTGGGATATTTATCCAGATGGTGTACGCAAAACAGGAAGGGGTCCGGGGTTTCCCAGGGAAAGCCCAACGGGAATATACGGGGAGATGTTGCCATAGCGGGGATCAGTTGAATTCGTGTTCTGCCGTATTGATCTCCACCCAGTTGTCTTCCGGGTCGCGCAGGTAGATCTGCCGCACTCCGTCGGCCCGGTGGGTCACCGTATTGATCTTCCCCGGCCAATCCCAGTAGGGGATGTCCCGGGATTCCAGGAATTCGATGTAGCCGTCCAGGTCTTTGATCGCCAGGCACAGGTGGACGCTCTTGCTCTCGGACTTCTGTACCTCGTCTTTCCGGATCAGGTGTACCTGGGTATTCCCGCGGATGCGGAACCAACGGAAATTTAAAGTATCCGATGGGTGCGGGATCTCCTCAAGGCCCAGCACATCGGCGTAAAAGTCCCCGGTTTTCTTCAGATCCTCAACGATAAACGAGTAATGGTCGTAGGTGAAATCGAATTTTTGACTCCACAGCCCGCCCCAGGCGAACAGTAATACAAGCAGTAGTAATTTCTTCATATTTGGTTAAATGGGTTGTTCGGCGGCCCGCAAGGCCTTAGTTGTCAAATTCCACGTCCTTATGGCTGCCATCGCAAAACGGCTTGTTATCCGAGGCGCCGCAGCGGCAGAAAGCCGTGCTGCCCTCCAGGGTCTGCTCCCCGTCCGGGGACTCCAGTTCCAGGGAACCTCGAACCAGCAAAGGCCCCCCTTTCACCACCTGCGCTTTAACGGCCCCTTTGGACTCCGGTTGCTTCCCTGCCCGGCTGTCTTCCCGGTAACCCAGGGCACCCGACGGGCACCGGTCGATCTGCTCCCGCAGCGCCTCCTCGGAGGCGTGATCCGGTTTGATCCAGGGTTTCTCCTGCGGGCGGTATACCTCCGGAAGTGCCTCGACGCAGACTTTTGAGTGGATGCATTTGCGGGGCTTCCAGATGACGTGAAAATTGCCCTTTGAATATTCTTTTACGATTTCGTCGCTCATATTATTCGATGTTAATCCCTTTTAGCACGAGTTTTTTCCACTCGGGGTTTTCTTTGATATACCCGGCGACGAACGGACAGAGCGGCACCAGGGTCAGGTCCTTTTTCTCGATGTCTTCGAGGACGGCACGCACCAGGGAACTGCCAATGCCCTGGCCTTCCAGCTCATCGGGGACCTCGGTATGGGTCAGGTAGATTTTGTCTTTGGTGCGTATATATTCAATTCGCGGCGCCTGGTCGCCGATCCGAAATTCGTAGCGTTTCTCTTCCGAATTGTCAATAAGCGTATGAGTTGCCATGTTATTTTTCAGCATTAATAGGTGGCGGTCCTTCCGGGATGATCGGTTCATATACTGTCTCCCCTTTGCGTTCCCGGTATTCTTCTTTTACGGCCTCCACCAGTTTTGGGCTTTTGAACAAATCAACCATGGTCATCCCCATGGCCTTGGCCGCGTAGAGCATGCCTTTGTGGCCAATGCTCATCCCCCCGCATGCAACCACTGCCCAGGAGTGCCAGGGGGTATCCTTGGGAGCCACGGTTACCCCGAGGTTGATATTGGGGACATTCCAGCTGACGTCTCCCACATCCGTAGATCCGCCCCCCGGGTTTTCGCGGGTGGCTTTCAGCGGCCGGATTTCGCTGTCCATGCCCACCTGGGGCTTCCCGGTGGCCATTTGTATCTTTTTGCCGAATTCCTGCTCGGATGCGGTGTATTCGATCGGCCCCAGCAATTCGAGGTTTTTTTGCATCGCCTCGCCCCCTGTACGGTTGACGAGCGTTTCGTAAATCCCGGATATCAGGGAGATTTTATAATCTACATTCGCCATGATTGCGGCGCCTTCCGCCATCTTTTGCACGTGTTCGTATACGGGCATCATGCCTTCCCGTTTCGTATCCCGAACCCGCACCCAGATCCGGGAATAATCCGGGACCACATTGACTACCTGGCCCCCGTCCTGTATGTGATAATGAATGCGAACCGTTGGCTGGATGTGCTCCCGGTAATAATTGATGCCGGTGGTGTAGAGCTCCAACGCGTCGGAGGCGCTGCGCCCGTTCCACGGATCGGCGGAAGCATGTGCTGCCTGGCCGAAAAATTCGACCTTAAAATCTACCAGGGCCAGTGTGCTCTGGACATCCGCCTCTATCTCGGCTCCGGGATGCCAGCTCAGGTTGACGTCCACGTCGTCCCAGAGGCCCTCCCGGACCATCCAGATTTTGCCGAAAAACTTTTCTTCGGCCGGGGTGCCCAGGAATTTGACGGTTCCGGAGAGCTCTCCCGCCTCGATGAGTTCCTTGACGGCAATGGCTGAAGCCAAGCTGGCGGTGCCAAAGAGGTTGTGCCCGCATCCGTGGCCGGCGCCCCCGGGGTCCAAAGCCTCCTTGGTGGGTTGGGCTTTCTGGGAGATCCCGGGCAATGCATCGAATTCCCCGAGTACCGAAATCACCGGGCTGCCGCTGCCGTAAGTGGCAACGAAGGCAGTGGGCATGCCGGCAACGCCCCGTTCTACCGTGAAGCCGTTTTCCTCGGCGTAATCGGCCAGTAGCCGGCTCGATATGTTTTCCTGGAAGGCCACTTCGGCCGCTGCCCATATGGAGTCGCTCAGGGCGATCAGTTCCTGCTGGTGGGCATTGATGGATTCGACAATAGCCCGCTTTTCGGGGCCCATTTTTTGTGCGTGCACAAACAGGCCGAATAACAGGCCCAAGGGGAGTAAGCTTTTCTTCATAGTGGTATTTGAATTAGTCGCTGCGTCTGCCCGGCTTTCTGGCGGGCACCTAAATATACCAAAAAATGGATGTCTCCCCGGAACCGCGCGGCCGGAAATGAAGGTGTATTCCATCGAAAAAATGCAATTTTTGCCGGATTGGCCTGTTAATTGAATAGGAACTGGAAAAAATCGGTGGGAATTGCCCCGGGAATGGCCCCCATATGCCAACCGCAGGGAACCGATATAAAATCCACAAAACCTACGCCATGAGACGAATCTTTCAATTTTGCCTGTTATCCGGTGTCCTCGCGTTGGCCCCATCCTGCAGCGCAACCAACCGGCTGAGTATGACTGTCACGGAACCGGCGGCTGTAATGCTGCCCGGGAACGTCCAGCGCATCGGCATCATAAACCGCTCCCTTCCCTCTGAGGGCAACCGGGGCCTCGCAAAGATCGATGCCGTACTTTCCGCAGAGGGCATGAAACTGGATTCCCTCGGGGCTTCCGCCGCCATAGAGGGCCTGGCAGATCGCCTGCGCCTATCCAACCGATATGAAGCTGTGGTGGTCCTGGAGGAACTGCCGCAAGTAGCCCGCGGGCTGCGGGGCATGCCCGCGCCGCTTACCCGGGAACAGATTCGGGAGTTATGCACCACCCACGGGCTGGATGGGATCTTTTCCCTTTCCTTTTACGATACGGATACCCGGGTCAATCTGCAACTCGGGATGATGGAATTGCCCGGTGACCTCGGATTGCCGATCTCCGTCCCCGCCCATAAGCTGGACCTGGATACCGAGGTGCGCAACGGTTGGCGAATCTACCTCCCGGACCTTCCCCTGCCGGTAGACGAATGGGTCTATACAGATCGTTTCCTGGTGAGCGGACAGGGGATCAACCCGGTAGCCGCCCTGGAATCCATCGGAGTGCGCAAGGACCGGGTGCTGGAGCTTTCCCAGCGAACGGGGTATCGCCACGGCGGCAGGCTGGAACCCCGACGTGTTCGCGTGGGCCGCGACTATTTTGTAAGGGGAAGCGATTTATTTGTGCGCGGCAAGCGACTGGCCCAAACCGGTGACTGGGACGGTGCCGCCCGGCTTTGGGAACGGGAGACCGATCATCCGAAGGGGAAGGTGGCCGGCAGGGCTTTCTACAACATGGCGATTATCAATGAAATCAACGGCGACCTGGATGCTGCCATCGACTGGGCCCGCAGATCCTATGCGGATTTTGGAACCCGCCACGCACTGGATTACGCACGCACGCTCGAGGGGCGCCGGGCCCGTCAGGAACAATTGATGGCGGACCTCGCCTGGTAAGGGCGCCGGGTCTGCCTAATCCAGGGCGGCCTTATAGGTCTTCAGGCAACGTTCCCGGGCCGCTTTGTGATCTACCATCTTTTCGGGGTAATCCTCCGTGCCGTATTCCGGTATCCACTCCCGGATATAGGATTTATCCTTGTCGAATTTATCTACCTGGGTCATCGGGTTAAAGATCCGGAAGTAGGGGGCCGCATCTACGCCGCTCCCGGCTGCCCACTGCCAGTTGCCAACATTGCTGGCCATTTCGTAGTCGAGTAGTTTTTCCGCAAAATACGCCTCCCCCCAACGCCAGTCGATCAGCAGGTGCTTGCAGAGGAAACTCGCCGTGAGCATCCGTACGCGGTTGTGCATATACCCGGATGCATTGAGTTGCCGCATGCCCGCATCCACCAGGGCAAAGCCGGTGCGGCCCTCCCGCCATTTCTCGAATTCCGATTCGTCGTTCCGCCACGCGATGCGGTCGTATTCCTTGCGGAAGGCCTCATGGACCGTACGCGGGAAATGCCAGAGGATCTGCATAAAGAACTCCCGCCAGATCAACTCGTTCCAGAATGTCTCATTGGACGATTCCAGGGCCTTCCCCAGCGCCTGTCGGATGGAGATGGTGCCAAAGCGCAGGTGGGGTCCCAACCGGGAGGTACCTTCCCGGGCCGGGTAATTCCGGTTGTCTTCGTATGCGTCAATCAGTTTCCCGCCCATATCATAATCCGGAACGGGAATCGCGGAGCGTTCAAAGCCGAAATCGGCAAGGTCCGGGTTGGGCAACCGGGAATGTGCGATCAGGTTCCCCAGTTGGCCAGCGGAATCGAACGTCGCAAGGGGGGTGTCCCGGAAGACCTGCTTCCATTTCTTCATATAGGGGGTGTAAACCACATAGGGGTCGCCGTCATCCTTGACCACTTCGTCCTTTTCAAAAATGACCTGATCTTTGAATGTGTGGAATTCAATTCCCTGCTCGCTGAGCCATTGGCCCACCTGCTCATCCCGATCCCGGGCATAGGGTTCGTAATCCCGGTTTGTGAACACCTGCCCGACGTCCCAGTCCGATGCCAGTTCCTTAAAAATCTCCAGGGGCTTCCCGTGGTAGATTGCCAGGGAACTGCCCTGATTTTCCTGCATGCGGGAACGGAGCTCCTGCAAACGGTCGTGGAGGAACGTAACCCGGGGGTCATCCGCCGGCAGCCCGTCCAGGATTTCCGAATCGAAAATAAAAATGGGGAGGACGGGCCTGCCCGCGCCCAGCGCTTCGCACAGGCCCCGGTTGTCTTCGAGCCGCAGGTCGCGCCGAAACCAGAAGATGTTGACGGATTTGCCCATTTTAACTCAGGTTGATGGTACTCAGGCCCCCGTCCACCCCAAGGACCTGGCCGGTCATCCATCCGCTTTCATCCGAAAGCAGGAAGGCCGCCATGTGCGCGATATCCGAAGGTTTTCCAACCCGCTTCATCGGGTGCCGTTCCGCCATTTTTTCCTGTTTCTTTTCATTGTTCAGCAAGCGGGAAGCCATGGGGGTATCCACCAGGGAAGGGGCCACCACGTTCACGCGCAATTGGGGGGCGTATTCGGCAGCCAGGGCACGGGCAAAGCCTTCGATGGCCCCTTTGGAAGCCGCCACGCTGCTGTGGAAGGGCATGCCGTTCCCCACAGCCACCGTGCTGAAGAAAACCAGGCTGGCCGACTCGGCAAAGCGCGGCATCACGGCTTTAAGTACCCGGACCAGGCCGGTAAAATTCAGGTCCATATCCTGGCTAAAAGCATCCACGCTGAGCATTTTAAACGGTTTCAGATTGATGCTTCCCGGGCAATAGACCAGCCCGTGCAGGGTATCCGGCAGCCCATCCAGGGAATCGAAATCCCCGGTGACGTCCAGTTCTGTGTGCGGGACACCGAGGTCCTCCAGGGGGCCGGGTTTCCGGGAGGCCGTATATATGTTGTGGTTGTCTTTCAGTAGCTTGACGAGTTCCAGGCCAATGCCGGAGGAACCGCCGATAATCAATAAGTTCTTTTTCATTGTCAAAGCGATTTAAATGTGAGGGCGGAAGGTCTCCCGGGAAGCTTGCCGAACCGTTTGTCGAGTTCGGCCTCCCGGTACCGGAAAATGGCCGTCAGCTGTCTTTTAACCACAGGCCCGTGAGCTAACCGGCCCAGCCATCCGAGGGGCAATTTGTAGTCCACGACATCCGTCATCCGGACGCCGCCTTCGACGGCCTCGATAAAGTGTTTGTGGTGCCAGAGGGCGTATGGGCCGAATCGCTGTTCATCTACAAAATATTCTCCTTCCCGAACATGGGTTATCTCAGTGACCCATCGGGTGCGAATCCCTGGAAACGGGGAAACCACATAGTGGATGATTTGCCCGGGATACATAGGCCGGTCGGCGCCTTCCAGTATTTTAAAGCCCATATGGGCCGGGGTGATGCGCTGCAGGTTGGCCGGGTTGGACAGAAAGTCCCAGGCCTCTTGTTTGGAAAGGGCCAGGGACTGTTCCGCTTGCAATTGATAACACTTCATCAGGTACTTTGTTCAAAGATACAATCATTTTGTTTAGGAAAAAGATATAAGAGTTAAACAATAATTAAAATTTCTTATTGGGTCCTGGTCGGAAAAATCGTAGCTCTGTCGTGGAAATGCCACGGAGATGGATAGAATTTGTACCTTTTTCGCATGGGAATGCGCATTTTGATGGGGCTGGTAGTCTGCCTGTCGGGCCTTGGGCCGCTTCGGGCCCAGGAAGACCTTCGGTTGCTGGGCAACCTGCCGGAAATCGTTTCGGAAACTTCCGGGCTGCTGGTCATCGGCCCTCAAATAATCACGCATAACGACTCGGGCAACGAACCGCTTTTGTATTATCTGGACACTGTAAACCTGGAGATACAACGACAGGTACGCGTGGAAGGCGTTTTGAATACAGACTGGGAAGACCTGGCAGAAGATACGGATTACGTGTATATCGGGGATTTCGGCAATACCCGGGGTACCCGTACAGACCTGGCCATCTACCGGGTCGCCAAACAGGACCTGGCAGCCGGGAATACATCCGTAACCGCCGACCGCATTGGATACACATACGAAGACCAGATGGATTTCAGCGGGACAACCAACAGCGATTGGGATGCTGAGGCCCTGGTGGTACGGGGAGACTCCCTGATTGTATTTACAAAACAATGGCAGGGCAACGGTACGGTGGCATACCGAATCCCCAAATCGCCCGGCGATCATTTGGCCCTGCGGAGCGGGGCCTACGCCGCAGGCGGCCTGATTACCGGGGCCACGCCCAGGCCTGGTGGCGGTTATGCCCTCCTGGGATATACCAGCGTTCTCCAGCCCTTTCTCATTGAGGTACCGCAAACAAACGACACCTTTAATTTTCCGCCCGAAACCCGGAGGCAATTACTGGATATCGGGTTTGGCCAGGCCGAAGGGATTACAGCAGATGCCTCAGGCCGGTTCTTTGTCAGTACGGAGTCCTTTTCCAACAGCCTGGCTTCGCTACCGGCATCTCTTTATTCTTTTACCAGGGATGGCGAACCCCCGGGGGAGGAACCCGGAGAACCCGGAGAACCCGGAGAACCCGGGGAACCGGGCGAGGAGGGAGGGGAACCGGAACCCGGCCATTCGAATCAACCGGGCGGCCTGGTGATTTTCCGGGCTGCAGGTTCGGATGAACTCCGTTACGAGCTCAACCGCCCGGCACCCATCCTGGCCCGGGCCGTTTTCGACACGGCCGGCCGGATGGTCCTGTTCGAGAATGCGCCGGAAATAGATGCCGGACGCCTGGACATAGCTACCCTGAATACTTCCGTTTATTACCTGACCCTGTATTTTCGCGGGGCCATACTCTCCGAGCCCTTCCTGCGCTATTGAGAATCACCCGTCACAGCCCCATCGCATTTACGCCGCCCTTGCTTTTTTTAGATTTAATTAACATTTACAGGCAGGGCGAATCAGTAGCTTTGATCCAAACACTAAAACTTTAAACCGATGAAAAAATCCTACCTTTTATTCCTGGCACTGGCAAGCAGCTATTGCGGGCTTGCCCAGATGCAGACGCCGGCACCCAGCCCGGCCTCCGAACTGCACCAGACCGTCGGGCTCACCGACGTGGTAATTAAGTATTCCCGTCCCTCCATGAAGGGCCGCACCATTTTCGGCGGACTCGTACCCTACGATGCCATCTGGCGGACCGGGGCGAACATGAACACTACCGTTTCCTTCTCGGACCCCGTAAAAGTGGGAGGAAAATCCCTGGAAGCCGGGACGTACGCTTTGTATACGAAACCCGGAGAGGAGCAGTGGGAAGTCTACTTTTATACGGATTCCAACAACGGCGGGCTCCCGGCTCAGTGGGACGATTCCAAGGTGGCTGCCACGGTTACCGCACCTGTCATGGAAATGCCCATGCCGGTAGAGACTTTCACCATCACCGTAGACGACTTAACCAACAACGGGGCCTCCCTGGGAATGCTCTGGGAGAACACCTATGTGGGGGTGCCTTTTGAAGTGCCCACCACGGAAAAGGCCATGAAGAGCATTCAGTCCGTAATGAGCGGCCCCGGGCCCAACCAGTATTTTGCGGCTGCCTCCTATTACTTTGACGAGGGGCAGGATTTGGAACAGGCCAAAACCTGGATCGACAAGGCTACTGAAATGTCCCCGAATGCCTATTGGATGTGGCGGGTCAAATCGTTGATCTACGCAAAAATGGGCGATAAGAAAGGGGCCATTGCGGCGGCGAAGAAATCCCTGGAAGTTGCAAAAGAGGCCGGGAACCAGGATTACGTGAGGATGAACCAGGACTCCCTCAAGGAGTGGGGTGCCATGTAACCTGAGCCCCCTGGCAGCTGCGTTTTCCGGCCGGGGTGCCGGGCCTTGGGAAAAAGCAGAACCGGACCTTTTGGGGTCCGGTTTTTTTATGGTTTTTTGGCGGGATCAGATGCGTACCGGGGGGTTCCGCAACAACCGGTCAAAACTCTCCAGCAACAGGGCGATCAGGATAACCAGTGCGCACCCGAAAGCGTTCAGCCACAGGTAGGACATCCAGTCAAAGTACCAGCCGAACACTACGATGACCTGCGTGATGATGGCAGCGATGAAAACGGCATTGCCCCGGACGAATTTAAGGAAAAAGGCAAGCAGGAAGATTCCCAGGACATTCCCGTAAAATATGGAGCCGATGATATTTACCAATTGGATCAGGTTGTCGAACAGGTCTGCAAAACAGGCGATCAGAATGGCGATGACCCCCCAGATAAAAGTGAACACCCGCGAGGCTTTCACATAATGCATCGGGTCTTCGTGATCGGGTCGGTTCCGCTTATAGAGATCCAGGGCGCTGATGGTGCCCAGGGCATTCAATTCGGAGGCCGTGGAGGACATGGCTGCCGAAAGGATTACCGCCAGCAACAGGCCGATGAGTCCCCGGGGGAGGTAATTCAGGATAAAGTGGATAAACACATAATCCTTGTCATTCGTTTCTACCGACGGGTTTGCCCGCTCGATGAGTTCCCGGGCGGCGTCCCGGTTGCCCTGTTCCCGGCGGTTGATCTCGAGGATTTGCTGTTTCGCGTCGATGGTAGCGGTATACTCTTTAATATCCAGGGCCGATGAGAAGGCATCCTGCGCCATTTTTTTCTCGACCTCCAGTTCCCTGTGAGCCTCCTGCAGGAGTTCATAATCGTCCGCATATTCGGATTCCAGCACCGCTTCCGTAGCCGCCGGGTTAAAGTTCAGGGGAGACGGGTTGTACTGGTAAAAAACAAAGACCATGACGCCCACCAGCAGGATAAAAAACTGCATGGGGATTTTTAAAAGACCGTTAAATATCAGTCCCAGCTGGCTTTCCCGAACCGATTTTCCGGACAGGTAGCGCTGCACCTGGCTCTGGTCCGTTCCAAAATAGGCGAGCATCAGGAACAGGCCCCCGGTGATACCGCTCCAAAAGGTATACCGGCTGTCCGTATCGAAGTCGAAATTCAGGATATTCAGCTTGTCGCTGGCTCCGGCCACTTTGAGGGCTTTGCTGAAGGTCAGGTCGGTGGGCAGGTATCCCAGGATAAAGAAGAAAGCCATGAACATGCCGAGCATGATCACGAACATCTGTTGTTTCTGGGTAACATTTACAGCCTTGGTCCCTCCGGAAACCGTGTAGATTATCACCATAATCCCGATGATGATGTTCAGCGTATTGAGGTTCCACCCCAATACAGCCGACAGGATGATGGAGGGGGCAAAAATCGTGATCCCGGCCGCAAGACCGCGCTGCAGCAGGAACAGGATGGCGGCCAGGGTACGCGTTTTCAGGTCAAAACGCTTTTCGAGGAATTCATAGGCCGTATAGACTTTCAGGTGGTGGTAAATAGGGACGAACACCATACATATGATGATCATCGCCAGGGGTAAGCCAAAATAGAACTGGACAAAGCCCATGCCGTCGTGGAAGGCCTGCCCCGGGGTGGAGAGGAAGGTGATGGCGCTGGCCTGGGTGGCCATGACGGAGAGCCCGACGGTGAGCCATTTGGCGCGTTTCCCCCCGCGGACGTAGTCGTCGACGTCCCGGCTCCCGCGGGTGCGCCAGACGCCAAAGGCCACGATAAAGATCAATGTCCCGGACAGGATAATCCAATCTAAGGTTCCCATCCCCATATCAGGCGTTTGTGATCATGATATAGTAGAATACCAGGATATACAGGATGTTGAGCAGGATCACCAGGGTGTAGGCCCGCTTCCACACCATTTTTTCTTTCATTTCATCCTTTAACTGCACGGTCTGTCTTTACTTGGGCCTTCCCGATGGAAAGCATGTTTGCGAATAATTTAAAGGCGCCGGGGACACCCGCCGGCAATTCCCTGAAAAAACTCAGGCCGGTATAGATGTAATGTCCGTCTCCGTACGGGGCTACCAGCAGGCTGCCTTTCCGTGCCGGCTCCCCCGGGTCGTTCATTGAAAATAACGGGGTATAGGCAGGGTCCCAGTTATCGGGGAAATAGAGGCCGCGTTCCTGAACCCAGCCGTCAAAATCGGCAGGTTCGATCGGGTTTGGGAAGTTGAGCAGCGGGTGCTCGGGCTCCAGGAAGGTAACTTCGGCTCCCTCGTCTGAAACGCGATCCCTGGAAATTTGAAGCGGGTATGGCGCGAATTTGCTGAAATCCAGGTTGCCCCGCCCCGAGGTATTGTATTGGACGATGACCGTGCCGCCGTTTTTGGTATAGGTAAGCAGGGCATCGTTTTTAACAGGCAGCTCGTCCAGGACATTGTATGCCCGGATCCCCACCACCACCGCGTCGAAGCGCTGCAGGTTGTCGGGGGTCAGGTCGTCGGTCCCAATCTGGTGTACGGTGTATCCGATGGCTTCCAGGTTTTCCGGCATGGCGTCGCCGGCCCCCATCAGATATCCGATGTGCTGCCCGGCCTTCTCCACCTGCAGGCGGACAACGCGCATTTGAGCAGGCATCAGTACGGTCTGGGTGGGGATGTGGTCATAGGCTATCGCAATCATCTCCCGGTTGTATGTGTTCCCCCCGGTAACCACTTCGGGGCGGATAGATCCTTCACTTGCTCCGGCCGGGGGGGTGACGCGGAATTCAAATAATCCTTCGGAACCCAGGCCGTCCAACTGGAAGGGTTGGGAGGCGGGGCGCACCGTCCATCCTTCCGGGACATTCAGGCTAACGGTGCCCGAGACGCTCTGGGCGTTCGATTTTACCCGGATCGTCACCGGTTGCGCGGAGGGCTCCGCAAACAGCCTCACCGTTTCGCCGAAGGAGGTGGATACAGGGGGTACGATGTCAAAACTCCGGTACCGCTCTCCCTGGTCGGGTTCCGAATACCGGTGGATTACCGGTCGCTCAAATCGAATGGGGATCCCGGCAACTTGCGCGTCGATCCGCACCTGGTAGGCCGGGGGGGTGCGGGGCATCCCGATAAATTCAGGGTCCGGGATCTGGTAGGTTCCCAGGGTACCCGGTTCGCGCAACCAGTAGGGGGAAGTGCCCGGGTGGCCTTCAGGGATTTCCAGGGACAGATCCAATTGGATTTTTTGGTTGGCCGGGAGGGGGAAGGCGCTGTCCAGCCGGGTGCCGGATTCCAGGGCGATGGATTGAACGGCTACCGGGACCCCGGATCGGTTAACCAGCTCCAGGTTGACGGTTTCCACGTCGCCCGGGACCGCCAGAGGATCTTCCGAGGAAGCCTCGAGGTAAAGCCCGGAAACGCCGGCAATCAATGCCGTCAACTCCCCGGTTTTCACCTCCTTCCAATAGGAATCCGGTGCCGCATCCAGCAATTGATAGGCTTTCAGGAGTTCGGGCAAATGCACAGAAGGGTCCGTAAAATTAAACGACGCTGCCACGCCTTCCAGGATTTCGCCGACGGGGCCGCCCCCGGGCATCCGTCCCCAACTCGTATCGATTCCCGCAAATAAATCGTCTCCATGGGTTTGTGTTCCGCTGATCAATTCCAAAAACTCCTCTTCACTGCCGCGGCTGGTGGGCCTTCCAAACCCCTGGCAGAGGTGTTGGCTGCTGGCCAGGGAGGCAATTTCGTTATTGGACATCCCCCGTTCCGGATAATAAACCCCGACATCCAGAACCGTCAGTTTGGACCGGTCCATTTCTTTCAGGAAGCGCTCCCGACTGCCGTAGAACCACCAGGAGGTATTGTGGAACAGGCGGCTGGGCTCCCAGGTGTCCAGTTCTTTTAGTTGCTCGGGAAAGGCTTCGGGGTCGCCGGCCAGTTCAAAGGCTTCCTTACTCAGGATGGCCGAAGAGGTATGGTGCCCGTGGGTGGTTCCCGGAGTTCGGTGGTCGAACCGGTTGATAATCACATCCGGCCGAAATTGGCGGATGATCCGAACAACATCCGACAATACAAGCTGCTTATCCCAAATCTCCAGCGTTTCTTCCGGGTTTTTGGAGTACCCGAAATCTACAGCGCGGGTAAAGAACTGCCGGCCCCCGTCTATGCGTCGTGCATTGAGAAGTTCCTGCGTACGCAGAACACCCAGGAGTTCCCGCAACTCCGGGCCGATGAGGTTTTGGCCCCCATCGCCACGCGTCATGGAAAGGTAGGCCGTACGCGCATGGACGGCATTGGAGAGGTAGGAAATCAAACGGGTGTTTTCATCGTCGGGATGGGCCGCGATGTACAGGGCCGAACCGAGGAAATTCAGGTCCTGGAGATCATTGTAGAGGGTAACGGAACTCGGCGGGTTTGGAGCCTGGCCCTGACCCAGGCCGGGTAACAGGCAAATTGCCGCGATGGACAGCCTCAGTATTTTGAGCATGTTTGGAGGGTTTGTCAGTACCCAAATATAGGAAGATAACCTCCCCGGAGCCCCAATTTAGAACTTCTTTAACAACTACAGCGCCTCGCTGCCTTCCGGATCCCCGGCATCTTCCGATGCAAGGGTAACTGCCTTCTGGAGGAAGAGGTTATTCGGATAGGTCAGCAATTCCCCGGATCGCATCCTCAGGTGGACGTGGAAGGCCCGGATATCCTCGATGACGAATTCCCGGTCTTCCTCGAGTTCCTTGTCGTGGATGCGTATCCGGTCGCCGATCTTATACGGGAAGGTAAAAAACAGGATGACCCCGGCGGTGATGTTGCTGAGGATGGACCAGCTGGCAAATAGGGCCACCCCGATTACTGCAAAAACGGAAGAAAATATCAGGCCGATTTCCCGGAAGTTAACCCCCCAGATGAGGATCAGCGCACTTACCAGGAGAGCCGTATGCCCGATAGCCACATATTTGATGATCAACCGGGTCCGTGCCCGGTCCATCTCGCTCAGGCGGCCGACTTTGCGTATTGCCTGGATTGACAAAAACCTGGAAATAGCCAGGGCGAGCATACAAATCCCCGTCCAGAGGAACTCGGTTTGGAATGTAAGCAGCAGCTCTTTCATCCGTTATCGTTTGGATAATCCCAGGCTGTCCCGCAGGTGCAGGTCGCTATTGGAGTTTTGCCGCCAGTAGGGAGTTTTCAGTGTATTCCTGAGTTGAGCAGTGGTTGTGAGTACCTGGGCGTCGGCCCCAAACCCGCTTGGATAGGAATCTGTCCATCCCTGGATGGTATGGGGAAAATCCCCGTCAAAATGGATTTGCAGCGTCCGGTTCAACCCGGGATAGGTAATGGTGTAGGTTCGGACTTTCGCGGGTTCGCTCAGGGTCAGGGTGGCCGGATAAGCCTGGAAAGGCTGGTGCCTGAGCCGGAGGAATTCCATGGAGGGCACTACGTCGTGGTTCCCCTGTGGGAGGGTCTCCGGTGCAATCCGCAACCGGGTCCAGAGTTCGTCTTCCAGGACGTTTTTGGGCAGGTGCAATTCCTGCTCCCCTTCGCTTTCAAAATAGCTATGGGCGGTAATCTCAAAATCCTCCCGGTTGTTGAGCTGGGCGTATACATGACCGCACCACTCCTGTACCGATGTGCTGATTTTCAGGGCATGTCGGTTGTCCGAAACCGGGTAGAATATACTGCTCATAATGGAATACGGGTAGATTCCGGTGAGGAATTTACGGGTGCGGTTTAATTTCAGCACGGAAACCGAGGTGCTGTCGGGCCGGTCTGCCTTGACCTGTTTCCCGGGGTTGAAAGGCTCGGTGACGTACACCAGCGCAGCGTCCCCTTCCCGCAATTCGCCGTAACGCGCCTGGCTGAGGCTATACGAGCTGATCTCGGCCTCCCCTGCGTACCAATAGGATTTAAAATCCTCTGTAAGCGGGCGGGGCGGGGCCGTCGCATCCGCTGAAGGCGAAGTACCCCCATCGGTACCCCCGGCTGAATCAGCGGTTTCGGCTCCTTGTTTGCAGCCCGAAGCCAACAATAGCAATACGAGCAAACCTGTTGTATATTTCTGAGGGCGGGGGCAGGGCATAGTCTTTGTTTTTGATAACAAAAATAGGTTAAAAACCACGCCGGACCATATCGCGTAATTTTTGGTAGACCAATTGGGTGGGTAATCCCACTACATTGGTGTAGGAACCCCGGATGGCCTCTACGCCAACCAGCCCGATCCATTCCTGGATCCCATATCCCCCTGCCTTGTCCATTGGATTTCCCAGATGCAGGTACGTCGTGAGCATACCCGGGTCTACGCGGGTAAAACGCACGTCTGTCCGGGCGTGGAAAACCTCCCTGTAACCCTTTGCGGTCAGGCATACCGAGGTGTATACCTGGTGCCAGGCCCCGGAAAGTTTCCCGAGCATTTCCCGAGCCTCTTTCTCGCCAGCCGGTTTTTCGAGCACCTCGTCCCCCAGGCAGACGATGGTATCCGCCGTGAGCAAAACGGCGCGGCCCGGAAGACTGTCTTGTAATACAGACGCTTTAAGTTCGGATAGGTAATTCGTTATTTCATAGGTTTTTAGGTCTTCAGGAAAGCGCTCCTCAGCCGCCTGGGTACGCACCTCAAACTCCAGGCCCATGGCCTCCAGGAGCGATTTCCTCCTGGGGGAGGCAGATCCGAGTACGAGGTGCTGTGGCTGGTGGTCCGGCCGGGGCATCAGTCGTGTTTTGCGTTGAAGTCGTGCTCCCAGTCGCCCCGAACTTTAAGTACTTGCTGGATGATATCCCGTACGCAGCCGTCCCCGCCGTTCAGGTGGGAGATATAGTGGGATATCGCCTTGATTTCCGGGACGGCATTCTGCGGACAGGCCGCCATGCCCACCTGTTGCATCACCGGCAGGTCGGGGATATCGTCGCCCATATAGAGGATTTCCGACGCCGGGATATCGTAGTCTTCCATGTATTCCCTGAGGACGGACTCCTTGTGGCCCGCACCCAGGAAAATATCGGTAACCCCGAGGGCCCGGAGCCTGGCGCGGACGCCTTCATTGGAACCGCCGCTGATGATGCAAATGCGATACCCCCGGGACAAGGCTGTTTTGACGGCGAATCCGTCCCGCACGCTCATCTTGCGAAGCAGTTCTCCCGATGTAGTGATCAGCAGGGAACTGTCGGTAAATACCCCGTCCACGTCAAAGACGAATGTGCGGACATCTTTCAGCCGCTCCTTATAATTCAGTTTCATATGTCGAAATAATGGATTCAGTAATCTGGTCGTATATCGCGGCCGCCGGTTTCCCCCGGAGCAATTCCCGGTGTTTGGCAAGTGTGGCCGTATCCCCCCGCCGGGCCGGGCCGGTCTGTGCCTCCCGGGGGCCAAGGCTTTCCAGTTTTGCCAGGGTTTCCCGGAGCAGGGGCCGGAACAGGTCTTTATCCAGGCCGGACCCGCTGGCCACCGATTCGCCCAGGTAGACCATATGGTTGGTAAAATTGTTGACAAACACGGCAGCCAGATGCAGTGCCAGGCGTTTATCTGAATTCGCCGGCTGGGGACTGCACCCCATGGTATTGGCGAGCTTATTCAGGAGTGCCAGGTCTTCCGGACGGCCGGCCTCTGTCAGCACGGGGATGCCGGCCAGGGAAACTTCGCGGTCCCGGGAAAATGTCTGTAAAGGGTAGAAGACCCCGTGGCGGGAGGTGCCCTTCAGGGTCGCCAGGGGCTGGGCCCCGGAGCAGTGAACAACAAGGGCCGGGGAGCCTTTCAGACCCGCTGCAACATCCCCTATGGCCCGGTCGGCAACTGCCAGGAGGCAGATATCCGCATCGGGTGCCGGCTCGTCCAGCCCGCTTCGCGGAGCCGCTCCCGGAAATCCAGATAATTTTTCGGGATCCCTTGCCCGCAGGCCGACCAGGCGAACCCCTTTGGATTGCTCCAGGGCGCCCGAGAGGCGGTAGGCCAGGTTGCCGCTGCCGATAAGTAGGATCCGGATCACGGTGCTAAAATACACATCCGAAATGTTAATCTGGGAAATCGGGCTGGATTGCGCGCCAAAACCGCTATTTTTGCACTGCCTTTTCAACGACGAACTGCATGTTGCAAACCGTTAACCGGATACTTTTTTCCCCGCGCCTGATGGCGGTATTATTCCTGGTAATGGCCGTGGCCATGGCATTCGGTACCTTTATCGAGAGCTGGTACAGTACGGAAACCGCCCGAATTTGGATATATAACGCCTGGTGGTTCGAGGCCATCATGGTTTTCTTTGTCATTAATTTTATCGGGAATATCCGCAGGTACGACCTGCTGAAATGGAATAAGTGGCCTGTTTTGGTCCTGCACCTTTCCTTTATCCTGATCCTCGTGGGGGCATTTATCACCCGCTATATCAGTTTCGAGGGCATGATGCCAATTCGCGAAGGGGCTACCGAGAATGTATTTTATTCGGATAAAACGTACCTGAGCGTCCTGGTGGACGGGGAAGTACAGGGCCAGCCCCAGCGCAAATCCCTGGAAGACGACCTGATTATTACCGAACAGGCCGAGCAGTCCAGCCTGCCCTGGACCACCGAATTCAACGGTACGCCCATACAGGTGGATGTGGTGGATTTCACCCAGGGTGCCCGAATGGGTGTTGCCCCGGAGGCTGGGGGCAACTGGTTCCTGAAACTGGTTGAAGCCGGAAGCGGGTCGCGGCACGACCATTTCCTTGAATCCGGGGAGGTCACCAGCATCCACAACGTACTCTTTTCCCTGAACCGCCCTGTGGACGGGGCTGTGAACATCACCCGGACAGATAGCACCCTGACCATTGATTCCCCTTTTGAGGGCAGCTTTATGCGCATGGCCGACCAGCAAAGCGGGACCGTGGTGGCCGACAGTGTGCAGCCGCTGATGCTCCGGTCGCTCTATACCCTGGGCAGTATGCAATTCGTGGTGCCCGACCCGCCCGTCCAGGGGGCGTACCGCGTAATGCCCATCCCGGAGAATGAACAAACGGATAACGACCCGGATGCTCTTACAGTCCGCCTCTCGGCAGGGGATGCGAGCCGGGAAGTGACGCTTTTGGGCGGGAAAGGGCGTTTTGAATACAGCGACCCGGTGACCATCGGGGGCCTTACATTCCGCGCCGCCTACGGTTCCAAGATCCACGAATTGCCTTTCAGCATCACCTTAAACGATTTCATCGCCGAAAAATACCCGGGGACGGAACAGGGCTATGCCTCCTTCATGAGCCGGATTACCGTGCACGACAGCACCGGGGAGGGACGACCGTTTGACTACGACATCTATATGAACCACGTGCTCGACCACCGGGGATACCGGTTTTTCCAGGCGAGTTTCAGCCCGGACGAAAAAGGAACGGTGCTCTCGGTGAACCACGATTTCTGGGGCACCTGGGTTACCTATATCGGCTACTTCCTGCTGTACGCCGGATTGATGGGTATCATGTTCTTCGGCAAGACCCGGTTCCGGGAGCTCACCCGCCGCCTGGAAGACCTCAAGCGCAAGAAAGCCGCCATGATGCTGCTATTGCTGTTTACAGGTGTTGCCGCCTCGGCCCAGACCCTTCCGGACGACGGGCACGAGCACGCCGGGATGCCGCCTCCCGAACAGGTAGATTCCATCATTCATGCCACCGCTGTGCCGGCGGAGCAGGCCTCCCGTTTTGGCCATCTGGTGATCCAGGATGAGGAGGGGCGGATGAAGCCCGTGAATACCTTTGCCTCTGAACTGCTCAGGAAACTGACTTTGCGCAACGACTACCAGGGGCTGACCCCCGACCAGGTGCTGCTGTCGATGATGATGCGGCCCAACCTGTGGACGGTGGCCGAGTTCGTTGCCCTGGACAAAAAAACCGAGAATGACAGTATCCGGAACCTGATTGGCGTACCCGAGGGGCAACGGTATATCCGGCTGATCGACTTTTTTGACGATGCGGGGAACAACAAGCTGGAGCCCGTCCTTCAGGAGGCTTTTGCCACCAACAACCCGAATAAATTCCAGCAGGATTTCAAGGACGCCTATTTCCGGCTTGGTTTGCTGAACCGGGCCCTCAGCGGCGAGATCCTGAAGATTTTCCCGCTGATTGACCACCCGAACAACAAGTGGATTTCCGCCCTGGAATTCCGCAGCGGGCAATTCCCGGTACAGGACAGCCTCTATGCGAACTTTATCCGCAACGCAGTACCCTATTACCTGAGCTCCCTGGAGAAAGGGGCCCGGACCGGCGATTATTCCGAGGCGGAAAAACTCCTGGCCGCGTTCCGCCAAAACCAGGAAAACCACGGCAGTGAGGTGTTGCCCTCTGCCCGGAAGGTAGAGACGGAAGTGATCTACAACCGCCTGGACATTTTTAACCGCCTTTACAAGTATTACGCGCTTTGCGGTGTCCTGCTGTTTTTCATCCTGATATTTGCCATTTTCAGGGAGCGGCGCATCTGGGATATTTCCACGTATTTCTTCAAAGGCATCATCTATATCCTGTTTATCTGGCACACCGCCGGCCTGATCCTGCGGTGGTATATTTCCGGGCATGCCCCCTGGTCGGACGCCTATGAAAGCATTCTCTATGTCTCCTGGGCCTGTATGGGGATGGGCCTTTTGCTGGGCCGCAAAAGCGACATGACGATTGCCGCTTCGGCCTTTGTTACCTCCATGCTCCTCTGGATCGCCCACCAAAGCTGGGTAGACCCGGCCATCGGAAATCTGGTGCCTGTCCTGGACAGCTATTGGCTGATGATCCACGTAGCCGTGATTGTCGGGAGCTATGGACCCCTCACGGTTGGGATGATCCTGGGGGTGGTCTGCCTGCTGCTGATCCTGATGACAACCGAGAAAAACAAGCGGCGTATGCGGATGAACCTCCGCGAATTGACCATTATCAACGAACTGGCGCTGACTGTCGGCCTGGTCATGCTCACCATCGGGAACTTCCTCGGGGGGCAGTGGGCCAATGAAAGCTGGGGGCGGTACTGGGGATGGGACCCCAAGGAAACCTGGGCGCTGATCTCCATCCTGGTCTACGCCTTCGTGATCCACGCGCGCCTGGTCCCCGGCCTCAAAAGCCGATGGACCTTTAATTTCCTCAGCATCGTGGCCTTTGGCAGTATCATGATGACCTATTTTGGGGTGAATTTTTACCTGGTAGGCCTGCACAGCTACGCCAGCGGCGCCCAGGTAATTACCCCGGCCTTTGTGTGGTACACCGTTGCAGGCGTGGTGGTACTCGGTATGCTGAGTCGCTGGAGGTACCAGGTGCATTACGTGGGAAAAACCGATACGCGGCACTAGGCCTCAGGGAGTTGTAAACTGCTGGTTACTGCATTTTTTTAGTCCGGGCCTTCCCACTATAAGAAAAATTCCTTTTCTTTGGTACACCATGAAGCTCTAAGAATTATGTGCCCATTTGCGGATATCCGGCTTTCGGCCCGGGTGCGATAAGCATCCCCGGCCATGCTGCCCGCAATTTTTCACCCTCCTTCAACCACATAATTTTTGCATCATGTCATCCTCCCAATTTGCGATAACCAAATTATTCCGGTATTTCCTGCAGGCAATCCGCGGGACCCAGTCCGATTTCACCACCGGCAGCCTGCGTAAGGCCATTTTTATGCTGTCCATACCCATGATCATGGAGATGATGATGGAATCCGTATTCGCCGTGGTCGATATTGCCTATGTTTCGCGGGTCAGCGTCAATGCAGTAGCTACCATCGGGCTGACGGAATCCGTCATTACCCTGGTCTACGCAGTGGCCATTGGCCTGAGTATGGCGGCGACAGCGGTGGTTGCCCGTCGGGTAGGGGAGAAGGACCTCCCGGGAGCCCGGGAAGCTGCTGTCCAGGCCATTGTGCTGGGGGTGCTGGTGTCGCTGGCCGTCGGTATTGCCGGTTTTCTCTACGCCGAGGAGATACTAGCGATCATGGGGGCCGAACCGGACCTGATCTCCGAGGGATCCGGGTACACGCGATGGTTGCTGGGCGGGAATATCACGATTATGCTGCTCTTTATGATCAACGCCATCTTCCGAGGGGCCGGGGATGCCTCCATGGCCATGTGGACACTGTTCCTCTCAAACGGCCTGAACATCATCCTGGACCCGATTTTTATTTTCGGGTTGGGGCCGGTGCCGGAATACGGGGTGATGGGCGCGGCTATAGCCACAAACATCGGCAGGGGGACAGCCGTAATCTTCCAGTTCCTGGTATTGATCTTTGGGTGGAGCCGCATTCGGATCACCCTGCGGAGCTGGGTGCTCAACCTGAAGGTCATGTGGAACCTTGTACGGGTTTCCCTCGGGGGGATTGCGCAGTTCCTCATCGGCACGTCCAGCTGGGTATTCCTCATGCGCCTGATGAGTGAATTCGGAGCTGAGATCCTGGCCGGGTATACCATTGCCATCCGCGTACTGATGTTTACGCTGATGCCCGCCTGGGGCATGAGCAACGCCGCGGCGACGCTGGTGGGGCAGAACCTGGGTGCCCGCAAACCGGACCGGGCGGAGGCCTCGGTGTGGAAAACGGGGAAATACAACGCCGTCTTCATGCTTGCCGTTTCGGTGGTCTACCTGATTTTTGCCCCGGAAATCATCGGGTTTTTCAGCCAGGCTGTCCCGGTGGTGGAGAGCGGGGCGCTCTGCCTGCGGATCATCACCGCCGGCTATCTGTTTTACGCCTACGGCATGGTGGTTACCCAGGCCTTTAACGGGTCCGGGGATACCCGTACACCGACGCGGATCAACCTGGTGGCCTTCTGGCTTTTCCAGCTGCCCTTTGCCTACGTGGCCTCCCAAACCCTGGAGATGGGCCCCATGGGGGTATTCCTGGCCATCACCCTGGCCGAGGTCCTGCTTTCCGTCCTGGCGGTGGTGGCTTTCCGGAAAGGCAAGTGGAAAACCTTCCAGGTCTGACGAAAGTGTTATTTTTGGACTTAATCCAATCGATATGAGCAAGCGCAAAGCCGGACTGAACACCACCTGCACCCATGTTGGGGCTGTTCCGGACGAACAATTCCAGGGGGCGGTTTCCCCCCTCTATATGAGCACCTCCTATGCCTATGAACACGTGGATGTCAAGCGATATCCCCGCTACTTCAACACCCCGAACCAGGAGGCCCTGTGCCGGAAGATCGCGGCCCTGGAACACACGGAGGCTGCGCTGATCTTTGGCAGCGGGATGGCGGCGGTGAGTACGTCGCTGCTGGCATTCCTCAACCACGGGGACCACGTGGTGCTTTCCCAGCAATCCTACGGGGGGACCCACAGCCTGATCAAAGAGGAATTCGGCAAGTACGGAATCGACTTTACCTTCGTGGAAGGGACCGGGGTGGCGGATTTCGAGGCAGCTATCCGCCCGGAAACACGCGTGCTTTACCTGGAAACGCCTTCCAACCCGCTTTTGCTGATTACCGATCTGGAGGCCGTGTCCAAACTGGCTGCAGACCGCGGGCTCACTACGCTTATAGACAATACATTTGCCAGCCCGGTAAACCAGAACCCGGCGGATTTTGGCATCGACGTGGTCATCCATTCCGCCACAAAATACATGGGCGGGCACTCCGATATCTGTGCCGGGGCCGTTGCGGCCTCCCGGGAACACATCGACCGGATCTTCCAACTGGCCAAGAACCTCGGGGGGAGCCTGAGCGACCAGACAACATGGATGCTGGAGCGCAGTTTAAAAACCCTGGGGCTGCGGGTAAAGGCCCAGAGCGAGAACGCTTTGCGCCTGGCCCGCCACCTGCAGGACCACCCGGATGTTTCTTCGGTGTATTACCCGGGGCTTGAATCCCATCCGGGCCATGCGATTGCCCGGGCTCAGATGCACGGGTTTGGCGGTATGTTATCCTTTGAGCTTGCCCCGGGAATCCCCCTGGAAGGTTTTGTCCGCGCATTGAAGTGGGTTCGGCCCTCTATGAGCCTGGCCGGGGTGGAAAGTACGCTGACCATTCCTACCCTTACATCCCATGCCCTCTTGTCGGAGGCCGATAGGCAGCGCGCGGGCATTCGCCCGAACCTGATCCGTTTCTCCGCGGGTATTGAGGATTTTGAAGATTTGTCCGCCGACCTGGACCAGGCCATTGCCAGCGCCCGGAAGCAGGCAGGCGTAACCCCTCAAAAAGAAGGCGCCGTATGAAATTGGATTTACTCGTATTCGGGGCGCATCCGGACGACGCGGAACTCGGAGCCGGCGCAACGATTGCCAAAACGGTTGCAGCCGGAAAAAAAGTGGGGATTATCGACCTGACACGGGGGGAGCTCGGAACCCGGGGGACCGCGGAAATCCGGGACAGGGAAGCCGCGAAGGCGGCGGAAATACTCGGGCTGGCCATCCGGGAAAATATGGGATTTGCCGACGGATTTTTCCGCAATGACCGGGAGCACCAGTTGGCGATTATCCGCCAGATCCGCAGGTTTCGGCCGGAACGGGTGTTGTGCAATGCTGTTGATGACCGGCACATCGATCACGGCCGGGGGAGTTCCCTGGTGAGCGACGCCTGTTTTTTGAGCGGCCTGGTGAAGATCGATACGCGCCTGGAAGGGGACGATCACTGGCAGGAGCCATGGCGCCCGAAACAGGTATACCATTATATTCAATGGAAGAACCTCGTGCCCGATGTGGTGGTGGATGTCACGGGGTTTATGGAAAAGAAACTCGAGGCGATCCACGCGTATGCCTCGCAATTTTTTGACCCGGACAGCGAGGAGCCTGAAACGCCCATCAGCAGCCGGAATTTTACAGACAGTGTCAGTTACCGCGCCCGGGATTTGGGGCGGCTCATCGGAGTGGAATACGCAGAAGGGTTTACAGCCGAACGGCCGGTGGCAGTGGATTCGCTGGAGCAGTTGATTTAAACGGCGGCACTGTATTTCTCAGTAGCCTTGGGCAAGGTGAAATAAAAGGTGCTTCCAATTCGCAAGGTGCTGTCTACCCATATTTTACCTTTGTTTTTCTCAACCATTTCTTTACAAAGGGAAAGTCCGAGGCCGGTACCTTTTTCATTGTTGGTTCCGTAGGTAGAGGTATTGCTTGTGTCCTGGAAAAGCTTGGACAAGGTCACCCGGTCGATGCCAACCCCCGTATCCCGCACAGCGATTTGCCAGTGCGTTTCCTTGTCCTCCGCCCGGAGGCTGACGATCCCGTTTTCCGGGGTAAATTTCAAGGCGTTGCTGATCAGGTTCCGGATCACGATATCGACTTGATTCGGGTCTGCCCAAACCTCCGTGTTGCCATCCAGTTCACTGACAACCCGAATGGATTTTTGCTCGGCGATTTCGGACAACAGGTTGATGTTCTCCTCTACGATGTGTTCCAGGGAGGTGTTTACCGGCTTGGTATTGGCGCCTTCGAGCTGGGAGTGGCCCCAGGAAAGCAGGTTGTTCAGCGTAAAGAATATATGGTCGACATCCGATTTTAATTTGGGTATAAACGAGAGGAATTCCTCTTTTTTCATCTCTCCTTCCGTGTACATGTTCAGCAGGCTCTGCAGGGCGCCTATAGGGCCTCGTAAGTCGTGGCCGATGATGGAGAACAGCTTTGTTTTGGTCTGGTTATTTGCCTGTAGCTCCGTTTTGCGAACCTCCAGGATGTCTTTTTTCGTGCTTAGTTCTTCGGCCAGCCGCTTCTGCAATTTTTTTGAACGGTTGACCAGGTAGATAATCACCAGGGCGATAAACAGGATGACCCAGCCGATCCGCACGTAGCGTTTTTGCTGGGCAAGGGCCTTTTCGTTTGCCTCTATGAGCTCCGCTTTTTGTTGCTCAAACTCATTGCGGGTTTTCAGCAGGCTGAGGCTCTGGCGGTTTTCGCTGCGGGAAATGGAATCCGATAATTTCTGGAAAACTTCGTGGTAAACCAGGGCTGTGGCATAGTCGGCCTTTTTCCGGTGGATACGATAAAGGGTTTGGGCACAGTCCCGTTTGCCCTCCCGGAAATTGATTTTTTCGCTGATCCGGAAGCCCTCCGTGGCGTAGGCAGCTGCCAGGCTGTCGTTGCCCTGCCCGAAATGCGCTTCGGCCATTCCGTTGAGCAGGTCAATCCGCGAGCGGTCATCGTCCAGGTTCATGTGGAGCATCTCGGCCTGGTTGTACCAGTAGAGCGCCCATTTGTAGTTGAATTTCTTGAGATAGACCTTGCCCTTGGTTTCATAAGCAAAGGCCAGCCAGTCCAGGATACGGTTTTCCTCGAAGGTGTCGATGCTTTGGTTGATATTGAACATGGCGTATTCCAGGTTCCCCATATCCGCATAAACGGAGGCCAGGTTGCTCATGGTCTCCGCGTTAATAATGTCGTTGCCCAGCTTGTTGTTGATCCGCTTGACCTTTTTGAAATACTCCAGGCAATGGTCGTAGTCCTTTTGTTCTGCGTAAAGGTTGGCGATATTCTCGTTGATGATGGACTGCATGACCAGTTCCCCGGTTTGTTCGGCGAGCTCCAGGGCCTCCAGGTATTTGGTAAGCGCCCCCGCGATATCACCCTGGTACACGTATTCCCCGGATAAGCCATTCAGGGCGCTGATTTTCAGGTTGTCCGCCCCTGCTTCCCCGGCGAGCACCAGGCCTTTTTTATAGAATTCGATGGCCTTGTCGCTATTCCCCTTGTCCGAATGGAAGTCGGCCAGCCTTAAATAGGAGCGGGCTTCCCCGAGCAGGTATCCGGCCTTCTCGCTCAGGGTTAGAGAACGTTTGGCCAATTGGTGCAGGCTGTCTGCCTGATAGAACCGCATTTCCCCCGCCAGGTCGATCAGGCGGTTGATATAGGTTGTGTCCCTGGGAGAGAAACCGGCACTGCGTTCCAGGGAGCGGATTTCCCTGAGGATCTCCTCTCTGGGGTTTTCCTCTGCAGCCAAAAGCACAGCAGGCGTCCAGAGGAACGCCAGCAGGAATGGGAGCAGGGACGATAAAATTAAATATTTACGCAAAGGATTCATCGGCTGGCTTAAAGGAACTCTAAAATTAGGCGCAAAGCCCCCGGGAGGCCGAAAGTTTGTTGTGAAATGCTATTTTTTGTGTGTTTTATCGAAGGTATGATGCATTTCATCGATAAAACGGGGGTGCAGATCGGCATGCCAGGGTGTCGGAATACGCATCTGCGTGGCCGGAAAAAAAGAAGCCCCCGGAGTGTTTTCCGGGGGCTTGCTGCGGGTGGAAGACCGGGTTCGAACCGGCGACCTCTGGAACCACAATCCAGCGCTCTAACCAGCTGAGCTACAACCACCGTCATGTCCCGATGCCGACAGGCCCAATGGCGCGTCGGCTCAGGCGGTTGCAAAGGTACCTTTTTTTATGAATTGTCCCAAAGAAAAAAACGCTTCCTTCCGGGAAAATTACCAGCAGGGAATTCCCCAATTATCGCGTCGGCTTATCGACAATTACGCGGGTATCCCGGTTGGCGATTTCCCAGGCCGTATGGAAGATCAGCCGGGTGCGGTTCTCCAGCAGGTCGTAGTTGATCTTGTCCGGGGTATCGCCCGGGCGGTGGTAATCCACATGCGTCCCGTTGAAATAAAAGATGATCGGGATGTTATTCTTGGCAAAATTGTAATGATCGCTCCGGTAGTAGAAACGGTTCGGGTCGTTCTCGTCGTTGTAGGTATAATCCAGCTCCAGGCCGGAATACTTCTCATTGACGGCTTCCGAAAGCTTGTGCAGATCCGTACTCAGCTTGTCCGAACCGATCAGGTAGATGTAGTTGCGGTTCCCTTCCCGCTTCGGGTCAATGCGGCCAATCATATCGATGTTCAGGTTGGCGACCGTCTGCTCCAGGGGAAAGGCAGGGCTGTAATCGGTGTAATACTGGGAGCCCAACAGGCCTTTTTCCTCCCCCGTCACGTGCAGGAAAACCACACTTCGTTTCGGGCCCTTCCCATCTTCAGCGGCTTTTTTGAAGGCCTCGGCGATCTCCAGCATGGCCACGGTGCCCGACCCGTCGTCGTCCGCCCCGTTGTTGATGGCGCCATCGGAGGAAACACCGATGTGGTCCAGATGTGAAGAGATTACCAGGTATTCGTTCGGATAAACGGAGCCCGGAATGTAGGCAATGACATTCTCCGAATCCACGGCCTCGCTTTTACTATCCACATTCAGGTCGATGTCCACCGGGTAGACCTCGGCCACGGTATTCTTTTCAAACCCCGGGTAGATTTTTGCGGCAACATCGCTTTGGACGACGAGCATTTGGGGGGAATTCTCCGGGGAGGCAAGCCCCATGCGCCCGCTGTTATTTCGCTGCATCCGGTCGAAGTACCGCTTGTACCGGGCAAAATTGGCATCGTCCACGTAGAAAAACCCGCGCGCCCCCTTGGACCGGGCCACGGCCTGCCGCTTGTCGATGCCTTCCGAGAGGTTGCTCCAGCCGGATTCCTTATTGGTGCCACTGATTAAATAGGTGCCGTCTGCCTTCCGGGGCTCCCCGGCTTTCATCAGCAGGTATTTTCCCTCCACATCCATATTGCGATAATCCGAATACCCAGGGGTTTCGATGCCATAGCCGACAAATACCACTTCATCCAGGTGGCCCGTCCCGGGGCTGAAGGTCAGGAAGCCCTCCCCATTTTTCAGATCAGCACCATTGATGGTTATGCTGCCTGTGGGCAGCCGGGCCAGTTCCAGCGGCACTTTTTGCAGGTATCCCGCGTCGCCCAGAGCCGGGGCAACTTCCATTTCCCGGTAGGCGTTTTCCAGGTATTCCACCGCTTTTTTCTGACCGGGCGTCCCGGTTTCCCTGCCTTCGAACGCATCCGAGGCATAGGTGTACAGGTGTTCTTTCAACTCTTCCTCCGTAATCGTGGAAGCATAGGTGATTTCATCCGGTGAAGCCAGGGCCGTGTGCTCCGCCACGGATTGTTGCGTGCTGTTGCAGGACACCGCCAGGGCTGCACACAGCAAAAGTACTTTTTGCATGCTTAGTAGTTAAAGGGATAATTTTTCAAAAATACGGAAAATGGCGGGAATCTAAGGGGCATCGCCGGAGGCCCTGTTTCCGGGAGTAAGCTGCTCCGGTACCCGGGAAGTGGTCAATCCGACCCGTAAGCGGCCCGGATCATTTCCCGGGTTTCTTCCAGAGATTTAAAGACGTCAAACGTACGACCTTGTGTGCGCTGGGCCCCCAGGGCATTTGCAAATCGCGCGGCGCGGACGTAGTCGTCCGGATCCTCCAGCAAACCATAGCCCAATCCGCCGGCAAAAGAATCCCCGCACCCGGTGGTATCCACCACATCGGCAACCGGGACGGAGGGCACGATTTCCTTTTGCACCTCCCCGCCTTTCTTAAAATACACTGCGCTACCCCCGGCATCCAGGGTAACGATAAGCGCTTTTACACCCCGGTCCAGCACGTGCGCCGCCAGGTCGTCCAGGTGGTCCGTGGATACATCGTGGAACGGCTGGAGCTGCTCCAGTTCGTATTCCTTTTCAAACCAGCAACAGCGCGACTCCTCCAGGTTCATCTTCAGCACGTCGATATACGGAAGCCAAAGATCCCGGTCTATCCAGAACCGGATCAGCCGGTCCCCGAGGATCGTGGCGGTGTTCGTCGGGCCGTGGGCATCGAATATGATCAACCCCTGGCTGTTGGCCTTGATGTATTTTAACGTTTCCAGGGGCACTTCGTAATCCGTTATGGGCACGCATACAAAGACATCGGCATCCATGAGGCCTTTCAAATCTTCGCCAAGGATGGGGTTCATAAACCCGGTTTGCTTCTCCAGGCGGTTATTCTGGTCCACAAAGGTCAGTTGGATGATATCGCCCTGATCCGCATCGTCGGTAATATAGTCCTGGGAGATGTTGGAGTAGGGGGCAACCACTTCCAATACGCCGGGCCGGTCTTTTTTCCGGACGTGGGACACGGGAAAGACCGTCCCCCGGTCTCCCAGTAAGCGGGAAAGCCCGATGGCGGTATGTGTGGCACAGCCGTATTTCTCAATGACTTCCCCTTTATGCGTGGTGATATGGTCCCTGGGGATCGGCCCCAGGACAGCTGCCTTATATGATTTCATGTACTTTGGTTTAGCTTGTAGAGGAAGATATGAATTTCCCTTCAATTCCCGCAACACCCCGGCTGCCGGTATTATTTGGCCATCACAAATTCTTTCGCTACCCGGGCTTCTTTCGAAAAAGCTTTTTATATTTGCACCCGCAAAGACACGCATACCAGGAGGAATGGCAGAGTGGTCGAATGCGGCGGTCTTGAAAACCGTTGAGGGTCAAACCTCCGGGGGTTCGAATCCCTCTTCCTCCGCAAAGCAAAACGCCTCACAGAAAGTGAGGCGTTTTTTGTTTCCGAAAGCCAGGAAAGCGAGCTTTCAACTGGCTAAAGGAAACAAAAAAAGCGAACGGCGAAAGCCGTTAGGCGTTTTGCTTTGCAGGATCTCCTTTCAGGGATCACGAGCGCAGCGAGTAATCCCTTCTCAGATGATTGAAACCCCAGTTTTGTAAGGGGTTGGGAATGAAAAACCAGACTATGCGAACGCATAGTGGGTTTT
>NZ_CEXZKX010000001.1:372775-744291 GCF_982776155.1 Robiginitalea sp.
TGCCGCCGCATCGCCTGGCCCCTCATTCCAAAGCCAAATCGTTGGCTTTGTCAATCGGTCCGGATCACGAGCGCAGCGAGTAATCCCTTCTCAGATGATTGAAACCCCACTTTTGTAAGGGGTTGGGAATGAAAAACCAGACTATGCGAACGCATAGTGGGTTTTTGGTATTGCAGGTCCTTTGCCGCCGCATCGCCTGGCCCCTCATTCCAAAGCCAAATCGTTGGCTTTGTCAATTGGTCCGGATCACGAGCGCAGCGAGTAATCCCGGCTAGGAAATCACCCATCCCGCCATTCCAACCGCATCGCCCGGCCCCGGTACACTCCGGTTTGTTTAAGCATTTCCAGCCGCTATTCCATCAAAACGATCCCTCAGCACCTCTTGGAGTTATTTGTATACAAGCGTCGACCAGCTGCATATATCATCGGCTATCAGGGCGCTGGAGGCCGAAACTTCAACAGCGTATTCCCGTTTCACGAGCCCGCTGACAGAAAATTCACCAATTATTTTGACCATTGAACAAAATAATAAGGCATTCCTGCGCGATACTAATATGTTTACCATTGATTTTTGACCAAAACGGGCCATGCTTTTCAACTCTTTTGAGTTTTTGCTTTTCCTGCCGGTAATGGTGGCCGGGTATTACCTGATCCCCTTTGCCTACCGCTGGCTTTGGCTTTTGCTGGGGAGTTATTTCTTCTACATGGCCCATGAGCCCTGGCTGGTCATCCTTTTGCTGATTTCCACGGTGGTGGACTATTTCTGCGCCCTGCAAATCGCCAGGACGGGCTCCTGGCGAAAGAAGATGTACCTGGTAATCAGTATACTGGTCAATGCGGGAATGCTGATCGCATTCAAATATTTGTCCTTTATCACGGAGAATATCCGGGAGATCCTGCATTTTTCCGGGGCGGGCTCCCCGGTTGAAGCCGAAACCGTCTCATATAGCATCGGGCAAATCCTCCTGCCTGTCGGGATCTCGTTCTACACGTTCCAGACCATGAGCTATACCATCGATGTGTATCGGGGCGCGACCAACCCCGAGAAGCACCTGGGTAAATTTGCCCTTTATGTGGCCTTCTTCCCGCAGTTGGTGGCCGGGCCAATCGAAAGAGCCTCCCGGCTGCTCCCGCAATTAAAAAAGCGCATCGGTCTGAATCTGGAGAACCTGAGGCAGGGCCTGGTGATGATGGCCTGGGGATTTTTCCTGAAAGTAGTGATCGCCGACCGGTTGGGAATCTATGTGGATGAAGCGTATTCGGATCCTGAAAACCACCACGGCCTTCCGCTTTTGGTGGCGGCATTTTTCTTTGGCTTCCAGATTTACTACGATTTTGCCGGTTACACCTCCATCGCCATCGGCGCGGCCAAAACCATGGGCATCGATCTGATGCAGAATTTCAACCGGCCATTCTTTTCCACGTCCTCCGCCCAATTCTGGAGGCGGTGGCATATTTCCTTTATGCGCTGGATGATGGATTACCTCTACCGGCCACTGGTCAAGAACCTGGGGTGGCCCCGTATTGCCGCCGTTCTCCTGGTCTTTTTCTTCAACGGCCTGTGGCACGGCGCCAGCTGGTCATTTGTGATGTGGAGTATGCTGAACGCGCTCTTCCTGGTGGTGGAATTAGGTACGGCCCGGTGGCGGACCCGGCTGTTCCGGTCCCTGGGATTGCCTCGCAAGGCCATCTCTGCTGCCGGCTACGTTGCCGTGATGGGCTATATGATGCTCACCCTGGTCTTTTTCCGGGCCCCTTCCCTGGAAGAAGCATTTATCTATTTCGGGCAAATGCTCCGGGTAACCAACTGGCATGTGAATATCCTGGGGAATTACTTTGAGTTCTTTTTGAGCTTTACGCTGATCCTCTTTGCGCAGACGGTGCATTTCTTTAAGGGAAACAGCCGGATCTACGAATTGATTGAGAACAAGCCGGTGTATCGGAGGTGGGGCATCTACCTGGGCTATATTCTGGTCATTACGCTCTTTGCGATTAACAGGCAGAATTCCTTTATCTATTTTCAATTCTAGGCAGCATGATCCGATTTCTTGGTAAGTTATTGCTATTCAGTTTTGTGTTGTCTGCAACATACCTGCTACTGGTCCATAAATTGTCGCAGGGTTATGTGGATATGTATTACCCCAAATTTACTCAACCGGGCGGAAGCCTGGTCCTCGGACTGTCCCGCGCAGACCAGGGCATCGACCCCTCCCTCCTCCGGGAGGAGCTCAGGCCGGCTGACTTTGCAGCCCCTTTTGTAAACTTCGCGTCCAACCAATCCTATTACGGGGAGGTCTACCTGAAGGCCATTCGGAAGAAGGTGCCCGCCAATGTGAAAAACGGGCTGTATATCCTGTCCGTGACGCCGGGATCATTTACCGCTCCCAAAAAGGCGGGAGATCGGGAGCTGGTCAAAATGGATGAGCACACCATCATGGGCAAGACCGGGAACTTCACAACCCAACCCAATTACGACTACATTATGAACTGCTACGGGCAGGCGCTCTACAACTCCCTGCACACGCTCACAGCCTGGGAAAACCTGACAACCCATGAAGACGGGTGGAATGAAGTCCGCATGCAAAGCGGGGAGCAGGAGATCACAAAAAAGGATATCGCTTTCTGGAAAGCCCAGAACCTCAGTTTTTACAACCGGAAAATCCGGACGGAAGCCGTCCGGGATCACAGAAAGGAATATCTGGAGAAAACCATCGAATACCTCAAAGGCCATGGGACTGTGCTCCTGGTGCGGCTACCGGCCGATCCGGATATCATCGAACTGGAAAACCAGACGTGGAACGGATTTGACGGGCACATGGATCGTATTGCCGGGCTGCATGGCATTCCCTATCTGAATTATTCGAAGGGTTTTGACGGGATGGAAACCTATGACGGCTCCCACCTGGCTTCTGAAAGCGCCAGGGAATTCACCCGGATGCTGGCCGCCGATATCCGGGAAATTGTGACAGATCAACAACTGGCAACAAAGACACCTTGAAATTTATTCCAAACATGTCGGTGAACACCAATCCGTTTTTGACGTCTACATACACCCATGTCTGGCTTTCCCATTTTCACAAGGGGGAGCAGGTATTTGATTTTGGGTTTATCAGGGGCCTGAAATTCGTCAAAAAGCCCGGGAAGCCCTTGTATGTCAATTGTTGCGGCCGGGATAGTAAAGCCATGGCATACCGGTTGGAAAACCACGGCGTGCAGCAACCCCGCCGGAAGGTGTTCCTGATTTACGATGTCCCTTCCAATTGGCCGTCACCAGAGGCCTCCGGCAAACTGCGTTTGAAAAAATCGAGGCAGTACCCGGGCTTCCTATGCAACCTGGAAAAATACGAAAGCCTGGACCAGTACATGGCCGCGCATCTGAGCGGGAAAACGCGGAATAAGTTCCGGAGATACCGCAGGAAACTCGAAGCGGATTTCGATATTTCCTACCAAACGCATACCGGGCCCATGGATCGGGCGGATTTTGATTTGCTTTTTGACCGCTTCCACGCGCTGCTCCGGAAGCGATTCGAGCAGAAACAAACGGTAAACAATAATCTTTTTGAACACGAATGGCGCTTTTACAAGGATGCCGCCTTTGCGATGCTGAACGACAACCATGCGGCCCTGTCGGTGGTTTATGACAAGGACCAACCCATTGCGTTTTCACTCTTGTTACTGAAGGGCCCCCACGCCTATGATACGCTTCGGACTTTTGACATTGCCTATGCCAGCTACCGGTTGGGGACGGTCAGCATAATGGCCCTACTGGAATGGTGTTTCAGGAACGGGATAGCTAAGCTGGATTTCGCCAAGGGATATTTTTCGTACAAAGCGCAATGGGCCAATGAGGCCTACCATTACGATTACCATATCCTGTACGATCCGCATTCGCTGTATTGCCGGTTGTGGGCGGGATATCTGAGTGCGTACTATTCCCTGAAGCAATGGCTCAGGGACCGGCGGGTGAATGAAAAGTTCCACCGGGTTGCGTTTGGAATGAAAAAAATAATTGCATTCGCATCTCCGTAATAATCCAAAAATGACCGGGACTGCAAGCACATATGGCGAATTAGGTAAGGCAAAGTTGGTTTTTGACCTCTATTTGCGCAGGTGTGTGGTTCCCCTATTCAACCCTTGCGTACGCAATACGCTGCTGGATGCGCAATGGCATTTCACCGCCAAACCGGATTCCGTGGCAGCAGACAGGGTAGTGGTAGTCAAAGACATTCCGGACTACCTGGCGTTGGAGGCAAATCCGGCCTGGGAGAAATTCAAACACCTCGAAGTTCGGCAATATGGCGGAATGCTCATTGCCCTAAACAGGTACAGGGACCTGGAAGATTACCTGAACAACCAACTCAGCAAACGGAACCGCAAGAATCTTCGGGCCAAGCTAAACAAGCTGAATCGGGATTACCCCATTTCCTTTGCCACGTATCACGGTGCCATCCCCCGGGAGGTACACAGACGGTTATTCAATGCATTCCGCCAGCTCCTGGCCCAGCGGTTTCAGCAGAAGGGAATGGCCAACCGGGATCTTGAACGATGGAGTTTTATCGAGGACACCAGCCTTCGGATGATCCGTTCCGGAGATGCTTCGCTCTTTGTGATTTTTTCAGCCAACCAGCCGATTGCCCTGACGCTTAACTTTCATGTCGGGTCGATGATCTATAGCCATATGCAGACCTACGACATTGCCTATTCCTCCTATAACCTGGGGGATATAGCCATGTTCAAGCAACTGGAGTGGTGTTATAACAACCAAATTGCAGCCTATGACTTCCTGATAGGGGAGTCTTATTATAAATCCAAATGGGCCGATTTCCCCTACCGATACGCCTATCGAATTTATTACCGGAAAGGAGATTGGTTCGGAATGGGAAAAGCGCGTCTGTTACAGCTCTTTTACCAGGTGAAACAGTTTCTGAGGGATCGCGGGATTGCCGGAAAAATAATTTCGAGAGACCGTTGGCGGTATAAAAGACAGCGCAATGATTAGAATTGATTTTATAGACGATTTCCTGGAGCATCGGGAGGCTTTGCCCTACATCGTGGGGTTGGAAAATGCGTTTACGGAATTGAAGGAGGAATTGCGGTGGGAGAAGAACCCGGGAAGCCGGGCAGGGGGCTATTTGCTTTCCGACCTGCCCGGATATTTCAGGCTTGAAACCCCTTCGGATATCCGGGTTGTGTCTATCGATTCCTATAAGGGGTCCTATATCCGGTTGTCCGATTATCGCGACTTTGACGAATATTACCGCCGCAAAGTCAGCAGCAAACGCCGCGCAACCCTCAAGAGCCACGAAAGGCGCCTGAGGCATTGTCTGCAGGTCCGGCATGAGATATTCTTCGGCTCCATTTCCAAGGCGGACTACGACGCGCTATTTGCCGCATTCCGGGAAATGCTGGAAAGGCGGTTCGACCAGAAGCAGGCGTACAATTCGGATCTCAGAAACTGGGAGCGGTACAGGGAATCCTTTTACCCGCTGATCCTGAAGAAGCAGGCGTGTATCTCGGTCCTATGGCACGAAGACCAGCCGATTAGCTTCAGTGTGAACCTGGTCCATTCCCAGGTGATTTACGGCTACCTGAAGTCCTTCGACACCGATTACTCCAGGTTTTCATTGGGATTCCTTGAGTTTAACCTGCTGCTGAAATGGGCATTTGATAACGGGATTAAGCTCTTCGATCTCCTCAAAGGGCAGTATGAATATAAAAACAAGCTCACCGACGGGGTATATTATTTCAAGCGAACCGTGATCTTTCCCAAAAAATCACTCCCCGGTGTATTGCGGGCCTGGTTTACCGCGATGCAGATTAAAACGGTTTATGCTGCTGTCCGGTTCCTCAAGCGTTTTGGCGTCCATGTTGTGGTCCATAAATTTATATCCTATAAGGAGAAAATCCTCAGCAGAAGCACCTCTAACCGGCACCGGGAGTCCTATGTCATCCGGCCTGTTGAACAGGATCGGAAACCCGCTGATCTCCTTCCGGCGGATCTCCTTCCGGCCGATCACCTTCCGGTGGAATCGTTGCATACAGACCACCGGTTCCTGCGCAAGCCTGTACTCGAATTCCTGTTCCGGAATAAGGAAAAATTTCGGGAGGTCACCATTAGCAGGATGAATGACGAGGGGCGTAACTTCCTGATAAAGGGAGAGAAAGCCTCCGCGATTATCACCTTTAATTAAATCCCAGGCCCGATGGAAAGAGAAATATTCCTGAAAGATTTCCTGGAACAAAAAGACCCCTGGTTTGCCACCCGGCCTGCCGACCGATCCCTCCTCAGGTTCGACGGGGCGCGTTTTAAAAGCAGGGGGGAAACCCTGCTCATCAGGGATATTCCCGGGTATTTCGAAATTGACCGGACAAGCCTTCCCGGGAAGGTCGCGCTTGCAACCGTCACCACCCACCAGGGGTTCTACGTAGATTTAGCCCGCTACGGCGATTCCGAAACGTATTTTCAGGAGGCGATCGGGTCCAGGAGCCGCTCCAACCTGAGAAGATACAGGAACCGGCTGGAAACCTGTTTTGACATTGCATACCGGGATTACTTCGGCGCTATTGAATTGGACGAGTACAACCGGCTTTTTGAGGTGTTGGAGGGGTTGCTGGTCCGGAGGTTCCGGGAGAAGGGGGAGGAGAACTATGAGTTGCAGCATCTGGGTCATTTCCAGGCCGTGCTGCGCGATATGATCCTCGATAAAAAGGCCCATCTGTTTGTGATCTATCACGGCCATAAGCCCATCAGTATCCGCATCAATATGTTCAGGGACAAGATGGCGTATTACATAATCAGCGGATACGACATCGACTATTCAAAATTTCACCTGGGTTTCATAGACATGGCCATGAGCATACAGTGGATGTTCGCGAATGGTTTTGACAGGTACGACCTGCTGAAAGGGTACGGATACTATAAGAAGAAATGGACCCGGGACAGCTATTTTTGCCGGGATTGCTATATCTATGATCGCTCCAGACCTGTCGCCTGGGGCGTAACCCGCATGTCCGTACTTAAGTCCCGCATCCGGTACGGGCTGTACCGCTGGCTGAAGAACCGCCCGGCCGGGAAGCTTGTGAAATCGCTTCGCAAGACAATTGCGGGGCCCCGAAATGCCGGAGGGGCCGCTTCCAGGGTAATCGAAGGGGGTCCGGCTGAAATCCAACCTGAGAAACTGGGCCGGGAAATCGATATTGAGAACCAGCCGGAATACCGGGTCTTGAGACAGCCGGTTTATCGCTTCTTGTTTTACTCCCGGGAAGCCTACAGAGATCTCCGGGTATACGCGCATAAAGAGCGGGACGATCTGTTTTTTATCCGGGGCAGAAATAAGAGCCAGACCCTAGTCGTTCAACACTAACCGACCCAGGCAACCATGGAAGTGTATAAATTCTTTTTGGATATCCTGTTCCGGGCCGATAGCCGGCAACGCTACTTTGACAGCGTGCTGAATACTTTTACCGGGGAAACCGTCTACGAGGAAGCCGCGAACCCGGAAGAGGCGCCGATGAGACAAGGCGCCACCTTTGTGGACGTGCCCGATTACCTTTCCCCTCGCTATACGGGGGGCGATAATTCCCTGCGAATCCTCAAAGTGCCCTTGTATGAAGGGTATCTGGTGGATCTCACCAGGTATGGGGATGTGGAGGACTACCTGAGGAACCACGTAGGGAAGGCGCGATACTCTCAACTCCGACGGTATAAAAAGCGACTGGATCTCTGTATTTCGCCCAGATACGTGGCCTATTACGGCGAAATGGACGAGCGGGAATACCGGTTTGTCTTTGAATGCCTCAGGGAGTTTACCGAAAAGCGGTTCCGGCAGAAGGAAGAGATCAACTACGAGCTTCCCTTCCTGGCGTATTACGAAGAAGTCATGTATCGGATGATCCTTGAAAAAAAGGCGCTGTTGTTTGTTATCTACGACGGCAAGAAACCGATCAATATCACCCTGAATTTTATTTTTGGCGACCTGATGCTGCACTGGAATAGCTGTTTTGACATCGACTACGGAGTATTCAACGTGGGCCATATCAATACCATGGAACATTTCCGCTGGTGTTTCAAAAACAATATTTGCGTATTCGATATGGGGCGCGGCAATTTCTGGCATAAGCAGCGGCTGATCAACCACACCTACCGCTACCAACAGCACATTGTCTGCAAGCGGACCTTCCTGTCGGTTTCCAGGGCTGTTCTTTATGCGGCCCGGCCCTATTTGAGGTATTACCTGATTCGCGGGCTGAAAAAGGTCAACGCTCAGAAACTGTACGGTTACTATGCAAAATACCGGTTCAGGAGCCGACAGCGGGACGGCCATTCCCCAGCAGTTTCCGAAAGTACAGAATATACATGGAGCGATGCAGCCGGGGCGGTGCCTCCGACGGAATGCCTTCGGGCCGTCTGCCCGGGGGAGGAGGGGTATGCCCGGCTCCGGGGTCCCTTCAACCAGTTCCTGCATCGGGAGAAAATTTCACAAACCGGGGTGCAGGTATTTGAGCAAGCAGGTTCCGAAGACAGTTTTATTATCCGTACCCCCGATAAAACCCTGCAATTATCCTTCAATCAAAAAATCGCTTAGGGATTATGGTCAGAACGCCAATCGGTTTGTTGCTAACGCTTTTCCGCGAATGCCGGATCCCGGATAAATTTTCCCATGTGGGGAAATTCGGGGAGGTGCCCATCGATGCCCAAAGCGAACTGGACCAACTCCCATGCCCGCCCGGGCAGGTGTGCTCCTTCAGGCTGGCGCCGGGCTACATGCAATTCCACCTGAAGGACCCCGGGGATACCCTGGTACGCATCCCGCAGCAAAACTGGGGCTATTCGATAGACCTGGAAGGCTGCGCCACGGCAGACGATTACCTGCAAAAACAATTCAAATCCAAATATCGAAGTATTATCCGGCGGTATGTAAAACGTTTGGATGCCTGTTTTAAGACGGAGTACGTAACCCATGGGGAAGACCTCGCCCCCGACCACTACGAGTCTCTTATGGAGGAGTTGAAAACCATGATAGACCGGAGGTTTGGCCAGCGGAAAGAATCGCACAAGGAAGAGAAAAACTGGAAGGACATCCTGGCGAATTCCCACGATTTAATCCGACGGAACAAGGCCTCCCTGTTTGTTATTTATGTGGACGGGGAACCGATTGAAATTTCGCTGAATTACCACTTCAACGGGATCCTGTTCAGTTGTATTTCCTCCTACGATATCGACTATTCCAAATTCGGCCTGGGCCATGTGGAAATCTACAAACAACTGGAATGGTGCCTCGCCAACGGGTTCCGCGTTTTTGAAATGGGTGTTGGCGGCATGGACTACAAAAGGCGGTGGAGCAATAACATCTACCAGTTTGAGCACCTGGTAATCTTCAAAAACGGCTGGCCCCAAAATGCAAAATCCCGTTTGGAGGTTGCGCGCATCCGGATCAGGGAATACCTGAAGTCGAAAAAGGTCAATGAAATCCCCCACCGACTGAAGAGCCGGTTTGCCACTTGGGGCCGGGGAGGGGATGCCGATAAAGGCCCCGACATCCGGGATGCAGACCCGGCCGGATGGGATGGGGATTGGCACCCGGTAGACTGGATTTCAGGCGAGCACGCGTACCTCCGGAGCCACGTCTTTGATTTCCTGTATTCCAGCGAGGAGCAGAAAAAGGATGTTGAGGTGTACGAATCGCGGGTGCATCCGGGACACTATGCAATCAGGGGGGCGAAAAAAGCCAGGGAACTCCGGTTTTCCTGATTCCGCTGAGTGAAATCTGTACGTGAAACACCGATCGCCCGAAAACACAATCGTGTTTAGTATCCTGAAATTCAGTATCTTTAATAGGGATTGGTAAAAAGCAGGAATTATGGGAATCAAGAGTTTTACAGGCCGGAGGGAAAAGCAACCCGAAGAAAAAGTGCCGCTGCGGGTGCGGGATTATATGACCCGCAACCTGATTACCTTCCACCCGGACCAGCACGTGGAAGAAGTCATCGATTTGTTGATCCGCCATAAAATATCCGGCGGCCCCGTGGTGAATGAAGACCGGGAACTCGTCGGGATCCTGTCGGAAGGCGACTGCATCAAGCACATCAGCGACAGTCGCTATTACAACATGCCCCCGGAACAGAACCGCGTTTCCAATTGCATGGTCCGGGATGTGGAGACTATTGACGGCAACCTGAATATTTTTGATGCCGCCAAAAAGTTTTTGGAGGCCAAAAGACGCCGTTTCCCGATTGTGGAAAATGGCAAGCTGGCGGGGCAGATATCCCAGAAGGACATCCTGAAGGCCACCGTGGCGCTGCGTTCGCAACGATGGAAGTAAGCCCGGGTGCCTTGCCCCGCACGGAAGAAGCAGGCCGGGAAAAATCAATTTTTCCACCCCGATGTTAAACCGACGATTATTCTTCGTACCTTCGCCCCATAATTATCAGGCATCTGCCTTAGCCTTTCTCTGACCCGGAATAGATTTTAATCCACTTCTCTCAGTTTACGTCTCTCAGCTGCCCCTTTTAATAATTATCGTGTAGTACGCGCCAAATGGAAACTCCATAGGAGTGCCTTCGGAAGCGGCCTGCACAACGAACATGAATACGATTACCGGGTATGCCATCAAAAACAACGGCCTGCCCATTACTTGAATAACAATTAACAATTACTACAATGCAAAAAGGAACAGTTAAGTTTTTTAACGAATCAAAAGGTTACGGCTTTATCACAGGAGTGGAAGGCAAAGATGTCTTTGTACACGCTTCAGGCCTCGAGGAGGAAATCCGCGAGAATGACGAAGTGTACTTCGAGGTTGAGCAGGGCCAGAAAGGCCCCAGCGCCGTTAACGTGCGCATCGCCGACTAACCGGAATATATTTACCGGACACCATACTACAGGGCCCCATCGGGGCCCTGTTTTTATTTCCGGCTTTTTGGAATACCCGTATGGCTGGATTTGGGCAGGAATGGTGCATTTCATCGAAAAAACGGTTATTCGGGTAGGGTATACCAGAGGTATCTTGTTATTTCAAGGCACAAATAGGTTCAGCAGGGGTCTCACCCGCTGACAACCAGAACCCTGAAATCATGAACATGCGATTTTTTACCCTGGCTGCGATCTTTCTGGCCGCCCTGACTTTTTCTTTTTGTACCGATAGCGACGACCCCGGTCTAAATGCCGATTCGGGTCGGCTCACCGTTCGCCTTACGGACGCCCCTTTTCCCTATGAACTGGTCGATGAAGCCAATGTGACCATTTTCAAAGTGGATGCGCGCCTGGCCGAAACGGATGAACCCGGTGATTCCCAAACCGGGGAGGCCGGTGAATCCCCGGCAGAGGAAATGGCAGGCCCCCCTTATATCACCCTTATGGAGGAAGAAGTCCAGGTCAATTTGCTGACCCTGGTCAACGGGGTTACCCGGGAACTCGCTGCTCTTGATGTTCCTGCGGGAACGTATGACCTGATTCGTGTTTACGTTAAGGGGGTCAATGTTGTCCTGACGGACGGGACGCAATACGACCTGAAAGTACCCAGCGGGGCTGAAACGGGAATCAAAGTATTTATCAGACCGGGCCTGGTGGTAACCGGCGGGCTGTCGTCCGACCTGTTGCTGGATTTTGACGTCAGCCGTTCTTTTATTGCCAAAGGAAATCCGGAAACACCAGCTGGGATCAATGGCTTTAATTTCAAGCCGGTTGTCAAAGCGAGCAATATGTCCGTTGCGGGGACCCTTACCGGGAAAGTCGGCACCCTGGAGGATGACGTTGTTGTGGGGTTGGAAGGGGCTCAATTGTCAATTTTTGCGGCGGATACGCTGAACACCACCGCTTTTTCCGACCCCGATGGACACTATGCGGTCATGGGCCTGGAAGCGGGTACCTATTCCGTGGTGGCCGAACTGGGGGGATATCTCGCCAGCGATACCGTGGAAGTACAAATAGACGCCGCAAATGTTAGCCGTCAGGATTTTGTGCTGGAACCTGAGACCGCCGAAGAGGAGACCACTACGGACGGGGGGAGTTGACTCCGCCGGCCACTCGAACTAAATTAAGGGGGCAGCGCACTGTTTTTATACCCGGACCGTAGGCGCCTTAACGCGCATGATGTTCCTGGTGAGAATGCCCGGCAGTGATTATTTGGCAGGGGTAGACGGCGTCGAAATCCGAGCTCCATCCACCCATTCCCCGTAAGTGACAGGCCTCAGGTATTCGATCAGCGCGACGATCATCTGATCTTCCCCGATATTTTGCAGGTCGTTGACCATTGCGGCACTCTCAATGGACCGGGTTACGGTTTCTCCCCGTTCAAAAATCAACAGGTCGATAGCCCCTTTGCAGGATCGCGTAATTGCCGTACCTCCTGTAAGGCAAACCAGCGTGAATTTATGCTGCAATACGCGGAAGGGGATCCGTTCATAGGGCTCCATGCCAAAGACCTTCAATCGCATGTGCGAGTCCTCGTGAAGGATGCAATCCTGACCTTCCACAAGTTGATTCAGCGAGTGGAGTTCATTCAGGTGGTCCGGGTTCCATCGGTCATAATATCCCTCCCGGTTTAATTCAATGCGCTTCATAAAAGTATTCTCAGTTTATTGTTAAGGTTCGGGGGAACAAGATCAACTATTTGTTTTTATATCGTTTGCTTTGGTCAATGGGGACCCGAGGATAAATCCTGCAGGATTTCCCTGATCCGCTCCACGGTGATCGGTTTTTGGATAAAACCCGCGCAATTCTCGGGGACATGATGACCCATCCGGTCGGAATACATGGCATGGGTCAAATAGGCTCTCTTTTTTTTATACAGCCCGCCTTTCAGACCATAGAGGGAGTTCAGGAATTCTGGTCCGCTCATTTGCGGCATGTTGATTTCCACCAATATCAGGTCCGGAACAAACCGGTATTCCGGGGAATCCGGTAGCACCTGTGTTTTTAAAAATTCGAAGGCCTTTTCCGTATCGAGGAATGTAAGGATCTCCGCCTGCCGGAACTCGCTATCCAGATTCCTCTGGGCGATATACAGGTCGATTTCGTTGTGGTCTACCAACAGGATTTGCATGGGGTCATCTTTCATTTGTACGGGATTTTTGGCTTGCGGCGGCTACCAGCGAATCGCAGAATCGTTTGGCGTCCGGCATGTTTGTACAGATGGCCGAGGGTGTTTTCCGGTGGATAAGACGCACGTATGACTGAACGAGCAGGCGGATGGACAGGGATTGCACCACATAGGCTTCCCCAAGTATCAGCGGAATGCGCTGGCACCTTGCAGAGAGTATCTTAGCCGTATCTGCCGACAACGTCCCCCGGGCTTGCCTGAGGTCAACGACCAACGGCATGGGTACCCCCCGGCATAGATCGTGGATGACCCGCAGGAATTGCTGATAGTTGCGGGCGGTGCATTGTGCGATCTTGCTAATGTCGTCAAACCGACAGTAAAGTACGCCTTCATGCGCCCAGAACGATACCTGGTTTGCGATAGTGGTTTTTTCCATTTAAAAGCTGCTGGCCCGGATTCGGGTTGCCGGCAATTGTTTGGGGGAAGCAGAATGCCGGTCCGTGCTGCCAAAGTCAGGACCAAGTAGTGTGCCAAAAAGAATTTGGAAACGTATAGTGAGTTTATAGACAAGGGGTTAGACCCTGGATAAAAACGGAAGGATCCGACAGGGAAGTGACGGTATTCCGTTACCGAAGAATCGTAAACAGGGAAAATCACGGCATACCGCGATACTACCCGGGTCTTTCTATACCCAGTTTTTGCATTCGGTCCCGCAGCGTACTCGGTCTCATGTCCAGGAGCTCTGCCGCCCCTCCCTGGCCGGTTATTTTCCAGTCGCACATATCGAGTACGTGCAGGATGTGGTTCCGCTGGACAGTTGTCAGGGACAGATTATTGTTGCGCAGGGGCATTTTTGATTTCTGGCTTTGCGATTCAAAGCCCGGGATAACCAACGTTTCTCCCTGGGATACAATGGTGGCCCGTTCCAGGAGGTTTTCGAGCTCCCGGATATTTCCCGGCCATTCGTATTGTTTGAGTTGAGACATCGCTTCCTCTGTAACAAAGGAAATATTCTTCCCGTACTTCCGGTTGAATTTATCCATAAAGTGCTCCACGAGTATCGGGATGTCTTCCTTGCGTTCCCGCAAGGGCGGCACCTCGATCGGGAAGACATTGATGCGGAAATACAGGTCCTCCCGGAAATCCCCCTTTTCCACTTCCTCCTTCAGGTACCGGTTGGTCGCAGCGATGATACGGACGTCCAGTTTCCGCACTTCCGTACCCCCGACCACCTCAATCTCTCCTTCCTGCAAAAACCGGAGGAGTTTTGGCTGCATCTCCAGGGGCAATTCACCGATTTCGTCTAAAAACAGGGTGCCTCCGTCTGCCAGCTCAAATTTCCCGACCTTATTGCTGACGGCCCCCGTAAAGGCCCCTTTTTTATGGCCGAATAATTCGCTTTCCAGCAATTCCCCGGGGATGGCTGCACAGTTTACCTTGATCATCGGTTTCCCGCTTCGCGGACTGATATTGTGGATGGCCCTGGCCAGCAATTCCTTGCCGGTGCCCGACTCCCCCTGGAGCAGGACTGTGGCATTAGTGGCGGCCACCTGTTCCACCTCTGTTAGCACCTGGCTGATGGCCTGGCTGCTATATACCATTTCCTGGTAGTTGAATGCCAGGTCCAGTTCATTCCGCAGGTACATATTTTCCTGTTCCAGCCTTTTCCTCAGCGCGTCCAGTTCCTTATTGGCTTTGGATAATTCCAGGTTGGCTTGCCTGATTTGTTCCTCGGCCTTTTTCCGTTCATTGCTTTCCACCATCAGCGACACAACATTGGCCATGGAGGAGGCAAATTCCAGATCCTCTGCTGTCCAGCTCCTGATCCCCGGCCCGACGTGCTCAAAACACAGGATGCCATAGGGCTGGTGCGCGCTGTAAACAAAAACGTCCATGAGGGATTTGATCCCGTTGGGCTTCAGGTAGCCCGGCCCGAAATCCGCAGTGGCCGGATCCTCCTGGGCATTGGGTACCAGGACGCTTTTCTGCTGCTCCAGCAGTTTGAAATAGTTTGGGCAATCCGCACGGGTAAGCCGGTCGCCCCGACGGTGTTGGCCCTCATTTTCGATATATAATGCCTCGCAGAGAATCTCGTTTCCGGAATTGGTGAACTTCCAGATACTGACGCGTTCCAGTTCCAGGGTCTGAGCCGCAAGCTTGGTTATCCGCCGGAAGGTTTCCTGCAGGTCATCCTGTGCCATCCCGGCCAATTTCAGGATGGCATCTTTTTTTATTTCCGACCTTCGGGCGCGATCTTCCAGGGCCTGTTCCGCCCGTTTGCGTTCTGTGATATCCCGGATAATGCCAATGAGGAAATGATTGCCGGCCTCATCGGTAAATCGCGATTTCTTGGTCGAGATAATCCGCGTATCCCCACCCCGGACCGTGAGTGTTTCCTCATTTACATTCTCAACCCCGGAATTCAGGACCTCCCTGTCTATTTTCAAAAAACTCTCGCGTTCCTCCGGACTGACGTCTTCGGCCAGTGTTTTTCCGATAATTTCCGATTTCTTGAGCCCGAAAGCTGCACAGAATGCATCATTGACAAGCAAAAGATGGCTTTCCTGGTCCTTCATAAAGATCGGGTCCCCGATATTGTCCAGAATTCGTTCCAGGTACTGCCTGCGGTAATGCAGGGTGGTAAAAAATCCAAAATGATTGTCTTTAAGGGGCGGCTCCGCACTCTTGAGTGTCAGGTCCTGCATAAGCCCGAGATGTGAAATCACTTTGCCTTCTGAATTTCGGATGGCAGAGGTGGAAATGGCCACCGAGAAGCGCTCCCCGTCCTTCCGGGTATGTATAGTGGCAAATTCCCCTTTGAAATCTTCGCCAAGGTTCTTTTTTAAGCCATCCCCGAATTCTTCATGGTATTCCGGGGGCCAGAACGGGTAGGGGATTCCAGATTCGAGCAGCTCCTTTTCTTCAAAACCCGTAATCCGGCAGAATGCTTTGTTGACCAGGACGATCCTCCCCGAGGTGTCCAGTACAATCAGGCCATCCACCAGGGATTCCAGAAAAGCCTCGGTGAACCCCAGGAGGTTTAACAATTCATTTCTCAGCGTGTCTTCGGGTATTTCCACAATCCAAAAAGTTGTCCGGGGACAACGTCTATTAAGAATTTATTTCAGTAATGCTTCCGGTCAATTACAATGATTGAAAACTCAATTTGATTACTGTTCTGGATATAGTGGATGTTTGGATACTGAAAATATACACAAATATTTAATATTCCTATGGGAGAAGTATTAAATAGCGGCCAGGATAACCCGATAGCGCATGAAAACCTCCGGGATAATTCTTCCGACAGCGGAAAAATGGAGATATTTGTAAAAACCCAGTCGGAAAACAGATATACCATAAACAACCGATCGTTATTCCTGGATTTTGTAAGTTAACCAGGGTCTTTTATGTATTATGATTATGCGAGAGAATTTCAATGACTTTATCACCCGGTTCAGTGAAGGCCTGAGCAATTTGTTCCACGACGACAACAATATCGACGCCCTCAGTCTGGAACGCGGATTGCCGGATGCCGTGTGGGATGACATTATGGGGATGCAGCCACTTTCGGTGGCCATACCGGAGGAATTCGGCGGGCGGGGACTGCACGTTTCCGAATGTCTGGGGGTATTGGCGGCTGCCTCCTATGAATCCCTGCCGCTGTCCCTCACATTCGGGATCAATATCGCCCTGTTCATGGAGCCCCTCGCCAAGTATGGCCACGAGGAGATCCAGAAAGGTATTTTTGATCGCTTCTTAAACGATAAAGCGATGGGCGGGTTGATGATCACGGAACCGGATTACGGCAGCGACGCCCTGAATATGCAAACGCAGTATACCGAGACCGAAAACGGCTATCGCATCAAGGGTAAGAAGCACTGGCAGGGCCTCACCGGGATGGCCGATTACTGGATCGTTGCTGCCCGGAAAGCAAACCCTTCCGGCGACTTAGCCCGGGACATCGATTTTTTTGTCACAGCGGAGAATATGCCCGGACAGCAGATCCAGGTGGAGAAGTACTTCAACAACCTGGGGTTGTACATGATTCCCTACGGCCTGAATACCCTGGACCTGGAAGTACCGGACAATCAAAGGCTCCAGGCGCCGCGCACCGGGATCAAGATGATGCTGGATATCCTGCACAGGAGCCGGCTGCAGTTCCCCGGAATGGCCATGGGCTTTATTCGGAGGATGCTGGACGAAGCATTGCAGCACACAGACCAGCGGATGGTTGCGGGTAAAAAACTCGCCGAGATGGACTCCGTGAGGTATCAGTTGTCTCGGATCCAGGCGGCTTACTCATTGTGTTCGGGCATGTGTGCCCGGAGTTCCGGGATGAGCGGTATCGATCAGGAACTCGCCACCCGGGGCATGGAGGCCAATGTGATGAAGGCCCTGGTGACCGACCTGATGCAGGAGTCCGCCCAGATTTGCGTACAGCTCAACGGGTCCGCCGGTTATAAACTCGACCATGTTGCCGGCCGGGGGATAGTCGACAGCCGGCCTTTCCAGATATTCGAAGGTTCCAATGAAATGCTTTACACCCAGATCGCCGAAGGGATGATCAAGGCCATGAAGAAGAGCAAGGACCTGCACCTGAAGCGGCACCTGGCCGGGGAGCCCCTCACCAGCCGCGTAGCCGACCAGTTTGGCGATTTATTCGATTTTCAAATAGGGGAGAACCTGCCGCAGCGCCAATTGGTGTCCCTGGGCCGGGTGATGGCCCGTGTAGCCTCCCTGCAATACGTGGAGGTGATGACGGAGGCTGGTTTCCGCTCCGACCTGTATGCGAATACCCGGAAGCACATGGAAGCGGACGTCCGCCAATTGCTCACGCGGCTGCGGACTTTGAACGACGCGGAACCGGTTGAAGGGTATCGGGAGTCTTCAGACTGGATGCAGTTTATTATCCATTGAGCAACTGTACGAGTTTTAACCGGCTGTTGATCCCTACTTTTGAGTAAATCCGGTGGGTGTGGTCCTTGACGGTTTGCAGGCTGATAAACAGCTCATCAGCAATCTGCCGGTTGGTCTTCCCTTCGCAAATCTTTTCAATAACATCCTGTTCCCTGGGGGTAATCCCATATGTTTCAATCAGGTGTTGCAGTTTCCCTTTGTGGGTGGTCTCCGGGAATACGGGCTGGAAAAGGCGGTCGGACACCCGGTAACTATACAAAAAGGGCAGGGCCGCTGAGAGGAAGTACACCAACAGGCCCGGGGCTGCCAGGAAGGATTCCCGGGTAATCAGTCCCAGCCCGACAATCCGCAGGATCAGGGCCAGGGCAACCCCCCAGGCAAAACGCATAGCATATCGGTTGGGTCGGCCGCCTGATTTTTTTCGCCTTAAAAGCAGGGCGCCAACCACAAAGGCCGTGCTAATAAAGTCCGGCCAAAGGGCAGCCCCTGCCAGAACGAGGGGCCACGCCGGGTCGGAGACATCTCCTGAAACTGCATTCAAATAGCCGAATATCCATACTACGGGCAGCATCAACCCGGCCATTGCGACCACCCCGATAGTGTGGCCGGGTACTTTTCGGGAACCGGCCAGGGCAAAACCCAGCGTACTGTACAGCAACCAGCCGACCCCGGCAAACGGCAGGGCCAGGAGCGGCAGCCAGCGGGCCGTATTGTTGACCGTTTCCGGCTGCATCCCGCCAAAAAGCATCAATTCCCTGAGGCCAAAAGGCCCCCAGAGCGCATAGAAGGCGTAGGCATAAAAGAAAACCAGGTAGTAGAAATACTTTTTGTGGAATTGTGAATCGTACGTTACGACGGTTTGACGGCCCATCCAGATGCAGCCCAGGGCAATGGCGGAGCAGAGGAGGAAAGCGAGGATGAACAGGATTCGGATCAAGGCTGGGCTTTATCGACCTAAAAGTATATAAAAAGCCCGGCGTACCAGGCCCTACTTCGGTAGTGTTTTAAGAATCACTACCAAAGTTGGATGTTTCAAACAGGCTGGTGGCCTATATTCGCTTCAAATCAGATATCCATGCAAACTTCCGGCTCCTTACCCCAACCCGGCCTCACCAGCAGTTATGCGTTTGGCTGGCAACAAATGCTTAAATCCTTTCTCTTTCTATTCCTCCTGGTCATATTCCTCATGTTTGCGGAATCCCCGGCTTCTGTGGCCAGGGATTCGGATTGGGATGAGTCTTTGCTTTCCCCCTTGTTGCATTTACTGGCCTTGATTTATACCCTGCTGGTCCTGCCAGTTTTCAGTTATGGGGGAGACCTGCTGTTTGTGCGGGCGGTCCGGGAAGAACCCCTGGAGATCCAGGCAGTGGTGCAGGGATTCCGGGAAAACTACCTGCATATTGTACTGGCCCATCTGCTTACCTCTGCACTGATCATCCTGGGGTTCCTGTTCCTGATCATCCCGGGCATCATTTTGGCCTGCCGGCTGGTCTTTGTTTCCTACCTGGTTATGGATAAGGGCCTGGAGCCCATCGCGGCGATTGAAAAAAGCTGGGAAATGACCCGCGGCCAGGGTTTCCGGATATTCGGCATGGGCCTGCTTGCCATTCCGATATTTATTTTAGGGCTGCTGTGCCTGGTGGTGGGGGCATTCGTTTCGGTGATGTGGATCAAGGCAGCCTTTGCCTCCCTGTACGTGGCCACAGACCGGCAACAACAAGCCGCCGAGGATCCCTATATTGTCCGGGAATGAGCGATTTCTCTTTTAGGGAGGAGCATTCTGCACCCCCATGGAATGGGTGTTACAGCCCCTGTGCCAGCGCCCGCATCTTATTCGCCAGCGAACGGATGGCATCGGCATACCGGGTGTCCCACTCTTCCAGGCGATTGGTAGATTTCTCGGTAATTTCATACTCGAGTCCCGGAAGGATCCAGGAAGCATACCCGCTGAACGGATCAGTGGAAGCATAAAGGGATTTATACCAGGAGCCAAAATACATCCCCTTGTCATCTATAAAGCTCTTTTCAAGGGCAATGAGTTCCCGGTTGATTCGCTGGGCCCGGGCTTTGGATAGCTCCTCTTTCATAAGTAATGCCTCTATTTCCCGGGAGAGTTCCAGGGCACTCTGCTCCAGTTCCGGAACGACCTGGTTGACCTGTTCAAACCCTTTGAAATCCCCGTCGTACGCCTTGATTTTTTCCACGGCACGGGCAAAATGGCCTTTCAGGTCCGTGGCATATTGCGTGAGTGCATAGGGGATCAAATCGGCATTTGCCATCCGGAGCGCCATCAGGCCGGCCCATTGTCCGATGGTCCCACCCATTTGAAACTCAGGGTCAACAAAGGTCTTGTAGTAGTGAAAATCATCGTAGTTTGTATGATACAATGTAGGGCCTCCAGCTCCGCCGCTCAGGGATGGTACGCCCACATGCATATAAAACCCAACATGATCCGAACCGCCTCCGAGATTGCCGATGGAGGGCGCGTCCTGTCCGTTCCTCCACTGGTCGTACAGGGAGTTCCCCGAGTAGGGGTAATCCACTTTTTTTGCGGTTTCCGTCAACAACTTTTTGAGGGTCGGGGAGGCAGAGGCGCCGATATTTTTGCCGGAAACACCCCCGTCAAAATTCATGTAGGCAACGGCTTTTGCATTGAGTTCCCCCTTCATTTGCTCCACCCATTCAGCAGATCCGATGATGCCGTGTTCCTCTGCATCCCAATGGCCGATCAGGATAGACCTCCGGGGTTTTACTCCGCGTTCTGCCAGGGCCCCGAGGGCTTCGCTCATCGTCAACAGCATGGCTGTGCCGCTATTCGGGTCTGTTGCCCCGAAAGCCCAGGCATCCAAATGGCACCCCAGGATAATCCATTCATCCGGGTAGACGGCTCCTTCAAACCTGCCCACTACATTCGCCACCCGGACCATATCCCGTTTCTGATCAACGTGCATCCTGAGGGTGAGCTCACCACCACCTGTGAGCCGGTAGGTAAATGGCAGCCCTCCCTGCCACGCCGCCGGGACCACATCGCCCTGCATCCTGCCCAGGATTTCCTTTGCAGAACCATAGGGGAGGGGCAATACGGGTATACCGGGCAGTGCCGTACTGGCCGGGTCCAGCCGATCTACCTTTTGTTTGCCGTCAAGCGGCAGGGCAGGTTCAAAAGGCGTCAGGGGGTCGCCGGTGTAATTCAAAGTCAGGACAGAGCCCCTCTGGATGCCACTTTCATTGTAATAAGCCCCTTCCGGGTAAACCAGCCCGCGGGTGTAACCGCTATCGGCCGGATCCGTGTAAATAATCAGGCCCACAGCCCCGTATTGTTCGGCAAACTTGGCCTTGTAGCCCCTGAAATTCCCGCCGTACCGCGCAATGACTATTTTCCCTTCCACCGTTATCCCTGAATTTTCCAGGTATTCGAAGTCTTGAAGTGTTCCGTAATTGGCATAGACAACTTCTGCCGTTACGTCCCCGCTGCCCGAATAGGCATTCCAACCTTTCCCCAATGTAGGGTCGGTAGAGAAGGGGTCTTCCGGAAGGATGTATTCCTGTTGGTTGAGCGGCAGGCGGATAGGCGTAACCAGTTCCACCCCGGAGCTGCCACCATCCCCGGACATATAGATATCATAGGGATACCGGTCTACTTCCATACCTGCCTCCTGCATGACGGAAGCGATGTAATCCGCTACCTCCCGGTTTGCCTGGGTACCCGCCACGTGGGGTTTCCGGGTCAATTGTTCGAGGTGCTTCCTGAACTTTTGAAAATCCACGGCCTCCAGATATTCCGATTCCACGGATTGCTGGTTGATTGCCGATTCCGGGGTATATCCGGTTTGGTACTGGGCTGTGGTTGCGGGATGGGTAAGGGTTGCAAGGAGGATGCAAATGGTTGTTTTAATCCAGGTCTGCGGATGGAAGGCGGGATGCATGAAGTGATATAAATTAATTATTAATGATTCGTACCGTAGCCGGGGCTCCGGGATTTTTCCCGGCTGAAGATAGGCCAATGCCGACAATGGAGAAAGCGGGGCGTCAAAAAAATACACACCCCGGCAGGATATACCCCAAGGGATAACGAATAGGAGCAGCCTCCCAATAACAGGCCCCGGCAGAACCGGGGCCTTCCATCCGATTTGCGAATTGCAGAACCGGAACACCTAACCGTTTGCCAGGTCTAAATCCCGGTTGCCACGAATTCCCCGGTTATCAGGAGATCCCCCGCGGAACCGGAAGCATCGATGTTGATGGACCCCCGGATTACGGATCCACTGATAGAGGATATCGTGAAGGTGCCGTCATCGGACTGGGAACCCAGTTGATCCTCCTGGATGTTCCGCGAATAATTGACGAACGCATGGAAAAATGAGAACAGGTCCGTCCCAACCTTGTAGGTTCCCGTGGTTACTTCTTCTTCCATGGTGATACCGAGCGTCAGGGTTTCTTTTCCTTCCGTATCCTGCGCCACCACTACAATGGTATTGAGGACGGTGTCTTCCCCTTCTCCGTTTTTGACATCCGTAAAATTGGAATTAAAGTGAATAGAGGAGCCGGTGAATGTGGCCTTTCCGGATTGATCCACAATGGTAAAATTAAAATAGGGATCGCTGGACTCTGGGGCTGTATCGCTGGAATCCGAGGAACAGCCCATCAGTACGAGCAGGCAGCAAAAAGCTGCGAATATCGAATATGTTTTCATGATTGCCGTTATTTAAAAAAAGTATCCAACAGATAACATGACCACGGAGTTGGTCACCTTGATGTCACCTTCCGTGCTGTTGATATCTCCACCGAAGTAGTAACGAGCCCCGAAATTCAAACCGCCGTCCAGTTTGTATCCCAACCCGAGGTTCAACCCGATATCCGTCGATTTCACAATATCTTTGAAATCCTCTGTCTCTCCGTTGTCTTCCACTTCGGCTTTGAGCAGAATGCCCAGTTGCGGCCCGGCTTCCAGGCTCAGGCCATCGGCCACAAAGTATTTCAGGATCACCGGGATCACCAGGTAATCCACGCGCCAGATCTCATCGGTGTCATCCTCGTCTATGGCCCCCTGGCCGGAATAGAGCAGTTCCGGTTGGATGGCGAGTTGGTCCGTCAGCGGGATTTCGGCCACGCCCCCCAGGTGAAAGGATGTGCGGCTTTTACCCCCGTTTTCAAAATCGCCCCCCAGACTTGCCAGGTTTAACCCGGCCTTTACCCCGAAGGCAATGTCCTGGGCCTGCAGAGCAGGCATTCCCAGGAATAGTACAATCAATACATACAGTGTTCGTTTCATAATGCTGATTTTTAAGTGTTCCGATAATAGTTTCCGGGGGATTTTGGGTCAGTTCCAAAACTAGCAGTCCGGGTGTGACCCTGCTAACACAGGGGTTCCGAATACTGACAAATAAGTGCTTCGTGATTAATCGCAGAAGGTGGAAGGAGAGGCCCCGTGGCGTTCCCGAAAGCACTTGGAAAAATAGGACAGGTTGTTAAAGCCCACCTGATAGGCCACTTGCGTAACTGTGTCTGCGTCCTGGCGGAGCAGCTGGGCAGCGCGGTCCAGGCGGAAGTTCCGCAACAGGGTCCCGGGTGCCGTGTTGGTCAGGGCCCGGACTTTCCGGTGCAATTGGGTCTTACTCATCCCGAGGGAGCGCTGCATCTGTGGCAACCCGAACTCGGGGTCTGCATGCTCCGCTTCCAGCAATGCGTGCAGGCGCTCCAGGAATTGCTGGTCCAGGGAGGTGGCCGTAACCTCTTCGGGTACCACGGCATGTGCCTGTTGCTGATAGTGGTCGCGCAATCGCTGGCGCTGGCGTATGAGGTTGGCAACCCGAACGCGGAGTTCGCGCGTATCAAAGGGTTTGGTCAGGTAATCATCCGCACCGGTTTCGAGCCCTTCGAGTTTATTTTCCATGCCCGCGCGGGCCGTTAGCATAACCACGGGGATATGGCTGGTTTCGATACGGGTCTTCAATTTCTCAGTCATTTCCACGCCGTCCATACGGGGCATCATCAGGTCGGTGATAACCAGGTCCGGATTCCTGGATATGGCCAGTTTCAAACCTTCTTCCCCGTCCCGGGCCGTAAGGGTGCGATAGGCGTCAATCAAGCCGTCGCAGATAAACTGCCGCATGTCCGGGTTGTCTTCTACCAGCAATACAAGCGGCAGGTTCCTTCGGTCCGGGGAACGGAATGCAAATGCCTTTGGGGGTTCGGCTTCCTGCAGCGTGTTTTGCGGGTCCTGCATTTCCCCATGTCCGCGGGTTCGGATGGCCCGCAGGGGTAGCTGAACCGTAAACCGGGCTCCTTCTCCTTCCTCACTTTCCACAGTGATCGTTCCGTCCATCAGTTCCACCAGGTCGCGGGATAGGGCCAGGCCGATGCCGGAACCTTCCCGGTCCCTGGTCATGCCGCCCTGGGCCTGGTAGAACCGGTCGAATATATAGGGCAGGTCGCCGGAGGGAATCCCCCGGCCACTGTCCGCCACCTGCATGGTGAGCAATTCGTCTTTATATGTGGCTTCAAATGCCACTGTCCCGCCGTCCTCGCAGAATTTAAAGGCATTGCTGAGGAGGTTGTAAACAACCTGTTCAATTTTATCCCGGTCGAACGATGCCCACAGGCTATCGGTGGGGATGCGGACGGAATAATCCATGCGGCGTTGGGCCGCGTGAGAGTTAAAGGCTGAGGCTGCCGCCCGCAGGCATTTGAATACGTCCCCTTCGGTAGGCTTTAACCGGAGTTCCCCCTGGTCAATACGGGAGAGGTCCAGCAATTGGTTCACCAGGCCGAGTACGCGCTGCGTATTGCGGCGGATCATCCGAACCTCTTCACGGCTCAGGGTTTCCCCGGGGTTCTGTTCGAGTTTTTCAATCGGGCCTTTGATCAGGGTGAGCGGGGTGCGGAATTCATGCGAAATATTGGCAAAAAAACCGGATTTCAACCGGTCGAGCTCCTGCAATTCCAGGTTGGAGCGCTGCTTGAGCCGATACTGGTTGTAGATCAGGCCTGCCAGCAGGAGCACCAGCAAGGACAGCCCGATAATCCCATTGCGTTCATTGACCCGTTTGTTGAGTTGTAATTGCTGCAGGCTCTTCTCCGACGCAAGCAGCGCAATCTCCTGATTTTTTCTTTCGCTCTGATACCGCGCCTCTATCTCGTTGGTGGCCTTCAGGATATTCTCGTCATACAGGCTGTCGGTAACGCGGCCCCAATTTTCTGCGCTTTCAAATGCCCGCTGGTAGTCCCCCAGGGCGCCGTAAGCCAGGTACAGGCGCCGGTAGATCTTGCTGAGCAACTCCAGGTCCGTTACCGGCGGCTCACGGTCCAGCAGCCGCTGGCAAAGATCGATGCTGCGCCTGTATTCCCCGAGGCCATAGGCTGTGACGGACAGGCTGTAGCCCACCGTGTTCACGAGCCGTTCGTTACCCACCTCCCGGGCCAGGGAATCCGCGCGCTGTAATACCTCCCGTGCCCGTGCGTATTCGGACAATTCATTGAAGGCAATCCCCAGGTTGTTCAATACGCGGCCCGCACCGAGGAGGTCGCCGGTAGCCTCTTTGATGGGAAGGGCTTCCCGGTTCAGGGCAATGGCTTTCTCGTTTTGGCCAAGCTCCGTGTAAACGGCTGCGAGGTTCGTCAGGCAGGCCGATATCCCCGGCTGTATATCGAGCTGCCGCACCCGTTCAAGGGCCTCTTCGTAATTTTCAATAGCCTTATCGTATTGCTTTTGATCTGCATAGAGGCCCGCCAGGTAGTTGTACGCCTGGGCCTGGGTGTTTATATCACCGGCCTTTCCGGCCAGGTCGATGGCCTGGCCAAAGTAATCCACGGCGGCAGCCGGATCGTTTTGCAAGCGCTTGAGCCACCCCAGTTCGCTGTAGCAGTTGGCGATCATTTTTTGGTTGCCCGCCAGGCGGTAGTCGGCCAATGCGCTGACAAGCAGCGAATCCGCTTCCCGGTAATTGCCCAGCCCGGAGAGTGTAAAACTCTTGATGCGTTTGGAAGCTGCCAGTTTCTCGGTAAGACCGAGTTTCCGAGCCAGGGTTTCTGTCCGGTTGGCGTAATCCAGTGACTTGTTGAGGTCCGACCGGAAATAGGCCCAACTCAGGTCGAGCAATACCTGGACCCGGACGCTGTCTTCCGGGAGCCCCGGCAGGACCTGCAGCAGGCTATCCCGGTTGTATTGCCCGGCGCCGGCCGCATGCAGTGCCAGGAAGAACAGCCAAAGTAAATGTCTCAGCATTCCCAATGAATCAAAATTTAGGCTACCCGTAAGCAGGTTTTATGGGGGAATGTCGGGGATGGGGCCATCCCGGACTAACAATCCGGGACCACAATGTGGTACCCGGGTTCCATTTTCTGTATCCTGCGGAGCATCTTGAACACAGGTGCCTGAAAATGAGTTGAATATTTAGCAATTTAGCCAAAAACGAGTCAGTCAGGTGAAATTTCGAGGAGAAAAATCTCGATAAACGGCACTATTATCCGACCAAATCCAGGCGGATTTCACTGTTTGGTAGCAAGCTCCCCGGATACCGATTCATTGATCGTGAGAATGTGGTCGTTACCCGAAACTGTGAAAAAATGATAGGGCATCTTATGAATTTTAACAAAATCCGCAGCGGTTTTGCCAAAAACCTGTGAAAAATTCATAAGGGATTCCTGCCTGCTCTTTTGACATTTGACTCACCGAACCCCAAAATCTGTGTGTTATGAAAAGAATATTCACCCTTAAAAACCTCCTCGGAACCCTGTGCCTGCTCACAACCCTCAGCATGAGTGCCCAGAGCGACAGAATTGCTGATGCCCGGCATACGGCCAGCAAGGAAGCCGACAAGCGCGTCGATGATTATCTGAAGCTGGTGAAGCTCGGGTATTCCGAACGGGAGATATACGAAGACCTCGGAAATGTAAACTTCCTGACGGAAAACTACGAGTCAGCGGCCTTCTGGTACCAGAAACTGGTAGACCTGGCCGGAATCCGCGCCATACCCGAAAGTTATCAGGAGCGCTATAAATACGCCATGCACAAGGCTGGCATTATCCAATATTCGGAAGTAGTAGCCCAGCGCGACTGGGTCTCCCGGATCAAAGACGACTATCAGATCGAGCGGAGCTCGCATGCCGCGCAGCTCACCCGATCTCTGGCGGAGAATTATAAAATGCCCGAATTCGGCCGTAACGATGCCTATCCGAATACCGAGAGCCTGGATGCCCTACGGGCTCTGTCGGAAGCGGATCTCGTTCAGATGCAATCCGAGCGGGCGGCTGTGCAAAATGCATACCTGCCGCCGGTATCGGTAACGGCCGACGGGCGTACCGCCTATTTCAGCAAAGCGGTGTTTGTAAAGCCCCTTTACGGGATTTTCTCCAAAAAACAATTGGTACATAAGATCTTCCGTGCCGAAAACATCAACGGCCAATGGGGGAATGTACGGGAAGTAGCCGTGGCCCCGAAGTACGCTTCGGCCATGCACCCGGCCGTATCCGCCGATGGATCCCGTCTGTATTTCGCCTCGGATATGCCCGGTACCTTCGGGAAATTCGATATCTACGTAGCCGATATCGGCAGGGATGGAAGCACGGGTGCCCCCCGGAACATGGGTGAAAAGATCAATACGCGGAAGAATGATTTATACCCCAGCCTGGCTGGAGGCGATATCCTCTTCTTTGCCTCTGACGGCCACGACGGATACGGCGGGCTGGACCTGTACGCCGCACGTGTGGCTCGCCGCAGTGTGGGGCTTGCCATCAATATCGGCAGCCCGTTCAACAGTATGGAGGATGAGTTTGCCCTGAACCTGCAAACCGAAGACGGCATTGCCTATGTCATGTCGAACCGGGGAGCCGCCCGGGATGACATCCAGCAACTGGTATTCTCCTATTTTGACGCGGAGAACAACCACGTGGCCGAAAACCGGTACAGTTTTAAGGAAATATTGGCTACGGAGCCCTCCCAGTCTTATGCAAACACCATGTTTGAGGATTGATTGCCCGGAACTTTGACTGACCCGCCTGCCGCCGGGATGCAACCGGCGGCGGACCACCCCAGGGAACACCCCCATCAACCCCGAAAAATACAACCCGATGAAAGTCTGTAACCATTTCGACATCAAAACGGCCGCTGTGCTGCTGTTTTCCCTGCTCTGCTTCGGGCAGTCCGTCCGAAGCCAGCAGACCGGAGAACCCGAGGGCGATTTCAAAGTAAAGAGCCCGTTCCACAACCAGTTGTTTTTCAACAGGTTCCTGATCAATCCCACATTTTCGCTGGTCAGGGAGAATAAATCCTACCTGAACATCCTGCACAGGAACCAGTATGCCACCTACGAGGATAATATCCAGAATTATTACCTGGGATTCAGCAACAAGCTCAATGAGCGGACGGCCCTGGGGATTGGCGTATACGGTCAGTGGGAAGGCGTGGTCCAGGAATTCGGCTTCAATGCCAATTACGCCACCGCCGTCCGCCTGGGCGATAAAAGTAAATTGACGTTTGGCACCAACATCACTTATGTGAGCCAGGGGCTCGCCCGGAATCGGATCGTTACCCCGGAAACCGACCCCACCCTGGAGGAAAGCACCAAGGAGAGCAAGATTTCCGTCCAGCCCGGGGTGGCCCTGTCCGTAGGCCGCTTCGATGTGGCCCTGTACGGCAAGGACCTGATCCGGTACAACCAGACCACCAACGAGTTGCTCACCGGGTTTGAAGCCCGCAACCTCCACGGGGCCCTGCAGTATACCCAACCGCTCGGCGGGGCGTCCGGCCTTTTTGAGAACGGGCGGCTGATGCCGCTGGTCCAGGTTGGAATGGACGCCGAAGACCGCATTGCCTATATCGGCTCCCTGCTGCTGGACCTGCCGAATTACGGTTGGGTGCAGACTACCTACGACGCCACCTACGGCCTGTCCATGGGGCTCGGCTTCAACCTGAATCAAAAGTTGTCCCTGGGCTACCTGATGGAGAAGGATTTGTCGGATACGGGCTCCAACCTCGGGTGGAACCACGAGCTGTCTCTGGCCTATACCTTTAAGGACGACGAGGACAACGGGGAGATCTTTGTCGATGCCGGTACAATGAGCAAGGACAAACAAATCGATGCGATTGTGCGGAATTATGAGGACCAGTTGCTGGAGTTGCGCGCGGCCCGTGATGCGGATGCAGTGGTCAGCGAACAATCCCTGGCCTGGGAGAACCGCATGATCCTGGACGAACTCATGATGCGCCAGGATTCCATCGAAGAAGCGCGAACTGCCCTTTTTGAACAGAAATTCGAGAGCCTGGTACGGACCATCCGCAATGAGATCCGCAACCAGGACCAAACACCCGAGCGGGTGGTGCCGCCTGCCGGGCGCAGGAATATCACCACTGCGGTAGCGGCTGCCGAGACCCGGAAGCCTGCCGCCCCGGAACCCTATAAGCCCGTGGCAAAGCGGGATTTCAAAGAATTACCAATACGAGCTAAAAATCGGTCGGATATCGTTGGGGTATCTTCTGGTTATTATCTGATTGCCAATGTTTACAAGAACAAGAAGTATTTAAACGCTTTCGTAAAGTCATTGAAAGAGAAAGGTTTGGATGCGCGGCAATTCTATAACACGGAGAACGGGTTGTATTATGTATATCTGGCCGATTTTTCATCTAAGGGGGAAGCCGACATGGCCCACCACACAGACCTGAGCGGGAAGTACCAGGACGAGAAGTGGATCATGGAGGTGTACAATCCGGTTGCTACCGCAGAGGTGAGCTTCCAGGAGGAATAACCCCTTCAAAATTGAGTCCGGATCGGAAAAAAGCGGCTGGCCATCTCCGGGGACAGGGTTTGCGCCCCAGAAAATAAACCCTCCCGGTAGCCCACCAGCGGTCCAGCCGTGGTCCGGTCCATCCAACGGACCCGATAGAAGTAAGGCCTGCTTTCCAATTGCGGATAGCGGGCTTTATTTATTGCGGAACCAAACCCTTTTATTGCGGAGCCAACCCCTTTCTGTCACCTGGTTCCACAGACCGCCCGGTCTGTTTTTTGGCAAATTTTCGACGAACTGCACCACCGGCGTGCACTTGATCGAAAATTCCTGCAAATGCTCGGTGAATTAATTGAATATCCGTACTTTTCGAATAGATACAACACAACCAGTTTACAACCCAAATCCCCAGAATCATGACGTACTTTTACCCCCGAAAGCACGGCACCCAGGATTCAATCCACACTGCCGGTTCCCGGGCAGGCCATCGGCCCCGGGAATTTTCCGAAACGCAGCACCCGCTACCAGAACCCATGCGAACAGCCGGCCCCAACGGCTGAGTCTTCGCCGGAAACGCAAGGCGCCAGCGTAACAGGATTCACCTGAAACCATTTATTGAAGGAGCTCAGGAGCAGGCCGGAAACGGACTGCGCCAGGGATAGTTTATCTCAAAAACTCCCCGCGAATCTGCCGCGCGGTTTCCTTGTGGCCCGTACCTCCGGGTAAAGGGCCTGGGATTCCCAGCCCAAACCGGAAGCGTTATTCAAACCCCAAACCCAATACAACCCAAATCTTACGCTTATGAAAACTACTACTTTAAAGGTCATGGTCATCGACAGCGATATCCGCTTTCTGGAAGCCTATCCTTATTATTTCAACACCTACCGCGATTACGACCTCGCGGGGATCTATTCCTCTGTGGCAGAAGCCCTGGAGGACTATCCGAGAATCCAACCGGACATCGTCCTTTCTGAGGTACACCTGCCAGAGGGATGCGGTGTGGCCGGGATTGCCGAATTTCGCAAACGGGATGCCGATGCCAAGGTCATCATGGTGAGCGATGAAACGGATTTCGAGACCATCAAGAAGTCCTTCAAACTGGGCGCGGTCGGGTACCTGACCAAACCGGTGAGCAAGAAACGACTGGAGCAGGCCCTGGATTCGATCAAATACGAAGGGGCTGCTCTCAGCCACGATATTGCCAAACAGGTGATCTCCATGTTTCGCCGGAAGCATTATGCCAATTTTTCGGAACGCGAAAACGAAATCATCGAATGCCTCGGGCAGGGGATGACCTATAAATCCATGGCCGAAAAACTGTTCGTGACCACCAGCACGATCAATTTCCATATCCAGAATATATACCTGAAACTGGATGTGAATTCCAAGTCTGAGGCCTTGCAGAAAATCAGGCAGCTCGAATGCGCCTGAAACGATAGTTGCTTTGTGGGATTAGCTGCTAGTTCATCAGCGCGGCGGGCCGTAGCCATAGCGGCCCGTTTCCTGGTGGCAAAAATGGAAAAGTGCTCCGGGAGGAGCACTTTTTTATTTCAGAATATGGTCGGAAACCGGCTATTGCCGATCGGCTGCAGCCACATCCGCGCCCAGGCCGCTCAGGTCCTCCCGGTACATCCATAACTCGGTGGTTTCACTGACTGAGGCGGTTTGCCAGTCTTCCAGGAATTTCGGAAAACTCCCGGAACCGTGGACTTCTTCAAACCAGGCGGGAAATTCGTCCCCTTCGCCCATAAAGGTCATTTTATCGAAGAAATCCACCCAGGCAAAATCCATCCCGTCCGAGGTGGCCATCGTATTGAAATAGATTCCGTAGGGGACATCCGCCATTTTTTGGGCGTATACCTCCCGTACCTGATCGACAACGCGCATGAACGTTTCATTTTGGAACCGGGCCATGTCTGCGATAAATACATTCAGGTACTTCAGCTTAAAGTCCTCGCTGAAATTCGATTTGTCCGGATAGAACCGCCAGGTATGGGTGACCGTGCCGGTTGTATGGGCCAGTACGGCATTGTTCCAGTGGTCAAAATGGTCGCCGCCCATTTCCATCTCATCCATGGTGGCCCAGGTGTGGGGCCCCATAGTCCAGACATAGTTATCCGAGTTTACTCCGTTCATTACCCAGTAAACCCGGGCCCCGGCAGCCCCGTCCTGGTGGTATTTCTGGTTATGTTCCTTCAATCCGGCCTCCAATTCGGCGATCTCGGCCATGTTGGGGGTAAGCATAATGTTCGTAAACATGGGGTACCCCATGGATTCCTGGGCGCATAATGCAAAAGGCGCCAGCAACAAAATGAGCATTAAATTTTTCATCGGTTACAATTAATTGGTTGATAGACACGGAACATTCCATGCCGATTGTGTGATGTTGGCGGGGGAGGGTGTCGCCCGGGACGGGGGCGTAAAGGTTCAGACAATCCCGGAAAAACCGGATTGTATCGGAAGAGATTCCCGCTACGGGTTTGCGGGAGCAGGTTGAGGGATCTCTTTTTTGTTTAGTATGCCCGTAACCAACCTAAGATACTAAAAATCAACCAGAAAATTGAGGTAATTAAAGAACTAAAATATCCCTTATTTTTGCCCCAATGGATACCTGGTACCACTACTTGTTACTGGTCGTTGTGGGATTCGCCGTTGGTTTTATCAATACGGTAGCCGGCGGGGCCTCCCTGATCTCCCTCCCCGTGCTTATCTGGCTGGGGCTGCCCCCGGCGGTGGCCAACGGTACCAACCGTGTGGCCATTGTCCTGCAGACCGCCATGGCTACGGCCGGATTTCGCAGTAAAGGGGTGAGCACCTTCCCGTTCAACGGCTACCTGGGTCTCGCCGCGGTGGCCGGTTCGCTGATCGGTGCGTACCTGGCCGTGGATATTTCGGGTGAATTGTTCAACCGGATCCTGGCTATTATCATGGTCGTGGTCGTACTGGTAATCACTTTTAAGCCCGGGGTGCAGATCGATACGCTCCAGGAACGCCTGACCGGCCGGTATCTGTGGGCCGGCTGCCTGGCATTTTTTTTTATCGGCATTTACGGGGGCTTTATCAATGCAGGAGTCGGGTTTATTATCATTCTATTCCTGCACTACTTCCACCGGATGGACCTGGTCCGCACCAATGCGACCAAGGTGGCCGTGGTCTGTATCTATACGATTGCGGCCCTGATTGTGTTTATCGTCAACGACAAGGTCATCTGGAAGGTGGGGCTGGTACTGGCCATCGGGAACATGCTCGGAGCCTGGTTCTCGAGCCGGATTTCCGTGGGTCGGGGCGACGGGTATATCAAGGGCTTTCTGATTGCGATGATCCTGGTGATGGCAGTTAAACTCTGGTTTTTTACATAATGGCTATGGAACGGCATCTCGACGCATTGAACTGGCGCTACGCGGTGAAGAAATTCGATCCGGAGCGGTCACTGACAGCCGAACAGGTGGATGGCCTTAAGCGGGCGTTCAACCTGACGGCCACTTCCTACGGGTTACAACCCATCCAACTCGTAGTTCTCCGGCACAAAACCCTGCAGGAGGAGTTGGTGGCACATTCCTATGGGCAACGACAGGTAGCGGATGCCTCGCATTTACTCATTTTTTGCATCGAAAAAGCCGTGGATAGCGCGTATATCGAGGCCTATTTTAACCGGGTTCGGGAAGTCCGGGGTACCTCAGGGGAAATCCTCGACCCGTATCGCCGGGAGTTACAGCAGCGTTTCCGTGGGAAACCGTCGGAGGAGGTGCGCATCTGGGCCACCCACCAGGCGTATCTGGCCATGGGCAACCTGCTGACTTACTGCGCTTTTGAGCGTATCGATTCCTGCCCGATGGAAGGTTTTGACCCGGAGGCCTACGATCGGGTCCTCGGCCTGGAAGACCGTGGGCTCACAGCTGTCCTGGCCATGCCGGTGGGGTATCGTTCCCCTGAGGATATTTTTTCCGGTTTCAAAAAAGTCCGGCGGAAACTCGAGCGCTCCGTCTATACAATCGAAGAAAAGTAAAGCTATGCCCGGTTTTGAATTATTTGGAGAGAAGGAAAAGCAATCCGTTCAGGACGTTCTGGACAGCGGCGTTCTGATGCGATATGGTTTTGAGCCGATGCGCAACGGCCACTGGAAGGCACGGGAACTGGAATCCGCCCTCGCCGGACGCATGGAAACCCCGCATGCGCACCTGGTGAGCAGCGGCACGGCGGCCTTAACGGTAGCCCTTGCAAGCGCCGGGGTGGGGGCGGGGGACGAAGTGATCCTGCCGGTGTTCACCTTTGTGGCCAGTTTTGAGGCGGTGTTGTCCTTAGGGGCGGTACCAGTGCTCTGCGACGTCGATGATACGCTGACCCTGGACCCCGGGGCGGTTTCCGGGCTGATCACGGAAAAGACCCGGGCCATCATGCCGGTGCATATGTGCGGGTCCATGGCAGACCTGGAAGCGCTCCAGGCCCTGGCCGGGAAGCACGGCCTGCTACTGGTGGAGGACGCCTGCCAGGCAATCGGCGGCTCCTATAAAGGCAAGCCGCTGGGGAGTATCGGGGAGGCGGGTTGTTTCTCGTTTGATTTCGTAAAGACCATAACCTGCGGGGAGGGCGGGGCCGTCATTACGCACTCCCCGGATATATACGAAAAAGCCCAGGCCTACAGCGACCACGGGCACGACCATGTCGGCAGGGACCGGGGGGCGGAAGGCCATCCCCATTTGGGGTACAATTACAGGATCTCCGAATTGCACGCTGCTGTCGGCCTGGCACAACTCGCCCGCCTGGACGACTTTATCGGCATTCAGAAACGTCACTACGAGGTGCTGGAGGGGGCCGTCAGGGAAATTCCAGGGGTTGTTTTACGCCGCGTCCCCGGGGGCGGGGTCCAGAATTATTCCTTTTTGAATTTTTTCCTGCCGGACGCCGACAGCGCCCGTCGTGCGCAACGGGAGCTATCCGAAGCCGGGGTGGACGGGGTCTTTTACTGGTACGACAACAATTGGCACTACCACCGTCGTTGGGAGCACCTGAAAGGGTTGAAATCCCTCGGGGCCCTGCCGGCAGAGACTGCCCGGCGGACCCGGGAAGCCAACGACCGGGACTTTCCCGATTCCGATGCCTGGATGGGCCGTTGCCTGTCGGTACTGATCAAATTATCGTGGTCGGAGGAAGAAACCCGCAGGCGTGCCGCAGCGCTGTCTACGGTCATTGGGGAGATTTGTGCTTAGCGCAACCGAAGCTGCCGTCAAGACAGTAGTAACCAGCGCCGCAGAAATCGATCAATAAGGCACGTAATCCACTATTTCCAACCCGTAGCCGACGATCCCGACGCGCTTGGCCTGGGAGCTGTTGGTCATCAGCCGGATTTTCTGGATCCGCAGGTCGTGGAGTATCTGTGCGCCAATCCCAAAATCCTTGGTGTCCATTTCGATTCCCGGGGCTTTGAGGATGCCTTTCGCCTGGTTTTCCTCCAGACCCCTGATCCGCGAGAGCAGGTTCAGGGATTCGCTGGGCTGGTTGATAAAAACTATGGCTCCCGTACCTTCATCGTTCAGTGCCCGGAACATATCGTCCAGTTTTTTGTCTGCATCGTTGGTCAGCGTCCCCAGGATGTCGTTGTTCACCAGGGTGGAATTGATCCGGGTAAGCACCGGGTCGCCGTCCTTCCAGGCACCTTTGGTGAGGGCCAGGTGTATCTGGTCGTTGGTGGTTTGACGGTAGGCGTGGAGCCGGTATTCCCCGAACCGGGTTTTGACGTCAAAAGAGGCCTCTTTGCGGATCAGGCTGTCGTGCTTCATCCGGTACGCGACCAAATCTTCGATAGAAACGAGCTTCAGGTTGAATTTGCGCGCCACCCGGGCCAGTTCGGGCAACCGGGCCATGGTGCCGTCCTCGTTGAGCACCTCCACGAGGATTCCCGCCGGTTGGAATCCCGCCAGCCGGGCAAAATCGACGGCGGCCTCTGTATGGCCCACGCGCCGCAATACTCCCCCGTTTTTGGCGCGGAGCGGGAATATGTGGCCGGGACGGCCGAGTTCCTCCGGCCGGATGTCCGGGTTCACCAGGGCCTGGATCGTTTTGGCGCGGTCGTGGACGGAGATGCCCGTCGTACAGCCATACCCGATCAGGTCTACCGATACGGTAAATTGCGTGTGGTGCAGCACCGTGTTGTTTTCCACCATCATTTTCAGGTCGAGCGCATCGCATCGCTCCTCGGTAAGCGGGGCGCAGATCAGGCCCCTGCCGTGGGTGGCCATAAAGTTGATCATCTCCGGGGTTACCTTTTCGGCCGCCGCGATAAAGTCGCCTTCATTCTCCCGGTTTTCATCGTCCACCACAATGATGACCTTGCCCTGCCGGATATCTTCAATGGCGGACTCGATGGAATCCAGCTGTATTTTTTTTCCCATAGTCAGTTTTTGGTAGTCCCCGCTTTCTTTTTTCGGGAAAAACGATCCCTGATAAAATCTATAAAATGCCCGAAGCTCATCAGACCCCGGTCGGCCGTGGCGCGCCGCGTCAGCCAAACCCCGAGGGGCAGCATAATCATCGTCGGCAGCCAGGCGCCGAGCACCGGTGGAATATTGCCCTCCTTGGCGTAATTATTTGAAAATACGCCGAAAAAGTAATAGGCCAGGAACAGGACGATGGCCACCACCATCGGCAGGCCCAACCCGCCCTTTCTGATAATGGCGCCCAGGGGAGCGCCAACAAAGAAAAGGATGATGCAGGACAGTGCCAGTGCAAATTTGTTGTGCAGGCTCAGGATATGCCGGTTATAGCGCTTGTAACTCAATTCCAATTCCTCGCGCTTGCCTTTAACAGAATTCAGGATATTCCGCACGGAATTGCGGCTGGCGTCCAGGATCCGGCTTTTCTCAAATGTCAGAAAAGCGCTCAATGGTTCGTCCCTGGGTATTTCCCGGTATTCGGAAGCCGCCAGGACCGTATCGGGCACCTGGACGGCAGCGCCCACCTGTTCCCGGATCTTTGCCGCCAGGCTGTCTGCCCTGCGGTTTTGGGCGGTATCTGCCTTATTTCCGGTTGCCTCGTCCGTGTCCAACTCGGAATCCGGTTCCGGGTTGCGGTCTGCAACTGCAGTATCCGAAAGGGTCGAATCCCTGGGGATGGAATCCGTACTGCGGACCATGGACGAGTCGCTGCCGCCGGCCGCAACGGAATCCGCAGGGCTCAGGGTCATCACCCCCATACGCGATCGGGTACTGCGCGAAAAAGCAGCCGCCACCCGGAAATTGTGCTCCCGGATCGAATCGATATCCGTCCGAAGCCGGGAGACGTTTTTCATCCGGTCCGTTTCCACGTTCCGGTCTGCTTCCAGGTCCTCCATGTTATCCGGCAGGGCAATATTCATGATGTAGGTGTCGAAATCGGCCTTGGCAAAGGGATGGGTACGCTGGTTGCTGCCGGAGGCCTGCGTCATTTCGTGATAATAGTGGCCGTCCCGCAATACGAGCTGGATAATATCCGAGCCTTCGCCACTGATCAGCTCGCCGGTGGCCGCCTTGATCACCGTGGTATTCCGCTGCAGGTTTGATTTTTCGTGGATAACCACATTTTCAAGGAAGCGGTCGTTCTCCCCGTATTTGCGATCAACCTTGATGTTCTTGCCCTCAAAATCGCTGAACACCCCCTCGGTGATGACAGCGGCCGGTTTCAGGGTGGCGATATTCCGGCGCAGGTTGTAGATTTTCTGTTCGGAGATCGGGATCACCGTATTGGCAAAATAAAACGTGACAAACCCCAAGAGGGATACAAATACGATCAGCGGCAGCATGGATCGCTGCAGGGAAATGCCGGACGCCTTCATGGCGGCAAACTCGTAATTCTCGGCAAAGGCCCCGAAGGTCAGGATGGAGGAGAGCAGGACGGTAAGCGGGAGTACCTTCTCGGTCAGGTTCGGCATCAGGTAAAAGAGGAACTTCCCGATAATGATAATGTCCAACCCCTTCCCGGCCAGATCGTCGATAAAGAGCCAGATCGTCTGGAAAATGAAGATGAACATCAGGATCACGAACGAACTGAAAAAATTCGTGAGGAACCTTTTCAGGATATATTGATCGAGAATGCGCAAGCTGCTAGTTTCTTATGATATAGTACCCGTCGTCGGTAAACTTCTGCTCATCAAAGGTAAACAAGGATTTTGACAGGGGTTGATCTGTTTTAAAAGAATTAACAGTAATGGTGGTCTTAGTGCCGTTGCTGCCGGTTTCAATCAACCGGTAAATATGCTTGGTCTCCACGTCGATACCCAGCAGGATACTCCTGATATCCGAATCCGAATCGATGGGCGTCAGCTTCACGTACTGGATTTTCCGGCCCTGGACGTTTTGCAGTACGTCCCAGGCGTAATTGTGGCCTTCCCGGTAGAAGGTGAGCATCCGGGACGGGCTCACGGTACCCGGGTCGTCGCTTTTGTCCTCGATGGTGACTTCTTCATTCTCCGGGACCACCGTGTAGACTTTGTCCCCGTCGTAGAGTTGCTGGGCGCCCATATAGTTGAGGACGTATTTTTCGCCCTGCAGCGTGAGGTCGCCCCGGGTCTCCTGACGGACGTTGGCTTCCGTGTTGTTCAGTTCAAATTTGAAGTCCACAAAAATATTGTCGTAGCCCCGGACCTTGTCATACACCTCGTCCAGCAAGGCCTTGGCTTTTTCAGGTTGCTGGGCGGTTGCCGAAGAAACGGCCAACAAGGCCAGGATTACTATGAGAATTCTCGGTTTCATGTGTTTCAATTTGTTTCGTTGTTCAATAACTGGTCCAGGGCGGCTATATCCGGTACGAGTACCTGCCGTGCCTTGCTGCCTTCAAATGGGCCTACGATCCCCGCAGCTTCCAGCTGGTCGATAATCCGGCCTGCCCGGTTGTATCCCAGCTTTAATTTCCGCTGGATCAGGGAGGCCGAGCCCTGTTGGGCCGTTACGATGACCTCGGCGGCATCCCGGAACATATCGTCCCGCTCCTCAATACTGTAATCAAGCCCCGTGCCAGAATCCTCGCCCACGTATTCCGGCAGCAGGTGGGCATCCGGGTAGGCCCGTTGGGAACCGATGTATTCGGTGATTTTGGCTACCTCCGGGGTGTCTACAAAGGCGCATTGCAGGCGGATTGTGTCGTTCCCCTGGGTAAAGAGCATGTCGCCACGCCCGATGAGCTGGTCCGCCCCCTGGGTGTCCAGGATAGTCCGCGAGTCGATCTTGGAGGTCACCCGGAAGGCAATCCGCGCCGGGAAATTCGCCTTGATCAGCCCGGTAATCACGTTGACCGACGGCCGCTGGGTAGCGATGATCAGGTGGATGCCGATGGCCCGGGCCAGTTGCGCCAGCCGGGCGATGGGGGTTTCCACCTCCTTGCCAGCAGACATGATCAGGTCGGCAAACTCGTCGATCACCAATACAATATAGGGGAGGTAGCGGTGGCCTTCGTTCGGGTTGAGCTTGCGCGCCTTGAACTTCTTGTTGTACTCCGCAATATTCCGCACCAGGGCCGCCTTCAGCAATTCGTACCGGTTGTCCATCTCAATACAGAGGGAGTTCAGCGTATGGATCACTTTCGTGTTGTCCGTAATGATGGCTTCCTCGGTATCCGGCAGTTTGGCCAGGAAATGGCGTTCGATCTTGTTGTACAGCGTCAGCTCTACTTTTTTCGGGTCTACCAGTACAAACTTCACTTCGGCCGGGTGCCGTTTGTAGAGCAGGGAGGTCAGGATGGCGTTCAGGCCGACGGATTTCCCCTGCCCGGTGGCGCCGGCCATCAGGAGGTGGGGCATCTTGGCCAGGTCTACCACAAAGGTCTCGTTGCTGATGCTCTTGCCCAGGGCGATGGGCAGTTGCATCTCGGCATTCTGGAATTTCTTGGAGGCGATCACCGACCGCATGGAGACCGTGGTCGGTTTCTTGTTGGGCACCTCGATCCCGATGGTCCCCTTGCCGGGTATGGGGGCGATAATCCGAATCCCCAGGGCCGCCAGGGACAGGGCGATGTCATCTTCCAGGTTTTTGATTCGGGAAATACGGATACCGGCTTCCGGCACGATTTCGTAGAGGGTCACCGTGGGTCCGATGGTCGCTTTAATCTGGGCGATCCCGATCTTGTAATTCCGCAGCGTATCTACAATCTTGTTCTTGTTCTCCTCCAGTTCCTCCTGGTTGATGGTAATACCCCCCGAAGCCCCATGCGTGTCCAGCAGGTCCAGGTGGGGGAATTTGTATTTGGAGAGTTCCAGGGTGGGGTCGAATTCCCCGAAATCCGAGACGAGCTGGCTGGAGCGCAGGTCCGTTTCGTCGGTTTCCTCCTCCTGTTCGGCCACCTCTATTTCGAGTTCCTGCCCGGGATCCTCATCCGCAGGCTGGGAATCGCCGGATAGGCTGGGAATGTCCTTTTTGTGCGTATAGGGGTCTGGTTTGACGGGTTCCGGTTCGGCTTCCTGTGACCCTTCCCCGTCGGCCGTTAAATCCATGGCGGCAGCCGTTGCCTCCGTTGCGTCGGGCTGGGAAGCCCCGGTTTCCGATGCCTTCCGGTTGCCGGACAGGGACATGCCGGGCACGTTCAATCGGGAAAATGCCTGTCCAACGGCCTGCGGGTCAAAGCCAAAGAGCCGTACCAGGATAACCACCAGGCCAAACAACAGCAGCAGCATGACCCCGATTTTGCCCGTGTAGTCCTGGAGGAAATCGTTCATCTCAAAGCCAATCTGGCCTCCGAGCAGGGGTTGCTGCGCGCCCAGGAAGCCGAGGCTGACAGATACCCAAATCAGCAACACAAGCCCCCAGATCCACTTGGTGAGCAGCCCGCGCAAGTCGATCCCGAGAAACATGTACAGGCCGGTCAGGCACAGCAGGACCGGGAAGACCAGGGAAGCCAGCCCAAATCCCTTGAACATAAAGAAATGGCTGACGGCCGCCCCGAACTTGTTGAGCAGGTTCCGGGCCTCTTTGTTGCGGTCTGCGAATTCGGTGAGCAGGCTCTGGTCGTCCTGCCAGTTAAAGTAAAACGAGATAAAACTGAAGAAAAGGGCGATGCTGAGGAGTACCAGCAAGCTGCCCAGGATGACCTTGTTTTGCCGGGAAAGGCGCAGGGAGCGCTTTTTTTTGGCCGACTTGGTTTTGCGTTTCTTTCTTGCCATGCAGTCCGTAGGAATATCAGCGGCTAAAATACAAATTTACGGGTGAAGGAACAGCCGAATGCCGGCTTAAAAGAGTTTGGGCAGGTAGATTATCAGGCCCACGATAGAGGCGAGGATGGAGGTAATCATCACGGCTCCGGCCGACATATCCTTGAGCCTGCCAATCCGCTCATCGTATTCGGGCTGGACGTAATCCGATAGTTTTTCAATGGCGGTATTCACTCCTTCCACACCCATTACCAAGCCGATGGCCAGCAATTGGAACATCCATTCGGTAGCCGATATGGAAAAATAAAAGCCGGCCGCGGTAACGACCAGGGCGATGACCGCCTGGATCTGGATGCTCCCTTCTGTGCGCACCAGCAACCAGGCCCCGCGCATGGCAATTCCCACACTTTTGATCCGGTTTCGGGTGAATGATTCTTCGGGCATCGGGTCGCTTATTTGGTGGTGCTGATCTGTTCCCTGAGTTGGGCGATCTTGATCCCGAAAGCTGCGAAGAACAGCGTGGTGAAGGGGCTGAGCCAATTGAATATGGCAAAAAACATGTAGTCTGCCACAGAGACGCCCAGGGTGGCGCTGTGATACGCCCCACAGGTATTCCACGGGATCAGTACAGAGGTGACGGTACCCGAATCCTCCAGGGTCCGGCTCAGGTTCTCAGGGGCCAGGCCCCGGTCTTCGTAGGCCTTGGCAAACATTTTACCCGGAACGACGATGGCCAGGTACTGGTCCGATGCCGTGATATTCAGTGCCAGGCAGCTCCCCACCGTACTGGCAAACAGGCTGAACGTGGACTTGGCCATGCCGAGCAATGCCCCGGTAATCCGGGAGAGGGCGCCGATGGCATCCATGATGCCCCCGAATACCATGGCGCAGACAATCAGCCAGATGGTCCCGAGCATGCCCTCCATGCCTTTTGCGTAAAACAACTCAGACAGGGCGGCGTTGTCGGTTGGGACGGAGGTTGTGACCGTAATGGCGTTGAGTACGCCCTTATAGCCCGATTCAAAAGTGAGTTCGGCCGCCCCGGTAATACCCGCCACGACACCGGGCTGGAAAATCAGGGCGAACACCCCGCCCAGCAGCGTTCCGGCCAACAGGGCCACCAGGGGGGGCGTTTTGCGGACGATCATAAAAATCACGGCTGCCGGCACCAAAAACAACCAGCCGGATATATCGAAGGTCGCCTCGATAGAGCGAAGGATCCCACCCGTATCGGCATCCCCGCTTGTATCCAGGGTAAATCCGAGGATGATAAAAACAGCGAGCGTAATCAAAATGGTAGGGGTGGTGGTCAGGGACATATACCGGATATGCGAAAAGAGGTCGCCCCCGGCCATGGCGGGTGCCAGGTTGGTCGTATCGCTCAGGGGGGACATCTTGTCCCCGAAATACGCCCCGGAAAGCACGGCCCCGGCGGTCATCCCCAGGGAAATCCCCAGGGCATCCCCGATGCCGATCAACGCAATTCCCACTGTGGCGGAGGTGGTCCAGCTACTGCCGGTGGCCACCGAGATGATGGCGCTGATCACCACGCAGGCCGCCAAAAATATCGTCGGGTTCAGGACCTGCAACCCGTAATATATCATAGCCGGGATGATGCCGCTGATGAGCCAGGTGCCGGCCAGTGCCCCCACCATGAGCAGAATCAGCAGGGCCCCGGTAGTGGATTTGATGTTTTCGGCCACTTCGGCCAGCATGGATTTGAAGGAAACCTTGTTAAAGAAGCCCACAATCGCGGCCACTGCACCCCCCATCAGGAGGATAAACTGGTTGGAGCCTCCAATGGCCTCATCCCCGAAGACGTAAACATTGTATGCCAGCATCCCGATCAGGGCAAATACCGGGATCAGCGCTTCCCATATCCCGAGTTCCCGGTTGTCTACTATGTGTTCGTCCTGTCGGTACTTACCGGATTTTGGTTTGGCCATAAAGTGTGTTAGCTAGACGGTAATATTACGACTTTGCCGGGGCTTCTGCAAGGCCGGGCAAGCGCACATCCGGTTCCCGGTTGCGAGGCTTACTACTGCCCGCGGATGGGTTTCAGGCCCGTTCCCGCACCCCGCAGGCTCTTCGGGTTGAATTATCCCGCCGGCTGCGATTCGGAGGTAACCCCCAGTTGCTGCATACACCGCAGCATGCGCTCGCAGGTGCGTTCGATATTGTTGTCCAGGCCGATGGAGAATCGGATCAGGCCGGAACCCAACCCCATTTCTTGCTGTTCTTCCTCCGGGATTTCCGAAGAAGTAGAAGACCCCGGGGCGCTGAAAAGCGTTTTGTAGAACCCGAGGCTTACGGCCAGGTACCCCAGGTTTTCCCGCTGCATCATCTCCATGAGTGCATCCGCTTTTTCGGCCGATCCCGCATCCACGGTCAGGATGCCGCCAAATCCGAAATCGGGGTTCATCTGGCGCTGCATCAACTGGTGCCCCGGATGGGATTCCAGGCCCGGGTAGACCACCCGGAGCCCGGCTTCCCGGAATTTGCCGGCCAAATAGGCGGCATTGCTGCTGTGTTGCCGAATGCGCAGGTGAAGCGTCCGTAGGTTTTTCAAGATGGACGCGGCCCGCAGGCTGTCCAGGGTGCTGCCCAGGAGCATCCCGGCCCCGTCATTCACATCTTTGAGGGCCAGGCAGAAATCCGAATCGGCGCAAACGGCCCCGGCCACCGCGTCGCTGCTCCCGTTGATGAATTTGGTCAGGCTGTGCACCACGATATGGGCGCCCAGGCGGGCCGGGGAGATGGAGAGGGGGGAGAAGGTGTTATCCACCACCAGGCGGATGCCTCTGTCATTGGCCAGCTTTGCCAGCGTGGGGATATCTGCAACCTCCAGCAGAGGGTTGCTCACGGATTCGCAGTAAATCATGCGGGTTTTGTCGGTGATTGCTGCGGCTACTGCTTCCGGGTCCGTGATGTCCACAAAACTCACTGCAATATCAAAGCGTTTCAGGAAATTCTTCAGGAAGGCATAGGTGCCCCCGTAGATGGTCCGGCTGCTGACCAGGTGGTCGCCGCTGCTGCAGAGCTGCAGGATGACTGCCGTGATCGCCCCCATGCCGCTGGCCGTGACGTTGGCGCTTTCGGTCCCCTCGAGGGCGGCCAGGGCTTCGCCCAGGTAAAGGTTGGAGGGGGAGCTGTGCCTGCTGTAGAGGTAACAGCCCTCCGTATTGCCCTCAAAGGTGTCAAACATGGTTTTGGCAGACAGGAAGGTATAGGTGGAGGAATCGGAAATGGAGGGGTTCACCCCGCCGAACTCCCCGAAGTATTGCAGGTCCTGGATGGCGTCGGAGGCGTTGTATGGCTTCATTTTGGTGTAATTTTCTGTGAAGGTACCCATACAAAAAGATTATATCAATGTATGATCAATTATTTAGATAAACATACTGTGATATAGCAATATCATAGATATAATTATGTATTTTGATCAAAATAAGACGTTATTATAGAAAAATATACGGATGGAATTCGACCCGACAGACCGCAAACTGCTCCGGCTCCTGCAGGAGAACAGTAAACAGACCACCAAGGCCTTGGCCCTGCAACTCGACCTTTCGCCAACAGCCGTTTACGAACGGGTCAGGCGCCTGGAGAAGCAAGGGGTGATCGACCGGTATGTAGCCCTGCTCAACCCGGGCAGGGCCGGCCGGAAACTCAAGGTGTTCTGCCATATCAAACTCAGCCAGCACATCAAACCCCGCGTTTTGCAGTTTGAGGAAGAAGTCCTGGCCTTGCGGGAGGTGGTGAGTTGTTACCACATCGGCGGGGAATACGATTATATCCTGGAGATTTACGTTGCGGATATGGAGGCCTACCGGGAGTTCATGGTAGGGAAACTCACTGCCATTAACCACATTGGGAGCACCCAGAGTTCGTTTGTGATCCGGGAGGTTAAACACACCACGGAATTGCCACTCTGAATCATCCCTGCAGACTGCCAAAACATTTGTACTTTTGTTCCTGCTTTTACCAGGATCGATAATCCGTAGAAAACCGCAACTATGAAATCATACGACGTAGCCATAATCGGCTCGGGACCCGGCGGGTATGTGGCCGCCATCCGTTGTGCCCAACTGGGCATGAAAACCGCCCTGATTGAAAAATACGACACCCTGGGGGGTACCTGCCTGAATGTCGGGTGTATCCCTTCCAAGGCCCTGCTGGACTCCAGCCATCACTACCACGATGCCATAACGCATTTTGAGAAGCACGGGATCGATATCCCCGGTGACGTAAAGGTGAACCTGAAACAGATGATTGCCCGGAAGCAATCGGTTGTGGAAGAGAACACCAAGGGGATCGAATTCCTGATGGACAAGAACAAGGTAGACGTCTACCACGGCCTGGGAAGTTTTAAGGACGCTACGCATATCGAAATTGCCGGGAAGGAGAAAACGGAAATCGAAGCCAAACACAGCATAATCGCCACCGGGTCCAAGCCTGCCAGCCTGCCCTTCATTGAGTTGGACAAGGAGCGCATCATTACCTCCACCGAGGCGCTGAAACTCCAGGAAGTCCCCAAGCACCTGATTATTATCGGCGGGGGCGTAATCGGTCTGGAACTCGGGCAGGTCTACAACCGGTTGGGCGCACAGGTGAGCGTTGTGGAATATATGGACCGCATCATCCCCGGGATGGACGGCGCCCTTTCGCGCGAGCTTACCAAAGTACTCAAAAAGCAAAAGGTGAAGTTTTACCTGTCGCACAAAGTAACCGGCGTATCCCGGAAAGGTGAGAAAATCACGGTGGAGGCCGAGGACAAGAAAGGGAAGTCGGTGAGCCTGGAAGGCGATTACTGCCTGGTTTCCGTAGGCCGCAAACCCTATACGGACGGGCTGAACGCCGAGGCGGCGGGGGTTAAACTCAACGACCGCGGCCAGGTGGAGGTAGACGAACACCTCCGTACCTCTGCCGGGAACATCTATGCTATCGGAGACGTGGTGCGCGGCGCAATGCTTGCCCACAAGGCCGAAGAGGAAGGGGTGATGGTCGCCGAGATCCTGGCGGGTCAAAAACCGCATATCGATTACAACCTGATCCCGGGCGTGGTGTATACCTGGCCCGAAGTAGCGGCAGTCGGGAAAACCGAGGAGGAGCTCAAGGAAGCCGGGGTCGCTTATAAAAGCGGGCAATTTCCCATGCGGGCCCTCGGGCGGTCCCGCGCCAGCATGGATACGGACGGGTTTGTAAAAATACTGGCGGATAAGGAAACGGATGAAGTCCTGGGAGTCCATATGATCGGGGCCCGGGTTGCCGACCTGATCGCGGAAGCCGTAGTGGCCATGGAATACCGGGCTTCTGCAGAGGATATCGCGCGGATGAGCCATGCCCACCCAACCTATGCGGAAGCGGTCAAGGAAGCTGCTTTGGCAGCCACGGACAATCGTCCCCTGCACAGCTAGGGGTTCCCTGAATCAAAATGCGGGTGCGGGAAGTAGTGGAAACTGCCTCAGGAACGGCTTTCGGCAAGCCCCAGCAGGCGCATGAGTTTGTCGGCTCCCCGGCGGGCCCACCGGTAGAGGATCCACGCGTATTTTTCCAATCCCTGCCGGGTAATCCGGGCGGTGGATTTAAGCAGGTCGCGGACCCGTTCCTGGTGGGAGTCGTATGTCAGGGCCGCCCAGGTGCAAACCAGCATAAAAGCAAGCGCCCCGGGGATTACTTCCCAGGGGGTTAGGCTGTGGTGCAGGAACCGGTAGAGGCCCAGGCCGGTAAAACTGCCGTAGAGTATGATAAAGTGGATGACGTAGATGCTCAGTGTATTCTGCCCGATGCGCAAAAACACCTCCTTTTTCAACAGGCCCCGCAGGAGCATAAACACGGCAAAAACCAGCAGGACATCCCCGAGCCGGATAAACAAATAGTTGTTGGCAACTACCATTTCCGGCAATTCCCATCCGGTTTGCCGGGCCACCCAGCTGAAAAACGCCGAGGAATACCCAACCAGGGCAACACCGGCCAGGACACTCAGCAAGATGCTTTTTACATACAGGTGCCGGGTATTGGCATACCTCCGAAAGGCGGTGGCCAGAAAGGCCCCGAACGCGGTGTAACCCACCCAGGGAACGATTGTGAACACGGAACCGTTGGCTTTGGTCAGATAGTTCGCAATGGCGGCAGGCCACCCCTCATAAGTCCACGTCTTGTATACCGGTTCAAAAAGGAAGAGCCCCACGGTGACCATCAGGAGCAAAACGGGGAAGGCCCCGGGACGGAATTTCCGGGTAAGCTGATAGATGCCGATGATTAGCAGGAGGGCCACCCCGATGCAGTGCAGCACGTCCACCAGGTAAAAAGACGGGTAAATCTGACCCTGGAGCAACCCAAAGAGGTTGGTGCGCAGGAGGTATCCGATGGCCACCAGTTGCAACCCGCGTCGAATCCCTTTGCGGATCCGAGGATTATCCGGCTGATTCCTGGGGGTTCGGAGCAGCAGGTAGGTAAAGATGAAACCGGAAACGGTGAAGAAAACCGGGGCTGTGATCCCCCTGAAATACAACCAGGTGGCATAGGCCGGATTGGAAGGGTCCCGGAAGAGCGGGTCCAGCAATCCGTCGATGAAATGCCCCTGCAGCATCATCAGGATTGCCCAGGCGCGCATCGCGTCAATAAAGTACAACCGGCTCGGTTTTCCCATATTCGGAATTTATCTATATACTTAATTGCCCACCCGTTTGGATGTTTTCGGCACCAAAATTAGCTAAAATACTCGCACTTAATGGGTAATTGGGGTATTTTCGTCCTCAAACTTGAAGCGATATGGCAAATATCCTGGCAACTGCCGGCAGTAATTCCTCAACATCCATCAATTTTGAGCTGGTGCGCTATACGGTTTCCCTGATCGAAGGGCATCAGGTGGAAACCCGCGACCTTTCCAAAGAAGACTTTCCGATGTACAGCAAAGACCTGGAGGACGCCCATGGGATCCCGCCGGGGATTGAAGGACTCCACAAACGGTTAAGGGAAGCCGACGGCCTGGTCCTTTCCGTTAACGAACACAACGGAAACCCCTCTGCGTTTACCAAAAACCTGCTGGACTGGCTTTCCCGCAAGGACCGGAAGTTCCTCGAGGGACTCCCTATTTTGTTGCTTTCCGCATCCGGGGGCAAGCGCGGGGCGCAATCGTCCCGGGAGGTCGTCGCTAAAATGATCACCCGGTTTGGGGCGGAAGTGGCAGCCCAGTGGTCCCTGCCTTCCTATTACGACAACTTTGACCCGGAGAAAGGCATCACCGATCCGGAACTCCTCGAGGATCACGGACGGGCATTGGATTCCTTTTTGGCGAAACTCTGACAGCATGCGGTCCGAAAGGCGCTTCCCCCTGGACGATGCCGACAGCTTCAAATCCGGGCTGCTAAACTGGGCTGCTACCCTGGGAGATTTTTGCTGGCTGGACAGTAACGGCCACACGGACCCTCTGGGCCGGTTTGACGGATTAATGGGCATTGGAAAGGCTGCGGAGTTGCAATCGTCCGCCCGGGGTGCTTTCGAGGCACTGCGGGCCTTCCGGGAGCAGACCGGCGACTGGGTTTTGGGCTACCTGGGATACGACCTGAAGAATGACCTGGAGGAATTGGAATCCGGAAACCCGGACCGGATGAAGTTTCCGGATCTGTTTGTCTTCCAGCCCGAAAAAATTATCGAGATCCGTGGGGGGCAGGCTGTTTTCCGCTATTTGCCCCGGGCGGTTGGCGAGATCGAAAGCGACCGGAAGGCCATTGCCGATGCACCCCGGGAGCTGGCAGATGCCCCGAATCGCCGGTTGCGGACGCGTATGGGGATTTTTAAGGAAGCCTATTTCCGGGCCGCCGCAAAACTGCTGGCCGCTATCCATCGGGGGGATTTTTACGAAGTGACCTTCTGCCAGGAATTCTTTGTGGAAGAGGCGCATTTGGATGTCGCGGCCACTTACCGGAGGCTCAATGCCATTTCCCAGGCCCCGTTTGCCGCCTGGATGCAATTCGGATCCCGCAGTATTCTCAGTGCCTCCCCGGAGCGCTATTTGTGCAAGCGCGGAGCCACCGTTTGGTCCCAGCCCATGAAGGGGACTGCCCGCAGGGACCCCTCACCGGAAACCGACCGGCAACTGGCGCTTAACCTGCAGGCAGACCCGAAGGAGCGAGCCGAAAACATCATGATCGCCGACCTGGTTCGAAACGACCTGTCCCGCAGCGCCCTCAGGGGAAGCGTCCGGGTAGACGGTTTGTGCGAACTGAGGACCTATGAGCAGGTCCACCAACTCATTTCGACGATTCGGGCCAAAGTGCCCGGGGAGATCGACCCGGTACAATTGCTGCAGGATACCTTTCCCATGGGGAGCATGACCGGGGCCCCGAAAATCTCGGCCATGCAACACATCGAAAGCCGGGAGTCCTTTAAAAGGGGGGCTTACAGCGGGGCACTGGGTTATATGACCCCGGATGGGGACTTTGATTTCAATGTCCTGATCCGGAGCCTGTTTTACGATGCAAGCCGCGGCGTGGCCAGTTTCCCGGTAGGTGGCGCCCTGACGGCTGCCGCCACCCCGGAGGCCGAATATGAAGAATGCCTGCTCAAGGCCCGCGCGATGCGGCAAGTCCTTGAAGGCGATTGAAGAACCCCTAAAAACCGCAGAAATGCCGGAATTCAAAAAGATTGGCTATGTCGAGGAATGGGCAGGTGTCCGAACACGCGTTTACCAGTACGAGATTGTGGAACCCCGCGGGTGCGTGGTCCTGGTCCACGGCTTTGGCGAGTATGCCGGGCGGTATGAATCCGGTGTGGTGCCCAACCTGTTGCAAGCCGGCTGGGCGGTCCTGACTTTCGATTTGGTGGGCCATGGGCACTCCGGGGGAAAACGCGGGCACTGCCAGGGGTACGGGCAATTGATCGGGCAGGTGTCGGCAGCATACGAGAAGGCGGGTCAATTGTACCCCGGCCAACCCCGGGTGCTCTACGGCCACAGTTTAGGGGGGAACCTGGTACTCAACGCTGTCCTGCGGGGTGCGGTGTCTCCGTCAGGCGTAGTGGCCAGCAGCCCGTACCTGCGCCTGGCATTCCAGCCCCCTGCCTGGAAGCTGGCTGTTGGGAAAATCCTGCTGCGGCTCGCTCCCAGCGTAACCTTGCCGGCAGGCCTGGACCCTTCGGGGATCTCCTCCCAGCCGGAAGAAGTAGCCGCCTACAAGGAAGATCCGTTGATACACGACCGCGTGAGCCCCAACTATTCCCTGCCGGTAATTGCAGCCGGGGAGTGGGTGCTGGAACACGCGTCCGATTGGAATATTCCCCTGCTGATAGCACATGGGGGCGACGACCCGATTATTGATCCGGAAGGCAGCCGGATTCTGAACCGACGCGTGCCGGGCAGCAAATTACTCGTACTGAACGGCAATCGGCACGAGCTGCACCACGATCGGGGTAGGACGGCGTTTTTCCAAGCAGTTTCCGATTGGTTGGAGGCCCTGGCTGTTCCGCCCCAATGATATTTATCCGCTAACTTTGCAACATGCTGGAGGCCTTTAAATCCCATTTATCCGCTGCGTTCCCCGAACTGATGAGTTCCTCGTTCCTGCTGGCTTGCAGCGGGGGCCTGGACAGCATGGTGCTTGCACACCTCTGCAAGGATGCCGGCCTGGAGTTTGAACTGGCCCATTGCAATTTCAACCTTCGGGGTGAGGCCAGCGAAAGCGACCAGGAATTCGTCAGGGAAACCGCTGATAAACTAAGGATAAAAACACATATAAAAAGCTTTGATACAATTGGTTATGCAAATCAAAATAAAGTGTCAATTCAAATGGCAGCCCGCGCATTGCGCTACGAGTGGTTCGATCAGTTGACGGCTTCGGAAAACCACCTGCGATATATTGTCACAGCCCACCATGCCGACGACGCCCTGGAAACATTCCTGATCAACCTGGGACGGGGGAGCGGCCTGGAGGGCCTCTGCGGAATCCCGGCGCGCACAGCCAACATCCGAAGGCCGTTGCTGGCCTTTTCCCGGGAAGACCTGGAGGCCTATGCGGAAACTGCCCGGATAGCCTGGAGGGAAGATGCTTCCAATTCGGAAACCCGCTACCTGAGGAACCGCTTGCGCCACGAAGTGATCCCGGCTCTGAAAGCCGCTTCCGGGGGGTTCCTGGATCAATTTGGGAATAGCGTCCGGCACCTGGATGGTTCCCGGGCCCTGATAGAGCGGTACATGGACGGCGTTTTTCGCGAAGTAAGTCGGGAAAGCGATGGGGTCCTTGTTTTTTATATCCCGGCACTCCGTGCCTTGCGCCCCCGGGAAGCCCATCTGCACGAACTATTCCGGGACTACGGATTTACGGATTGGAAGGCCCTCGGCCGCCTGCTGGAATCCGAAACCGGCAGGGAGGTCCAAAGCCCGACCCACCGGCTACTGAAGCACCGGGACGAGCTGCTATTGAAACACAGGGAGCCGTTGGACAGGGGCCCCTGGTCGTTCGACCCGCACAACCCGGCAGCGGGCCTACCCATCGACCTGACGGTTGAGGAAGTAGCGCAAATGCACCGGGCGGGCAAAGAAGTACTATACGTCGATAAAGAAACGTTAAAGAAAGAGCTCACCCTTCGCAAATGGCAAAAAGGGGACTATTTTTACCCTATCGGACTGAACGGGCGGAAGCGCGTCTCCAAATTTTTAAAAGATGCCGGGCTGAGCCGATTTGACAAGGAAACTGCCTGGATACTTTGCAGCGGCAAAGACATTGTCTGGGTGGTAGGCCACCGGGCAGACGACCGGTTCAAGGTGACGGAGTCCACCCGAAAAATCCTCAAGATTACATGGCAAAAAAAATCATTCTGAATAGCATTGCCTTTTTGCTGGCCCTGACAACCTGGTCACAGCTTCCCGTTTCAGGGGGGGTCGAGGATCCGGTGTCCTGGTCCCATTCGGTGGAGCAGGTCACGGACAGTACGTATGTCCTCCATTTCCGGGCAGATATCGAAACAGACTGGCACTTGTATTCCCAACACACGGCCGAAGGCGGTGCGCTCCCTATTGAATTCGAATTTGAGGGGGTCGGAAACACCTATGAATTGGTGGGCCCGGTTACTGAAAGTGAAACGCATACGGCATACAATGAAATTTTTGAGGTAGTCGAGACCTTCTTTAAGGAAAGCGCCCATTTCACCCAGGAAATTGTCGTCTCGGATGCGGATTTGTCCGCTGTTCGGGTCAACGCATACTACCAGGTGTGCAAAGAGGTTTGCATTCCGGGGGAGCACCAGTTCGTGTTTTCCCTGGACGGTTCGCAAACCCAAGTGGAGACCGGGGCAGGGGGGCCTTCCCATCCGGAACTTTCCGGCTCCCTGAAGCTGGACCTGAAAAACGTGGCAACCCTGCAGGCTTCGGGCTCCCAGGGGGCGGCAGGAGGGGAGAACCCGCTCTGGGCCCTTTTTGGCCTGGGGTTCCTCGGCGGTCTGATCGCACTGCTGACCCCTTGCGTTTTCCCAATGATCCCGCTCACGGTTTCCTTTTTCACCAAGCAATCCGCCAACCGGTCCCGGGGGGTTGCCAATGCGGTCTTCTACGGAAGTTGCATCGTGCTCATCTATTTTTTGCTCAGCCTGCCTTTCCACCTCTTTGATTCTGTGGATTCGCAGATATTGAACTCGATTGCCACGAATATCTGGCTGAACCTCGTTTTCTTCCTGGTTTTCGTCGTGTTTGCATTTTCCTTTTTCGGGTATTACGAACTGACACTCCCGGCTTCCTGGGCCAACCGGGCCGATGCGGCTTCCGGGCGGATCGGAGGGGCTGTTGGCATATTCCTCATGGCGCTTACCCTGGCCATTGTGTCCTTTTCCTGTACGGGCCCCATCCTGGGGGGGCTGCTGGGGAGCACTGCCCTGGCGGAAGGGGACGTTGCGACCAACCTGACCCTGGGGATGCTGGGCTTTGGCCTGGCATTGGCGCTGCCGTTTGCCCTGTTCGCCCTGTTTCCCTCCTGGCTGAGCCGATTGCCGCAATCCGGCGGCTGGATGGAAACCGTTAAGGTGGTCCTGGGCTTCCTGGAACTCGGATTGGCCTTAAAGTTCCTGTCCAATGCAGACCTCGTGGGCCATTGGGGCATCCTGAAGCGGGAGGTCTTCCTGGCCCTCTGGATTCTATTGGCCATTGGCCTTGGAGGCTACCTCCTCGGTTGGTTCCGGTTTGGTAAATCCCGACCCCGCACGCGGGTGGGCCTGGGGCGCGGGCTGGGGGCCTTCCTGTCATTGGTATTCGCCGCTTATCTGGGCTACGGGCTTGTGAGTGGGTCGCCCCTGAAACTGCTCAGCGGGTTTCCTCCCCCGGATTTCTATACCCTGAAGGAATCCCCGACAGATTGCCCCCTGGGGCTCGACTGCTACAAGGAATTCGACGCCGGGCTGGAACAGGCACGGCAGACAGGCAAGCCGATCCTGCTGGATTTTACGGGATGGGCTTGTGTCAATTGCCGTAAAATGGAGGAACAGGTATGGAGCAACCCGGAGGTATTCCGCCTGCTGGACGAGGAGTATATCCTGATATCCCTCTACGTGGACGACCGGGAGGAATTGCCTGAATCCGAGCAGTTCGTCTTTCGTTTTGACAGTGGGAGAACCAAGCGGATCCGTACCGTTGGCGATCGGTGGAGCGCCTTCCAAACGGCTAATTTCGGGGCGGTATCCCAACCCTATTACGTGCAGTTGTCGCCGGATTTACACATCCTCAACCCGGCGATCCAGAATACGGATACCCGGACCTACAGGGATTGGTTGGTTTCAGGCCTTCGGGCGCAGGAACAAGTGGCCGGAGCCCCCTGATCGCGGTTTACCGATTCTTTTTCAAATTTCAAGGGATTCCGATTATCTTTAATCGGAACAACTGATCCTATCCCATTGAAAATCCTCCGAAAATTTCTCAAATTCCTCCTTGCCCTCCTGGTGGTATTACTGGTGGCAGGCTTTTTCTTTGTCCAGCACCTGAAGCCGGAGTATTCCGGTACGGAGAAACTGCCCGGCCTGGCCGACTCGGTACGGGTGGATTACGATGTCTTTGGCATTCCGCATATTTTTGCCAATTCCGAAGCCGATGCGCTGCGGGCACTGGGTTATGTCCACGCCCAGGACCGCCTCTGGCAGATGGAACTCCTACGGCGCGTGGGGAGGGGCGGGTTATCGGAAGTGTTCGGTTCCCGCACCCTTGAAACCGACCGGTTTTTCTTGGCCCTCGGAATCGACGAATCGAGTCGGGAGACCGTGGCCAGCCTGAATCCGGGAAGTCCGGCCGCAGAACTCACCCGCGCCTATCTGGAAGGCGTAAATGCTTTTATAGCAAATGGACCGACTCCCCTTGAATACTACCTGACCGGGCTCGAGAAAACGCCTTTTACGATGGTGGATGTATACAACACCATCGGGTATATGGCATTTAGCTTTGCCATGGCCCACAAAACAGACCCCTTCCTGACCGGGATAGGGGAAAAGCTGGGCGGGGAGTACCTCCGGGAAATACTCGAAGCCCCCGGCACTCCCACCACCCGTATCCCGGTATACGACTCCCGGGATACCTTAAACAGGGATACAGCCAATACGCTGGCCTTGTCGGTAGGGGGAGATATCCGCCGAATCCTGGAACCCCTGCCTATGCCCATGCTGGAGGGCAGTAATTCCTGGGTAATCTCGGGCCAGCGCTCCAAGAGCGGTAAGGTGTTGTTTGCCAACGACCCGCACATGGGATTTTCGCAACCCTCCGTTTGGTATGAAGCCCATATTTCCCTGTCGGATTATGAAAAATACGGGTACCACATGGCCGGATTGCCGTTCCCGCTCCTGGGCCACAACCGGGAGGTCGCCTACGGGATGACCATGTTTGAGAATGACGATATCGATTTTTACCGGGAAACCACCGACCCGGCCGACAGCATGCAATATATGCGCAATGATGGCTGGCACCGGTTTCAGCGAATACATAAATCCATTGCGGTTAAGGATGGGGATTCGGTTGCCTTTTCCTATCTGCGATCTAACCTGGGGCCCGTAATGAACGGGGTGATCGACGCCCTGGGGGAGCAACCCCCGGTGTCCATGTCGTGGACCTACACCCAGGGGGAAAACCGTTTGCTGGAAGCCCTGTACGGTATGAGCCACGCCTCGGACATAGCGGGTTTTGAGCAGGCCGTAGGCCTTATTCACGCCCCGGGGCTGAATGTCATGTACGGGGATGCCCGCGGGAATATCGCCTGGTGGGCAGCCGCCCGCCTTTACCGGTTGCCGGATTCGGTCCAAACAAAGGCCCTTCTGGACGGGCAGTCTGCTGGCCCCGGATTCAGCAGCCCGGTGGAATTCCGGGATAATCCGAAGGCCATCAACCCGCCCCGGGGCTATGTCTATTCGGCAAACAACCAACCCGACAGCACAGGTGTGGGAGTCATTCCGGGCTATTACCTGCCGGAGAACCGGGCCAAGCGTATTGAGGCCTTGCTGGAGGCCCGAACCGACTGGGATGCAGCGGGCGTTGCGGACATGCTCCTGGATGTCACCTCCCCGGTAGATGCGGCCGTCATCGCCGACCTGTCCCGCCATCTGGATATTACCACCCTCAACGACAGCCAGACCGAATGCGTGGATGCCCTGAACAACTGGGATGCCAACTACGGTGTTGAAAAACAGGAAGCCTTGCTGTACCACCGGTGGGTGTACCACTTCCTGCGGGAAACGTTTGCCGACGAATTGGGAAAGGACGGGTTTGAATCGCTGTTGCAGACCCACCTGGTCAAGAAACTGATCGCCCGGATGGCATCTCGTGAAAATTCGGTTTGGTGGGACGATGTCCGGACGGAGGACATTACCGAGACAAAAACGGAGATCATTAGCCGTTCGTTCCGGATGGCCATGGCATCGGTAGAAGCGGATTTTGGCGCGGATTCTGAAAATTGGCGATGGGGCTCCGTCCACCAGCTGGAAATCCGGCACGCGATGGGAAGCGTCCCTGCCCTGGGGTGGCTGCTCAATGTGGGGCCCCGCAGGGTCCCCGGTTCCCGGGAGGTTATCAACAATCTGGCTTTTGTCTATGACTCCACCGGCGTCTATCCGGTTACTTCGGGGCCTTCCACCCGTCGGGTAATCGATTTTTCGGATCCGGCAGGGAGTAGGAGCATCCTGCCCACCGGGCAATCCGGAAACCCGTTCAGCCCGCACTATAAGGACCAGGCCACGCGTTTCGCCTCCGGGGAATACCGCCCCATGTTATTGGATACGGAGGCTATCCGGGAAGCCTCGGAAAACACGCTCAGACTGATTCCCGAATAACCGGGGGCGAACATTTTACAGGGCTATCGTTTTATCCGCTATATTTAGGTTTGGATAGCTAGTTATTTTTTCATGTCGGAAACCTTCCGTAGTGGGATCCCTTCTCAGGTTTACAGCCGCTTATTCCTGATTCTGGCAATTTGCATCCTGGCATCGGCCCCCGTCCGGGCGCAGCAGCCTCCGGATACGCTCCGCATGGACTTCGCCTTTACCGGGATGAAACCCGTCGATGCCCTGAAAGAGCTCTCCAGGCAACAGCAGCTTACCATCTTCTATGTAGCCGATTGGCTGCCGGATTCCCCCCTGAGCCGTTCCTACCGGGATGCCACGATGGGGGACATCCTCGACGACCTCCTGACGGGTACCGAACTCAATTATTTCCGGTACGACTCCCACACGATTGCCCTGACCCGCAATAGCCGGATTTACGACGAGTTGCCGGAGGGTTTTTTCGGAACGCCAATCGAACGCAGGCCGGAAAACGACGAACCCTCAAGGCCTCCGGCACCCCTGCCGATTTTTGTAAGCGAGGAAACCCAGCCGGAGGAAAGGCAGGTGGAAACCGTCCGTATCGGGAGGCAAACCCCCGGGCAGGCAGCGGATTTGTATACGCTCGAAGGATATGTCCGGGAACGGGAGTCCAGGATGCCGGTTGCGGATGTCGCCATCCTGATTACCAACCGGGGCCTGGGCACGGCTACCGATGCCAATGGGTATTACCGCCTGGAACTGCCCCCCGGTCTCCAGGAATTGCGGACGCGTTTTATCGGGATGGAACCGGTCCGCAGGCAGGTAATCCTATACAATAGCGGTCAGCTGGACCTGCTGGTGGAAGAAGCGGTGGAACAGCTCGACGAAGTGGTAGTGCAGGCCGACGCGGACCGGAACGTGGAGGCCGTAACGGCGGGAACAGACCGGATCGATTCCGAGGAGAGTAAGGATATTCCCCTGGTGCTGGGCGAACGCAACCTGCTCGAGGTTGCCGCTTCCCTGCCGGGGATTTCAAAAGCCGGGGAAGGCGCTACGGGGTTGAACGTCCGCGGCGGCCGTACCGATCAGAATCAGTTCCTGCTGAACCACGCACTGGTGTATAACCCCACGCATTTTTTCGGGATTTTCCAGGCACTCAACCCGTTTGTAACTGAGAGCGTGGATATTTACAAAGGGTCCATCCCAGTGGAATTCGGGGGCCGGCTCAGCGCCGTGTTCGATATCCGTACGGTAGACGGGGACACCCTGGACCTTCGGGGCGAGGGGTCAGTAGGCCCGGTTACGGCCAACCTGGCCTTTGAAATCCCCGTAAACAAGGGGCGCTCTTCCCTGGTCCTGGGCGGGCGGGCCGCCTATTCCGACTGGATCCTCCGATCTGTGGGGGAAGAGCGGCTGAGCGGCACAGAGGCTTCTTTCTATGATTTTATCGCCACCTACACAGACCGGATCAATTCCCGCAACCAATTGAAGGCCACGGCCTATTACAGCAAGGACCGCTTCAGCATTACGCGCGATTCCCTGGTGGGTTACAGCAACCGGGCTGCATCCGTTGCGTGGAACCATACCTTTGACGAGCGGAACCTGGCTACGTTTACGCTGGCCAACAGCCGCTACGCCTTCGACATCGGATTCGACGGGGAAGCCAACACGGATTTCGACCTGGGGTATTCGGTGGAGGAGACCGAACTCCGGGCGTGGAACCGATTCCGGATGAACAAGTGCCACCAACTCACCTACGGCCTGGCGGCCAAATACTATCGGGTCAACCCCGGGATCCGAACTCCGGCGGGGCCGGATTCCGACGTGGAACCCACGCAAATCCCCAGGGAGCAGGCATTGGAAGGGGGGCTTTTCCTCTCGGACCGGTTTACCGTAAGCGACCGCCTGGAACTGGAGGCCGGCGTGCGGTATTCCTTTTTCGGCGCATTGGGCCCGTCCCGGCAGCGGGAGTATCCCGAGGGCCAGCCCCGGGACCCGGGTACGGCCACAGACACGCTGTCCTTCGGGAGCGGGGATTTCGTCAAAACCTATGGGGGGCCGGAAATCCGCGCTTCGGCCCGTTACCTGCTGGCTCCCGAGCTCTCCCTGCGCGCGGGGTACAGCAACATGTACCAATACATCCATACGTTGACCAACACCACGACTGTTTCCCCCATCGATACCTGGAAACTCAGTGACTACAACATCCGCCCCCAGAAATCCCGGCAGGTGAGCCTCGGGATCTTTAAAAACATCAATGAAGCCGAGATCGAGGTAAGCCTGGAGGGTTATTACAAATGGTCGGAAGATGTACTGGACTTTAAAACCGGCGCCCGCCTGCTCCTGAATGAAGAAGTGGAAACCGAAGTGATTCAGGGGGAAGGGCAGGCCTATGGCCTGGAATTCCTCATACGCAGAAACCGGGGCAGGCTCAACGGCTGGCTGGGGTATACCTACAGCCGGACCCGGGTGCGCTTCGACAGCCCGTACCCTTCGGAGCAGATCAATGACGGGGAGTTTTTCCCGGCGAATTTCGACCGGCCCCACGACCTCAGCCTGGTGGCGAATTACCGTTTTACCCGCCGCTACAGCCTGTCGATGAACTTCTCCTACCAAACGGGCCGGCCGGTGACGTACCCGGTGGGTCAGTATTATTTCAACAACTCCGAATACGTGCTCTACAGCGACAGGAACAAATTCCGGATCCCGGACTATATCCGCCTGGACCTGGGCATCAATATTGAGGGGAACCACCGGAAGGAAAAGCTCGCCCACAGTTTCTGGACTATTTCCGTTTACAATGTTCTTGGGCGCAGCAACCCCTACTCGGTGTATTTTGTCTCGGATGGCGGGGAGGTCAAAGCCTTGCAGAGTTCCATATTTGCCATACCGATCCCGTCCATCACCTATAATTTCAAGTTTTGAAGCGATACAGCAACATATCCCACTCCGAATGGGGGCACAGCCTGAAAACCCGGTCCCCGTTGCCGAAGCTCCTTAGGGCGACTGCCCGGGTGCCGAAGCTCCTGAGGGCGGCTGTCTGGTTGCCGGTACTTCTGTTGTTGCCCCAACTGGGTTGCGTGGAAGAAGTGGATATAGAAACAGATGATGCGAGTATTCAGCAGGCGCGCAATGCGCTCGTGGTAGAGGCAACCCTCACGGATGAGCAACGCACCCAGGAGGTATTGCTTTCGCGCGCAGCCGATTTTGAAAACGACAGCATCGTGGAATTTGACGAAGAGGACCCCAGCACGTACATCATCCCCGACCTGGATCCGGCCAACCGCCCCATTTTATATGAAACCGGGGCCACCGTGACTGTGACGGATGATTCCGGCACGGTGTATCCATTTGTGGAAGGCGACCCCGGGAGGTATTTCTCCCAGGCACCCTTTGCCGCCCAGCCCGGGCGCAGCTATCAATTGCGGATTACGCTCCGGGGCGGCCAGCGGATCGTCTCAGAATTGGAAACCCTGGCCGGAACAGCCACCCTGGACGACCTGCGGGCGGAACGCGCCAGCGACCCGTTGCAGGGTGAGGGCATCCGCTTTCTGGTGGACGGTACGTCCATCGGTGGTTCGGATGCTTTTTTCCGGTACACCTTCGAGGAAACCTTCCGGGTGGTAGCCCCGCTCTGGAGCCCGCAGGAATTTGTGCTCAGCGATTACGACCCCTGTGCCGATCCGGTGGAGTACACCTTGGAAATCGTCAACCGGACGGAGGAAAACCAGGTCTGTTACCGCACCGAAGCCTCCAGCGCGATCGTACAGGCCTCTACCGCGGGCCTCGCCGGGGGGCGGTTGCGGAATTTTCCGGTGCATTTCCTCTCCCGGGATACCTATAAAATTGCCGAACGCTACAGTATCCGGGTACGCCAGCTGGTTGAAAACCGGGAGGCCTATTCGTACTATGACCGCCTGCGGAACTTCTCCCAGGAAGGGAATGTATTTGCCCAGGTTCAGCCTGGGTTCCTGCAGGGCAACCTGCAACCCGAAGGAGCGGCCCCCCTGTTGGTGATTGGGTATTTCTCGGTGGCTTCGGTGAGCGAAGAACGGATTTTCCTGAATTATGAAGATTATTTCCCGGGGGAGCCCGAACCGCCGTTTCTCGTACCCTGTTCGCTCTTATCCTCCCCGGAGGCCCATCCCACCTATTGCCCGGCGGAACCGGTCCTGGGTGGATCGGGAGGTGGCTGCCCGCTTTCCGTAATAGAGTTGCTGGACCTGGGGGGCCTGATCAGCTATTACTCGGACAACAATGAAACCGTGGTGACTTCCTGCGCCGGTCCCCATGTTTACGTGCCCCGGGTTTGCGGGGACTGCACGGTGTTGGGGAGCAACCAGGCCCCGGATTTTTGGATTGAATGAGCTGAAGCCTATGGAATTGAAAAGACATATCATTGCTGTTCTTCTTCTTCTTCTGGGAACCTTGTTTATACCTGCTGTGTCCACCGCGCAGGTGGTGATCCGGGACCAGGCCGAAAATGAGGTGCTGCGGTCTGCCCCCCTGGAGACGCTCTACGCCCATACAAGCGCAACGCTCCTCTTTCCGGGCGAATACCTCTATTTCAGCCTGTACTGCATCGACTTGCAGACCTACCGGCTGAGCGCGGCCAGCGCGCTGGCCTATGTACAGCTGACCGGGGAGGACGGCGGTGTCTACCTGCGAAAAAAAATCCGCCTCAGGGGTGGCCGTGGGCAAGGGGAATTATTTATCGGCACGGAAATCCCCTCCGGGGCCTATAAATTGGTGGCTTATACCAACTGGATGCGGAACGGGGGGCGGCAACAGGTATTTATGGCGGATGTCACTGTGATCAACCCCTATCGGCAGGATCAGTCGGCCCTGCTCGGTGACGTTCCCGGCCCGGAAGGGGTACAGGGGGAAGATCCGGCGACTGCGCTCCCCGGACCCGATTCAGCCCCGCCGGACCGGCCGGGCACGCGCGTAGGGGCTGATGGCCTCGAACTGGAAACGGACACTGCGGTGTACGGCCCCCGCGAATGGGTAACACTCAGGCTGAGAAATTACCGGGGTGCCCGGGGATACGGTCATTACTCTGTCAGCATAGGGAAGGTCCCGGATCTGCCAGCCCTCCCGGCACTCACCGCTGAGGCCTATTCGGAAAGGTATCCGGATATGTTTCGGAGGATACCCCAGGGGGTGGGGGACACGGTGGCTCTCCCCGAGCAACGGGGGGAATTGATTGGCGGGCAGTTGTTTGGAAGCCGGGGTGAAGAACCGATAGCGGACGCCTGGTTGGCACTGTCATTCCCCGGGGACAATTTCCAGCTTAAAATGGCCCAAACGGACCCCTTGGGCAGGTTTTTCGCCTACCTGGTGACTCCTTTTTCCGGATCAAAGTGGATTGCGCAGGTCCTGGATTCCACCCAGGGAAGTTATACGATCCGCGCATTTTCAGCCTGGGAAAACTTCGAGCCCGAGAATTTCAGGTCCATAGCGATCGATTCGAGCATGTACGGGGCGGTCCGACAAAGGAGCATCCACAACCAAATCGCCAACAGCTACAATGAAATTACACCGGATACCGTAGTGGCCCCGGGGGAGGAAGACCCCTATTTCGGGGAAATTCCAACCGTATACAACCTGGATGAATTCACGCGTTTCCCCTCGCTCCGGGAGACCCTGGTAGAGATTGTCCAGCACGTCTGGATACGCCGGGAAGCTGACGGGAGCCGGACTTTTTGGGTGCGGGCTCCCCTGGACCCGGCGGGGAGCGAGTACACGGAGGATCCGCCCCTGGTTACCGTCGATGGCGTCCTGGTGGCAGACCACGATGTACTCCTGGACTTCGATGCCCGGCGCATCCGCCGCATTCGCGTATTGCGTGAAAAAAAGCGGCTCGAAAACCGCACATATCAGGGCATGGTGGCTATTGAGACCATCGGGGGAGATTTTGCAGACTACTGGTCATCGCCTTCCGGCCAGGTATTTCCCTATAATCCCCCGGCTCCCGTGAAGCGCTATTTCCGCCAGGGGGAAGGGCCGTCACACCATCCGGACTACCGCTACCAGTTGCTTTGGGAACCCCGGGTGGAACTGGAAACCCAGATGTTGGAATACCGCTTCCGCACCTCGGACGTACCGGGCACTTACCAAATCCGACTGGAAGGGTTTACTACATATGGCAAGCCGGTAACCCTTGTCGGTTACCTGCAAGTATCCGAAAGGGAATAATCCGCAACTGAGTAATAAAACATGAAGAAGCGGGCTGCAGGCCCTTTTCAGAACGGGCCTTTAGATTTGTCCGAAAACGGATGCTAGCAAAGGTTTACGGATGCGCCGTACTGGGTATTGATGCCCTGCCTGTCACCATAGAAGTCAATATTAACCCGGGCATCGGTTACCACCTTGTAGGCCTGCCCGACAGTGCCATCCGGGAGAGCAATTACCGGATTGCCGCAGCCCTGGGGAACCACGGTTTTCGCATCCCCGGTAAGAAAATCACCATCAACATGGCGCCGGCCGACCTCCGCAAGGAGGGATCGGCATACGACCTGCCACTTGCCATGGGAATCCTTGTAGCCTCCGGTCAGCTCCGGAAGGACGGACTGGATCGGTGCATGCTGATGGGCGAGCTTTCACTGGACGGGGAATTGCAACCTTTAAAAGGGGCGCTATCTATGGCCCTGCAGGCGAAGGAAGCGGGCTTTCGACACCTGATTGTACCGGCCGGAAACGCTCTTGAGGCAGCTGTTGTGGAAGGACTTTACGTGTTGGGGGCCCGGACCCTCTCGGATGTCATTGAACATTTTCGCGGCAGAAAACTCCTGGAACGGGTAGCGGGGAAAGACTTCCTGCCGGGGCAAATACAGGATGCAAAATTCCCGGATTTCAGGGAGATAAAGGGGCAGGAAACGGTAAAGCGCTGTATGGAAATTGCAGCGGCAGGCGGGCACAATGTGGTACTGATCGGCCCGCCGGGTTCCGGGAAAACGATGCTGGCCCGTCGCCTTCCCGGCATCCTGCCTCCCATGACCCGTGACGAGGCGCTGGAAACGACCAAAATACACAGCGTATCTGCTGTACAGCCTGCCGGCGGCCTTATCGCGGAACGCCCGTTCCGCAACCCGCATCATACCATTTCGGATGTGGCGCTCGTGGGAGGCGGGGCCTATCCGCAACCCGGCGAAATTTCCCTGGCCCATAATGGGGTACTTTTCCTGGATGAGCTACCTGAATTCAGGAGGCAGGTGCTCGAGGTCCTGCGGCAACCCCTGGAAGACCGGAACATCACCATCTCCCGTTCCCGATTCCGCATCACCTATCCGTGTAGTTTTATGCTGGTGGCGAGCATGAACCCTACTCCCGGCGGGCATTTTCCCGAGGACACGGGGGGTCACAGCGTACAGGAATCGGAAATGCGAAAATACCTGGGGCGCATATCCGGGCCGTTGTTGGATCGCATCGACCTGCACATGGAGGTGCGGCCGGTCCCGTTCCGCCAATTGTCCGATTCCCGGTGCGGGGAGAGCAGTGCAGTTATCCGCAACCGGGTGGTACGCGCCCGGGAGGTACAGGGACATCGGCTGTCCGGCACCGGGGCCTATTGCAACGCGCAAATGGACGTCCGGATGATCCGCGAACATTGCCGTTTAAAGCCCGGTCCCGGGAAGCTCCTCGCCCGGGCCATGGAACGGCTGCACCTCTCCGCCAGGGCCTACGACCGGATTTTGAAGGTAGCCCGGACCATTGCGGATTTGCAGGGGAGGCGAACCATAGGGGAATCGGAAATTGCAGAAGCCATCCAATACCGCAGCCTGGATCGTTTCGGCAGCCCGGGAAGCGAATGGTAGCCGGCCTTGATTCTGAAGAAAAGGGAAAATCCGGGATTCGGGCCGGATAAAATGTAATAATCCCCGGTTGAATGGGTTATTAACTAAGAAGAAATAATTATTTTCATCCCGAATCCCAAAGACGAATCTTCCTATGTGGCGTATCAAAATTGCGGTATTCATCACCTCCCTGATCCTGATACTCGGGGTATCCCTGGGCACTTCGGGCCCGGTAGAAGGTCGGAAAACCGGAAAGGCCGGGGAGGAATCTGCAGCCCGCCGGGAGGGATACAAGCCAAGGGAGGGATACAACCAAATGGAGGCTGTCCGATTCCGGAAAAGCCGGAAGGAAATCGCGGAGGCTGTTCGCCGTTATTTCCAGGAAGCCCTGGCCTCCGGGGATATCGTTGGGGCCGGGGTAAGTATTGTGCTGGGCGATAGCGTCCTTCTCAGCGACGGATACGGCCTCAGGAACAGCAACCACCCGGATCCGGTGGATGCGCGAACCGTCTTCAGGCTGGGTTCGCTGTCCAAGGGGTTTGCGGGCATCCTGGCCGCGAATCTAGCCGACCAACAATTGCTGTCTCCCGAAGATCCGGTAATCCGTTATATTCCGGAATTTCGATTCGGGGACGCGGGGCATACCCGGGGCGTTAACCTGGGCCACCTGCTGACCCACACTTCCGGGGCCCCTTACCACAGTTATACCAACCTGGTGGAAGCCGGTCTGGACCTGACGGAAATCGCCGGGCGCTTTGACGAGGTTTCGCCCATCGGGAAGCCCGGTTCGGTATACAGTTATCAGAATGCGCTTTTTGCCCTTTCCGGGGAGATCATGGAACGGGTTACCGGGCAGCCCCTCGGCCGGCTGCTGGAAGAACGATTTTTCAAGCCGCTCGAGATGTGTGCCACTGGCACGGACCACGAATCCCTGTTGAAAGCGGTAAATATAGCCCTTCCCCATACGAAGCGCCGGAAAGGCTGGCGCCCCCGGAAGCTGACGGACAATTACTACAACGCCATTGCGGCTGGCGGAATCAATGCCAGTGCCCTGGACATGGCCCAATGGATGCACCTGTTGTTGGGTCGTTATCCGGAAATCCTCAGTGAGGGCGCGCGGCAAATCGCATTCAATCCCCGCGTTGAAATACCAGGGCGCAGTAAATACTACCAGCGTTGGCCCGGTCATATGTCTTCCCACTACGGATTTGGCTGGCGCATTCACAAATTCAGGGAAAAGGGTTCGGGGCAGTTGCAGACGATGGTGCACCACGGAGGCAGCGTCAACGGGTTTCGCAACGAAATTGCCCTCTACCCGGAGTCGGAGCTGGGAATATGCGTCCTTTTAAACAGCCATTCCAGACTGGCGTCCCATGTGATCCCGGACCTCTACGAAATCGTGCGGGATATTCACTACCGTGCAGATGCTCACCTCGCTTTGAATAACTGAAAACATAAAAAACAACAACCAACCGATCCGGGGCCGAATGACGCCTTCTGACGTTTGCCGGCATTCCTGGTTCAGATGGCTGTTGCGATCCGTGAACGGGTTGTTTCGGGGGCGGTTACCTATGTATTTTTAACAGGGTATCCGGGGCCAAAATAAATGAAAAGGAGGAAATTTCCTACAATATTCGATGAACGGCAAACCGTACTTCTCAGGTTTCATTCCAGAATAAAGAAAATCAGCCCATTACCTTTTTCAGGGCATTGCCAAAAGCAGCTACTTCCTCCATCCGGCCCGTACTGATGCGCGCCCAATCGTAGAGCGGGGGGAAGGGCCGACCGATCAGCACCCCCTCGGACTCCATCCGGGACTGGAGCGTCCGAATATCCATGCCGCTTTTGAAAAACACAAAGTTTGTATGGGATTTTACAGCCGGCAAACCCAGGTCCTCCAGGGTGGCGTAGATGCTTTTTTTAGCCATTTCGTTCTGCTTCAGACTTTCCTTATAGAAATCGTCATCGCCCAGTGCCGCCTCGGCGGCAATCAGTGCCGGAGTGCCGGTATGGGCCATCAGCGCCTCGCGCAGCCGGCTGGCAATATCGGGCCGGGCCACCAGGTAGCCGATGCGAAAGCCGGCAAGCCCGTACACTTTGGAAAAAGTACGGGAAACGATCACGTTCCTGCCTTCACGCACGAGTTCTACCATGGAGGGATAGTCGGGTTCTGTAATATAGTCAAAGTAGGCCTCGTCGCTGAAAACTACCGCCCTGCTATCCACTGAAGTACAAAAATCGCGCAATGTATTCCCATCCAGGATGGTCCCGGACGGGTTGTTGGGGTTGCATAGGAAAATCAACCGGGTTTTGGAGGTTACGCGCCGCTCCATGGCGTCCAGGTCGTGTACCAGCTTGTCGTCCAGGGGTACCCGGTGTACGTAGGCCCCGAAGAGTTCCGCATACCGAAGCAGGGCCTGGAAAGTAGGGTCTGCCGCGATTATTTCCCCATTGTTCAGTCCGTAGACCAGTCCGGCGGCCTTCAGGCCTTCTGTGGATCCCCCCGTCAGGACCACACAGGATTCCGGGACTTCTTCCCGGGCGGCAATGGCAGACACCAGCGGCCCCATGTAGGAATACGGGTAGCGACAGCCCAGGTCCATCCGCTCGCTGAGGGCACGACGAACGCGCTCCGAGGGGCCGAGCGGATTTTCGTTGGAACTCAGGCGGATCGGGCCCCTGGCTGAGATTGCCGGATTTTCCGTGCGGCTTGCGCCATGAACCAGTTGCGGGGCGCCCCCCAGGAGCGCGAACCCCCCGCCCAGGGCCACCGTCCGGAGCCAGTTTCTTCTGTCAGTTGTTGTCATAATTTAAAATTGTGGAATAACCAGGTTGATATTTCCTCCTTAAGATACGAAATATTGGGGGCAGCCACAGCGATTTCGACTTGGATGCAGCTGGGTTTTCGCGCTGGCAGCCGCAGCGATTTCGATTTGGATGCAGCTACAAATTAATGCGGGGGGGGCGGGGGAAAGTACATGCCGCTGTTTACCCAGCGGGCATAAAAAAACCCGGGGATTCCTGAAATAAGGAACTCCCGGGAGTATGGCGCGGATTAAAAATTACGCGTTAGAGCCTGAATATGGTATTGCTGAAGAGGATGGCGACCATCAGGACCACCATGGCCAGGTTCACCGTGATAGCGATTACTTTCTTTTCGGTCAGGGGCTCATGCATGCCTTTAACGATGTAAAACGTCCCCATAATCCCCAGGCACCCGGAAAGGACAATCGGGAACCCGAACAGATAGCGGGAGACAGCCGGATGGATATTGATCATGATGGCCAGGGCTGCAAAAGTCAGCAGGATCAGGATCAGTTTGCTCATCCGGTAAGAGCGTTCTGTAAATTTGATTTTGGCATCCATAAGCATTGTTTTAAAGGTTAAACAACTTTGATGTTGCTTCTCAATCCTTCGATTATGCCCTCGATATTCACCAGGGTTTCCTGCAGGTATTTATGCACCAGGAAATCCGGGATGCGAATCGTTGTAAATCCGTTTTTGAAGGAATGCATGGTTTCTTCCAGGTCGTTCATGGCCTGGTCGTGGGTCATCGCCCCGTGACCCGTGTCGATTTCTATATTGAGCTTCACCCGGGATACGGCCAGGTGGACGGTTTTCTTTCCGTCCCACCAGGCGAGCATCGCCCGGATACCCATCTTTTTGAGGCCGTAATACAATTGTATGGCTTCGACGGGTACTTCGTGTGTCCGCATGAGTTTCACCATCCGGTTCCTGTGTGCGGGGCACAGTTCCAGGTTTAACAACTCCAGGGCCTCGCGGTGATCCAGGTAGCTGAGTTCTTTTTGACATTCCAGGCAAGTCATATGCACAGGTTAGATTAGTAAGTTTCGGGATAGTAATAACCGGACCCGGGCCTGTTTATTATATCGATTCGACGTATGACACCCCACTTTTAGACGAACGGCAACTTTTCCGATGAAATGCACCATTTCCGACAGGGGGCCGTGGCGGGTTCCGGGCTTTCCTCCTTCAGGGAATCCCGTATATTTACCCGGATACCAATATGCACGTATATGTTTAAAAAGACCGGCCCGGGAATGCTTATTGCCGCGGCCTTTATCGGCCCGGGAACCGTTACCACCTGCCTGAGGGCAGGGGTGGAGATGGGGTATGCACTTTTGTGGGCGCTGCTGTTGTCCGTGGTTGCCACCATTGTCCTGCAGGAAATGGCCGGAAGGCTTGGGCTGGTCACGAGGCGCGGGTTGCCGTCCCTTATACGGAAACGGGTAACCCTTTCCTGGCTCCGGATCCTGATGGTGGGACTGATACTCGTTGCCATCGTAGCGGGGAACGCAGCCTATGAAGCGGGGAATATAGCGGGCGGCGTCCTGGGCCTGGAGGCGCTCCTGGGTTCCGGTGCCTTTGGCGTCTATCCCTGGCTATGCGGTTCCCTGGCATTTATCCTCCTCTGGCTGGGGTCCTACAAAGCGCTGGAACGCGTTTTCACAGGGCTGGTACTACTTATGAGCCTCTCCTTTTTGATAACGGCATTCCTGGTGCAACCCGATATCCCGGCACTGTTCCGCGGGCTGGTGGCGCCCAACCTGGACGGGGATTCCATATTTACGGTCCTGGCGCTGATCGGCACCACGGTGGTACCCTACAACCTGTTCCTCTATACGGCCCTTGTAACGGAAAAATGGGAAAACTCGGGGGCTGTCCAAAGCATGCGGCGGGATATATTCTGGTCGGTGGCCATTGGCGGCGTGGTATCCATGTCTATTGTAGTGACTGCGGCCGGATCCGGGATGGGGGTTGTGGCGGACGTCCTTGACCTGGCCGCGGCCCTGGAACCCATTTATGGAAAGGCTGCCCGGTTCGGGTTGGGGGTAGGGCTATTTGCAGCCGGGATTAGTTCGGCCATCACGGCCCCGTTGGCGGCGGCCTATGTTTCCCGCCAAACCTTTGACTGGCCTGCGGACAGGAAGGATTGGCGATTCCGGTCCGTATGGGTTGGGGTACTGATCATCGGGGTGTTATCCCTGTCGCTGGAATATCGCCCCCTGGAAATTATCTATGTAGCCCAGATTGCCAATGCCATTGTACTGCCGGTTATTGCAGCCTTCCTCTGGTGGATGATCCGCAGTCGCCAACTCATGGGGGACCAGCGGAATACCGTAGCCAGGGACCTCGTGGCCCTGGTGATAATCGGCATAGTTACCCTGCTGGCGGCCAAAACCATTTATTCCATTTTAATCGAATGACCATGCCAAATTTCGAGATCGATTTAAACTGCGACGTAGGAGAGGGGGTGGGGAACGAGCAGGAGTTGTTTCCCCATATCAGCTCCTGCAATATCGCCTGCGGGGGACATGCCGGCAACCGGGAATCCATGAAAGAAATTGTCACCCTGGCCGGAAAAGCAGGGGTTCGGGCCGGCGCCCACCCTTCGTATCCCGACCGGGAGAACTTTGGGAGGAAACACATGCAACTTACAGCCCGGGAACTGGAAGAATCGCTCCTGGAACAACTACAGCTGCTGGATGAGGTGGCGGCGGCCGCCGGCGTGCCTTTGCATCATATCAAGGCACATGGAGCCCTCTATAACGACCTGGCGGCAAACCCGGCACTGGCCCGGGAGTACCTCCGGATCCTCACCCCGTACCGGGAGAGCCGGGTATTGTTCGTACCTGCAGGTTCCGACCTGATGCGCCGCGCATTATCCCTGGGCTACCGGGTCTGGGGCGAAGCGTTCGCGGACCGGGCGTACAACGCCGACGGAAGTTTGGTTGCCCGATCCGAGCCGGGAGCCGTTCTGACCGAACCCCCCCGGGTATTCCGGCAGGTTCGGGACCTGGTTTTGCGCGGCCGGGCCACCACTCCGGAGGGCCGGGAGATTAAGCTGTCACCGGATACCATTTGCATCCACGGGGATACGCCCGGCGCATTGGAAATATTAATGTATCTTTCTCTCGAATTACCCAAAGAATCAATCCGACTGCTATCGTGAAACCCCCACCTTTCCGGATCAAGGCATACGGCCCGGAAGCTGTCCTGCTCGAGTGGCCGGAGGCTGTTAGTGAGGATATCCTTACAGACGTCCTCGGGTTTGCAGATTACCTCCGGGAACACTGCCTGAAGGAGGCCGCTTGGGAATTGGTTCCGATTTACCACAGCCTGTTGCTTTTCAAAGGATCCAAAATAGACCTGGAACCTTTCAGCAGGTCTTTAAAGAAATGGTTTGAACAGTATCCCGGGCCCTCCCAAAGGACCGTGCAGGATTGGGTGCTGCCCGTGTGCTACGACCCGGAATTTGGCCCGGATCTCGAAGATGTGGCGGAACGACTTGAAATTGACACAGAAGAAGTTATCCGACGCCATTGTGCGCAGGCGTACCGGGTGTACGGAATAGGCTTCCTTCCCGGATTCCTGTACCTGGGCGGTGTGCCGGCCAACCTGGAGGTGCCCAGGAAGGAGAACCCCAGGCTCAAGGTAGCCAGGGGGTCGGTGGGGCTGGCCTCCCAGCAAACGGGGATCTACCCCCAGGAGTCACCGGGCGGCTGGAACCTGATCGGGCGTTGTCCGATCCCACTTTTCGACCCGACCCGCCAACCCCCATGCTTTATCGCCCAGGGAGATACCGTGCGTTTCCGGCCGGTTAGCGAGGCGGAGTTCAACCTCCACCGAATCGAAGCAGAGGTGGGGGTTTATGATTTTAAAAAGAAATACGGGCATGCTAAAGGTTAAAAAGGCGGGATTTTACACTTCCGTCCAGGATCGCGGCCGATTCGGATACCGCCACCAGGGCGTACCGGTATCCGGAGCCTGTGACCTCATCGCTGCAGGCAGGGCGAATTCTCTCCTGGAAAACGACCCGGATGCCGCCTTGCTGGAAATCACCATGCAAGGCCCCGAATTGGTGTTTAATGAACCCACCTATATTGCGCTTAGCGGGGCCGATATGGAAGTGACTCTCGACGGGGAAGTACTGGCCATGGAACAGGTCCACCGGGTAGGGGGGGGCAGTGAACTCCGTTGCAGCCGTACGCGAAACGGATTCCGGACGTACCTGGGAATCAAAGGGGGGCTGCTGACCGAATCGGTCCTCGGCAGCCGGTCGTATTATCCGCCGGTAACCAGGCACCGGAAATTGTCTGCCCTGATGGAACTGCCCTATGAGCCTACGGAGGCATTCGAACCAAAACTCCTGAAACTGAGCCCTTCTGAATTCTGGAAGGAGGAAAAACTGGAGGCGTTTCCGGGGCCGGAATACGACCTGCTCAGCCAGAAACAACGGGAAATGCTATTTTCCACGCGTTTTACCCTGGGCAAGGAACACGACCGGATGGCCTGCCAACTGCAGGAACACCTTCCCGGACATTTGATCCGGATGATTACTTCAGCCACCCTGCCCGGGACCGTCCAACTGACCCCTGCAGGCCGCCTGATCATCCTGCTTCGAGACGGGCAAACCACCGGAGGGTATCCCCGGGTCCTGCAACTCGCATCCCGGTCCGTTTCCGTCCTGGCCCAGAAACATTCGGCAGACCGCGTGCGTTTTGTAAGCGCCGGGAATTAGGCCACCCCCCCTGGTCTACCCGCTGCAGACAATGGCCTGGGACGCTGGAATACCTCCCCGAGGGCAGCGTTGAATATGGTAATTTTTGCATGCTAACTCCCTGAAAAACAGTAATTTTTAACATTTAGGCTCAAAATGAGCCTGTAGCTCCGCGCCTGCTTGCCTTCCCCGGAGTTGTCAAAGCCATATCTTTGATTTTGGCAAAAAAACGACCCGGACAAAACCAGCGGAAGAATGAACCTGAACAAATACAGTAAAAACGTCACACAGGACCCCACCCAACCGGCAGCGCAGGCCATGCTTTATGCCATTGGCCTGACCGAGGAGGACCTTGAAAAACCCCTGATCGGGATTGCCAGCACCGGGTATGAAGGCAACCCGTGCAACATGCACCTGAACGATCTGGCGCTGCACGTGAAGGAAGGCGTGAACCGCTCCGATCTGGTAGGGCTGATTTTCAATACGATCGGGGTGAGTGACGGGATATCCATGGGAACCTACGGGATGCGTTATTCCCTCCCTTCCCGGGATATTATTGCCGATTCCATGGAGACCGTGGTCCAGGCGATGAACTACGACGGCCTGGTAACTGTAGTGGGCTGTGACAAGAACATGCCCGGGGCACTGATGGCGATGATCCGCCTGAACCGCCCCTCCGTAATGGTTTACGGGGGAACCATTGCATCCGGTTGCCTGAACAACCGGAAACTCGATGTGGTATCGGCTTTTGAGGCCTGGGGCCAGAAAGTGGCCGGGAATATGCAGGAGGAGGAATACAAACAAGTAATCCAGAACGCCTGCCCGGGAGCTGGTGCCTGTGGCGGGATGTATACGGCCAACACGATGGCATCGGCTATCGAAGCCCTGGGGATGGCCCTGCCTTACAACTCTTCGAACCCAGCCACCGGTTCGGAAAAGCAGGAAGATTGCACCCGCGCCGGCCAGGCGGTGCGCACCTTGCTCGAAAAAGATATCAAGCCGCTCGACATTATTACAAAAAAGTCCCTGGAGAATGCCATCCGCCTCGTAGTGGTGATGGGGGGGTCCACGAATGCCGTCCTGCACTTCCTGGCCATTGCCAAGGCAGCGCGCGTACCGTTTACCCTGGACGATTTCCAGCGGATCAGTGACGAAACGCCCTTTTTGGCAGACCTGAAGCCCAGCGGCAAATACCTGATGGAAGATGTCCACCGGGTGGGCGGCGTGCCTGCCGTCCTTAAATTCCTGCTCGCTGAAGGCATGCTCCACGGGGATTGCCTGACAGTTACGGGAAAAACCCTTGCCGAGAACCTGGAGGATGTCCCGGATCTGGAAGCCGGTCAGGAGGTTATCCGGCCCCTTTCCGACCCGATCAAGAAAACCGGGCACCTGCGTATCCTGTACGGGAACCTCGCACCCACAGGTTCGGTTGCCAAAATCACCGGGAAGGAGGGACTCCGGTTCCAGGGACCCGCCCGCGTATTTGAGGACGAATTTGAAGCAAACCGGGGCATAGGCGAAGGCAAAGTTTCCCGGGGGGATGTGGTAGTCATCCGGTACGAAGGTCCCCAGGGTGGGCCTGGTATGCCCGAAATGCTCAAGCCCACCAGTGCCATCATGGGGGCCGGCCTGGGCAAGGATGTGGCCCTGATCACCGATGGCCGCTTTTCGGGTGGTACCCACGGATTTGTAGTGGGGCATGTAACACCCGAAGCACAGGCCGGAGGCCCGATTGCCCTGCTCCGGGACGGGGACATCATCACCATCGACGCCGAAGCCAATACGCTTTCGGTAGACCTGAGCGACGAGGAGCTCAACCGGCGGCGGGCAGCCTGGAAGGCCCCTGAACTAAAGGTGAAGCGGGGCAGCCTGTACAAATATGCCAAAACGGTTTCATCGGCCTCTGAAGGCTGTGTTACCGATGAAATTTGATAAACTTAATCCTGATGCAGGTATGGAACCAGTAAAGGAAATGCAAAAGAAACAAGACGAAAAGAAGGCCATGCGCATCAGCGGTGCGGAGGCCATCATCCATTGCCTGCTCGAAGAGGGTGCCGACCTGATTTACGGCTACCCGGGCGGGGCAATAATGCCGGTTTACGACGAATTGTATAAATTCCAGGACCGGCTCCACCATGTCCTCACACGCCACGAACAGGGGGCAATACACGCTGCCCAGGGATTTGCCCGGGTAAGCGGGAAAGTGGGAGTTGCCATGGCTACGTCGGGACCCGGGGCCACGAACCTGGTAACCGGGTTGGCGGATGCGCAGATCGACTCCACGCCGCTGGTTTGTATAACCGGGCAGGTTCCGCGCCATCTGCTGGGTTCGGATGCCTTTCAGGAAACGGACATCATCGGCATTTCCACCCCGGTTACCAAATGGAATTACCAGGTCACCCGGGCCGAAGAAATCCCCGAAATTATAGCCAAGGCGTTTTATATTGCCCGAAGCGGCCGGCCGGGGCCCGTATTGGTGGATATTACCAAGAACGCCCAGTTCGACAGCCTGGACTTCAGCTATACACCCTGTAAAGGGGTTCGCAGCTACAACCCGGTGCCCAAGGCAGACCCGGAAGCCTTGCAGCGGGCTGCAGACCTAATCAACAAAGCCAAACGCCCATATATCGTCTTTGGACAGGGGGTTATCCTGGGTTCTGCTGAAGCGGAATTACAGGAATTTGTCGAAAAGACGGGCATCCCTGCCGCCTGGACCATCCTGGGGCTATCCGCAATGGATTCCGACCACCCGCTGAATGTGGGCATGGTGGGCATGCACGGGAATTACGGCCCGAACGTCCTGACGAACGAATGCGACGTACTGGTGGCCATCGGCATGCGATTTGACGACCGGGTTACGGGAAGCCTGGACACCTACGCGAAACAGGCCAAGGTCATCCACCTGGAGATCGACCCGGCGGAGGTGGGGAAAAATGTGAAAGCGGACGTGGCGGTCCTGGGGGATGCCCGGGAATCGCTCCGGCAGCTCCTGCCCCTGGTGGAAAAAAGGAAGCACGACCAGTGGCTCTCGGAATTCCACGCCCGAGACAAAGAGGAATTCGAGGCGGTGATCAAAAACGACCTGCACCCGACCAAGGAAGGCCTGACGATGGGGGAGGTGATTGCCCGTATCAATGAAGAGTCCGGCCACAAGGCCGTGATCGTCACGGATGTGGGGCAGCACCAGATGGTCGCCTGCCGATACGCAAAGTTCCGGCAAAGTAAAAGCAGCATTACCTCAGGCGGCCTCGGCACCATGGGGTTTGCGCTCCCCGCGGCCATCGGCGCCAAAATGGGGGCCATGGACCGCGAAGTGGTGGCCGTCATCGGGGATGGGGGATACCAGATGACCATCCAGGAACTCGGGACCATTTTCCAGACAAAGGCGCCTGTGAAGATTGTGGTCCTGAACAACGATTTCCTCGGGATGGTTCGCCAGTGGCAGGAATTGTTTTTTGACAGGCGCTATGCCTCCACCGTAATGACCAACCCGGATTTTGTCAAAATAGCGGAGGGCTACCACATCCGTTCCCGCCGGGTGGAGAACCGGGCGGAACTGGCGGAAGCCGTAGCCGAAATGATGGCGAGCGAGGAAGCCTATTTCCTCGAGGTCCGCGTGGAGAAAGAAGATAACGTCTTCCCGATGATCCCATCGGGGGCATCGGTTTCCGATATCCGGTTAAAATAAGCAATGAACACTATGGACAATCAATGGTTCACCATCTCGGTTTATTCCGAGAACCACGTAGGCCTGTTGAACAGGATCTCGGGGATATTTTTAAAAAGGCACATTAACATAGAAAGCCTCAATGTTTCCAAATCAGAAATAGAAGGCATTTCAAAATTTACTATTGTCGTTCACACGACGGAGAACTGGACGCGGCATATCGTGGCCCAGATCGAGAAGCAGATTGAAGTGATCAAGGCATTCTACCACACGGATGAGGAAACCATCTACCAGGAATCCGCCCTCTTTAAAATCGCTTCCCACCTGTTGTTCGATGAACGGCAGATCCAGAATATCATCAAAGACAGCCACGCCCAGATCGTCACCGTGAGCCGGGACTATTTTGTACTGGCCAAAACGGGCAGGCGAAGTGAAATCGACCAGATGCACGACGACCTGGAGCCGTTCGGCATTATGCAATTTGTGCGGTCCGGCAGGATTACCGTTACCAAGGCCGAAATGCCGATTACCGCCTTGCTGGCAAATTTCCAACAATCCTAAACAGAATTTAATATCTACCAGAACACACCATTATGACGAATTATTTCAATACGCTTTCACTCAGGGAACAACTGCAACAATTGGGTAAATGCCGTTTTATGGATCCTTCGGAATTTTCTGAAGGGGTGGCAGCGCTGAAGGGCGCAAAAATCGTCATCGTCGGCTGCGGGGCACAGGGCCTCAACCAGGGCCTGAACATGCGGGATTCCGGCCTGGATATATCCTACGCGCTCCGGGAGGCGGCGATTCAAGAAAAACGGACGTCTTTCCAGAATGCCACCGAAAACGGTTTTCCCGTAGGGACCTACGAGGAATTGATTCCCACGGCCGACCTGGTGATCAACCTGACCCCGGACAAACAGCATACCAATGTGATCAACTCGGTAATGCCCCATATGAAAAAAGGCGCTACGCTCTCCTATTCGCACGGGTTTAATATTGTGGAAGAAGGGATGCAGATCCGGGAAGACCTCACCGTGATCATGGTTGCCCCAAAAAGCCCGGGCTCGGAAGTCCGGGAGGAATACAAGCGGGGCTTCGGGGTGCCGACGCTCATTGCCGTCCACCCGGAAAACGACCCGGAAGGCAAAGGGCTGGCCCAGGCCAAGGCCTATGCGGCTGCTACCGGGGGCCACAAAGCCGGCGTGCTGGAATCCTCCTTCGTCGCAGAGGTGAAATCCGACCTCATGGGGGAACAGACCATCCTCTGCGGGCTCCTGCAGACGGGCAGCATCCTGTGTTTTGACAAGATGGTGGAAGGCGGGGTGGACCCGGGATACGCTTCCAAACTGATCCAGTACGGGTGGGAAACCATAACGGAAGGCCTGAAATACGGGGGGATTACCAATATGATGGACCGGCTTTCCAATCCGGCCAAGATCCGCGCATTTGAACTTTCCGAGGAGCTCAAGGAGATTATGCGCCCGCTGTTCCGCAAGCACATGGACGATATTATGAGCGGCCATTTTTCAAAGACGATGATGGAAGACTGGGCGAATGACGACAAAAACCTGCTCACCTGGCGAGCCGCCACCGGGGAGACGAATTTTGAGAAAACCCCCGCGGGTTCCGACAAGATCAGCGAACAGGAATACTACGACAAAGGGGTGCTGATGGTAGCCATGGTCCGGGCAGGCGTGGAACTCGCCTACGAATCGATGACGGAATCCGGCATCATCGGGGAATCCGCCTACTACGAATCCCTGCACGAAACCCCCCTGATCGCCAATACGATTGCCCGGAAGAAACTCTTTGAAATGAATCGCGTCATTTCCGATACGGCGGAATACGGATGCTACCTGTTCGACCATGCCTGCAAACCCCTGTTGAAGGACTTTATGGCAAAAATTGACACGGATGTTATCGGGAACTCCTTTGGGGAAGGACAGGACAACGGGGTGGACAATGCGAAACTGATTGCCGTCAACAAGGCGCTTCGCACCCATCCGGTAGAAATTGTCGGGGCGCGGCTCCGGGCCTCGATGACCGCAATGAAACCCATCGTTTAAGCCTTTTAACCAGATGACAACCCTACCGATTCCAGAAGCATACAAGTTGGAGGAGCCCATTGCGCAGCGCACGTACCTGGTGGGCGGCGAACTCCTGAATTGGGATGGCCCGGTTACCGAAGTGTATTCCACCATTTCAGGGCCAGGCCAGTACAAGCCGACCCATTTGGGGAGTATCCCGGACATGGGCGAAAAGGAGGCACTGGAGGCCCTGGATGCGGCCATGGGCGCCTATGCGCGCGGCCAGGGGGCCTGGCCCACGATGAAAGTCCGCGACCGGATCGAATGCATGGAGAAATTTGTCCGGCAGATGGAAGGCAAGCGGGAACGCATCGTGCAGCTCCTTATGTGGGAGATCGGGAAGTCCCTGCCGGATTCCGAAAAGGAGTTCGACCGGACGGTGGAATACATCTATGACACCATTGAGGAATACCGGGAACTCGACAGGAATTCCGCCAAGTTCGACAAGCACCAGGGGGTCTATGCACATATCCGCAGGGGCCCCCTGGGGGTGGTCCTGTGCCTGGGGCCCTATAATTACCCGCTGAATGAAACATTCGCCTTGCTGATCCCTGCGATCATTATGGGGAACACGACCATTTTCAAGCCCGCCAAGCACGGGGTACTCCTGATTACGCCCCTTTTGGAGGCATTCCAGAACAGCTTCCCCCGGGGGGTGGTAAACATCCTCTTTGGGCGGGGACGGGCAGTGGCCGCCCCGATCATGCAAACCGGGAAGGTAGACGTACTGGCCCTTATCGGCAACAGCAAATCCGCCAATGCGCTGCAGGAACAGCACCCCAAGAGCAACCGGCTCCGGCTGGTCCTGGGGCTGGAAGCCAAGAACCCGGCCATCGTGCTGCCGGACGCCGACCTGGACCTGAGTATCCAGGAGTGCCTGGCCGGAACGCTCTCTTTTAACGGGCAGCGGTGTACCGCCCTCAAAGTGGTGTACGTTCATGAAGACATCCGGGAGGAATTCCTCGAGCGGTTCGCATCGGCGGTGGACGCATTGCCCTTTGGAAACCCCTGGGACCCGGGCGTAAAACTGACCCCGTTGCCGGAACCCGGGAAACCGGATTATATCCGGGAACTCATTGACGATGCCCTGGAAAAGGGAGCCCGGATCCTGAATGAAAAGGGAGGGGAACAAACGGACAACTACATCTGGCCCGCGGTGCTCTACCCGGTTACCCGGGATATGCGGGTGTATCGGGAGGAACAATTCGGGCCCGTTATCCCGGTCCTTTCTTTCCGGGAAATCGAGGAACCCCTGGACGATATGGCCGAAAGCAATTACGGGCAACAGGTGAGCCTCTTTGGCAAGGACGTGTATACGCTGGCGCCCCTGATCGATACGCTAGCCAACCTGGTTTGCCGGGTCAATTTGAACAGTTCCTGCCAGCGGGGCCCGGACGTATACCCGTTTACGGGCCGGAAGGATTCCGCCCAGTCCACGCTCAGCGTCCACGACGCCCTGCGTTCCTTTTCCATCCGGACGTTTGTCGCCTTCAAGGATAACCCGATCAACGTGGAAACCGTGGAACAATTGCTGGACACCAAGGCCTCGAACTTCATCAGCACGGATTATATCTTATAGCCATAGCCGCCGGGAAACATACCAAGGCCTATATTGCCCTCGCCATGGGGGCATTTGGCATTGCGTTGACGGAATTCGTCATCATGGGGATACTCCCCGAAGTGGCCCGTTCCCTGGAGGTGACCATCCCGGAGGCCGGACACTTTATTTCCGCCTATGCCCTGGGTGTGGTCCTGGGCGCCCCGTTGCTGACGGGCCTGATAGCGCGCTGGCCTTCGCGGAAGTCCCTGGTGGTCCTGATGCTCTGGTTCACCGTTTTCAATACGCTTTCCGCATTTGCCGAGGGCTATTGGTCCATGATGGTGGTCCGGTTCCTGTCGGGTTTGCCGCACGGTGCATTCTTTGGGATCGGAGCAGTGATTGCCGCCCGTCTCGCGCCGGAAGGGAAAGGGGCCCAGGCCATTGCCAAGATGTTCGCGGGGTTTACCATCGCCAACGTTGTGGGGGTCCCGCTGGGGACGTTTATCGGGAATTCCTTCCACTGGAGCTTTTCCTTCTTATTGGTTGGGGTAGTGGGGGTGCTGACCGTGGTGAGCCTCTACAACTGGATGCCTTCCCTGTCGGTTCCCCGGGAAAAAGATGAACTGCCCGTGTCGCCCATGAAGAACGGGAAGCTTTGGGCCTTGCTGGCCCTGACCGCCATCGGTACCGGCGGGTTCTTTGCCTGGTATAGCTATATCGCCCCCTTGCTGTTGGACGTCTCGGGACATTCCGAGACCACGGTAAGCTATGCAATGGTCCTGGCCGGGACCGGCATGGTGGCGGGTAATTTTATCGGGGCGCGGATGGAGGAACGGCTCGGGGCCCTCCGGGCGATTTTTGCAGGGTTATCCGGAATGTCCCTGATGCTCGTATTGAATTCCTTCCTGGCACCTTTTCCCGTCTGGGTGCTGATCATGTGCTTTGTAGTCGGGCTGGTAACCTTTACGCTGGCGGCCCCTATCCAGATAGCGATTATCCAGGCCTCCTACGGGTCGGAGATGCTCGCTTCGGCCATGAACCAAAGCGCCTTTAACATCGCCAACGCTATCGGGGCCTACCTGGCCGGATTGCCCATCGCTTTCGGTTATGGCGTGATTGCCGCAGGGCAGGTGGGGGCAGGACTCGCCGCCCTGGGGGCATTGATTGCGCTGGGGATCTACACGTATACGCGCTGGAGGCACCGGCGCGGGAGGTAACTGATTAAACAAGTTAAACAAGGGATTCTTATCAGGGCAGAACTGTCTTTGCCCGGAATCAGCCGATATTCAGCATTTTTTCAGTAGCCTTGATGGCCGAGACCGTCTGGTCGGAATCCAGCCCTCGGGTCGTGAACTCCCGGTCGTCCTGCCGCCAGGTAATGACCGTTTCGCAGAGGGCGTCCGAATTGGATCCCGGCGGTATCCGCACCGCGTAATCCACCAGGGTCGGCAACGGCCTTTTCAGGGAGCGATAGACTTTCCGCAGGGCATTCATAAAGGCGTCGAACTGGCCGTCCCCCTGGGCGTGGGCCTCGTAGTTTTCCCCCTCGATTTCCAGGGAGACCGTCGTTGAAGGCTGCAGGCCCTTGGCATGGGTGAGCACATAGGAACGGATAAAAACACGCTGTTGGTGCGACCCGCTGCCCAATACATCCGAGATGATGTACGGGAGGTCTTCACGGGTCACCTTTTCCTTCTTGTCGCCGAGTTCAATGATTCGGGCAGTTACCTTACGGAGTTCTTCGTCGTTCAGCGTCAGGCCGAGCTCCTGCAGGTTCTTCTGGATATTTGCCTTGCCGGAGGTCTTCCCCAGGGCGTATTTGCGCTTCCTCCCGAAACGTTCCGGCATCAGGTCGTTGAAGTACAGGTTCTTTTTGTTGTCCCCGTCCGCGTGTATGCCCGCGGTCTGGGTGAAGACGTTGTCCCCGACGATGGGCTTGTTGGCAGGGATGCCAATTCCGGTAAAGGCCGAGACGAGCTTGCTCACCTTGAACAGGGAGGTTTCGCTCACCCCAATGGCAACCTCGGGCATGAAGTCGTTCAGGACGGCCACCACGCTCGCAAGCGGCGCGTTCCCGGCGCGTTCGCCCATGCCGTTGACCGTCAGGTGCAACCCGTGGACCCCGGCGCTGACGGCTTCCATAACGTTAGCCACGCTCAGGTCGTAATCGTTGTGTCCGTGGAAGTCGATGTGCCCGTCCGGGTACCTGCCGATGATGTCTTCCAGGAATTCCCGCGTTTCCCCAGGCGTGAGTACCCCCAGGGTATCCGGAAGCATGATCCGGTCGATGGGCTGGGTATCCAGAAAATCGAGGAACTCATACACGTATTCCGGGGAGTTCCGCATGCCGTTGCTCCAGTCCTCCAGGTAAATATTGGTGCGGACCCCCTGTTCCCCGGCTTTCGCAATGACTTCGCGAATGTCCGAAAAATGCTTTTCCGGGGTTTTCTTCAGTTGGTATTTCAGGTGGTTCAGGGAGCCCTTGGTCAGCAGGTTCTGTACCTGGGCGCCTGCCTGTTCCATCCAGTTCAGGGAGGCACCGCCATCGACAAAGGTGAGTACTTCCACCCGGGGCAACAATCCCTTTTCGGCGGCCCAGGCGGTAATTTGCCGGACGGAATCGAATTCCCCCTCGGAAACCCGGGCAGAAGCTACCTCGATGCGATCTACCCGGAGTTCCTCCAGCAGGAGTTTGGCCAGCGTCAGTTTTTCCGATGCGGTAAAGGATACCCCTGAGGTTTGTTCCCCGTCTCGCAGGGTGGTATCCATGATCTCGATACGTCGTTTTTCCATGGGCGGGTGCCGGAAGGTTTTCCGGAGACTTAAAGCGGGGTATCCCCCGCGAAGGATTTGATTTCCTCTTTCATGTTGAGGAGGTAGTCGATGTCGTCAAAGCCGTTGAGCATGTTCTCCTTCTTGTAGCCATTGATTTCGAAGGACTCGCTGTCGCCGGTAGGCAGCAGCGTGATGGTTTGTTCCTGCAGGTTTACCTCCAGTTCGGCCTTGGGGTCCTTCTCGATGGCTTCGAATATCCGCTGCAGGAACTCGGCACTTACCTGTACCGGGAGCACCCCCACATTCAGGCAGTTGTTCCGGAATATATCTGCAAAAAAGCTGGAAACCACGCAGCGGAATCCATAGTCGTATACGGCCCAGGCGGCGTGTTCCCGGGAGGAGCCCGAACCAAAGTTCTTCCCTCCAACCAGGATTTTCCCGCTATAGATGGGGTTGTTCAATACAAAATGTTCCTTGGGCGTATTGTCCGGGTGGTACCGCCAGTCGCGGAACAGGTTATCGCCAAAACCCTTCCGTTCGGTCGCCTTGAGAAAGCGCGCCGGGATAATCTGGTCGGTATCCACATTTTCTATGGGCAGCGGGACTGCGGTACTTCTCAGGATGGTGAATTTATCGTATGCCATTTGAATGCTGTTTAATACGGGTATGCGCCTTTTGAATACCCAATGGGTTTTTAAAATTCCTTTCAGTATCAGGCCAGTTCCGGTTCCAGGAGTTCCCTGGGGTCGGTTACCTTTCCGGTTATCGCGGCTGCGGCGGCTACCAGCGGGCTGGCCAGCAGGGTGCGGGCCCCGGGCCCCTGCCTTCCTTCAAAGTTTCTGTTGGAGGTGCTCACGGCGTATTTTCCCGCGGGAATCTTGTCGTCGTTCATCGCCAGGCAGGCAGAACATCCGGGTTCGCGCAATTCAAAACCCGCAGCCTGGAGGATGTCCAGGATCCCTTCCTCCCGAATAGCCGCTTCCACCTTGTGGGAGCCGGGTACGAGCCAGGCCGTGACATTATCTGCCTTCTTCCTGCCCCTGACGATCTTCGAGAAAGCCCGGAAATCTTCTATTCGTCCGTTGGTACAGCTGCCGAGGAATACAAAGTCAACCGGCTTGCCGATCATCGCTTCGCCTTCGGCAAAGTCCATATACTCCAGGGATTTGCGATAGGTGGCTACCCCGCCTTCCATGGACTCCGCCGTGGGAATGGTACGGGATATGCCGACACCCATCCCCGGGTTTGTCCCGTAGGTAATCATCGGTTCGATATCGGAGGCGTAAAAATTGATTTCCTTGTCGAAAACCGCGTCCGAGTCGGAATGCAGCGTTTTCCAGTAGGCCATGGCGGTATCCCAGTCGGCGCCGGAAGGCGCGTATTCCCGGCCGCGGATGTACTCAAATGTTTTTTCATCCGGAGCAATCATCCCTCCGCGGGCGCCCATTTCGATGCTCAGGTTGCAAACGGTCATCCTGCCTTCCATGCTCATATTGCGGAAAACCTCACCGGAATATTCCACAAAGTACCCGGTGGCACCGGAGGTGGTTAGCCTGGAGATGATGTAGAGTGCCACGTCCTTGGGGGTGACGGCCTCGCTCAGGTTCCCGTCGATGTTGATCCGCATACGCTTGGGTTTGGGCTGCATGATGCACTGGGTGGCCAGGACCATCTCTACTTCCGAAGTTCCGATGCCAAAGGCAATGGCCCCGAATGCGCCGTGGGTGGAAGTATGGGAGTCACCGCACACGATGGTGGCCCCGGGTACGGTAATCCCGTTCTCGGGCCCGATTACGTGCACGATGCCGTTCTTCTCATGGCCAAGCCCCCAATAGGGGATGCCGTGTTCAGCGGCATTTTTTTCCAGGGCCTCGAGTTGTTTGGCCGAAAGCGGATCCTTAACCGGCAGGTGCTGGTTCCGGGTAGGGGTATTGTGGTCGGCGGTAGCAAAGGTCCGGTTGGGGTAGAGCACCGGGATACCCCGGTTTTTCAACCCCAGGAATGCCACCGGGCTGGTCACTTCGTGGACCAGGTGGCGGTCGATGAAAAGGACATCCGGCCCGTTGTCTATTTTGCGGACCACGTGGGAGTCCCATACTTTGTCGAATAGTGTCTTGCTCATAGTGCTTAAGGCTCGATAAGTTTCATAAAAAGCGCTTACGAAGATACTAATCGGGACCCCGCTGTGAAAATGCACCCCCTGTAAATTACGATGCCCAAAACGGGCGGGATGTTAATATGCGCTGCGATTTTACTACCTTAAGAGGGCAAACCCCCGTCGGGACTTCCCGTTGCACGGTTTTTTTAACAGGGGCGCGCTGCGGTTTAAGATATTGATAACTTGCGCCGCTTCCAACGCGGGTTAACTTATAAACATCTCATTGCGAACCGTCTAAACATATGTGAAATGGAACAAATTTACTCCTTGCAACGGCAGGTAGCCTCCCGTTTGCAAAAAATGGTTTTTCCCCTCCTCCTGGGGTTGATGGCCTATCCGATACAGGCCCAGCTGGACCTGCCAAGGGGCAGCCAGATGGCCCGGGTTACCCAGCGGGTCGGGATCAGCGACATCACGATCGAATATTCCCGACCGGCAGTAAATGGCCGGGAAATTTGGGGCGCCCTGGTACCCTACGGCATGAACAACCTGGGTTTCGGTTCAGCCGCCGAATCGCCCTGGAGGGCCGGCGCCAATGAAAACACCACCTTCAGCCTCACCCACGATGCCCTGGTGGAAGGGGAACCCTTGCCTGCCGGCACCTACGGCCTTCATATGGTCATCCACCCGGACAACCGGGCCACGGTTATTTTCTCGAACAATAGCGGGGCGTGGGGAAGCTATTTCTACGACCCTTCTGAAGATGCCCTCCGCGTGGAGGTCGGTACTACTGAAATCCCCCATACGGAATGGCTGGAATACGGATTTACCGATTTATCCGCCAACGGAGCCACTGCAAGCCTGCACTGGGAGAAAAAGGAAATCCCCTTCAAGGTATCCTTCGACACCCCCGCCCTGACCATGGCATTTATCCGGCAGAAGCTGCAGAACCAGGAAGGCTTTACGCGTCAGTCATGGGAGCAGGCGGCCAATTATGCGCTCAACAACGGCGGCGATTTGGATGAAGCGCTCGGCTGGATCAACGCGGCCATTTCCGGCCAATTCTTCAGCCAGAAAGACTTCAACAACCTGAGTATCAAAGCACAGATCCTCGATGCCCAGGGCAAAACGGAAGCGTCCGAGGCCGCCATAGACGAAGCCATGCAACTCGGGACGGTATTCCAGGTACACGGCTACGGCCGGCAATTGATTGCCCGCGGTCAACCCGAACAGGCCCTGAGAGTGTTTCAGAAGAACGCCAAAAACCATAAAAACACATGGCCGGTAGACTATGGACTGGCACGTGGCTACAGCGCATTGGGGGATTATCAGAAAGCGCTGAGGCACCTGAAGATTGCCCGGGAACGCGCCCCGGACGAACTGAACCAGAATGCCATTGAGGCGAATATCGCCAAACTGGAGGCCGGGGAAGACATTAATTAAGGTGGGCACATCGGATAAGGTACTGGCGCGCAGTATGGACAGGTCAAACTAACGGGGCCCGGGCCGGCGAAGGGGTGCGTAGCTAGCTGATATAGTCCCAACGGTTCTGGAAAACCTCCATTTGCTGTAGCCTGGTGCGGACCACCCGGTTTTCCGCCTGTTCCAGGCCGGGGTCTGCAAGCAGCAGCTGACGGGCGAATTCACGTGCGGACTGCAGGAGTTCCCGGTCCCTCACCAGGTCGGCGATCCGCAGGCTCAACACCCCGCTTTGCTGGGTTCCCAGCAGGTTGCCCGGGCCTCGCAATTTCAGGTCGGTTTCGGCAATTTCAAAGCCGTCATTCGTACGGGCCATGGTTTGCAGGCGCGTGCGCGCTTCTTCCGATAATTTCTCCCCGCACATCAGGATGCAATAACTCTGGTCCGCCCCGCGGCCCACCCGCCCGCGGAGTTGATGCAACTGGGAGAGCCCAAACCGCTCCGCACTTTCGATGACCATCACGCTGGCGTTCGGGACGTTCACCCCGACCTCGATCACCGTTGTGGCTACCATGATCTGCGTCTTGCCTTCTGCAAAACGCTGCATTTCGTATTCCTTTGCCTCCGGTTTCATCTGCCCGTGGACAATGGATACCTGGAAGTCCGGCTGGGGGAATTCCCGGCTGATACTTTCAAACCCGTCCATCAAATCCTTGTAATCCATTGCTTCGGATTCCTGGATCAGCGGGTAGACGATGTATGCCTGGCGGCCTTTGCGAATCTCGTCTTTGAGGAATCCGAAAACGCGGAGCCGGTCCCTGTCGCCCCTCAGGACGGTACGCACGGGCTTTCGCCCGGGCGGCAGCTCGTCGATGAGGCTGATGTCCAGGTCCCCGTAAAGGCTCATGGCCAGGGTTCGGGGGATCGGGGTGGCCGTCATCACCAGGATATGCGGGGGGCGCTTGTTCTTTTTCCACAGTTTGGCGCGTTGTGCCACCCCGAAGCGGTGTTGCTCGTCGATAATGGCCAGGCCGAGGTTATTAAACTTTACCCGGGGCTCCAGGACCGCATGGGTCCCGATCAATATGGGTAAACTGCCGTCCGACAGCCCGGCCAGCAGCGGTTTGCGATCCTTTTCCTTTACGGATCCCGTCAGCAGACCGACCGGCAGGCCCAGGGGCTCCAGCAATTCGCTGACCGCGTTGAAATGTTGCTGGGCGAGGATCTCGGTAGGGGCTACCAGGCAGGCCTGATACCCGTTGTCAAGCGCCAGGAGGATGGTCAGTACGGCCACAATGGTTTTCCCGGAGCCAACGTCACCCTGGAGCAACCGGTTCATCTGGGCATTGCTTCCGAGGTCTGCCCGGATCTCCCGGATAACCCGTTTCTGGGCCCCGGTCAGGTCAAAGGGCAGGTGGTCCTTGTAGAATGCGGTAAAACGTTCGCCCACCTGTTCAAAGAGGTACCCCCGTATCCGTTTTTTCCGCTCGTGTTTTTTGGAGAGCAGGGCCAGCTGAATATAGAAGAGCTCCTCGAATTTCAGGCGGGCCTGGGCCCGGGCCAAAAGTGCATTGGAATCCGGAAAATGTATCTGCACCAGCGACCGGGGTTTCGGGAGTAATTGCAAGGCCTCCAAAATGCGGTCCGGCAGCGTTTCCGGCAGAACCTCCCGCACCTGTGCCAGGACCGCTGCCACCCACTGGGTAAGCAGCCGGTTGGAAATGCCCTGCCGGGTGAGTTTCTCGGTAGACGGGTAGACGGGTTGCATCCTGATCCGCTTTTGCTGCTGGTGGGCCGAGAGGAGTTCCAGGTCCGGGTGCGGCATGGAGAATGCCCCGTTGTACCAATTGACGCGCCCGAAAATGACATAGGGTTCCCCGAGCTTCAAACGTTCCCTGAACCATTTCTGGCTCCGGAACCAGACCAGTTCCATTTCCCCGGTATCGTCCCGGAAGGTTGCCACCAGCCGCTTGCCCCGCTTTTGCTCCACAGTCTTCAGGTGCACGATTTTACCGATTAACTGGACTTCGGCGCTGCTTCGCTCCAATTCGCGGATTTTGTAATACCGGGATTTATCGATGTAGCGGTTCGGGAAGAAATACAGCAAGTCCCGGAACGTCTTCAGCCCCAGCTCAGACTCCAGCAGCCGGGCCCTCCCGGGCCCGACTCCCTTCAGGTACGCGAGCGGGGTATTCCTGGGATCGGGTTGCATCGGACTAAATTAAGGGTTCCCCCATATTCCTGCAACCGTCCAAATGCCTAAATTTGGGAAACAAACCCTGGCAATCCACCCATGCGAACCCGATGCTTGCCCCTGATGCTGATGTGTTTCCTGGCCATGGCCAGAGGCCAGCAACCCGGGGTAGATTTTATTGCCGGCACCATATCCATCCTCCCGGAGGCCTCCGACCATTCCATCCGGGGAACCGTACACTATACATTCCATTTCGCCGGGAAGGCAGACAGTATCTATCTGGATGCCCACAATATGGAAATCCACCGTCTGACGGTGGACGGCCAACCCGCCACCTTTACCGCAAACGGCAAAGAACTCGCATTGGTTGCCCCCCGGGACCCGGGCCAGCATGAATTGCGAATCGAATACCTGGCCCGCCCAAGACAAACGGTTTATTTCATCGGCCCGGAAGGCGACGGGGGGGATAGCCAGATATGGACACAGGGCCAGGGAAAATACAGCAGCCACTGGGTTCCCAGTTTTGACGATATGCGTGAGAAAGTAGTCTTTGACCTGGAGGTTACCGCTGCACGCGGCCGGGAAGTTATTGCCAACGGGGTGCTAGAGGAGAAACGCAATCAGGGAGACAGGGTAACCTGGGTGTACGATATGGAGCAACCGATGAGCAGTTACCTGCTGGCTTTTGCCATTGGCCGGTACGACAGCATTGGGATGCAGTCGGCCTCCGGGGTCCCCATTGCCCTGTATTATCCGGCAGGGCGCCGTGCGGATGCCCGCCGGACATACCGGCATACCGATCGGGTCTTCAATTTCCTGGAGCGAGAAATCGGGGTGCCCTATCCCTGGCAGAATTACAAACAGGTGCCGGTGCGCGACTTTATGTACGCAGGCATGGAAAATACGGGGACCACATTTTTTGCCGACTCCTACCTGGTGGACTCCATTGGGGTGAACGACCGGAATTACCTGAACGTCAACGCACACGAACTCGCGCACCAGTGGTTTGGCAACCTGGTGACCGAAACGGACGGGGGCCAGCACTGGCTGCACGAGGGGTTTGCCACATACTACGCCTACCTGGCGGAAGGCCATATCCTGGGGGAGCGGGAAATGTACTGGGCGCTTTACCGTTCCGCCAATGCGCTGAAGCAACTCAGCCGGGACGGCAGCGGGGAGTCGCTTCTTGACCCGGGATCGGGCAGTTTGACGTTCTACGAGAAAGGGGCCTGGGCGCTCCTGGCCCTGAGGAATCTGGTGGGGGACACAGCTTTTCGGGAAGGGGTCCGATCCTACCTGCATACCTATGCATTCGGCAATGCAACCGTCGATGGATTCCTGGAGGTGATGGAGCGCGCAGCCGGAACTTCCCTGGATGGTTTTCGCCAACAATGGCTTGAAGGCAAAGATTTCCCTTACGAAGCGGCCATTTCCCACCTCAGGGAACGGGATGCTTCACTGGCCCGGTACCTGGACCTGATATCCGGGGAAGCGGGAAGCGGGGAGGGGAAAGTTGCAGGGGCCGGGGACGACCATGCGGCAGCCGAACGTGACAATGCAGTTCAGGATGTTGCCGCCCCGGGCCAGGAGGTGCTGCTAAATGCCTGGGAAGCCTTTGATGCGGCCCCATACCGGGCGGCCCTGGCCACCCGGTACGGGGCTTTGTTTGGCCCCGAATTGCTGGAAAAGTCCCGGGCAGATTCCCGGCCCGAGGTGCAAAAAGCCCTGCTCAGCATTCCGTTGCCAAACGATCCGGGGGTGCAGGCCTGGCTTGAGGGCCTCCTGGATGCACCCAGTTACGAAATCCGGGAAGCAGTCCTCTACAGGTTGTGGTCCGGGTTTCCCGACAGGCGGGCCGAATACCTGGACCGGACGGCAGACAATCCGCTTATCCAGGCCCCGAACCTGAAACAATTGTGGTGGTTGCTGGCCCTGCTCACCGAGGGGTATGCCGATCCGGAAACCGGCAGGGCGTACCTGGGGAATCTCCGGGGAACAACGGGTCCCGATTTTGACCGGGAGGTTCGCGAAAACGGTTTTCGGCTCCTCCATCAGGCCGACGCCCTGGGGGAGGAAAACCTCAAAGACCTGTTGGGCGCCACGGAACACCACAGTTGGCAGTTTCGCAAATTTGCCCGGCGGCTGCTGGACAAATTAATCGCAGCCCGGCCGGAGCGCGGCCTCTGGCAATCTCTGGCGCAGGGGCTTTCCAGGGAACGGTTCAAATATGTCTACAATAAAATTGAGGAATTATGAGAGCATTGGTGATATCCGGGGGAGGCAGCAAAGGGGCCTTTGCCGGAGGGGTTGCCCAATTCCTGATGGAACAGCGGGGATACGACTACGATTTACTGTTGGGGACCTCTACGGGCAGCCTGTTGATCAGCCACCTGGCCCTCCAGAAAATTGAGAAGATCCGCAAGGTATACACCAGCGTGAATCAGCAGAGCATCTTCAGTAACCTGCCGTTTACCATCAGCCACAAATACGGGGTAGACAGCATCGGGATCAACCACTGGAATGTTCTGAGGAATTTTATGCGGGGCAGCAAAACCTTCGGGGAGAGCCACAACCTGTTGAAACTCATTCGGAAAACGATTACCAAAGAGGAGTTTCAAACCCTGAAAATGGGCCCCAAGGACCTCGTGGTGACCGTCTCGAACCTGTCGCTCAACCAGGTGGAATACAAGTCCATCAACGACTTTGACTACGACGAATTCTGCGAATGGATCTGGATATCCTGCAATTATATCCCGTTTATGAGCCTGGTCCGCAAAAACGGGTGCGAATATGCCGATGGCGGGCTGGGGTCCATGGTACCCATTGAAGAAGCTATCCGACGCGGTGCCACCGAAGTGGATGCGATTGTCCTGCACACGGAGGTGACCCACCTGAACCGGATGCCGTCGCGCAACGCGTTCTCCCTGATGACCAATATGTTCGCCTTTATGCTCGACCGGATTGAACAGCAGAATATCAAAATCGGGAAATTCGTTGCGAGCAACCAGAACGCGCTCATCAACTTCTACTATACCCCGACCATCCTGACGACCAATTCGCTGATTTTTGACAAGGAGCAAATGACGCAATGGTGGGAACGCGGGTTTCAGTATGCCGCTTCAAAGAGCGAGCAGGCCAGCGAACTGGAACCGGAATAGCAGGGGCAATATTCGGGCAATTGCGGGGCCTACCAGAGTTCCCCGATCTCTTTCTTGACAAAAGCCAGAGCCGTAGCGGAAGGGGAGGCCTTGTCCATCGTGTCGTTGAGGATGTCCTCCCGAAGCTTTTCGGCCGTATCCGACGTGCTCATCCCGGCTTTCCGGATGGCCTGAATGGTAGCGTTCTTGGCCGCCTTGATCACATTCCAGCACTCATCCGTCATGTAGATTTGCTGGGAGAGGTTGTGGTCGAATTCGTTTTCGATGTTGCGGATCAGCAGGTTTTCATACTCCGATTTGTCGGCGGATTTCGGAGCTACCCGCACCACGAGGCTCGGGATGGAAATCCGCTCCAGGAAAAGGGCCATCCGCTCGTAGGCCTGCAACCGGATGGGCAGGGCCTCCTTCTGGTTTTCTTTGTGGAGCAGGTATCGCCTGCGGCCTTCCTCGTTCCGGGTGTGCAGCCTGAAAAAGTAAAAGGCCACCACTCCGGTTACCACGGCGGGCAAAAGGAAGGCAAAAAGTTGTAGAATATCGTCTCCGGTCATCGTGTTGGTTTTGGTTTGGTTTCTTGTGGGAAAACGGCTGAAATCCCCAAAAAGTATCCCATTGCGGGTCTAATTCTTGGTTTGCGATTTAACCTGCTGATAAAATTCCCTGTAACCCGGATGGATCAGGATGTCCACCCCTTCGCTGAAATTCCCGTCCCGGCCCCTGGCGCTCAACCGGCCGGCCGGGATGTCGTAGTCATCCCTCAGCGCATTCATCACGGAAACTCCCTGCCGGGCGGCCAGGGCGAGGTCGCCGATCATCGACAGGCCTTCTACCGTTACGTCCAGGTGTGGGTGCGACTTCAGCAATTCGGAAATACCCTGTAGCCAGGGGCCGGCTTCTTCGGTGATTTCAGTTCCGGTATCGCTTCCAAACACTTGTTCCAGGCTGCCGGAGATTACCAGGCCGCCTCCGGAAACCTTGAGTTTCGCATCGGGCCCCAGGGTGGCCTTTGCATCCGACAACAGGGCGATGATGGAGGAATCGTTCCGGCTGATGGTCTCGGTCATCGCCCGCAATTCCTGCTCCTTGTTTTGCAGGGAACCCAGGGCCTGGTTCAGGGCCGAGGTATTCTTGTTGGAAACCTCGGCGAAACTCCCCAGGTTTTCTAGCAATGTGGCGTTGGCCTCCTTGAGTTCGCCCACTTGTTTTTCGTAGGAATCTGCGCGTGCCAGGCTGGCTTTTTCACGTGCCTGGGCCTCCGCCAGCTCGCGCCGAACCTGCATCAGTTCGGACTCCAGCGTATCGATCTGCGCCTGCAATTCACTCCGTCGCTGGCCCATGGCGCTACAGGCAACCAGCATAGCCATAACCAACAAGAGCGGGAAATATTTTGGGGTTCGGGTACTATTCTCCATACTACAACATTCGGGTTTTCTGCAAATATACGTTTCCTGCGGATCGTTCCGGGGCTTAATTCCCGGCACCCAGATAATCGAGGGTCAGTTCGGTCATCGCCCGGACGCCCAGGAGCATCCCGGAGTCGTCTATTTTGAAATCCGGGGTGTGGTGGGGGAAGGACTCCGTATTTCCCGGGGTCATCCCGCCCAGGAAGAAGAAGAACCCGGGGACCTCCCGCTGGAAATACGAGAAATCCTCTGCCCCGGTTACCGCCTTGGAGTTTTTCACGTTTTCCGCCCCGGCAACCCGCTGGAGGGTGGGAAGCATTTGCTCTACCAGGGCCGGGTCGTTGTGGGTAATGTCCGTTGCATCCCGGATGGTCAGGGTCGCTTCGCCCTGGTAGGCCTTGGCGATACCGGTGATCATTTCCTCCATACGCCGGTTGATCTGGTCCTTCATATCGTAGTCAAGCGTGCGGATGGTCCCGATCATTTCGGCGCTCTCGGGGATGATGTTAAAACGCACCCCGCTCTTGATCTTGCCCACGGTGATTACGGCCGCCTCGTTGGTCAGGTTTGCCTCCCGGGAAATAATGGTCTGCAGGCCGTCGATGATCTTGGCGCTGATCAGGATCGGGTCTACCCCGGACCAGGGCTGGGAGCCGTGCGACTGTTTCCCTTTTACCCGGATGGTAAATTCCTGGGCAGCGGCCATTACGCCGCCGGATTTATAGCGAATGGTTCCTACAGGAGTCTGGGAATTGATGTGCAGGCCAAAGATGGCATCCACGTCCGGGTTTTTCAGGACCCCTTCTTTTACCATGAGCAGGGCGCCGCCTTCTTCCCCGGGGGGTGGGCCTTCCTCTGCCGGCTGGAAAATAAATTTCACGGTTCCGTTGATTTTGTCCCTGTGCCCGGAGAGGATTTCCGCAACCCCCATGAGGATGGCCGTATGCGTATCATGCCCGCAGGCGTGCATCACGCCCACTTCTTCGCCCAGGAATTCCGCGGTCACCTCGGATTTGAACGGCAGGTCGTTCCGCTCCCGTACGGGCAGGGCGTCGATATCGGCGCGCAGGGCCACTACTTTGCCTGGCCGGTCTCCCTTGAGGACGCCGACAACCCCCGTGTGGGCCACGCCGGTTTGCACTTCGATTCCGAGTGATTTCAGGTGGGCTGCAATCTTTTCAGCCGTCTTGAACTCCCGGTTCGACAATTCGGGGAATTGGTGGATATCGTGGCGCCAGTCGATTACTTTGGCTTCGATGGCCTGGTATTCGGATTCAAGGTTGGCGTGCTGGGCAAATCCTGCGGTTGCGGCAAGCAGCAGAAAGCATCGGATCAGTTGTTTCATAGGGTCATTTTATTATCGTTTGCAAGAATTAGTGGATGGTACCGGATGGGCTCGGCGCTGCGGCCCGCCGGGTTGAAAGGGCCTAAAGATATTCAAATTGGAAAAAACGACCCCGGATTGTTTATAATTCCCGTTGGAACCGTTTTGAGGTTGCGGTGAATTATGGCTAAATTCACCCCCTCTAAGTTGCTGCCCGGCATGTTTCTCGATGAACTCAATGATGCACAGAAGGCACCCGTCCTCCACAAGGACGGGCCCTTGATGGTAATAGCCGGAGCCGGCTCGGGGAAGACCCGCGTGCTGACCTACCGAATTGCCCACCTGATGAACCAGGGCGTGGACGCCTTCAACATCCTGTCCCTGACCTTTACAAACAAAGCGGCCCGGGAGATGAAGAAGCGGATTGCAGACATCGTGGGTTCCGGGGAAGCCAAAAACCTGTGGATGGGCACCTTTCATTCCGTCTTTGCCCGGCTGCTGCGCTACGACGGCGACAAATTGGGTTACCCGAGCAATTTCACCATCTACGACACCCAGGATTCCCAGCGGCTGATCGCCTCGATCATCAAGGAGATGGGCCTGGACAAGGATGTGTACAAGTACAAGCAAATCCAGCAGCGCATTTCCTCCTATAAAAACAGCCTCATTACCGTAAAGGCCTATTTCCAGAACCCGGAACTCATGGAGGCGGACGCGATGGCCAAACGGCCCAGGCTGGGGGAAATCTACCGGCATTACGTGGACCGTTGCTTTAAGGCAGGGGCCATGGACTTTGACGACCTGCTCCTGCGGACCAACGAACTGCTGAACCGTTTCCCTGAAGTGCTGCACAAATACCAGGAGCGTTTCCGCTACATCCTGGTGGATGAGTACCAGGACACGAACCATTCCCAGTACCTGATCGTTCGGGCGCTTGCAGACCGGTTCCAGAATATCTGCGTGGTTGGGGACGATGCCCAGAGTATCTATTCCTTCCGTGGCGCCAATATCACGAACATCCTGAATTTTCAGCGGGATTACGACGACGTGGCGGTGTATCGCCTGGAACAAAACTACCGTTCCACAAAGAATATTGTCGGGGCGGCCAACAGCGTGATCGCCCGGAATAAAAACCAGCTCGAAAAAGTAGTGTGGACTTCCAATGAGGAAGGGCCTCGCATTAAGTTGCACCGCAGTCCCACCGATGCCGAAGAGGGGCGTTTTGTGGCGTCGTCCATCTTTGAGGAGAAAATGCGGCACCAAATGCCCAACGGACATTTTGCCGTCCTCTACCGGACCAACTCCCAGTCCCGGGCCATCGAGGACGCGCTCCGGAAACGCGATATTCCCTACCGGATCTACGGGGGGCTGTCCTTTTACCAACGAAAGGAAATCAAGGACGTACTGGCCTACCTGCGCCTCATTGTGAACCCCGGGGACGAAGAGGCCCTGAAGCGGGTTGTCAATTTCCCCACGCGGGGCATCGGGCAAACCACCATGGATAAGTTAACCGTGGCGGCCAACGCATCCGGCCGCACCATTTTTGAACACATCGAAAACCTGGAGAGCGAGCCGCTTGGGCTGAACCGGGGGACCCGGGGGAAGCTGTCGGATTTCGCAACGATGATCCGGAGTTTCCAGGTACTCAACCAAAGCGCCGATGCCTTTACGCTTGCCGAACACGTGGCCAAAAAATCCGGGTTGCTGTTGGAGTTCAAAAAGGACGGGACGCCGGAAGGGATAGCCCGCATGGAGAATATCGAAGAGCTCCTCAACGGGATCAAGGACTTTGTGGAAGGGCAGAAGGAAGTGGCCGATGCCAAAGGCGACCTGTCGGAATTTCTGGAGGACGTTGCCCTGGCCACGGACATGGACAAGGATACGGGCGATGAGGACCGCGTGGCCCTGATGACCATCCACCTGGCCAAGGGGCTGGAATTCCCCTACGTGTATATTGTGGGGATGGAGGAAGACCTCTTCCCCTCGGCCATGAGCATGAATACGCGGAGCGAACTCGAAGAGGAGCGACGGCTGTTCTACGTGGCGCTGACCCGGGCAGAAAAACAGGCCTACCTTACCTATACCCAGAACCGCTACCGATGGGGGAAACTCATCGATGCGGAACCCAGCCGGTTTATCGAGGAAATCGAGGAGTCTTATATCGAAAACTTAACTCCGGTAGACAACTACCGCTACCGCCCCCTGATCGATTCGGATATTTTCGGGGACGTGGATAAAAGCCGGCTGCGGCAGAAGAAACCGGTTGCGGGAACCCCTCCGTCCCGGACCGGGCCCAAACCCGAACAGCTCCGGAGGCTCCGGAAACTGAAACCGGATATTGCCTCTCCCAAAGGTTCGGACACGGTCATCGCCGACCTGCAGGAGGGAACCCGCGTGGACCATTCGCGCTTTGGGGCGGGCACCGTATTGAAAGTGGAAGGCGCGGGCAACGACAAGAAGGCCGAAATCCGTTTTGAACGGGGGGATGTCAAAAAGCTGCTGCTCCGTTTTGCCAAACTCCGGGTACTCGATTAAAGCGGGGCCGGCCGTTGGTTCTTACCGGCCAATTGTCGTACCTTATCCCGTGGATAGTGGATTTACGACCGCAGCCTTCCGGTGCAAGCCGGTATAGTATTCACCAAAAGATTTGAGATAATGAACCTGAACCTGAATTGTTTCGCCAGCATCGCACTCCTGGCCTCCCTGTGGATGCTCCCGGGCTGCCAGTCCTCCGGGAATGCGCAGGAACCTGAAGTAAACCAGCCTGCCGACGATACGCCGGATACCGCATCGCTGCCCGATGTGGATGCGCCGGATTACTGGGATGACGCCGAACTGGTCTGGAGCGATGAATTTGACGGGGATGCCCTGGACACCGAAAAATGGCGTTTTGAAACCGGCGCCCATGGCTGGGGAAACAACGAATGGCAGAACTACGTGGAAGACGGGGTTACAGAAGTCAGTGAGGGGACGCTGAAAATCACGGCCCGCAAGGTCGGTTCCGGGGGCAATGCAGGGGACTACGAATCGGCCCGGCTGAACAGCCGGCAGGATTTCACCTATGGCCGGCTGGAGATCCGGGCGCGTATCCCGGAGCACAAAGGCAACGGCATCTGGCCGGCCCTCTGGATGCTCGGATCGAATATCGGGACGGTGGGATGGCCGCATTGCGGCGAGATCGATATTATGGAATACGTGAGCTTTGAGCCCGACCAGATGCATTTTTCCATCCACAGTTCGGCCAATAACCATATGAATGGCACACAGATCACCTCAGGCCCGGTTCCCCTGGAAACGGTGGAGGAGGAATTCCATGTCTACGGGGTGCTCTGGACATCCAAATACCTGAAGTTTTACCTGGACGACCCGGCCAATGTGGAGCTGATCTTTCGGCGACCCATCCCGACAACTGCCGAAAACTGGCCATTCAGCCAGCCGTTTTATTTCCTGATGAACATTGCCGTCGGGGGCAACTGGGGCGGGCTCCAAGGGGTGGATGACAGCATCTTCCCGGCTACCATGGAGGTGGATTATGTGCGGGTTTACCAGGTGCCGCGAAGCGACGGCTGAGTATCCTCGGGAAAAGTGTCCCACATCTTCGAAATGCGAGTAATTTTCTAATTGGAATAGTTGGAGTTATGGCAGAATTCATCAAACTCTACGAGGAGAACCCGAACCCGAAAGCCGTCAGGCAGGTGGTGGAGGCTTTCCGGGACGGGGGGCTGGTTATCTACCCCACCGATACGGTTTACGGCCTGGGCTGTGATATTACCAACAGCCGGGCCCTGGAACGTCTGGCGCGTATCAAGGGGGTAAAATTGCACAAGGCAAACTGGTCGTTTATCTGCGAGGACCTGAGCAATCTCTCCGACTATGTCCGGCAGATCGACACCCAAACCTTTAAGATCCTCAAACGGGCCCTCCCGGGCCCCTATACGTTTATCCTCCCGGGCAATAATAACCTGCCCAGGGATTTCAAGAAAAAGAAAACGGTCGGGATCCGGGTTCCCGATAACCGCATTGCCCATGCCCTGGTTGCCGGGTTGGGGCGGCCCATCGTATCCACCTCGATCCGGGACGAGGACGACGTGCTGGAGTACACCACGGACCCGGAACTGATATACGAGAAATGGGAAAACCTGGTGGATGTGGTAGTTGACGGGGGATACGGGGGGAATGTCGCCTCTACGGTCATCGATCTGTCCGGCCCCGAACCCGAAATAGTCCGGGAGGGAAAAGGCGACCTGAGTATATTGTATTAGGCAGGCTTTTCGATGAGATAAGGACAAATAAAAAACCCGCAGCAAACGCTGCGGGTTTTTACTTGTTGAAGTTCCCGGGGATTAGTTGTTAATCGCCGGATCTTCCATACCTTCTTCGATCATCGAGTAGAACTGGTCGAGTTTCGGCAGAACTACAATACGCGTACGACGGTTTTTCGCCCGGTTGGCTGCGGTATCGTTGCTCGCCAGGGGTACGTAGTAGCTGCGTCCGGCCGCTGTCATGCGGGCGGGGTCTACGCCGAAATCGTTCTGCAGGATACGCACCACGGAGGTAGCCCGCTTGGCGCTCAGGTCCCAGTTGTCCAGAAGGACACCGCTGCGATACGGCACGTTGTCCGTATGGCCTTCCACCATAAATTCGAAATCCGGTTTGTTGTTCACCACCTGCGCAACTTTGCCCAGTACATTTTTGGCAGCGTTGGTCACGTTGTAGCTTCCGCTGCTGAAGAGCAGTTTGTCGGAGATGGAAACAAATACCACGCCTTTTTCAACACTGATCTCGATGTCCTCGTCGTCCAGGTTGCCCAGTACGCCCTTGAGGCTCTGAACCAGGGCCAGGTTAACGGAATCCCGACGGGTTACCGCGTCTTGCAGCTTCCGGATCGTCAGGTCTTTTTCCTTGAGGCTTTCCAGGGATTTTTCCAGGTTTTCCGCGCCTTTGGCGGTCAGCGTGGTCAGGTTACCCATGTTGTTGATGAGTTCCTGGTTGTTGGCCTTGAGGAAGGCGTTTTGCTCTTCGAGTGTCTGCAGGCGGGCATCGTTGGTAGCCTTTTCCTCCAGGCAGGTGTTGAGTTTTACGGTTGCTGAGTTCAGCAGGTCTTGAGTTTCTTTTTGTTTGGCTTCCAGTTCGGCATACTTTTTCTGAGATACACAGGACGAAAGTGCCAGTGCCAGACCCAGACAGCCAATAATCATTTTTTTCATAATTACTATTTCTGAGTTAATGTTATACAAGTTTGTGAGGTTAAAAAGTCGAAACAAAATTATATAAAAGCAAATGCGGCGTTAGGCCGTATCCGTTAATCTTTTACTAAATTGTTAAAATCCTTTACATGATGTACGTAATAAGACCAGACTATGGATGTTGCGGCGTGGTATTTTTGGACAAACCGGACCTTTTCCCGCTTGCGGATCATCCGCGGAAATTGGCGGTAATAACTGGCATGTGCCCGTAAAACGGACCAGGCGTGCAAACCTTTCCACTGAAAGACAAACCGCAGGGCGGCCACCCCGTCTAGCAGCAGGCGGGCCAGGATAATGGGGAATGCCTTCTTCCGGGGCAGGTTCTTGGTAATGGAGAATAGGGAATTCCGGAAATTCAGGTAGGTTTTCCGGGGGTCCATATTGTTCAGCGTAGAACCTCCCATGTGGTATACCTCGGAACCCCCGCAATAATAGACCCGGTATCCCCGGTTCTGAGCCCTCCAGCACAGGTCCACTTCCTCCTGGTGGGCAAAATAGTCCGGGTCAAATCCGCCCAGGTCCCGGAAAACGCTTTTCCGGATAAACATGCAGGCCCCGGTGGCCCAGAATATTTCCCGCGTATCGTTATACTGCCCCTGGTCTTTCTCCAGGCTCTGGAAAATGCGGCCCCGGCAAAAAGGATACCCGAACAGGTCCAGGAAGCCCCCGGCTGCCCCGGCGTATTCAAAATAATCCGGCCGCATCAGGTCCTTGATCTTGGGTTGGATAATCCCCGCCTCCGGGTTGGAGGCAAAGAGTTCCCGGACAGGATCCAGCCAGCCCGGCGTCACTTCCACGTCGGAATTCAGCAGGCAATAGATATCTTCTTCTACCTCCCCGAGTGCCATGTTGTACCCGGAGGCAAAACCGCCGTTCACCGGATTGCGGATTACGCGGATTTCCGGGTATTCCTCCTCCAGGAAGGCCACGGACGCGTCATTGGAAGCGTTATCAGCCACGTATATGACGGCATCCCCGCTATGGGCCAGCACGGAGGGCAGGAAGCGCTCCAGGAGATTCCGGCCATTCCAGTTCAGGATAATTACGGCTATTGACTGCATTCCGAATTGGCTGCTTGGGTCAGCGGCAGGCCGCTGAAATTCAAAGCTGACAAAGTAACTAAAAAAAACGGTATCCTCAGGTATTCCCGGGGGGCGAGTAAGGGGGGAGCTCCCTGAGGTAAACGTACTGTTGGCTGTCGTAATCCATCCGGCAGAAAATATGCAGCAACCCGTTGGTAACCATCAGGTATCGCGCTTTTGCCCGCATATTGTAGCGGGCAATCTGGTCGAACACCTCCTGGGTAATGGCCACGGAAGGCGCTTTGCACTCCACCAGCAGATCGATTTCCCCCTGCGGGTTGCAGACGGCTATATCCACCCGTTTGCGCAGGCCGCTCACCAGCAATTCCCTTTCCACCAGCATCCGGCCGGCCGGATACCCCTTGTCTTTTACCAGGTAGTGCAGGCAATGCTGGCGGACCCATTCCTCCGGCTGGAGGAGCACGTACTTTTTGCGGACAAAGTCAAAGACCAGGCGCTTATTTTCCCTACTTTTGAAGCGAAGGGGGTACTTGGGAAATTCCAGTTCCACCATGGTGCAAAATTGCATTAAAAATTCAAATGGAGGAAGTTAAAGCCCTGATCGGGGATATCCGCAACGGAAAGCTGGCGCCCGTCTATTTCCTGATGGGAGACGAGCCTTATTACATAGACCGCATCTCGGAATTTATCGGGGAGAATGTACTGACCGAAGAGGAGCGGGGATTCAACCAAACCGTCCTTTACGGGAAGGACACCGGAGTGGACGAAATTGTAGGCCACGCCAAACGCTACCCGATGATGGCCGAATACCAGGTGGTCATTGTGCGCGAAGCGCAGCACCTGAGCCGGACCATCGAACAACTCGCGGAGTACGCTGCCAACCCCCAGCCTTCCACCATCCTGGTGATCTGCTATAAATACAAGACCCTCGACAGGCGAAAGAAACTCATCAAGACCCTTCGCAAGGGAGAATCAGTGGTTTTTGAGAGCAAGAAACTTTACGAGAACCAGGTGGCGGACTGGATCCGCCGCGTTTTGCTCGGGTCGGACTACCGGATTTCGCATAAGGCGTCTGCCCTGCTGGTGGAATACATGGGGACCGACCTGAGCCGGATATCGAACGAACTGGACAAACTGAAACTCGTTTTGCCCAAGGGGGCGGAGATTACCCCGGAGACGGTTGAGGAGCACATCGGGATCAGCAAGGATTTCAACAATTTTGAATTGAAAAAGGCGATTGCAGGCAGGGATATCCCCAAGGCTACCCGGATTATCGCCTACTTTTCTCAAAACCCGAAAGAAAACCCGTTTGTGCTGACCGTAGCCCTGCTGCATACTTTTTTCTCCCAGTTGCTGCAATATCATGGGCTCTCGGACCACAGCCCCAAGAACGTTGCCAGTGCGCTGCGGATTAACCCGTATTTCGTTGGGGAATATAAAACTGCCGCCCGGAACTACCCGATGAAGTCCGTGAGCCGGATTATCGGTGCCTTGCGGGAAATGGACCTGAAGGGCAAAGGGGTGGGGTCTGCATCCATGTCCCACCGGGACCTGTTGCAGGAATTGCTCTATAAGATTGTCTGATTAACGGCGGTCGAGGCTGAACCGGCCCGGGCCCATCAGGAAGATGGCCAGGAAGACGGCAGCATAGAGCAGGGGCAGCTCCTTGCGCCCAAAGGGATCCGCCGCGTGGGCGATGAGCGCTGCAACCAACATGCCGATAACAATCGGGATGGCCGCCCAGCGGGCTTTCAGCCCGATCAGTACCAGGATGGCGCAGACTACCTCAGCGAACGTAATCAGGAAGAGGGAGGGGCCGGCCCCGATCCCGATCGGGTCGCCAAACTGTATTTCCCCTTCTCCGAAAAGCCGGCTGATCTTAGGGATTCCATGGGTCATAAGCATTCCTGCACCTGCCACGCGGAGAACCAGCAGGCCGAGATCACTTTTCAGGGAACTTTTCATAGGTAATTTCAGATTTGTTACTAAAGTATTAATAATTACTTAGAATTATTCTGAATTGCCAGGATCGCTCCCAATTTTTCGATCAACTCATCACAATTCCCGGTGTCGAAGGGCAATGGCGGCTTGATTTTCAACACATTGTCGTGGGGGCCGTCCGTACCCACCAGGACGCGCTTTTCCTTCAGGGCGTTTTTTACCCGGGCCGCCAGGGACGTGGCGGGGTTTCCTTCACCGTCCACCAGCTCAGCCCCTACGAACAGGCCTTCGCCACGGACGTCTGCAAGGGTCGGGTACAATTTACCCAATGAGCGGAGCCCTTCCATCAGGTAGTTGCCGGTTTTGGCAGCATGGGCTTGCAGCCCCTCATGGCGGATGACGTCCAGTACGGCTTTTCCGGCCGCGCAGGAAACCGGGTTGCCCCCGAAGGAGCTGAAAAATTCCGGGCCGTTGGCAAAAGCATCCGCAATTTCCGGCGTACAGACCACGGCTCCCAGCGGATGCCCGTTGCCCATGGGTTTGCCCAGGATAACCAGGTCGGGGACCACCCCGTATTTTTGAAACCCCAAAAAACTGTTGCCCAGCCGGCCGAAGCCCACCTGTACCTCATCGCTGATGCAAAGCCCGCCCCGGGCACGGATGGCCGGGTAGATGGCTTCGAGGTACCCCTTGGGAAGCGGGACCTGCCCCCCGCAACCCATGATGGGTTCCGCGATAAAGGCGGCCGGCGCTTCCGCTTCATCCCGGATTCGGTCCAGGCAGGGCCCGCTGAATTGCCTGCCTGCCGTCCCGTCGTCCGCCCATCCCGACCCGAAGACTTTGGGCATCGGGCAGATGGTGGTCTGGGGGTGTTTGTCCCCCGGGCGGTGCTTGTAGGGGCTGACGGCAATGGCAGCTGCGGTATTCCCGTGGTAGCCGTGTTCCAGTGCCACCACCCGTTGGCGGCCGGTAAAGGCCCGGGCCAGGCGAAGGGCCAGGTCGGTGGCTGCACTGCCGGAATTTACCAGGAATACCCGGGAGAGGGGAGGGGGAAAGTATCCGAGCAGGGTTTCCGCATAATCTAGGAGGCTGTCGTAATGGTACCGGGTATTCGTGTTGAGTTTGCGCAGGGCATCCCGCGTACGCCCCACTACCTCCGGGTGGCAGTGGCCTACCTGGATGATGTTGTTGTAGGCATCCAGATAGGTAGTGCCATCCCCTGCAAACATATACTGGAAAGCGGCCCGCTCCATGACAATTGGCGTGTCATAGCTCAGGCTCAGGGAAGGACTCAGCAACCCGGATCGACGCTTCTGGTAGGCCTCCGCTGTGGGAGATGCTGTTACTTCCAGTCCGGCTGCCCGGCGAAATGCGCGACTGGCCGCCCGCGGACCCAGACGGATCCATTTCCTTAGCAAGCGCTGAGCCGGCTCCTGGCTGATGGTGATGTACCCCGAATCCGGACGGATCTTCGCGGCGTGAGCGGCCTGACAGAGGCTCATACACAGCCGGCCGCCGATAAGATAATACAGCAGGTCGGCCTCAAGTTCTTCCAGAGGGAAGACGCTGCAATAGGATCGGAGAATGGGTTCAGCGGCCTGCAGGGGGGCTTCCGCAGCCATCAGGGCATAGGTAAGCCCCACAGCCAGGTCTGCGGCGAGCCAGGAATGGCAGGCGTCCCCAAAATCGATCAGGCCGGTTACCCGGCCGTCGCGGACCAGGATATTCCAGTCATTCGCATCGTTATGGATCAGGCCGCGCCGGAGGCGGTAGGCCTTTGGGGTTACTTCAGCCTCGTATTGCTGTACCATATAGGCGACCCGGGATTGAAGGTTAATGTCGGCTATCTCCTGGATATACGGCAGGCTGAGGCCCAGGTGTTGCAGGTCCCAGGCGGAAGGTTCGGGTGAGGTGGCAACCGGGCCAAAGGAAGCGGATAAATTGGCCATTTCCCCCAGGAGGCGACCCAGGCTTTCCAGCAGCGGGCCATCCTGTTGCGATTCCGCCATAAACGCACCCTCCAGGTATTCCAGGATGCGATAGGATTTCCCGTCAAACATAAAATGCGTTTCCCCGCTACCCGAGCGCAACTGATTCGGGAAGGCAAACCCGGATCCTTCCCGGAAGTGCTCCATCATGCGGGCTTCCAGGTCCAGGCGGGTTCCCAGGCCGGGCCGTGCCGTGTGTTCCTTCAGCACCCATCGCCCCCGGGCAGATTCAAGCAGGTAGGTGCGATCCTCATAGCCTTCCAGCGGGGTGGCAGAGCGGGGGGTGATTCCGAAACGTCGTTCAATTTCGCGAAACAGGGGCTTCATGGGCAGGGAATGTGGAATAGTTGCCAAAATAGCTAAAAAATACCGGCTGCATTTGCCGTGCTTCTCCTGGGAATTTTATCGCAAGCTGCGGCAGCACCCCGGGGAATCCCTATATTTAAGAGTTCTATTCACAATCAAAAAACGAGAACCATGAAAAAAACGTTACACCTCCTGCTTTTCTGCCTGTTGTCACAGCTGACGGGCGCCCAGGATTTCCAGTTCCGGGCTGCGGATATCGAAATCCCCTATGAGAAGTTTGTCCTGCCCAACGGGCTCACCCTGCTGGTCTATGAAGACCACAAGGCGCCCATAGTAGCCGTCAATGTGTGGTACCATGTGGGGTCCAAGAACGAGAAGCCAGGAAAAAGCGGCTTCGCCCACCTTTTTGAACACCTGATGTTCAACGGGAGCGAGAATTACAACCAGGACTATTTCCGGGCCCTGGAAAGTATCGGGGGGACCGACCTGAATGGCACCACCAGCAACGACCGGACAAATTATTTCCAGAATGTCCCGGTGAGCGCCCTGGACCAGGTCCTCTTTTTGGAGTCGGACCGGATGGGCCACCTTTTGGGGGCCATCGACCAGGAGCGCCTGGATGAACAACGTGGCGTGGTACAGAACGAAAAGCGGCAGGGCGAAAACCAGCCCTACGGCATGCAGTGGGACTACCTCACCAAAGCGATGTTCCCTAAGGGCCACCCCTATTCCTGGACGGTCATCGGGGAGATGGAGGACCTGAATGCCGCCTCCCTGGAGGATGTGCAGGAATGGTTCAAATCTTATTACGGCCCGGCCAATGCGGTGATCGCCATCGCGGGGGACGTGGAGCCGGAGGAAGTCCGCCAGAAGGTGATGCGGTACTTCGGGGATATCCCCTCGGGGCCGACCATCGAGCGCCAGGAGGTGAACATCCCGCTTCACCCGTACGACTCCTACCAGGTTTACCAGGACCGGGTGCCCGAAACCCGGGTGCTCTTTGCCTGGAATACTCCCCCGTTCGGGGACCGGGAAGACATCCACTTCGACCTGATCGCAGCCATTCTATCCAACGGCAAAAACTCCCGGCTGTACAAGCGCCTGGTATATGAGGACCAGATTGCCAGCTCGGTAGCGGCATTTGAATGGTCCAAGGAACTCGCGAGCAATTTTATCGCCCTGGCGAATGTAAAACCCGGGGGAGATCGGGAACAGGTGCAACAGGTGATGTGGGAGGAGATCTCCCGCCTGATGGAAGAAGGCCCTACGCAGGAGGAGCTCGTCCGCGTCAAGGCGGATTATTTTGCCGACTTCATCAAGGGCATGGAGCGGATTGGCGGGTTTGGCGGGGTCTCGGATATCCTGGCTTCCAACCAAACCTATTTCGGGGATGCCTCCTACTACAAGAAAGTCCTGCAGTACGTGGAGGAGGCCACCGTGGCGGATGTGCAGGCGACGGCTAAAAAATGGCTCAGCAAGGGCAAGCATATTTTGGTCTGCGAACCCTTCCCGGATTATGAGGTAGCCGACGCCGGTGCGGACCGCAGCCAACTGCCGCCCCTGGGGCCACCCAAATCCTCCCGGTTCCCTGAATTGCAACGGGCCGAGCTGTCAAACGGCCTGAAAATCGTGCTCGCGCAGCGCAGCGGGGTGCCCACCATTGTGATGAATATGCTGTTCGACGCCGGGTACAAGACGGACTTCCGTTCCAGCCCGGGTACGGCTTCCCTGGCCATGAACCTGATGGACGAGGGGACTGAAAACATGAACTCCCTGGAGATCAGCGAGAAGCTGCAACTCCTGGGGGCCAGTTTATCGACGGGTTCGAACCAGGACATTTCCAACGTGTATATGAATACCCTGAAGCCCACCCTGCAGGGGAGCCTGGAGGTCTTTGCGGATGTATTGCTCAACCCGGCCTTCCCCCAAAAGGAATTCAACCGGCTGCAAACCGAACAGATCAACGATATCAAAAGCGAAAAGTCGCAACCCGTGGCCATGGCGCTCCGGGTGATGAACAAATTCCTGTACGGGGAGGGCCATCCCTACAGCAACCCCTATACGGGGACCGGGTATGAATCTACCGTGGCTGCCCTGACCCGGGAAGATGCCAGGGAATTCTACGACACCTGGATCAAGCCCAACAATGCTACCCTGGTGGTTACCGGGGATGTATCCATGGCAGAACTCCGGCCGATGCTGGAGAAAAGCCTGGGCAAATGGCGACGCGGCCAGGTACCCGAGATCTCCTTTCCGGAGCCCAAAACGGGGACCAAAAATACGCTGTACCTGATGGACCGGCCGGAATCCCAGCAGTCCGTAATAATCGCCGGCAACCTGACGGAGAAGTACGGGGACCTGCCGGAGGTGGCCCTCGGCCAGATGGTGAGCATCCTGGGCGGGGATTTTACCTCGCGCATCAATATGAATTTGCGGGAGGATAAACATTGGTCGTACGGGGCCGGCGGCTTTGTCCTGGGGGCCCGGAACGAACGTCCTTTTATTGTGTATGCACCCGTTCAGACCGACAAGACGGCCGAATCCGTGTCGGAGATCCGGAAGGAGTTGTCCGAATTCGTCAGTACGCGGCCTGCCACGGCGGCGGAACTGGAAAAAGTCAAGACCAACGAAGTGCTTAAACTCCCGGGTCAATGGGAGACCAACGCGGCCGTTGCGGGATCCGTGGCCAATATGGTCCGCTACGATTTACCGGACGACTACTACCAGCACTACGACGCCAACGTGCGCAACCTGAGCCTGGACGACGTGCGTTCGGTAAGCAACACGGTGGTCCGCCCGGCGGATGTCAACTGGTTTATGGTAGGGGACCGGGCCAAGATCGTCGAAAAACTCGACGGCCTGGGCTTTGACCAGATCATCGAGATCGATGCGGACGGGAACCCGAAGACCCCGGCGTTAAAGCAGACGGAAGTGGAGATTAAAAATTGATATTGGCACGTGGTTACCACTAGTCTTTACAGTGTAAAGTTTAGAACTACTACCCCTTCGGGCTGGAGCAAAAAGCCGGTTCTATGAAGGAGTTTCTCCCCTTGGAAACTCAACCGCTCAAAGGTGGAAATTCGGTGGTAAAGAGTTCGATGAGAGCCTTGATCTGGACACCTATGACTTCGGAGCCAGAAACTATGATCCTGCTTTGGGTAGGTGGATGAATTTGGATCCGTTGTCAGAGCAAATGCGTAGGCACTCTCCTTATAACTACGCGTTTAATAATCCTTTGAGATATTCTGACCCTGATGGAATGGCGCCTGTGGATGATATTTACTTGGATAGAAAAGGAAATGAAATACACAGAGTAGAAAACGATGATCCTGATAGAACATTTGTCGTTAAAACTACCCAAAAAACGAAACAAGTATATTCTGGTGGAACTAGAGATGGACATACAAATCCAATATCAAAAGCGGAGGCCAGAAACACCGGAAAGCAAATTAGTCAAGGAAATCTAGATGGGGAACATATGAGCAATATTGTCCAAATTGCGAATTCTGATACCCAACAGCAAATGCTGGATCATGTAAATCAAGATGATAATTCTGGCAAGGTCATTTCAGCTGAAAATCTTTCCGAAATGAATTCCAATAACTTTAGGGAATTTAGTGGGAACCTCGACTCAAATGGAAACGTGGTGGACAAGAATGTGGGGCCGACAGTCCTCCCTACCAAGGATGTTGAACAAATTGAGGCAGGTGGGTCTTTTGATTTTCATTCACATGCCAGCGGGCAATATCGGGACTCTGATGGACTAATAAGAACACCAACTCAAGCTCCATCAAGTAACGATATACGAGGGGCCAAGGGTACGGAATATGGTTTTGGAATGAAGTCAAGAAAGGTATATATCTACAATCGATCTGGGGTAATCGCTATAATCCCATTCAAAAACTTTGGTAAAAAGGACTAATCATGAGAAATCTATTTGGCATAGTATTATTATTTTTCATTCAATCTATTGTATCTCAAGAACAAAATACTGAACAGTTATACAAAGAAGCAATAGATGCTCACTCAGCATTTGAGCGTGAGGATAATGATACATCAATGATGTATATATATTTTGTTGATGAACGTTTTAGTGATGTCAATTTGGCAAATGAAAAGATTGAGCTAAAAACCTTATCGAAACAGGAGTTAAATTCGATTTCTAAGCGGGGAATCGATTATATTGAAGTTTATCCCTTTTACTTGTCAGGTAACAAAATCATAGTGGAAATTATTTCATTATTTAGAAAACGAAGAAAAATTACCTCCTATGGAAAAAGCACTTATTCTTTCTCTTATGACTGTAAGGATGGAAAATATATCCTAACAGACATGAAGCAATCGATGCTTTGAGTTATAAACCGCCTATCGAGGCGGTTTTTTTTACCAATATCCTAAACACCCTTTATTTCGATGGTCGTTTTAATAACCTGGTTTAATTCGATAACATACGTTCTTTTAGATGAAATCTGTCAAAAAACATAAAAAAGTAAGCCCCGCAAACCCTTGTCACCATTGAAAAAAAGGGTCTAAACTACTACCCCTTCGGGCTGGAACACAAAGGTTATAATGGAAGCGTTAGCCCCAATGGAAACTCCACTGCACAAAAGTGGAAATATCAGGGTCAGGAACTAGAAGAGGACTTAGGGAAAAACACTTATGCTTATCAGTGGAGAGACTATGATCCCGCAATCGGAAGATTCAACAAGATTGATAGGTTTGCTGAGAATTATTACGAGGATACTCCTTATCATTTTACACGAAACAATCCTATTTACTTTAAAGAGATTGCCGGAGATAGTGTTCGTGTTGCGCAGGTCACAGTATACGATAATGCAAACAACTCCAATTATGAACAGCAGTTGGTTACTGATTGGCAGCAGCAAACAGGACTTACTTTAAATGTTGATGCCAGTACTGGCTTAATAAGCTATGCGACTGATGCAAATGGTGATCCAATTGTATCAACAACCACTGATGCTAATGGAAATACGACAGAGAATGGTAGCGCATCAGCACGAGCAGATTTAATCGGATATATCGATGGGAACGGTGTTATTGATATTGGTGTGACACCTAATGATTCTGGCGCTCCTAACGGGGGTAACCAAATATGGTTAGGTGATAGTCAAATTACTAGTTTTATAAATGGAACACCAGCAGAATTAAATGATAGGACTCTTGGAGTGGGAATGACCGCATTTCATGAGTTTGGACACACGGCAGCTGGCGGATCTAATTCTGACCCTACAGCACCAGGAGACACGTCCACAGGTCCAGTAGTAGACAGGGTAAACGTCTATAGGCAGGAATTAGATAATAATCCTTCAAATGCAGGTCTAAGACCATACGGTCAAAGGAGCAGGTATCAAGCTGGTGCTGCTGGTAATAATTCAACAATTAGGTTTAGATACCGAACAACAAATAGAAATGGTAGGCCTGTTAGAAGGTCGACAAATATTACTTTTTAATTATGAATAAGATAATTCTCGTGTGTTGTTTGATTTTGCCGTTAGTAGTGAAGGCTCAAATAGAGCAATACGAAGATGCTGTTGAAATTATTATAAGCACTGATCAGTATACTGCTTACACAGGTAATCCAAAAAAGTACCACGTTTCCGATGAATTGATAGTTTTTTCTAAAATGGGCAAAATGTTCAAGAATCAGCTTGCAGAAAATGACTTCGAGCTATCTGATTATGATATTGTAACAGATGAGAAAAAAGAGAATACAATTGACAAATCGCTTCTTGGGTTAAACAGGAAAAAGTGTGCTAAGCTAAAAATTTACTTTAAGGAGCAGCGAGATGGGATATTTTTTGCTGAACTGATCCGCGAAAACAAACGTAACGTAGAGTATGATAGTAGGACACATTTTGGCACTAGTCATATCTATATGTTTAAAAATAATCAAGGATCTGTCGAATTACTAAGTGTACAAGAAATAAACTATAATTAAATAAAACCGCCCCGAGAGGGCGGTTTTTTATCGAAACCTATAGGCAACAAAAGTGTCTTATCATACACAACGCATATATCTAAAATTTTAACATTTACAGGGCTATTTAAGTTTTTATCAAAAAAGTCCTTGACGTGGTTGTCTATTCTATAGAAGATATTCTAACTTAGTTAAGCGAAGGGGTTATTCCTACCTGCCCGCTACCTCGCCATCAGCTCGCCACTGCGAAAATGGCGAGGATAAGCCAAACAATATGAGTGCTTTAAGGGCAACTCGCCACAAAAGCTAAAAAATGGAAGACCATAAAGAAAAATACCTCACATTTAGACTTGGAACAACTTGTTCTAAAATTTAAAGCCAGCGGATCTTTCATACAAAAGCTGTCGAAGTACTCCAAAAAGTGCCCCCCGTTAACCCCCGTCATTATTGAGAAAAATGGTGTAGACGACTTCCTTTTCAGGCTGGACATAAGTTTAGACCTTTTCCTTCCAATGTGATAATATCATATTCCATGGAACGAAATTTGTACCTTTATCTAAAGAGAAAACCAAAAGACGATGGCTACCCTGGATTTAAGGCAGAGCGTACTGGAATATGTCAAGAAGGCTGATAACAGGTTCCTGAGGCTTGTCAAGGCCATGGCCGATAACTATGACGATGACCGCATAAGTATCGAGCAGTACAACAAGGAACTGGACGAGTCCATTGCCCAAATAGAACGGGGAGAGTTTTATACTCATGAGGAAGTGGGCGAACGCATCAAGAAATGGGCAAAAAAATAATCTGGACGCATCGAGCCGATGCAGACCTGAACCAAGCCTTTCTTGATTTATTGGAACAATCAAAGTCCATGGAGACCACCGTTAGGGTCATTACCGAAATCTACGATTCCACCGCCATCCTCGCGAGCGACCCTGAAATCTACAGACTGGATACCCTCAAAAAGAACAACAGGGGTAATATCAGGGCGTACGAAAAGCACACCTACCGCATATCCTATCTAATCGAGCAGAAAGCGGTTTATATTATCCGGGTACGCTATGCCAGAAAAGAACCTTTGGAATATTGATTCCCCAGGGTAAAAAACCCAGCCAGCTCGCACCCTCGCTTCCCCCTGTCTTTTTTATCCTTCCGATACCCACACTGGGACCAAGGTCCTTTTCCCAAGCTATGTTTACATACCATGATCTTATGTCGCCAAGGATGGCACATAATAACGCTATGTCAAATAGCTGCAATCCCTATTCAAATACCCTGACGCTCAATCGGCGCTCGGCCTAGCGTTCCGTTCACGGACCGGAAGACAAGTTCCGGTCGCGCCCGGAACGTTTGACTTCCCGCTTAGAAGGCAGGCTATCACAGGTCGATCCAAATTGTAGGAAAATTAGTAATAAGCATCCGGTGAAACCGTTATCTTTAATCTAATTACATACGTTCTTTTACATAGAACCCGTTAAAAAGCTCAAAAAAGGAACCCCCGCAAACCCCTGCCATTATAGAAAAAAAGGGCGTAAACGACTACCCCTTCGGGCTGGAGCAAAAAGCCGGTTCTATGAAGGGACAATAAGCGGCAAGGAAAAAAGAAAAACCCGCCGGGCAGGAAGGCTTCGCGGGTTATTTTCTTGCTAATTGCGGGTGCTGTCCGAACGGATTGAACCGAACAAATTGCGGGCGGGCTACATCAGTTCCGGAAAATCATCCGGGGAAGCCTCGTGCATGATGGCGTAGACTTTCTCGAAAACGTCTTCCGTATTCGGCTTGGAAAAATAGTCCCCGTCGCTGGCGTAAGCCGGGCGGTGGGGCTGGGCCGTCAGCGTCTGCGGGGCGGAATCCAGGTAGCGGTAGCCCCCCTGATTTTCGACGATCTCCTGCATCAGGTAGGCCGCGCAGCCCCCGGGTACGTCTTCGTCCACCACCAGGAGCCGGCCTGTCTTTTTGAGGCTCTCCACAACCTGGTGGTCCAGGTCGAATGGCAGGAGTGACTGGGCGTCGATCACCTCGGCGGAAATCCCCACCTCCAGGAGTTCCCGGGCCGCCTGCATTACCACGCGTAACGTGGAGCCATAGGATACCAGGGTGATGTCCGAACCTTCCCGGAGGGTTTCCACCCGGCCGATTGGGGTGCAAATCTCCCCCAGGTTGGTCGGGATGTCTTCTTTGAGGCGGTACCCGTTCAGGCTTTCGATGATCAGAGCGGGTTCGTCGCTCTTCATCAGCGTGTTGTAAAACCCGGCCGCGCGGGTCATGTCGCGGGGAACCAGGATGTACATCCCCCGGAGCAGGTGGATTATCCCGCCCATCTGCGACCCGGAGTGCCAGATGCCTTCCAGGCGGTGGCCCCGCGTCCTTACGATCAGTGGGGCTTTTTGTTTTCCGACGGTCCGGTAGAGCAGGGTGGCCAGGTCGTCGCTGAGCGTTTGCAGGCAGTAGAGCAGGTAGTCCAGGTACTGGATTTCCGCAATGGGACGCAGCCCGCGGAGCGCCAGGCCGATGCCCTGCCCGATGATGGTGGTTTCCCGGATGCCCGTGTCGGCCACGCGCAGCGGCCCGTATTTTTTCTGCAAGCCTTCCAGGCCCTGGTTGACATCGCCGATGGCCCCGCTGTCCTCGCCGAAAATAAGCGCCTCCGGATATTTGCTGAACAAGGCGTCAAAATTATCCCGCAGGATAACCCGCCCGTCTGCCTGTTCCGGATTCTCCGGATACTCGGGTTTTACTTCCGGGATTTCCGTGGCCTTCCCGGGCAATTCGGAATAGAGGTGGGAACTGAAAAGGGGCTGGGTCTCCTCCTTAAACCGTTTGATCCAGGCCAGCAATTGCCGGCGGGCGTCGTGATCCTCCCCGATCAGATAGCGGACGGCCTTGCGCGCCCGGGTAATCAGGTCGCGTTTCAGGGGCTCCTCCACGGCTATCAGGTCGTTCTTGAGCCGCTCGATAAAACGGCGGTTGGGACTGGCGGAGGCAGCCGCTTCCAGCAGCCCCACCAATTCCTTTTTCTGTTCCCGGTGCGGTTGGAGGAATTCCGCCCAGGCGTCTTTCTTGGCGCTTCGCACCTCCTTTTTCACAGCCTTTTCCAGGTCGCTTAATTCCTCTTCCGAAACAATGCGGTTTTCCAGGATCCACTCCCGGAAGCGCGTGTTGCAATCGTGTTTTTTCTCCCATTTCAGCCGCTCGTCGGATTTGTAGCGCTCGTGGGAGCCGGAGGTGGAATGCCCCTGGGGCTGGGTGAGCTCCGTGACGTGAATCAGGACGGGGACATGGTTCTCCCGGGCGATGTCCGCGGCATTTTCATAGGTGTGGATCAGGGCGGTGTAATCCCATCCCTGCACCTTGAAGATTTCATAGCCGGGCGCTGTTTCGGTGCGCTGGAAACCCTTGAGGATTTCCGAAATATCTTCCTTGGTGGTCTGGTACTCGGCGGGTACGGAAATTCCGTAGGCATCGTCCCAGACGCTGACGATCATCGGCACCTGGAGGACCCCGGCGGCATTGATGGTTTCAAAAAAATGGCCTTCGCTGGTGGAGGCGTTCCCGATGGTGCCCCAGGCCACCTCGTTCCCCTGGTTGGAAAACCCGTCGGAAGGGACGGATTCCAGGTTCCTATAAATCTTGGAGGCTTGTGCCAGGCCCAGGAGGCGCGGCATCTGGGCCGCGGTGGGGGAGATGTCCGGGCTGCTGTTTGGCTGGGCCGTCAGGTCTTTCCAGCTCCCGTCCTCATTGAGGCTGTAGGTGCCGAAATGCCCGCCCATTTGCCTGCCGGCGCTCATCGGTTCCAGGGAAATGTCCGTGGTGGCATACAGCCCGTGGAAAAAATCCTTGGGGGTCAACAGGCCCAGGGCCATCATAAAGGTCTGGTCGCGGTAGTAGCCGCTGCGGAAATCCCCGTTGCGGTAGGCGCGCGCCATGGCGAGTTGCGGCAATTCCTTGCCATCCCCGAAGATGCCGAATTTTGCCTTGCCGGTAAGGACTTCCCGCCGCCCGAGTATACTGCATTCGCGGCTCAGTACGGCCGTTCGATAGTCCTGCAGTATTTGCTCTTTGAAATCTTTGTAGGAAATGTCCTTTTCCGGGTCTAGCTCAACTTTCATATCTGGGGACGTATTTCCCGCAAAAATACCAAAGCCGCGGTAAATTTGCAATGTGATCTCTAGTTTTTCATTATAGATTTTTCAACAAATTCTCCCAATAATTAAAATCCGTTGCAGAAGATTCAATAATAATTGGAAAAATTAAGAAATCCTTAATTTAAAACCATTTCCGCGTAAAGAGGCCGGTCAGTGTCCTCGGGCTGATGGTAATGATAAACCGGATGCGCGTATCGTAGTCGGGCTGGGCAATTTCCCACCCGTTGTTTGAGTAGAAGGGGAAGTATAATTCAAAATAATCCGTTACCAGGTTCAGGCGAACCCCGGCGTCGTAGACAAACCGGGCAGAATCCCCCTGGTTGCCCAGAAATCCCATATCCCCGTATACCTCGATCCACCGCCAGAGGTTGAAACTCGCATTTCCCGTCAGCATCCAACTATTTGCAAAAGGCTGCTGCAATTTAGATTTGAACCCGCCTTCGGCGATAATGATCTGCTGGCTGAAAATACCCGTGTCCTCGGACCGACCCAGATAGTTGTAGTCGAAGAGATAGTCCGTGGGCCGGTCCAGGGCAAAGCTGAAAAAATCCGATTCCGTTTTATTTCGCAGGAATACCCCTGCGAAAAAGCGCAGGTTGATCTGCCGGTTGCTCTCCAGGAGTTTGCGGTATTCCATATCGAAGGAGAGCTTGGTGAAATCTGCGGAATGCTGGGCGTCCGCAAACCAGGAAAAGTAGTTGATGATGCCGTTTTCCAGGTGGTTGTAGCGAAGGTTGAGCACGCTGTAGTCCGGGTCGGTTTCCAGGTCGCCCAGGGCCGGGTCAATGGTCCGGAAAACGTTCACGTACCGGAGCAACAGGCTGGACCGCTCATTGGAGATCAGGTCGGCAGGCCGCCAGCCAAAACTGATAGAGGGGGTCAGGGTGGAATACCGGGAATTTACCTGGAAATGCGAGGTAGACCCGGAAATGGCGTAGTTGGTGACATAAAACCCGCTTTTGCCGTGATAGTGCCGGTAGGTAAACCGCCCATAACCCACCAGGGCCTGCTCCTTCATGGCGTAGGTAGGGGCGAAATCGAATACAAAAGGCCGCTGCAAGAGGGTTTTGTTGGTCAGCCGGATGCCCGGGGTAAGCCCGTCGTAAAAATTGTAGTTCGCCACAGGCATATAGAAAACCTGGTTGTAATAGGGGTTCTCGGAATCCTTGAAAAACTGGAATTTCAGTTTTTTGTTCCCGGAGAAAAACCCACCGAGGGATTTCCAGTTATCCCGTTGGTTGAATTCAGGGATATTCTGGTCGTAATTGAGTACGAGCCGTTCCTCCCCGCTTTGGGGAATCTGCACAGTCCGCGTGCCGCTGAACCCGTCGAACCAGTATTTGGAGACTACCGAATCCTCCGCTATCCCGAAGAGCGAAATCGGCACTTCGGTGCCCGTTTTGTTTTTCAGCGTTACCGACAGGGAATCCCCGGTCTGTTCCACCCGGTGGATCTTAAAATCGATCTGCTTGCTCGTGGTGACATACGTGTCAAAAAACCAGTCGATATCGCGCGTGGCGTATTTTTCCACGGACTCCCGGAAGTCCGAGGGGGTTACCCGTTCCAATTTGTGTTCGTTCCAGAAGTCCTTAATGGCTTTTTGTACGGGTTCCTCCCCCATGTAATCGGCCAGATAGGCGAGGCCCAGCCCGGCTTTATAGGTGTTCCCGATCTTTTGGTTGAACTTGATCAGGGAGTCATTCGGGGTGGCCAGGGCCTGGTCCCGGTTGCTGCGGGCCATCAGCATATACAGGAGGGAATACTGGTCGTTGAAATCCATCTGTGCCAGGTGGAAGTTCCGCACGAGCCACCAGTTGGAAATCTTGCCCAGCAGTTTCTGGTCCGGGTAAAACTCCTCCACAAACCGGATCATCAGGTAATTGACAATGGCATCGCTTACCCATTTGTCCTTCCTCGGGTCCAGGAAGAGGGTTTCCCGCATGTAGCTGCCCAGGGCCGTCTTGAGGAATTTCATCTCAAACTGGAATTGTTCCTCGTATGGGCGGATAAAGGAAGGCAACTGGTTGAGGCCGTACAGCGGGTTCTTGTTGAAATCCGTTTCGCTCACCAGCAATTGTTCATAGGGAAAATCCCCGAGGTTTTGGTGGATGAAGCGGGTGATGCGGTCGATGGAAATGCCCTGCAGCATTTCCGGGTATTTCTGGGATTCGATATCCGTAACAACAAAGAGGAACGGGGTCACATGCTTTTTAAAGGGCTTGTGGTGGTTCAGGATGATGTCGCAGCTTTTCCGCTGGCTGCCCCTCAGGGTGGCCACCTGCCGTTCCGGGAACTGGCTCAGGTTGATGTCGACAAAATTGGTCCCCAGGTACAGGGAATCCGGGAAGGTAAAATCGATGCGCGTATCGGCGATGTCCGTATAGAGGTCCTCCAGGTTCTTGTTGTTGTAGAGGTGCCAGGTGCCGTCGTATACGGCCGGGGTCAGGTACCAGTCCCTGAGGTAATAGCTTCCGTCCGGCCCATAGCCGTAAGGGGTATATCGGTTCGGCGGTAGCTTTACCGTGTAGGTGATAAACAGGCGGGTGGAATCGCCGGGGGCCAGAGGCTGCCCGAGACGGAACTCCACGAGGTCTTTGCCCGGCAGGCGGTTCCAGTTGAGCCCGCGGTACACCTCGTCCACAACGGTCAGGATTTCCGTTTCACCCCGGTCTTCCCTTTTGGCCAGGTGGAGCGATTTTTTGAATTCCTCGGCAAACCGCTCCGCCAGGGCAGTACTCTTATCCGAATAGGCGTGGTTCCAGTCGTTGAAGAAGAGGCTGGGCAGGGAATCGGCCGACTGGTTGACATAGGTGAATTCCTGTTGGATTTCGATCAGGTGGGTGTCTTCCACCAGGTTGGCGCGGATGGTGTTCCGGTGCTGGGCTGCTGCCGGATGCAGGCAACCGGCCATGAGCAGGAGGAGCAGGGGAAGTATTCCCCGGTTGGCAAAAAGGATCCGCGTATACATCCAATCAGAAGTTTGGGCTGAGCATGTGCCCTTTATAAAAGCCGTCGATAATTTCCACAACCTCCTCCGGGGTATCCACCAACTGGATCAGGTCCAGGTCCGTGGGGCTGATGTTGCCGGCCTCCAGCATCGTACCCTTGATCCAGTCGAGCAAACCGCCCCAGAATTTTGTGCCGAAGAGCACAATGGGGAAACGCCCAATTTTTTCTGTCTGGATCAGGGTCATCGCCTCAAAGAGCTCGTCCAGGGTGCCGAACCCGCCCGGCATGACCACAAATCCCTGGGAATACTTTACAAACATCACCTTGCGGACAAAAAAGTAATCAAAGTCCAGGCTTTTATCCGGATCGATATAAGGATTGTCGTGTTGTTCAAAGGGCAGGTCGATGTTCAGGCCCACGGAAGTGCCCCCAGCTTCGTTGGCGCCCCGGTTCCCGGCCTCCATGATCCCCGGCCCCCCGCCGGTGATAATCCCGTAACCCGCTTCTGAGAGTTTGCGGGCGGTATCCACGGCCTCCTGATAATAGGGGTGGTCGGGCTGGGTCCGGGCCGAACCGAAGATGCTGACGCACGGGCCGATCACGCTGAGCTTTTCATACCCGTTGACGAATTCCCCCATGATCTTGAAGATCGCCCAGGAGTCGTTGGTCTTGATTTCGTTCCAGCCTTTTGTGTGTTTTTCTTTTCTCATGTTTGTATAACGTCTGACAGGCAGGTCCTTATTGTTCCTCCTGCGTTTGGGATGCCAATTGGCGGTCCGGGAACAATTCCCGTTTCAAATACCGGGCCGTATGGCTTTTGGGGTCCTTACTGACGGCCTCCGGGGTGCCGGTTGCAACAATCTCCCCCCCGCCTCGGCCGCCTTCGTAACCCACGTCGATGATGTGGTCCACCATTTTGATCACGTCCAGGTTGTGCTCGATAACCAGGACGGTGTTTCCCTTGTCTACCAGCCGGTTGAGCACTTCCATCAACACCCGGATATCTTCAAAATGCAGGCCGGTAGTAGGTTCGTCCAGAATATAGAACGTATTTCCCGTATCCCGTTTGGACAACTCCGTGGCGAGTTTCACCCGCTGGGCCTCCCCTCCGGACAAGGTGGTGGATTGCTGGCCCAGGGATATGTACCCGAGCCCCACATCCTGGATGGTCTTTAGCTTCCGGTAGATCTTCGGGATATGCTCAAAGAATGTCACCGCTTCGTCAATGGTCATTTCCAGTACGTCCGCAATGGATTTTCCCTTGTAGCGGATCTCCAGGGTTTCCCGGTTGAATCGCTTGCCGTAACAGGTTTCGCATTCCACATACACGTCCGGGAGGAAGTTCATTTCGATGACCCGGAGGCCGCCGCCCTGGCAGGTCTCACACCGGCCGCCCTTGACGTTGAAACTGAACCGTCCGGGCTTGTACCCCCGGATGGAGGCTTCCGTGGTTTTGGCAAAAAGCGCCCGGATCTCACTGAACACCCCTGTATAGGTGGCCGGGTTGGACCGGGGCGTCCGCCCGATGGGCGCCTGGTTGATATCGATTACCTTGTCCGCGTGTTCGAGGCCTTCGATTTTTTCGTACGGCATGGGGCGTTTGACCCCGTTGAAATAATGCGCGTTCATAATCGGGTAGAGCGTCTCGTTGACCAGGGTGGATTTGCCGCTGCCGGATACGCCGGTAACCCCGATCATCTTCCCCAGCGGGAATACGGCCGTGACCCCTTTGAGGTTGTGACCGGTGCACCCGCTGAGGACGATCTCCTTCCCGTTGCCTTTCCGGCGTTTGGCCGGCACCGGGATTTCGCGGCTCCCGTTCAAATAGGCCGCGGTAAGCGTGTCGTGAAGCCGCAGCGTTTCCGGGGGACCTTCCGAAATGATCTCGCCCCCGTGTTTTCCGGCCATGGGGCCGATGTCGATGACGTGGTCGGCCTTCTCAATCATGTCCTTGTCGTGCTCCACCACGATCACCGAATTCCCGAGGTCGCGCAGCGCTTTCAGGGAATTGATCAGGCGGTTGTTGTCGCGCTGGTGCAACCCGATACTGGGTTCGTCCAGGATATAGAGGACCCCCACCAGTTGGGAACCGATTTGCGTGGCGAGGCGTATCCGCTGGGCCTCGCCCCCCGAGAGGGTTTTCGAACCCCGGTTAAGGGAGAGGTATTCCAGGCCCACGTCCAGCAAGAAGCCCAGGCGGGTGTTGATCTCCTTGATAATCTCCCCGGCAATCTGCAACTGGTCGCCCTCGAGCCGCTCCCCGAGATCCCGGAAAAAAGCCGCGAGTTGGCCGATATCCATTTGGGCGAGTTCGGCGATATTCCTGCCGTCTACCCGGAAATACAGGGATTCCTTCCGGAGGCGGGCACCCCCGCAGTCCGGACAGGACACCTTGTCCATATAATCCCGGGCCCACCGTTTGATGCTGGTGGAATCGCTGTCCCGGTACTGGTTGACGATAAAATGGGCAATCCCCTCGTATTCGATCTTGTATTGCCGGCGCACACCCAGTGTCTTGCTGTCCACCTCAAAGCGTTCGTTCCCGCCGTGGAGGATCACCTCCAGGGCCTCGTCCGGGATTTTTTCAATCGGGTCGCCCAGGTCAAAGCCGTATCGCAGGGCAATCGTCTCGAGCTGCTTGAAGGCCCAGGATTTTTTATACGTGCCCAGGGGGGCCAGACCCCCGCCCTTGATGGATTGGGAGGCGTCCGGGATGATTTTCTTCCGGTTTGCCTCATAGACATGCCCCAGGCCGTTGCATTCGGGGCACATCCCCTTGGGCGAATTAAAGGAAAAGGTATTCGGTTCGGGTACCGGGTAGGAAATACCCGTTTCCGGGCACATGAGGTCCCTGCTGAAATACCGGGGCTGATCGCTTTCCGCTTCCAGGACCATCATCACGCCGTCCCCGGCATAAAGGGCCGTGCGGATACTCTCGTCCAGCCTGCCTGCCGTTTCCGCATCTGAGGCCGCCTGCAGGCGGTCTACCACGATTTCAATATCGTGGGTCTTGTACCGGTCTACCTTCATGCCTTTCTCCAGGTCGCGAATCTCCCCATCTAACCGTACTTTCACGAAACCCTGTTTGGCGATTTGCTCAAATAGTTCCCGGTAGTGCCCTTTGCGCGACCGGATCACCGGGGCGAGCACAGTGATTCGCTTCCCTTCAAAATCACTGACGATCAGGTCGCGGATTTGCCGGTCCGTATAGCTGACCATCTTTTTGCCGGTATGATAGCTGTAGGCATCCGAGGCCCGGGCAAACAGGAGCCGGAGGAAGTCGTATACCTCCGTGATTGTCCCCACAGTAGACCGGGGGGATCGGGAGGTTGTTTTTTGCTCAATGGCAATGACCGGCGAAAGGCCGTCGATTTTATCGACATCCGGCCGTTCCAGACTGCCGAGGAATTGCCGGGCATAAGCGGAAAACGTCTCGATGTACCGTCGTTGGCCTTCAGCGTATATGGTATCGAATGCCAGGGAGGATTTTCCGCTACCCGAAAGGCCGGTAATCACCACCAGCTTTTCCCTGGGAATCTGTACGTCGATATCCTTGAGATTGTGCGTCCGGGCACCCTGTACATCAATCGTTTCTTCCGTTTCTGCCATTTAGTTTCTGAAAGGTTGCAAAAGTACGATTTTACGCGCGAAATCCGAAGCAGGTATGCCCTGTGTTTTGCTTATTCCCGGTACTCTGCTAATTTAGCACGCATCTAAAATTCAGAACAATGCAAATACTCGGAATAGGTTCAAGAATCGACCACGAAGAACACGGCAAAGGCGTTGTCGTCAATGTGAGTTCGCGGCACTATTGGGTTTCCTTTTTGGACTCCGGCCTGGAGACAATCCCTATCGATTCCGAATTCGAAGTGATCGAAGCCCTCCACGACGACGTGGATACGGTGAGTTTCACGGATGTGGAAACCAGTCTGATCGGAATCCTGCGCCGCTGGAGCGATGCCACCAGCCTCGTGCCGATTGCCGACAAATGGAAAGGGGGGACATTGACCCTGAAGCCGGGGGATGCGAACCTGTCGGCCAAGGAATTGCCTATCGATACCTTCTTTCATAAAATCGTTATGGTGCGCGACCGTTTGCGCGTAATGGAACAACGGATTAATTCCCATAAAGGCCTGGACGATTCAGATAAAGTAGACCTGCAGCAATATATCACCCGGATCTATGGGAGCCTGACGACGTTTAACGTGCTGTTCAAATCCCAGAGCGACCAGTTCGTCGGGGAACGCACCAGGTAAAGCCTTATACGGCGGGGCGATAGGCCCTTTGGGGGGAGGACCCCACGAGGTGCGATTCCGTCTGCGGCCCCCGTAGAATCGCGTCCCGCACGCCGGGACAGTGCCGGATGACAGCAACTGTGCCATTCTCGCTTTTCAGCCCATATTGCCGCCTGGAGTCAAAGACGATCCAGGGGGAATTGCCGAAGCGCAGCCTGAAATAACGGGAGAGCAGGGGGAGCACGTCGTGGCGGGGGGCGATTATTCCACAGGGGACCCCGGAAGCACTGTGATTAAAAGCCAGGCTGGATTCAATAGCGAGTTTTTCCCCTTCTACCTGTGACGCCCAGGCCTCGAGACGGTTGCGAATTGCCAAACGGCTGTGCTGTTCCGCTTCGCATTGCTGTTCCGTTTCGCCTTCCTGCTGCAGCAGACATTTTAAATATTTGAAGATGGCCAATTCCTTCCCATCTCCGGCAGCCAGGAAGGCAAAATAAACCAGCCGCTGCAAGCCGGAACCCCTGTTGCCGATGGCGTCCCAAAAGGCCTTTGCAAGCTGTCTGTTGGGAGCGATTTGCCGTTCGCTGACAAATAACCCGCCCTGGGGCACGGGTTTTGCGGTTATCCGGGCAACCTGGAGCTGTTTTTCCAATCCGGTTGCCACTGCGGTCATAAACCCTTCGAATGTTCCGTCGTAAATCAAACAACTGCCTGTTTCCATTTGCTTTGTATTCAGTGATTCCTTAACAATCCTTCTGGGAAGGAATCCATTTATAAATTGGATATATTCCAAAAATATGTAAATATTCCGAATTATGGAATAAATCCGAAAAATATTTTGGAAATATTCCAGATAATGTATCTTTGAAAGGAAACGGGCCGTAAAGAGCGGCCATATACAGGAACATATGGAACAGGAAATCAGCACCAGGCGGTTTACGGAAGTCCGGCGGCAATTGGGGTACACCCAGGCGGAATTTGCGGAATTGCTGGGGATACCCAGCACCACCGCCGATATCGAACGGGGCAGGACCAAATTGTCCGGCATGGTGGTTTCCGAGTTGCTGAGGCAGTTTAAAATCAACCCGCTTTGGCTATTCGGTTCGAGTGAACGGCAATACCTGGAACCGGCGTCGGTCAATGTAATGCCGAAGGTGGTTACAGTGGATTCCGCCGACAGGGAAAACATGGTCCTGGTCAACGCCAAGGCGGCAGCAGGCTACCCGCAGAATATCCAGGACAGCAGCTGGTTCCGCCGGTTGCCTGCCTTTGACCTACCCATCCCACAATTCCGGAATGCCACCTACCGGGGGTTCCAGGTGGAAGGGGACAGTATGCTCCCGAACCTGCGACCCGGGGACTGGGTACTGGCCCGCGCGGTTTCGGACTGGAAAGAAGTTAGCCCGAACCGGATCTATGTCATTGTGCTGGAGGATGCCGTACTTGTAAAGAAGGTGGAAAAATTACCGGGGACCGGACGATTCCGGCTGATTTCCCTCAACGATTCCTATGCGCCCTACGAAATCTCCGAGTCCCAGTTGCAGGAAGTCTGGGAAGTGAGCAGCAAGATCACCTTCGGGGTGGATGCCACCACCGAGACCGGGCTGCTGCGCCAATTGCAGGAATCCATGGATGAGCTCAAACAGAAACTCGCCAGGGCCTGAGTAGTTCAAGGGCTGCTTAAAAAAACCTACCCGGCACAACCTGGCCAGGGTATTGTTCCTACGGTATTTTTATTTTCGGTGGGTTGCCCGTTTCCCGCCTTTTCTTAGCTACCTCCCGGTTTTTTCATTCAGAACCCTACCGCCGTATCATCACCCCTGTGGTCCGCACCCCCTTCCAGACGACCGTCCGGCAGGACCCGGATCCCATCTACTTTTCCGATAATCGGGGTGTAGTCCTCATTCAGGATGTAACCCCGTGCCCTGAGGCTGTCCTTCAGGCTTTCAGGGAAGCCTTCCGGTTCAAATACCAGCAGGTCAGGGAGCCATTGGTGGTGGAACCGAGGGGCATCCACGGACTGCTGCATACTCAGTCCAAATTCATAGACATTCAGGATGGTCTGGGCAACGGCCGTAATGATGGTAGACCCCCCCGGGGTCCCCACAGACATCCAGAGTTTCCCGTCCCTTTCCACCAGGGTGGGGGTCATGCTGCTGAGCATCCGCTTTTCGGGCGCAATGCTGTTGGCTTCCGCCCCGATCAGGCCAAACATATTGGGAACCCCCGGTTTCGCACTGAAATCGTCCATTTCATTGTTGAGGAAAAACCCGAGGGGCGCACAGTAAAGTTTGGAACCATAAGCCCCGTTGAGAGTAACAGTGACGGAAACGGAATTCCCGGAGGCGTCGACAATGGAATAGTGGGTGGTTTCCATACTCTCATAGGCCGCGAGTTCCCCTTCCGCGATTTCCGAGGAGGGGGTGGCTGCATCGAAACTGAAACTGGCCATCCGTCCCCGCAGGTAGTCCTCACTGAGAAGCGTATCCAGGGGGATGTCTACGAAGTCCGGGTCGCCCAGGTAATAATTCCTGTCGGCATAGGCGCGCCGGGCCGCCTCGGTAAACAACTGGATGCTGCGGGCTGAGTGCATGCCCATCCCGGACAGGTCGTAGGGTTCGATCATTTTCAGGATCTGGTTCATGGTGACCCCGCCACTGCTGGGCGGAGCCATAGAGATGATTTTCAGATCCTTGTAGGTGAATTCCACCGGGTCGCGCCACTTGGCCTGGTAGCGCGCCAAATCTTCTTCCGTGATATAACCGCCGGCCTCCTGGATAAAGGCCGCCAGGATACGTGCGGTCTCCCCCTTGTAAAATTCGTCCCGCCCGTTCCGGGCAATGCGCTCCAGGGTCTCCGCCAGGGCCGCATACCGCAAGGTGTCCCCGGGACGGCAATGGTTGGCGAACAGGATGCTGTCGCCGTTGACCGCGATCATATCGGCCCGTACCCGTTCCAGGCGCCGCGCCTGATTCTCGGTCACCACCACACCCTTGCGCGCAAGTTCGATGGCCGGCGCCAGGAGGGTATCCATCGGCAGGGTCCCGAAACGCTCGTGTACCTCAAATATCCCGGCAATGGCGCCCGGCACCCCGACAGCTGTGGCGCCCATCCGGCTTTTGGCCGGGTCCGGGTTTCCCAGGGAGTCCAGGTACATATCCGCCGTGGCGGCCAGGGGCGCTTTTTCGCGGTAGTCAATGCTGCCGGTGGTCCCGTCGGCCAGGCGGTATACCATGAAGCCGCCTCCCCCCAGGCTCCCTGCAAAGGGGTAGGCCACGGTAAGGGCCATCTCCGTGGCGATCATTGCGTCAAAGGCATTCCCGCCTTTCTGAAGGATTTCAAGGCCGATCCGGGAGGCTTCCTCCCTTGCCGAAACCACCATGGCCTTTTCGGCCACCAGGCCCGTGGGTTCTGGCGGTGCCTTGCGGCAACCCGCAGTTCCAAGTATCAGGAAACAAATAAGAAATGCCCGGAGGACTGTCCGGGTAGGAGGGATAATGGTCAGTCTCAAAAGGATGCTATTTTATTGCGGGAAAAGATAATCAATTCCCCAAAAAACGAATGGAATTCTTCCCGGAAAGCCTCGTAGTGCCAGCCCAGGTCGTCTATGGCCTGGTCCATCCCGGATTTGTTGTTGGTCCTGCGGTTCATCCCCTGCAATACGCGGGCAATCCCCTCCATGCTCGCGTAGTTCACGAGCCAGTTGTCAGCCACCATATAGGGGTAGAGTCGCTGGATGTTTTCGGGCAACCAGTCAAAATTCTCCTCCAGGAGTACGTAGAAATTGTCCGCAAATTCCGTAAGGGGGGTATCCGAATAGCGCTCCCAGTCCCGGGCCAGGAAATGGTCGTAGTAGATATCCACAATCACCCGGCTGTAATGGCTGTACCGCTTGTGCAGGCGTTTGCTGCTGCGCCGGGTGGTCGGATGGGCATCGGTAAACGTATCGATGGCCCGGTGCAGCAGGATCCCCTGCCCGACCCGTTCCGGGTAGTCTTTGTACTTCCTGCCGCGGATGCTGTCTGCGATGAAATTGCCGAGGGCGAGCTCATCGTCCCCGAAGGAAAGGTAAATATGGGCCAGGTAGTTCATGAAGCCGAATGCAGGCCTTAAAAGTACGGATTCATTCGCATTACCAGTCGTTCCCTGTATATTTGCGCGAAAAGCAGAGTAACATGACATTGATAAAATCCATATCCGGAATCCGGGGAACCATTGGCGGCCACCCCGGGGAGAACCTGACACCCCTGGATACCGTGCGCTTCGCTGCCGCCTACGGCACCTGGCTTCGGGAGCACCGGCCCGGCAAACGGCTGCAGGTAGTAATCGGCCGGGATGCGCGGTTATCCGGAGAGATGGTCCAGGACCTGGTAGTGGCCACGCTCACCGGGCTGGGAATCGATATCCTGGACCTTGGATTATCCACCACGCCCACCGTCGAACTGGCAGTACCTATGGAAAAAGCCGATGGGGGGATCATCCTGACTGCCAGCCATAACCCCAAGGAGTGGAATGCCCTGAAGTTGCTCAATGACAAAGGGGAATTTCTGGATGCGGAAGCGGGTACGGAAATCCTGAAGCTCGCCGAATCGGAGGATTTTGATTTTGCCGGGGTGGACGAGCTCGGTCAACGGACAATCAACGACGCTTACCTGGACATCCATGTGGACGAGGTGCTCGCCCTGGAATGGGTGGATGCCGATGCGATCCGGAAAATGAATTTCCGCGTGGTAGTGGACGGGGTGAATTCTTCCGGGGGAATCGCCATCCCCAAACTGCTGGAAGCGCTTGGCGTGGAAGTCGTGAAATTATACTGCGATCCCACCGGGGAGTTTCCCCACAACCCGGAGCCCCTCAGGGAGCACCTGGGGGACATCTGCAAAAAAGTGGTGGAGGAGCAGGCCCACCTGGGGATTGTGGTGGACCCGGATGTGGACCGATTGGCGTTTATCGACGAGCAGGGCAACATGTTTGGAGAGGAGTATACCCTGGTGGCCTGTGCAGACTATATCCTGGGCAAGAACCCCGGGAATACGGTATCCAACCTGTCATCCACCCGGGCGCTGCGTGATATAACCCTGTCCCATGGGGGGCGTTATACGGCAGCCGCCGTGGGGGAAGTCAACGTAGTGGAAGCCATGAAGGAAACAAAGGCCGTAATCGGGGGCGAAGGCAACGGGGGGGTAATTTACCCGGCCAGCCACTACGGCAGGGATGCCCTGGTGGGGACCGCCCTCTTCCTGATGCTGCTGTCCGAACGCGGCGTTTCGGTAAGCGAGCTGAGGAAATCCTACCCGGCCTATTTTATGAGCAAAAACAAGATTCAACTGACCCCGGACCTGGACGTGGATGCCATCCTCCGGGGAATGGCCAAAAAATACGAGACCGAGGAACTCCACACCATCGACGGGGTGAAAATTGATTTTTCGGACTGCTGGGTTCACCTGAGAAAGTCCAATACCGAGCCGATTATCCGGATTTACACAGAAGCCTCCAGCCAGGAGGCCGCCGACAACCTGGCGGGAAAAATCATCGGGCAGATCCGCGCCCTGGCGGGGCTTTAAGATTCTGAAGTTTCTTCGTCAGGAACCCGAGGTCACTTCCTTTGGCCGGGCCGGGAGGTGTTTTGGTCGCTTGTTGCGGTGCTTCCACCGCTTGTGGGTCCAGAAATAATATTCGGGGGCTTCAAGGATGGAACGCTCAACCTCCCGGAAAAAGGCATCGGTAATACCGAAGTCCGGCACCGATTGCGGGTCGTCTGACAGCAGGATGATCTCACTCCGGTAAAAACCCCGGCCCGTCTTGCGCACTTTCAGGTATACGGCCGGCAGGTCGTGCTTTTTACAGAGTTCCTCCGCCCCGGTGTGCATGGGCACCGTAATTCCCATGAAGTCCCCCCAATGCACCGCCTTTTTGACCATCGGTGACTGGTCGCTGATAAAGCCGATGGTGGCGAGTTCCCGCTGCCGAACAATTTCAGCCACTCCCTTCCGCGTCTCCCGGGTCGGGATCAGGGTGGTACCCCATTTGGCGCGGATCCGGCGGACGAGTTTATCGAAATACGGGTTGCCCAGGGGCTGATACACCCCGTACCCCCGGGAACGGATATGGGAGTCCAGAGACAGGGCCCATTCCCAACTGGCGTAATGGGGCATCAAGAGGATGACGATCCGGTTTTGCCGTTCCAGTTGATGCAGGATTTCCAGGTTGTCGATCTGAAACCTTCTCTGCATTTCCCGTTCGGAAATAGCCAGTGTCTTGATCATTTCCAGGAACATATCGCACATGTGGGCATAGAAACGTCGTTCAATGGTCCGGCGCTCGGATTCCGGCCGGTCCGGGAAAACCAGGGCGAGGTTTGCGCGAACAACCTGCCGGCGGTACCGCACGGCGTGGAACAGGAGGAAGAATACTCCGTCGGATAACAGGTAGAGAAGCGGGAAGGGCAACCGCGCCACCAGCCAGAGTAGGGGGTAGGCTACCAGATAAACGGCTCGTTGCATGATCAGGAATATGGGCAAATATAGCTATATTTGGCCCCAAAAATAAGGGCCCCGCATGAATTTACACCTGGCTACCATCATCCTGATTGCCGCCAATATCCTGGTGAGTATCAAAGGCTTCAACGATTTGCAGTTCTTTGACCGGTATAAGTTCAACATCAGCGCTATACGGGCGGGTCAGCGGGAGCGGACCATTACTTCGGGTTTCCTGCACGTGGATGTGGCCCACCTTTTTGTGAACATGTTCACCCTGTATTTTTTTGCCGATGTGGTTATCGACTGGTTCGGGCCCTCCCGGTTTCTGATCACCTACCTGGTAAGTTTACTGGCCGGGAGCCTGCTGGCCATGTATTTTCACCGGGACGAACCTTTTTACAGCGCCGTGGGCGCCAGCGGTGCGGTGACGGGCGTACTTTACGCGGCCATCCTGCTGGAACCCGAGATGCGCCTTGCCCTGATGTTTATCCCGATCCCGCTGCCTGCCTATATCCTGGGGATAGCCTACCTGTTGTATTCCATCTACGGCATGAAAAGCCGCCTGGGGAATATCGGGCATACGGCGCACTTTGGGGGTGCGGTTGGCGGGTACGTCATTACGCTCCTGTTCAAGCCGGATATTATCACAAGCCACCCCACCATGGTCATCCTGCTGGCACTCCCCATCGTTTTGCTCTTTATCCTCCAGAAACTCGGAAAGATTTAGGAATTCCCCTACGGGAATCCCGCCAGACAGCTAAAATCCCCCCTGTTTTATACGATTCCGGTCTTCCCGGCGTTAGGGACATACCCAAAGCCTTAAAAAGACCTACTTTATGAAACATGTGGTATGGGCCATATGCACCCTTGCACTCCTGGCCGGGTGCAGCGACCAAACGACTATTTATCAGGACAACCTCCAGGACGACCTCGTACTGGAGACCAACCCCAATGCGCTTGCGGCAGCCATCAGCTACAGCCAGGCCGGCGTGCTGGGGATCTATGAAGAAAACAACGCCAGCGGCAAGGCTCCGGATGAGGCCGGGGACTACCCGTTGACGCTTATCGCGTCCGTTTCCCCTCCATCCTACCAGGCCGGGGACAATTTGACCGCTTCCCATGTGGACCTGGATGGCGCGTTTGCGTATGTAGCCTACAATACTGTCGGGGAAACCTATTCGGGTGCTGTGGATGTGGTGAACATCTCCGACCCCCATAACCCGCGGGTAACTGCTCGGCTTTTTTACCTGAACGCCGATATCAATTCCCTGGCGTACGCCAACGGCTATCTCTATATCGTCGGCGGGGTAGATGCCGAAACCTCGGCCACGGCCACAGCCAACTCGTTTGTGGCGCGTATTCCGGCGAGCAACGGGACGCTTTCCACGGATGCCGTCACCTATGGCTTCCAACAGGGCTATAACGCCACCGATGTGTTGGTGCTGGCCGACCGGATCCTGGTGAGCAGCGGCAAGGAAGGCAGTATTACAGCCTACAATCCCACCGACCTGACGATCCTGGACGAAGCCTTCGTGGCGGACGCCCGTTCCGTGGCGGCCACGCCTACGGGAATTGCGGTACTGGATGCGGGTACCGGGGTGCGCCTTTGGAATACGGACCTCACGGAAAACTCCGTGGTGGCGGTTACCACAGATTTGGGTGAGGCCACCAAGAAAACACTGACTGTGGGGGACGGGACGCTCCTGGTTGCCGAGGCGGACCGCGGAACCGGCCTGTACGATCTGGGAAGCGGGGAACTTCTGGAATATCTTCCCATCCCGATTCACCCGGACGGGGTGGAAGCCGATGCCGTGGTTACCAATGCAGTGGTATCCAACGAGGCCGTCATATTCATGGCCAACGGGGGTGCCGGTCTCTGCATTTCGGAGGAAGACGCGAACGGCGCCGACCTGGTGGGCATTGTGGAACTGGACGGTTCCGTCAACTATGTGGCTTCCCAGGGCGATTACGCCTTTGCGGCCACCGGGGAAGGCGGGCTACAGATCATCAAACTCAACCGGCCCAGCGAGAGCCTGGAAAGCCGGTGTGAGGGACTCGATAAATACCGGGGTTCTTCCAGGATGGAAATCGCTTCGGGTACCTCTGAGGCATACAGCGGGCAAAAGCGACTCAATACCATCGATGTCTTCGGGGAACTCCTGCTTTGCGGTTCCTGGACGGTCAATAACGACGTGGAAATTGCGGCAGACGCCTCGATGAGCCTATACGGCACCCTGGCCGTCGGCAAGTTTTACCGAAAGCGCGATATCACCGTAGGCGAAGGCAGTGTCCTGGTGATTGAAGGGGATGTCACCATCTACGGAGACCTCATCCTGGAAGACGGTGCCAGCGTAGAATTCCTCGGGACCGAATCTGTCCTGGATGTTTTCGGACAGGTTGTTCAGAAGGGCAACGCAACCGTTACCGGTACCTTCCGGGATGTACGCGGGGTATTCTAGGATTTACCGGAGTACTAGGGTAGCAACTCGGCTACTTTCTCTTCGAGTGCGTCTCCCCGGAGGTTTTTGGCTACGATCACCCCGTTTTCATCCAGGATAAAACTGGCCGGGATGGCGCTCACGTTGTAGAGTTCGGCAATTTCATCGAAGTACCGGACGTTAGACACGTGCTGCCAGTCCAGGTTATCATCGGCAATGGCCTGTTTCCAGTCTTCCGCATTGCGGTCCAGGGAAACCCCCAGTACCTTGAAGCCCTTATCCTTGTATTTGTTGTAAACCCGGACGATATTCGGGTTCTCCGCCCTGCAGGGACGGCACCAGGCAGCCCAGAAATCCACCAGGGTTACCTTCCCGAGGGCTTCGCTCAGGGCAAGCGGGTCACCGTCCGGGGTCGGGGCGGAAAAAGCGGGCGCTTTTGCCCCGATGGCGGTGCGCTTTGCAGATTCCAGTTTTTCGGATATACCCGATCCGTGCGTGGTTTCCCGGATCTCCTCTGAGAGGGTCCGGTAGAGTTCCTCCACCTCGGCCACGGGAACGGCATTGCTCTGGAGCATCCGGTTTAAGACCAGTGCGGAGATCAGGGCATCCGGGTTTTCTCGAACAAAATCCTTCTCGTACTGCGTCATGCGGTCCAGCAATTCAAAATATTCGTCCCGCAGCGACTCAATCATCACCGTGTCTTTTTCCATCACCGCTTTACGCATATCCTCATTCATCGAGAGCCGTTGCCGGGATTTTTCCCGTGCGCCCTGTATATAAGCTGCATAGGCATCGTTCTGGGGAGTCCCGCTCAGTTCGGCTGCCTGCAGGCTGTCTTTGTGCGCCCGAACATCGATGGTCCCATTCTCGAGGATTAGCGGGATGCCCCCGCGAACCCCTTTGACAAAGAGGTAGTACAATTCCGGTTGATCGGCTGTCCCGGCAAAGGAAAAACGGCCGGCATCCAGGGTAGCCGTATCCACATCCACCGGTTGCATATTTTCATCGCTTTTTCGCAGGATCACCTGGGTTCCGTCTGCGAGGTCTCCCTCCAAGCTCCCTTCAATTCGGAAACCTTCCGAGCCCCCGTCATTACAGGCCGCAATGGCCAGTCCACATGCGATAATCAATAGCGTTTTCTTCATTTTTTCACAAATTGAAGCCCAAAGGTAGGCAGTCGGTCAGGAATAAAAAAACCCTTAACAAAAGCTTATGTCAAGGGTTTTCAGGTCGTTGTACGGTTATCAGAATTGGTATCGGATTCCCAGTGCGATATCGAAATCAAAATTATCCGAAAACCCATCGTAGCCCGTCAGCCCGAGTTCCGGCCGGAAATCCAGGGAGAGGAGCAGCGGAATGTCGAAATTGTATTCGATACCGATGTCGCCGGCGGCAAAAAGGAACAGGCCCCCATCGTCATCCACAGGGAAACCCGGATCGAAATCCACGCTCCCAAGGCCCCCGCCAACCCCGTAATACCAGTTGAAGTTGCCATCCAGTATACGTACCCACTGGTAGATGCCGGTGAGTTTAAATGCGTCGAAGTTCCGGGAATCGCGCCATCCCAGATCCACCTCTACCCGGTTGGATCGGGCGATGGATTTCTGGTAGGAGATTTCCGCCCCGAAACCGTCGCTGTCACCCAGCCGCAATCCGAGTGCGTGGTCCGAAATACTCTGGGCACTCAGCCCGGTCGTAAGCAGAACGGAAAAAATCGTTAGAATTCGTAACACTTTCATACAATTCGGTTTTATTTTGCTGCCAAAAATAGGCCATCTCAGGTGGCCTTCCGTTAATAAAAACTTAATTTAGACGTCAAAAATTGCCCGGATTGGAGATTTCTGAACTCAAACAACTTGCGCAGTCGCTCGGAGGGACGCTGCATTGGGACGAACTGCACCAGGCCCTCTATGCAACGGATGCCTCGGTTTACCGCATGAAGCCCCTGGCTGTGGCTTTTCCCAGGGATTCCTCGGATATCGCAAAGCTGATCCGTTTTGCCAGGGCCCACGGGGTTGGTTTAATACCCCGGACGGCCGGTACTTCCCTGGCCGGACAATGCGTGGGGCCGGGAATCGTTGTGGACGTATCCCGCCACATGACGGAAATTCTGGAGCTCAATGCGGAAGAGCGCACCGTCCGCGTGCAACCGGGGGTGGTCCGGGACGAACTCAATGACTTCCTGAGGCCCCACGGCCTGTTTTTCGGGCCAAACACCTCTACCTCCAACCGCTGTATGATCGGGGGGATGGTCGGAAATAATTCCAGCGGTACGACCTCCATTCAATATGGCGTGACGCGTGATAAAGTCGTTGCCCTTACCGCACTGTTATCCGATGGGAGCGAAATAGACGTCCGGGATCTCAACCCACGGGAATTCCACGAGAAAGCCCAGGGCGAAACACTTGAAGCAAATATTTACAAGGAGATCCATAAGGAGCTATCCAATAAGGAGATACAAAATGAAATAGTTCGAGAATTTCCGCATCCCGACATCCACCGCAGGAATACGGGCTACGCAGTGGACGCGCTGTTGGATACCGCCGTTTTCGGACGGTCCGATGCGCCCTTTAACCTGGCGAAAATCCTCAGCGGGAGCGAGGGGACGCTGGCATTTACCACGGAGATTACCCTCCGGCTGGACCCACTGCCCCCAGGTGTTTCCGCTATGCTTGTGCCGCATTACCGTACGCTCGATGACAGCCTGTCGGACGTGGTGCCGGCCATGACGCACGACCTGCATCTCTGCGAGATGATGGACAAAGTGATCCTGGATTGCACACGGAACAATCGGGAACAAAGCGAAAACCGCTTCTTTGTGGAGGGCGACCCGGCGGCCCTGCTCATGCTCGAAGTGCGGGCCGGGGATGCCGATGCCCTGGAAACGCGGATACGCGCCCTGCAAGAGACCCTGAAAACCGCCGGGAGGGCCTATGCGGTTCCCGTCCTGTACGGGGATGATATCCGCAAAGCTGTTGATTTGCGCAAGGCGGGGCTTGGGTTGCTGGGAAATATGGTGGGCGACCATAAAGCCGTTGCGTGTATCGAAGACACGGCTGTTGCCCTGCCGGACCTCAGGGATTTTATCGGGGAATTCACGAAAATCATGGAGGGCTACGGGCAACAGGCCGTGTATTACGCCCATGCGGGGGCAGGAGAGCTTCACCTCCGGCCCATCCTGGACCTCAAAAAATCGGCGGACGTGGCCCTTTTTCGCTCAATCACCACAGACGTGGCCCGACTGACCAAAAAGTACCGGGGCTCCTTCAGCGGGGAACACGGTGACGGGATAGTCCGTGCGGAATTTATCCCGATGATGATCGGGGAGGAAAATTACCAGTTGCTGCGGCGAATCAAAACGGCCTTTGACCCAAAAGGCGTTTTCAACCCCGGGAAAATCGTCGACGCGTTTCCTATGGATCGCTCCCTGCGTTACGAGCCGGACCGTGAGGAACCCGAACCCGGTACACTTCTCGATTTTTCGGACAGCCAGGGAATATTACGCGCCGCCGAAAAATGCAATGGCAGCGGGGACTGCAGGAAGTCGCATACGATGGCCGGAGCCATGTGCCCGAGTTACCAGGCCACCCGCCGGGAGTCCGATACAACACGCGGCCGGGCCAATACGCTGCGGGAAATGCTTACCCAATACCCGGGAAACAACGGTTTTAACCGGCCGGAACTCAAGGAAGTGTTTGATCTTTGCCTGAGCTGCAAGGCCTGTGCCCGGGAGTGTCCGAGCAACGTGGATGTGGCCACACTGAAGGCGGAATTCAGCTATCAGTACCAGAAGGCCAACGGCTTTTCGCTCCGCAACCGGCTATTTGCCTACAACACCCGGATAAACGCCCTGAACAGCCGGGTGGCCGGCCTGGCCAATGCCCTGACGGGGAACAATGCCGTGGGCCGGGCTCTAAAGCGCCTTGCGGGGGTGGCCCCGGAGCGGACCCTGCCGCCCGTTGGCCGCGCCGATTTTGACGGCCACCTGCGACGGCTGCAGGCCGAATACCGACCTGAAGGCCGCCCGGTAGCCCTGTACATTGACGAGTTTACCCGTTACCTGGATACGCGGCAGGGGAAAGACGCCGTGGAATTACTGACACGCCTGGGATACCGGGTAGAACTGTTTTTTGCGGAAAGCGGCCGAACGTTTATCTCCAAGGGGTTTCTGGAACAAGCCCAGCGCCTTGCCCGGAGAAACAGTTTCGCCCTGTCCGCCCTGACTGAAAAAGGAATTCCGCTATTGGGGCTCGAGCCGTCGGCGATCCTTACCTTCCGGGACGAATACAAGCGTATGGGGCTGCCGCCCGAAACCGCCAGCCGGATAGCGGGGAACGCCTTCCTTATTGAGGAATTCCTGGCGGGCGAGGCTCGGGAAGGCCGCATTGGAAGCGACCGGTTTACCCGTGAATTCCGGGAGGTGAAGATCCACAACCACTGCTACCAGAAAGCGCTTTCGGATCAAAAGATCACCTTCGACATATTGAACCTGCCGGAAAATTACCGGGTATCCATAATTCCTTCGGGCTGCTGTGGGATGGCGGGCTCATTCGGATACGAAAAAGAGCACTACGGGGTGAGTATGGCGGTGGGCGAGCTGCGGCTTTTCCCGGCTATCCGGAAATCGGAGGATACCGTATTATTGGCGGCCAACGGGACGAGCTGCCGGCATCAGATCTACGACGGAACAGGCCGGCGGGCCGAACATCCGGTAACACTGCTTAAGGAGGCGTTAATCGCCTGAACCGTCTGTGGTTTTCTCGTCTTTTTTGGTTTCGGTAATCTCCAGAATACTGGAGATGAGCTGGTTCATGTCCATCCCTTTGAGTTCTTCGTCAGCAAAGAAAGGGAGGAGCTTGTCTTCCTGGTATTTGTAGAGTTTCCAGCGCTTGAAATGGTATTCGAGGGCCGTCAGGCTCTCCACCCAATCCCCGGAATTCAGATAGAGACAATTTCCTTTTGGGGTCTCTCTCCACGCTTTCTTCGGATGGTGGATATGTCCGCATATCACCGTGTCGTAGCGGTTTTCCAGGGCCAGGTCTACGACAGATTTTTCAAAGCGTTCCCGGTGTCCGGCAGCAGCCCGGTTTTGCCCGGCGCGACGTGCCAGGGAATAAGGCCCGCGGCCTGTCAGGCGGCGCACCCGGTTGAAGCCCCGGTTGGCAAGGAACAACAGCCGGTAACCCAATGCGCCCAGGCGGACGACCCACTTGGTTTGCGTACCCGCCAGGTCGCAGATATCTCCGTGAAAGATCCAGGTTTTGCGGCCGTCCAGGTTGAGCAGGAGTTTATCCCGGATCTGCAGGTTCCCCAGGGTGGTCCCGGTAAACTTCCGGAAGACCTGGTCCCGGTTCCCGGTCAGATAATACACAGTGGTACCCGAGGCAGCCAGTCCGAGGATTTTCTTAAGCACCTTGAAGTGGGAGGGAGGGAAGTACGCCTTGTCGAACCGCTCGAAATCGAAAATATCCCCGTTTAAAACCAGGGTTGCCGGGCGAATACTGCTCAGGTAGGCGAGCAGGGAGTCGGCCTGGCATTCCCGGGTCCCCAGGTGGACATCCGAAAGGACTACTATATGCGGCTTGCGCTTTTTCAATGGAGTTCAGGTATTTGGGGTCAAAATTATGACGTCCGGTATATAAACGGAAATCCCGTAGATGAATTCTTCCCTTCCCCAAGGTTAAGTTTACGTAAGGCAAGCCGCTTTTGAGTTTAAGCGACTATTATTCGATGCCCTTTGGTTCGCAAGGTGTTAAGAAGTAACTTTGGGGCTTGTTAAATCCCGGGAATCCGACGTCCCATTCCATCCGGAATCGGGTGCCCCGCGTCCAAATTACACTACAATGGCAGGAAACAGCTTTGGTACGGTTTTCAGGCTCACCACCTTCGGGGAGTCACACGGTAAAGGATTGGGCGGGGTAATCGACGGTTGCCCGGCCGGTTTGAAAATCGACCTGGAGGCCATCCAGAAAGACCTGGACCGACGCAGGCCCGGGCAGTCCGCCATTGTTACCCAACGCAAGGAGTCCGACCAGGTGCAGTTTTACTCGGGGATATTCGAGGGGGAAACCACCGGGACCCCCATCGGTTTTCTGATTCCCAATGCCGATCAGAAATCAAAAGATTACAGTCACATCGCCGGTACATACCGGCCCTCCCATGCGGATTATACCTACGATCAGAAATACGGCAAGCGGGATTACCGCGGTGGCGGGCGCAGTTCCGCCCGGGAAACGGTTTGCCGGGTGGTGGCCGGGGCGATTGCCAAACAGCTCCTGGGGGATGTATCGATCCAGGCTTATGTTTCCCAGGTGGGAACCATGGCCCTGGATACCCCGTATGGGGAATTAAACCTGGAGGAGGCCGAAAACAACCCGGTCCGCTGCCCGGATCCGGAAATGGCATCCCAAATGGAAGCGCATATCCGGGAGGTCCGTAAATCCGGGGATACGATAGGCGGGGTGGTCAGTTGCGTCATCCGGGGCGTGCCCGCCGGGTGGGGGGAGCCCGTTTTTGATAAACTGCACGCCTGCCTGGGCGGGGCCATGCTTTCGATCAACGCGGTGAAGGGCTTTGAATACGGCAGCGGCTTCCAGGGCGTCACCATGCGGGGCAGCGAGCACAATGACGCCTTTAACCCGGACGGCAGTACCCGGACAAATCACAGCGGGGGTGTACAGGGCGGAATCAGCAACGGCATGGATATCTATTTCCGTGTGGCCTTTAAGCCGGTGGCCACCCTGCTGCAATCCTACGACACCATCGACAAAGAAGGCCGGGAGGTCACCGTCCAGGGGAAGGGAAGGCACGACCCGTGCGTCGTCCCGCGGGCCGTCCCTATTGTGGAGGCCATGGCAGCCCTGGTCCTCGCGGACATGTCGCTGCTGGCCCGGCTCTCCCAAATCTGAAAGCCTGAATTTGGGGGGATTCCCGCATAAATAGTATCTTCCGGGCTCAAACCAAATAACCTATATGAGGAAGCTCGACCTGCACTGGCAAATCCTGATCGGGATGTTGCTGGGTATCGTTTTCGGATTTGTAATGACTTACCCGGACTGGGGGGCCGAATTTGTCCAGGACTGGATCAACCCCTTCGGGACAATATTTGTCAAACTCCTCAAACTCATTGCCATACCGCTGATCCTGGCCTCCCTGGTCAAGGGGATTTCCGACCTGAAGGACATCTCCAGTTTCCGGAATATCGGCCTGCGGACCATCGGGATTTATATCGTGACCACAGTGGTGGCCATCAGTATCGGTCTGATCCTGGTCAATATCATGAAGCCCGGGAACGGCATTTCAGAGGAAACCATCGCCCAGCTCGAGCAAACCTACGCCTCGGATGCCGGGGTTACATCCAAACTGGAGGAAGCGAGCCGGCAGCGGGAGAGCGGACCCCTGCAGTTCCTTGTGGATATGGTGCCCGACAACGCTTTTCAGGCCCTGAGCGACAATGCGCTCATGCTGCAGGTGATTTTCTTTACCATTTTCCTGGGGATCAGTATGCTGCTTATCGGGGAGAAGGATGCCGAGCCATTGAAAAAGTTTTTTGACGCCCTGAACGAAGTGGTCCTCAAAATGGTGGACCTGATCATGCTGACGGCACCGGTAGCCGTCTTTGCGCTCCTTGCCAACGTGGTGGTCTCCTCGGGAGATCCGGATCTGCTCCTGGCACTGCTCAAGTACGCCGGAGTGGTTGTCCTCGGGCTCTTCCTGATGATCGTCTTCTACAGCCTCGTGGTCGCTACCTTTACCCGCTACAACCCATGGACCTTCCTGAAGAAGATCAGCCCCGCCCAATTGCTAGCCTTCTCCACGAGTTCCAGCGCGGCCACCCTGCCGGTTACCATGGAGCGGGTGGAAGAACATATCGGGGTGGATAAGGAGGTCTCGAGTTTTGTGCTGCCCGTAGGTGCCACCATCAACATGGACGGGACCAGCCTGTACCAGGGGGTTGCGGCCGTTTTCATCTCCCAGGCGCTCGGTTTTGAGCTGAGCCTTGCCGGGCAACTGACCATCATCCTTACCGCGTTGCTGGCCTCCATCGGATCCGCCGCCGTGCCTGGCGCCGGGATGGTGATGCTGGTGATTGTCCTGGAGTCCATCAATTTCCCCGCAGACAAACTGGCCATTGGCCTGGCGCTGATATTCGCCGTCGACCGGCCGCTGGACATGCTCCGTACAGTAGTCAACGTTACCGGGGATGCCACGGTTTCCATGATGGTAGCCAAATCGGTGGGGAAACTCGGGAAACCCAAGGTCAAAAACTGGGACGATCACCTGGACGAAGTTCGCTGAGCCACCGGAGTCCGGCCGGTTTCAGTTCTGGCGGAGAATGCTTAACGAAAAATGCGCAATATGAATATCTGTTTCCTGATGTATCCCTGGGAAGAAATCGACCCGGACAACGATACGAGCCTGGCGCTCATCCACGAATGCGTGCGGCGCAACCACGGGGTGGCTGTTTGTACCCCGGCCAACCTCACCATCCGGAACAGCGTCACCAGCGCGTTCTGTACGGTGATCAACCGGATGGAAAAGATACCCGGTAATTTGAAAGCCTTCTACAAGAAGGCGACTACCCGGGAGGAGATGCTTCCTCTGGCCGGATTCGACGTGATATTCATGCGTGCCAACCCACCCCTGGACCCACTCATGCTCAACTTCCTGGACTCGGTAAAGGACGATGTGTTTATCGTCAATTCCCTCCGGGGGTTGCGGGAGGCCAACAACAAGCTGTATACGGCAGCGTTTGGCGATACGCACAGCAACATCATACCCAATACGCACGTATCCAAAAACAAAAATTACCTGATCCGGCAGATCAAAGAATCGGAATCCGACCGGATGATCCTGAAGCCGCTTAACGGATACGGGGGTTCCGGGGTGATTCTCATTGAAAAGTCGGCCATGTCCAACATCAATTCGCTGTTGGATTTCTACATCACCAATTCGGACGGCACTTCAAATTACGTCATCCTCCAGGAGTACATCGAAGGGGCCGACCAGGGGGATATCCGGATCCTGCTCCTCAATGGGGAGCCAATTGGCGCCATGCGCCGCATCCCGGGCTCCGGCGACCACCGTTCGAATGTTTCCGCAGGGGGTTCCGTGGCCAAGCACACGCTGACCAAACAGGAAAAGGCGCTTTGCAAGCAGATTGGCCCAAGGCTGGTCAGCGACGGGCTCTATTTTGTGGGGATCGACGTGATCGGCGGGAAGCTGGTAGAGGTGAATGTGATGTCCCCGGGCGGGATTACCTACATCAACAAGGCTTATAAAACCAAGGTGCAGACCAAGGTTATCGATTTTATTGAAAGCAAGGTGATGGACAAGTTGAAGGCCTTTGACCGCCGTTCCCGCCTGCGTAAAGAGGTTGACGATGCTTAGGCTCCCGGTGGCGGAGATGCTCCGCCGCATTGAACGGGGAGAACCCTTTGAAGCCGTAGCCGATGACTATTCCTTCCGGCTGAAAATCGAAGAGTACGCCCCCCTGGTGTGCGGGGCTGTCCACGACGGGCACCAGTTCCGCAAAGCACTATGGGGTATCTGCACACATACGGAATACGAGCGATGGTATGAGGAGGACCCCTGTACCCGCGACATGGTAGCCGACCACCCGATAGTCCTGGCGGGCTGTGACAGCCGGTTTGAATACGACCTGAACCGCCCGCCGGAGTCTGCTATTTACGAGGACGCCTGGGGCAAACCCCTGTGGAAGCGACCCCTTCCCGGGAGGGAGCATCAGCTCAGCCTGGGAAAACATCAGGCCTTTTACCAGGTAGTCCATGCCCTGGTCGGCAAGCTGGAGTCCCTGCACGGCGCCGTTCTGGTCATCGACATGCACAGCTATAATTACCGTCGCTGGCAGCGGGAGGTACCCACCTGGAACCTGGGGACCCGCAATATCGACAATGCGCGTTTTGGACACCTGGCCGAGGCCTGGCGGGCAAAACTGGCGGATATCGTATTGCCCCACGCGATCCCCTCCACCGCCCGGATCAACGATACCTTTCAGGGCAACGGATACTTTCTGAAATTCATCACCCGAAACTTCGGAAACACCCTGGTGCTCGCCACCGAGATCGCCAAGGTGTATTGCGACGAGACAAGCGGCATCCTCTATCCGGAAGTCGTGGCGGCTGTACGCCGGCAATTGAAAGAATTAATACCTTTGCAGCTCGCCGCATTCCGAAAATCCCTATGACCGAACCCCGAATACACCCCGACCTGCAGCAAGAGTACGCCCGGGTCCTGGAAATCGATACCCACCTGGACCGCCTGGTAAAGCGCATCGAATTGCTGCAGTACGTCAACCCGCTGAATACGGAAAAGGAAAAACACCGGTTTTTCGCATCGAAATTTACGGAGGAGCCTCAATTTAAGTATCCCAAACTCAAGTTCGACCCCTATAAGCTGCACCGCCTCTTTTTTTCCCATCGGCTGGATCGCATTGAGGACCCCGTGATCCGGGACATGTATAAGGAGGTCATCTACTTTTACGCGAATATGGTGCAGTGTATCGAAACGATCGGGCACGGAAAACGGTTCTACTACAATTCCCTGAGAGTCTACGGCACGCCGACGGAGAAAGACGTGGAAAACGCCCGGTTTATCCTGCATTTTGAAGACGAACCCGCTTTCGGGAACATGGAAAAACGGCACAGCCCGGAAGCGGCCCGGGCCTACTTTGAGAAATTCGCAAAGCAATACGATTTTCCTCTGGACATCCGGTTCTCGACGCATATTGCGGCGGAGGCCATGGTGAGCAATAGCAGCCGCAGCCTGCTTATCAAGCGGAACGCCCGGTTCAGCGATAACCAGTTGCTCACCCTGGCACACCATGAAATTGGGGTGCACCTGGTCACAACTTTCAACGGGCTGGCGCAACCCCTGAAAATATTTTCCAATGGATTGCCCAAAAACGTGGAGACCCAGGAAGGCCTGGCCGTTTTCAGCGAATACATGGGCGGCGCCCTTACTTTAAAAAGACTTAAAGAGATATCATACAGGGTATTAGCATCTGATAGTTTAAGTAAAGGTTACAGCTTTGCAGATACCTTCGATCTGATCCACAACCAGTATAAGCTGGACCGGGATGCGGCATTTACGATTACGCTGAGGGCGCATCGGGGGGGTGGTTTCACCAAAGACCGGCTCTACCTGAGTGGGTTGCGCAAGATCTATAAGCGCTATTTGCGGGAGGAATCCATGGACCGGATGCTCACCGGCAAGGTTGCCCTGGATTTCGAAAAGCAGATTGCCTACCTGCAGGACATCGGCCTGGCCGTGAAAGGGCCGCACGACTGCCTGAGTTTTCGGGATAAGCGCAATACCAATCCCACACTGGACTTTATCCTTAACAACCTGAAATAACGGGGCATTGGGCTGTTAAGGCCCGATGCATCCATTAATCCAGGAACTTTTCCTTTATTTCCGGGGTGGGCAGCATGCAATCCTGCCGTTTGCCGAACCAGCCGTACCGGTTGCGAGCCACCAGGTCGTAAACCCAGTCGCGAACCGCACGCGGGATCCAGCCGGTGAGGAACGGCAGCCAGCGGTACCCCTTCAGGTCCCTTGCAATTTCCAGAGCGGCGTCGGATTTGATGTAATAGGCTACCCCGGGGTCGATCAGGATGATGGAGTCTACCTGTTCCGTGTCAATGCCCCTTTCCCGGGTCAGTTCCCGGGCTGTTGGCCCCTGCAACGGCGCCATCAGGAAAACATCTTGCCTGTCTCGCTGGATGATGCGCTGGACCGCAGCGTTGCAAAGGTTGCAAACACCGTCGAACAGGATGATTTTTTTGCCTTCAGGGAAATCCATGTCGCGAAGATACGTCGGGGTTTGCGATTTCTGCTGCATGGAATTTGCGGAGGGCTAAATTATCTTGAATGAGGGGCGGGGAGGGGCACCCCTAATAGGATAAATCGCCGCTTTATATCCACAGATTAAATGAAGCTACCCGGCTGCATATGCAGTATCACCCCTTCTTGCCTTTTTCCACCAATTCCAACTGGTCCACACTCACATTGGTGGTAAATATCCCGTAGTTGACAATCGCTTTGTCCTTCTCGATGCTGTCAATACTGCCCACGGATTTGCCGTCTAGCAGCCGCACCCTGTCGCCCACCTTCAGCACGGGCTTTGGTCGGGACTTTTTGCGCTTTTCTTCCTGTTTCTTTTTCGCAGCCTTTTGGCTTCGTATCTCCTTTATCTCCTTCTTAATCTGTTGGTTGGCCTGCTCTTTCTTTTTGATCTCGGCCCGGGATTCAGCCGATGGCTTTTTGCGCTTGCTGTTCTCGGTTTCCACGATGCGCAAGAGCTCAGAGATAAGCGGGCGCTTCTTTTTCTCCCGGAAATACCGTTCGGCCGCCTTGTCCACCCGGGTGCCCAGGTGGATCATCCGCTGGTGGTAATCATAAAGCTCCTGGTAGCTGCTGAGTTTTTCCTTCAATTTGCTGTTCAGGGTCTCCAACTTTTCGGCCTCCTCCCGCGCTTTGCTCTCTTCTTCCTGAAGCCGGTCCCCGGTCTTAGCCATTTTGCTGCGTTCCTTCTGGAGTTTGGCGATACTCTCGTCGAATCGCACCTTGCCCCGGGATACTTTCTTTTTGGCTTTGTTGATCAGGCTGAAAGGGATGCCGTTTTTCTGGGCTACCTCAAACGTGAAGGAGCTCCCCGGCTGGCCCACCTCCAGGCTGAATACCGGCTCAAGGGTTTTTCGGTCAAAGAGCATGTTTGCATTGCTGGCATGTGGCAATTCCCCCGCCAATGCCTTTAAATTGGCGTAGTGCGTGGTGATCACGCCAAAAGAGCCCCGTTCGTAGAAGGTTTCCAGGAAGGTTTCCGCCAGGGCGCCGCCGAGTTCTGGGTCGCTGCCCGTGCCGAACTCATCGATCAGGAAAAGGGTTTCCGCATTGCATTTTCGCAGGAAGCGGTTCATGTTTTTCAACCGGTAGGAATACGTGCTCAGGTGGTTTTCGATAGACTGGTTGTCGCCGATATCGGTGAGCACCTGATCGTAGAGCCGGCAGGAACTTCGCTCGTGGACGGGGATAAGCAGGCCGCTTTGCAGCATCACCTGCAGGAGTCCGATGGTTTTCAGGGTGATACTCTTCCCGCCTGCATTCGGCCCGGAAATTACGATAATCCGGTTCTCCGGGTGCATCCCGATGGTCTGGGGCCAGGTTTTCAGGCCCTGTTTCCGGTTGCTGAGCAGGAGCAACGGGTGGTAGGCATCGCGGAGGTAGTGCTTCCGATCCGAATTGATCTCCGGGAGGATCCCCCCGTAAGATGCCGCATAACGTGCCTTAGCTGCCGTCAGATCGATTTCCGTCATGACATCCTGGTAGGTGGCCAGATCCGGAATAAAAGGCCTTAAATCGGCTCCCAGGGCCCGGAGGATTTTGTGGATTTCATCCTTTTCGTCGAGTTCCAGCAATTGGAGTTCCCGGTTATGCCGTTCGGTAGCCTCCGGTTCGACATAGACAATACTGCCGGTCTTGGAAGTGCCAAGCACATTGCCCTTTACCTTGCGACGGTACATCGCTTTCACCGCGAGTACCCGCCGGTTCTCGACCACCGACTCCCGAATTTCGTCCAGGTAATCCGCTTGCTGGTAGCGCGACAGGGCGGAATTGAAACTCTTGTTGATTCCGGCCCGCGCCTGTTCCATCTTCCGGCGGATCTCCCGCAGATTGTCCGAGGCGTCGTCGCGGATTTCCCCGAAACGGTCAATCACCCCGCCGATTCGCTCCGGGATTATCCCGTGGAATTCCGCCCGGGTAACCCATTGGTTCAGATACGGGTAATAGTCTGCAAACTTTTTAAAAAACCGCTGGTGGTCCCGTATCAAACCAGCCAAATCGGACATATGCCGGAAAGCCTCGATGGGCAGTAAACTGTTTTCCACCTTAAGCATCCCCAGGAAGGAGTCTACCGGTTCAAACCCGTGATTCGGGATCTGGTTGTCGTTTTCAAACGACGCCAGGTATTCCGAGGCGCGAGTCAGGCTATCCTGCAGGAGCCCGGCATCCCGGAAAGGGGTAACCGACCGGGCCGCCTGCCTGCCGGGGCCCGTATGGCAGAATGCCTCGAGTTGTTTCCGGATTTCCGGGAATTCCAGGTCTTCAAGCGTTTTTGCAGTGATTTTCTTCATCGTAACAGGCAACCTGGCAAAGGTAGTCAATGCCGGTAAAAAGCGGAATGGCGAATTACTGAAAAGGACGGCGCGCCCGCCCGCCTTCCGCCGGGTATTTTGTACCTTCGCCGAATAGCCCCGTCTCCCTGAAAAACCAACTGATTCCTCATGGAAGTACGCATAAATCCGGCCTGGAAACCGCTTTTGCAACCGGAATTTGAGAAACCCTATTTCCGGAAACTCACCGATTTTGTCCGTCGGGAATACAACGAGCACACTTGTTACCCGAAAGGGGCGGAGATCTTTGCAGCCTTCTCCCACTGCGATCCCGATGCAGTCAAAGTGGTTGTCATCGGTCAGGACCCCTATCACGGACCGGGGCAGGCCAACGGGCTGTGCTTCTCAGTTCGCGAGGGCGTAAGCCATCCGCCTTCTTTGGTGAATATATTCCGGGAAATTGAGCGGGATCTCGGGCAGCCCTGCCCGCAGAGCGGGGATCTTGGCCGGTGGGCCCGACAGGGGGTGTTGTTGCTCAACGCTACCCTGACCGTTCGCGCCCACAAGGCGGGAAGCCACCAGAAACAGGGCTGGGAAATTTTCACCGATGCGGTAATCAGCAGGCTTTCGGAAGATCGCGACAACCTGGTGTTCCTGCTCTGGGGCGGATTTGCCAAGCGCAAGGCGCCCCTGATCGACGCGGCGAAACACCATATCCTTACCTCGGGCCACCCGTCCCCGCTGAGTGCCAATCGGGGGCTGTGGTTTGGCAACGGCCACTTCAGAAAAACAAATGAATTGCTGGAAGCGGGGGGGAGGAGCCCAATCGAATGGTGATTGGAGCTCCTGCAGGAGCAGGCCGCCTTTACGGGCGTGCATCCCGGGAAAATCCCCCGCCTAGAAAGGGTTTATTTGGGATTCCCGGAGGTGGGCTCCCATAAAAAATCCTCCTTCCTGATATTGTTGGATAATAAGTTTAATTCAAATAATGTATTGATTACATTATCAAGAACTTGTACTCCAACCTGTTGCTGACTCCACTCGGTGATTTTTAGCCAGGAACGTATATCCTTCAATTTCTGATCATACCGGAGCGCCAGGGTCTGGTCGATATCCGGGATGGCTTTGAAGCGAGAGGTGTAACTATTGATGACCTGCAGCAGGGTTTGCAGGACCCCGGGCTTTGAACGCGCATATTCGCCTCGGGCAACCAAAACAAAACAAGGCCATGGGGTTGGGCAGACCCCGACCCGCCGGAACACATCGGAATCGACCAGGGGCTGGGTGGTAAACCGTTCCCACATAAAATAATCGGCTTCCCCCGCAGACAGGGCGCTAACTGCCCCGTCCAGGGTATCGACCACCTCAAAACCCATGGATTGCGTATCCCAGCCCATGTTCCCGGCAAGGACATAAGCCATCAGGTGGCTGCCACTTCCGTACCGGCTGATGGCCGCCCGGCCGTTTTGAAGCTCTCCGACCTCCCGGAAATCGCTTTTACTGCCCACATGGATGCCCCATTGCAGCGGAGATCCCACATATTCCTGGACAATGACGGCATCCAGCCCCCCGGAAGCCGCTTTGACAAATCCTTCAGTGAGTATCAGGGCGAGATCTGTCTCCCCTGCTTCGAGCATGGCGCACATGCGCCCGGTTCCCTGGGGCACATCCGTCCATTCGAGGCGGATGCCCTGTCGGGCAAAGGCGCCGTCCTGAAGTGCGAGGTGCCAGGGCAGGTTGAAATGTTCCGGGACTCCGGCTATTCGTGCCAAATTTTCCATAGAATCCAATTTATACCAGTTATACCAGGATTTCCAAAGTGCGGGTGATCAACCGGTCGATAGTCCGTGACGGGTCTTCGGAGAACTCCCCGTTTGCCCGGTTGGCCAGGATAGCGCTCAGGGAGGCGGCCTGGTGGCCCAGCAAGCCGGCCAGCCCGAGGATGCCAGCTGTTTCCATCTCCATATTGGTAATCCGGAGGTCCCCAAACCGGAACTCAGCCATCCGGGCCAACCAGTCCGGTTGTTGAAGGGGCAGGCGCAACCTGCGGCCCTGGGGGGCGTAAAACCCCGGGTTGGTAGCCGTCATCCCGCGGATGACTTCCGACGTACTCAATAAATCCGTAAGCCCGGGATCGGGGGTCACCACGTAGGGCACCGCTTTCATAACAGACCATTGCATCGCCTCCAGAAAGCGGTACTGGATATCTGCCCGTTGCAAGTGCTCGCTGTCATAGTAGTGCAACAAGCCGTCAAACCCGATGGCATACTCGCTGATTACGAAGGAATCCACGGGAATATCCTTTTGCAGCGCCCCGGAGGTACCGATACGGACCAGGCGAAGGCGGGTTGTCGTCGCCCTGGGTTGCCGGGTCTCAAAGTCAATGTTGAAAAGCGCGTCGATTTCGTTCAGGACAATATCGATATTATCCGTTCCGATGCCCGTGGAAACGACACTCAGGCGCTGTTTGCCCAACGTGCCCGTGTGCGTGGTGAATTCGCGCTTGGACACGGAGAATTCAACGGAATCAAAATGGCGTGAGACCTGAGGGACCCGTTCGGGATCGCCCACCAGGATGATGGTTTCGGCGAGATCCCCCGGCCGTAGATTGAGGTGGTAGACGGAGCGATCCGCATTCAAAATGAGTTCGGAGGGCTCCAGGGACATATCAGAGCTTTAGGATGCGCCCGGAATCCGAATTGTAAAGGAAGTTGTATTTCAGGGCGCCGCCCAGGTAGGCATCACTATCGCGGATCATCGAGTAATAACTCGTTTTCCGGTCCAGGATGTCCTTGCCGGTTTTATTGAGCCGCGCAGGGCTGATAGAGGAAAAGAGCGGCTTGAGACTGGATAGGATGCGTTCGTATTGAGAATCGCCGAAACCATACCACCCCTGGTTGGTCAGCAGGGACTTCATCAGGGCTTTCTTGCTTTTCGGTTTCTCCTCGGCAACTACCTGGAGGACCCGGTTTTCCAACTCGTTAAGCCCGTTGCTGATGGTCGGGAAGCGCTTGAGGTGGACCAGGATGCTGTTTTCCAGGTAATCAAATTTGTAATTCTCAAAATCCGTCAGGTTTTCCAGCCGGATCGGGTTGTCGCTGCAATAGAGTTGCCACACGTAGTCCGCGTATTCAATATCGTCCTGTGAGAGTTCTACCCGTTTGTCGAAGAGTTTGTGGATTTGTTCCTCGCTCAATTCGGAAAGGCCGTGGTACTTGCCGTCGGATTCCTGGTCGCCGCTGCAGGCCAGCGTGATCCGGGCGTGACGCCGATGCGTTTTCAGCCAGCTGATGACCGCCAGCATGTTGATCTGGCAAAAAAGGTCGTATTCAAACCACAAAATAATCTCGTCCTGCTGTTTGTGGTTGCAGAGCGAGCGGTATTCCTTCAGCGTTTTTTCGATGAACCAGGATTTGCTGACGTTGTAGTTCTTGTGGAGGAATTCAAACCGGGTTTTCCAAAAGGCTTCGCTGCCCACATTGGTCTCCGTCTTCCCCTCGCACAGCATCTCCCGCCAGGTGATAATGTCGCCCTTCAACTTCAGTTCTTGTAATCGCTGGGTGAAATTATCCCCGTTGGTAATGTGCAATTGGGAACTCATTTTCGGACTGTTTTGGTTGCGGTTCTATCGAGTAAATGTAATACTTCGTCGATAAAAAGCAAAACTAATTAACAGATACCCGGCGTATTATCCGCCTACCCGCTTTACGTTAAAACCTTTGCTTTTAAGAAGTTGCATAATCTGGTCCCGGTAGTCGCCCTGTATGAGGATGCGGTCGTCCTTGTAGGAGCCTCCAACCCCCAGGTGCTTCTTGATTTCCCGGGTAAGGGAAGCGAAATCCGAATCGGCACCCGTATAGCCCTCAAGGACCGTTACCGGCTTGCCGCGGCGCTTCTCGTAAATACAGCGGATGGGGTCTTCCTGCAGCCAAACGGGGTTTGGGTCGGGATTCCCCGAATCGGATTCCGATTCCGGTTCCGGTTCGTGGTCGGGAAACAGGTTTTTCAGTTGATCTCGCAGGTCCATGTGCAGCTATTTTTTCACCAAGCCGAGCTCCACCAGCCGTTCGTGCAGGAATTCCCCCGCGGTGATGTCCTCAAAGCGTTTCGGGTTTTCCTCGTCGATGCAGTGCTCCAGGCAATCCAGGGGCATCGTGCTGATGGGGTGCATAAAAAACGGGATGGAATAGCGGGAAGTACCCCAGAGTTCCCGGGGCGGGTTGACCACCCGGTGGATCGTCGATTTCAGCCGGTTATTCGTCAGGCGCGATAGCATATCGCCCACATTGATCATCAGCTGGTCCGGGGCGGCAATTGCGTCGATCCATTCGCCCTTGTGGTTTTGTACCTGCAGGCCCTTGCCGTGCGCGCCCATGAGCAGGGTGATCAGGTTGATATCCCCGTGGGCCGCTGCCCGGACGGCATCTTTGGGTTCCTCCGTGATGGGCGGGTAGTGGATGGGCCTCAGGATGGAATTCCCGTTGTGGATGAATTCGTCAAAATAATTCTCGGGCAATTCCAGGCGGAGCGCAAGGGCCCGTAAAACATACTGCGCGGTTTTCTCAAGCATCTTGTAGGCTTCCCGGCCCACTTTGTTAAACTCCGGCAATTCTTCAACCAAGACATTATCCGGGTATTCCGCTTCGAGCTCCGGGTCGTCCTCCACGTATTGCCCAAAATGCCAGAATTCTTTCAGGTCGCCCGCTTTTCGCCCCTTGGCGTGCTCTTTTCCAAAGGAGGTATACCCCCGCTGGCCTCCTATGCCCTCAATTTCGTATTTGGCCTTGACCTCCTGGGGCAGGTTGAAGAAATTCTTCACCTGACTGTAGAGCTCCTCCACGAGCTCTTCCGAGAGGAAATGCCCGCTAAGCGCTACAAAGCCAATGTCTTCAAATGCCCCGCCGAGCTGTTCGACGAAGGCGTTTTTGCGCTGGGGGTCCCCGGAGATGAAGTCGCGCAGGTCGGCACTGGGAATCTGGTTCATAGGCTGCGTTTTTACTGGCCCAAAGTTAATAAAATAATAGGCCATCCTGCCGGCGAATATGTAGATTTGTGGGTAAATACCCATTGCATACCCTATGGAAAAGACCCCGCTTGCTTTCGACTACGAATCCTTCCAGGTGCCCCGCGAGATGCAGCTCAGACTCTACCGGGAAATGTTGCGCCCCCGGCTGATTGAGGAAAAGATGTTGATCCTGCTGCGTCAGGGGAAGATTTCGAAATGGTTCAGCGGCATCGGGCAGGAGGCCATTGCAGTGGGTGTGGCGGCCAGCCTGAAGCCCGAGGAATTCATCCTTCCCATGCACCGGAACCTGGGGGTGTTTACCTTCAGGGACGTACCCCTGAATCGGTTGTTTGCCCAATGGCAGGGCAAGGCTAACGGATTTACCAAGGGCAGGGACCGGAGTTTCCATTTTGGGAGTATGGAGCATCGGATTGTCGGCATGATCTCCCACCTGGGCCCGCAACTGGGGGTGGCCGACGGGATTGCCCTGTCGGACCTTTTACAGGGGCGCAGTCGGGTGACGGCTGTGTTTACGGGGGAAGGAGCCACCAGCGAGGGGGATTTTCACGAAGCCCTGAATATAGCGTCGGTATGGGGGTTGCCGGTGCTGTTCTGCATAGAAAACAACGGGTACGGGCTGTCCACTCCTGTTTCCGAGCAGTACAATTGCGAAAACCTGGCCGACCGGGGCGCCGGCTACGGGATGGAATCGCATATTCTGGACGGCAACAACATCCAGGAGGTTTACGCGAGAATCAGCGAACTATGCGCCAGTATGCGGAAGGAACCCCGTCCGGTCCTGGTGGAGTTTAAAACTTTCCGGATGCGCGGACACGAGGAAGCCAGCGGCACGCGCTACGTCCCGGAGGAGATGATGGAGCATTGGGGGAAACGGGACCCGCTGGAAAACTACGCGGCCTTCCTTCGGGAGTCCGGGATCCTCAGCGAAGTTCGCGAGGTGCGGATTAAAAAGGAAATTCAGGAGGAGATTGATAACGCTTTGGACGAGGCATTTGCAGAACCCGCTGTTGAATTCAATGAAAGTATTGAGTTAAATGATGTGTTTAAACCATTTGTATTTAAACAAGTTGAAAAAGGATTAAATGCAAATAATATCCGCTTGGTAGATGCCGTCTCTCAGGGACTCAGGCAAAGTATGCAGCGGCACGACAACCTGGTGCTCCTTGGGCAGGACATTGCGGAATACGGTGGCGTCTTTAAAGTGACGGAAGGGTTTGCGGAGGAGTTTGGTACAGACCGGGTCCGGAACACACCCATTTGCGAATCGGGTATCGTCTCCACGGCCATGGGGCTCTCCCTGGGGGGTATGAAAGCGGTGGTCGAGATGCAGTTCTCGGATTTTGTCACGTCGGGGTTCAACCCGATTGTCAATTACCTGGCCAAGGTGCATTACCGTTGGGGGGAACCGGCAGATGTGGTGATCCGGATGCCCTGCGGTGCCGGAGTGGGGGCGGGTCCGTTTCACTCCCAGACCAACGAGGCCTGGTTTACCAAAGTCCCCGGCCTTAAAGTTGCTTATCCGGCATTCCCGGCGGACGCCAAGGGATTGCTCGCCACGGCCATCGAGGACCCGAATCCGGTGTTGTTCTTTGAGCACAAGGGTCTCTACCGGTCGCTATACGGGGATGTGCCCCAGGATTACTTCACCATGCCTTTCGGGCAGGCAGCGCGTTTACGGGAAGGGGAGGGCCTGAGCGTAATCACCTACGGCGCCGGGGTGCACTGGGCTATCGAAGCCCTGGATGCGCTGGGGGTCACCGATGCCGACCTGATTGACCTGCGGACGCTCTGTCCGCTGGACACCGGGACGGTATTTGAATCCGTCCGCCGGACCGGGAAGGTCTTGCTCCTGCAGGAGGACACGCTCTTTGGCGGTGTATGTTCGGACCTTGCCGCCATGATAGGCGAACATTGCTTTGAATACCTGGACGCGCCGGTTCGCCGGGTGGCTTCCCTGGAAACCCCCGTGCCTTTTGCCCGTAACCTGGAAGCGGGCTTCCTGCCAAAAGAGCGGTTACGCCGGGCCCTGGAAGAACTGATTGCTTACTGAGGCGGGGTAACCGGCGGCACGCTTTCCCCTTTACGATTTTAGCGGGGACACAATTCTGCGGATCGGGCAAAGTTTCTACCGGGATTTCGCGCATCTTTCGATATAGGCAACGTCCGGAAACGGGCTTAGACCGTATATATTCGAACAAAACAATCATTTATGAAACGCATACTCCCAATGATACTCCTGGCGGCAATGGGGATTCAATCCTGCTCCGTTTCCAAAGCCGTACGGGAAAAACGCAACATGATAAGCGGTACATGGACCCTCACGGATATCGTTTACGCCAATAACGAAGGGACATTTAAGGCAACCCTGTTTGACGATGCCGATGCCATATGCTATGAAGGCAGCGAATGGTATTTCCGCGACAACAACAGCACGGGGCGCTATACCATTGAGTCCGGCAGTCTCTGCAATGGGGGCGACCGGTTTTTCCGTTGGTCTGTCATTGAGCAACCTGAAAGCTACAACCCGACCTTCCAGTTCAAATTCATCGACGAAAACCGAAAGGACATCTCGGGCGGCTACGGGTACCGGCTGACAATCGAAAACCTGACGGCCACCGAAATGCAAATGCGCTCCAATGTCCGGGTAGACGGCCAGCCTGTGAGCGTTGTATATCAATTTATCAAAAAATAATCCATGAAAACCTATCGTATACGCATGGCGGGCTGGGTGCTGATCCTCGGGCTCGTATTCGGTTGCAATACCGTTAAAAATGCAAACAACAAACAGAAAGGCGCTGTAATCGGCGCCAGTAGCGGCGCGGTCATCGGCGGGGTCGTCGGCAACAATGTGGGCAAAGGCAATACCGTACTCGGCGCCATCATTGGCGGGGTAGTCGGCGGAGTTGCCGGCGGATACATCGGGGACCGGATGGACCGGCAGGCCGAAAAAATAGAAGAAGAACTTCCAGGTGCGGAGGTAAAACGCGTAGGGGAGGGGATCAATGTCACCTTCACCCAGGACCAGGGGGTCCACTTCGCCACGAACCAGTCGGCTATTGAAGGCGCCTCGGTAACCACCCTGAACAAACTGGCGGGGATTTTTAAGGAATACCCGAAATCCGTGATCCTGGTGGAAGGACATACCGACAGCGCCGGGCCGGAGGATTACAATATGAGCCTCAGCCAGCGCCGGGCAGAGTCTGTGGTCAACTACCTGGTTGCCCAGGGGATAGACAAGGACCGCTTTACGGTTAGGTGGTACGGGGAAACCCAGCCCCGTGCCGACAACTCCACCGCGGAGGGCAAGGCCCAAAACCGCCGTGTGGAAATGGGGATCATCGCCAGTGAGGCCCTCAAGGAGGAGGCCCGGAAGGAAACGGGCGGAAACTGATCGCCAGCTTCCCCGATTTGAATCCAAATAAAATTAGTCCCGGCTCCGGCCGGGATTTTTTTTGATTTCGCGTAACTTAAGAAAATGGAATTCACGGAAATCGCCATTGCGGGAGGGGGTCTGGCCGGCCTGACTGCGGCCATCGAGTTGAGGCGCATGGGGCGGGACGTTACGGTTTTTGAAAAGCATCCCTACCCGCGCCACAAAGTTTGCGGGGAGTACCTGTCGGCCGAAGTACTTCCGTATCTGGAATCCATCGGGGTAAACCTGTCGGACGGCCCCCGGATTACCCGCCTGCGGCTCCAGTCCGAAAGAGGCAGGCCGGTATTTGCCGATCTGCCGCTTGGGGGGCTGGGCATCAGCAGGTATGCGCTGGACCACCGGCTCTGCGAGGCGGCTTCCGGGCTGGGTGTCCGCCTGCGGTTTGAAACCATTCGGGAAATCAACCCCGGGGAAACAGGCAGCTCGCTGTGTACGGATGCAGGAAATTATCGGGCCGGTCGCATCCTGGCCACCTGGGGCAAGCGCAGCAACCTGGACCGGCAGCAAGACCGGCCGTTTTTTGGAAGAAAATCCCAATGGATGGCGATTAAAAACCATTACCAGGCCGATTATCCATCCGACCAGGTGGGGCTCTATACTTTTCGCGGGGGGTATGGCGGTTTGTCGGTTACGGAAACCGGAACCCTCAATTTTTGTTTCCTGATCCGCCAGGAACGATTCACCGATTTTAATTCGCCGGAAACCTGCGCAAAAGAAATTATTGCAGCACACCCCGGGTTGCGGGAGGCGTTAGGGGAGGCGAAACCATTGTTTTCACGTCCATTGGCCATTTCACAGATCTCCTTTGACGCCAAGAAGCGCCACAGGAACCAGGTATTATTTGCCGGGGATGCTGCGCAGCTGATCCACCCCTTAACCGGCAATGGTATGGCGATGGCTATCCTGGGGGGCAGGATGCTGGCCCGGCAACTCGGACAACAGGCGGGTGTCCCAGGCCCCGGAAATGGGGTGGCGAATGAAGATTATTCAGGGAAATGGGATACCGCTTTCAGGGGTCGGTTGTTATCCGGCCGTGCATTGCAATGGCTCCTGACGCGTTCCCGAATGACGGATGTCCTTGTGCGGATGGCCGGTTCTTTCCCGGGGTTGCTGCCGATTATTGTTTCGAAAACCCATGGAACCCCCGTTCATCCATGAGCCGCTTTAAAATGCGGAGCCAGGCCGCTGAACAAATGGACGACCTGGAGCTCGATGAGGGCCGACTGGCCCTGGCACTCGCGGATATTCGACGGGTTAACCGGTTGCTTGGTGGGCATGCCACGAGCCTGGCAGGCCTCAGGCCTTTTCTCAGCCTGGAAAAGGCAGGCCCGGTGCACGTGCTGGATGTGGGCTGCGGGGACGGGGAATTCCTTCGCTACCTGGCGGGGCACTGCCGAAGGGAAGAAATCCCCTGCCGCCTGACGGGGTGGGACTTTAACCCAAAGACCCTGGACCAGGCACGGCAGGCTTCCGCCGGATATCCGGAAATCGCCTTCCGGCAGCGCGACCTGCGGAACCAGCCGGAATTCCCGGAAGGAACCCTGGTCATCTGCAACCTGTTCCTGCATCATTTTACGGATACCCAAATACGGGAGCTGTTGGCGCATTGGCTCTCTCAGGGCCCGAGGGCCATCGTCGTAAATGATTTGCACAGGAATTCGGCAGCATATTATTTGTTCTGGCTTTTTGGGCTTATTTTTATGAGGTCGCCGATTGCCCGCAGCGACGGGCGCATATCCATACTGCGGGGCTTCAGGCGAAAGGATTTCAGTCGTTTGGCGGCAGGATTGCCCCTGGGGCGCACCCGCCTGGTATGGCGGTGGGCCTTTCGGTACCTGTGGACACTGGAACCTAAAAAGAAATTGCTATGAACGACGTATCGATCGTTACGGCCCAACGGGCGCTGCCCGCTTTCAGCCGAACTACCGACGAGATATTGCCCTATCTGGACCAGTGGCTCCGGGACGAACCGGACCGGCTGCGAAGGAAGGCAAGGAAGATCTTTGAAGGTGCCGGGGTAGATCGCAGATACGGGATTATGGATGTCGCCGAGGTATTTACCCCCTCGAGTTTTGAGGCGAAGAACCGACTGTATGCGGCAGGGGCCAGGGAGCTCGGGAACCGTGCCCTTCAGGCAGCGCTGGAGGCGGCCGGTTGGGAGCCGGATTCTCTGGATATTCTGATTACAGTTAGTTGTACGGGCATCATGATCCCATCGCTGGATGCCTACCTGATCGATGATCAGGGGCTTCGGGGCGATATCATTCGTCTTCCGGTTACCGAAATGGGCTGCGTTGGAGGTGTCTCCGGCCTGATTTACGCCCGGCGTTTCCTGCAAGCCGGCTCGGCGAGCCGGGCCGCAGTCCTGGCTGTGGAATCGCCTGCGGCGACCTTCCAGCACAACGACCGATCCATGGCGAACATTATCAGTGCCGCCATTTTCGGCGATGGGGCGAGCTGCGTGCTGCTCAGCAACGAAGCGGGGCAGGCCGGCCCGCGGATACTCGCCGAAGGAATGTATCATTTCCCGGAATCGACCGGATTGATGGGTTTTGACCTGACCAACCGGGGACTCCGGATGATCCTGGATCCGGATGTGCCCCACGCCATCGGCCGGAATTTCCAGCAGTTTCTCGGACCGTTTCTGGCACAGTCCGGCCTTGAAATTACCGACCTCCGGCACCTGATATTCCACCCGGGAGGGAGAAAGATCGTGGAAACCGTGTCGGAACTATTCCGGGACCAGTTGGCCAATATGGACAAAACCCGGGAGGTCCTGCGCCATTACGGCAACATGAGCAGCGCCACCGTCCTCTATGTATTGCAGGCTTATCTGGAGGATCCCAGCCTGCCACCGGGCCCCGCCCTCATCCTGAGTTTCGGCCCGGGGTTTACCGCTCAACGGATGCTGATCGAGTTCTTGCATCTTGATTAAATATCTGAGTTAAAAGCTTTGTATACAATTATATATAGATATTATGTTAACGAATACTTCAAGGGACTGCGCCCTGGTTATCGGAGGCAGTAAAGGGCTTGGCCTGGCAACGGTAGAGAAGATAGCAGCTACCGGTTATCCGGTTGCGGTTGTTCATCGCGACCCGCGCAAAGACCTCGAAGCCGTCCGGGAACATTTCGAGGCATTGCAAAACAACGGAGCCCATTTGTTGCACCAGAATACGGATGCCATCGGGGGGGAGGGGAGAGACCAGTTTCTCAATGCCCTCGAGGATTGGCTCACACCCGGTCGGAAAGTTGGCTTGGTCGTATTCAGCATTGCCAAAGGCAACCTGAAGCGTATGGTGGAGTCAGACGGCCTGACGGGGCGGGACCTGGCCATTACCTCGGAAGCCATGGCCTTTGCGTTTTACGACTGGGCCCGGGAATTGAAAGGCCGCGGGATGCTGGGTGAGGGAGCCTGCCTGGTTGCATTTACCAGCGAGGGAAGTCAACGGGTTTTACCGGCCTATGGGGCCGTGGGAACGGCCAAAGCTGCCCTGGAGGCCCTGGTCCGCCAAATGGCCGTGGAATGGGCCCCGGAGGGAATCCGCGTCAATTGCCTGCAGGCAGGGGTTACCCAAACGGATTCGCTGATGCGCATCCCCGGGGTAAAGAAATTGCTGGATCGCGCAAGCCGCCGGAACCCGAGTGGCCGCCTGACCCGGCCTGCCGATGTGGCCAACGCCGTTTACCTCCTCAGTCAGCCCGAAGCGGCCTGGATAACCGGCAATGTCCTCTGCGTGGACGGAGGCGAGAGGCTCTGCTAAACAGCGCAGCAAAGTATTCTTTAGTGAAGGACGATGAGATGAAGGACGAGTTACAGGAAATATTGAATCGACTGCCCTACAGGGAACCGTTCCGTTTTGTGGACGAATTGGATTACGTCTCTGATACCGGGGCGTCCGGCCGCTATACATTCCGGCCGGAAAGCTGGTTCTACCCCGGCCACTTTCCCGGCAGCCCTGTTACCCCCGGCGTACTGCTCACCGAATGCTGTGCCCAGATCGGGTTGGTTTGCCTGGGGATTCACCTTTCCGGGTTACCGGGTAATTCGGCGGCGGCGGCACCGGGCTTTGCACTGTCAGATTCCAGGATGGAATTCCTACTGCCGGTTTCCCCGGGCGAAACTGTCCGGGTGGTGAGCGAAAAACTTTATTTCCGATTCGGAAAGCTGCGTTGCGATGTCCGGCTGTTTTTGACGGACGGGCGTTTGGCGTGTAAAGGCCGGTTATCGGGAATGCTAATAAATTCTGCTGCATGAACCGACGCGTCGTGATTACCGGGCTGGGTATATGCGCCCCCAATGCTATAGGCACAGCGGGGTTCCGGGAGGCTATGCGGCTCGGAACGAGCGGGATTCGGCATATTGCCGAACTCGACCGGTTGGGATTTCGATGTACGATGGGAGCCGCCCCGGAAATTCCCGCGGAGGTCCTCGAAACTACCTTTACGAGCCTGGAGCGGCGGGGTCTGACGGCATCCGGCCTGATTTACGGGGCGCTGGCGGGTATGGAGGCCTGGGAGGACGCCCGCCTGTATCCGGCGGGATCGGACGAGCCGGATTGGGATTCCGGGGTACTTTTCGGGACCGGCCTGCTGGGGGTAGACACGTTCCGGGCGGCAGTTAACCGTATCGATGCCCACGAAGTGCGCCGCCTGGGCAGTACTACCGTCCCTCAGATTATGGCGAGCGGGGCGAGTGCCTGGCTGTCGGGGAAACTCGGGTGCGGGAACTGGTCCGGGGCAAATTCCTCGGCCTGCAGCACAGGTGCCGAGGCCTTGCTACTTGCCTGTTGGCATATTCGCAATGGTCGTGCCGAGCGCATGCTTGCGGGGAGTTGCTCCGATTCGGGACCGTACATCTGGGGAGGGTTTGACGCGATGCGTATTTTATCATCGGCGGACCCCGCGGTACCGGAAGCTGCCTGCCGGCCGCTGTCGGCCACCGCGTCGGGATTTGTTCCCGGTTCGGGAGCCGGTGCCCTGGTTCTGGAATCCCTGGAAAGTGCAAATGCCCGGGGAGCCCGCATATATGCGGAAATCCTGGGGGGAGCCGTCAACAGCGGGGGCCAGCGGGGAGGAGGTACGATGACGGCAGCCAATGCCGGAGGCGTGCTGCGGTGTATCCGGGGAGCCCTGGCCGATAGTCGGGTAGACGCCGGTTCCATCGACCTGATCAACGGGCACCTGACGGCCACGGCCCGGGACCCGGAAGAAATCGACGGGTGGTCTGCTGCCCTGGGCCGGTCCGGCAGCGATTTTCCGTTTATCAACTCCTGCAAGGACCTGCTGGGCCACGGCCTGGCGGCATCGGGAAGCATGGAAGCCGTGGCATCCGTCCTGCAGCTGGCAGACCAGGTGGTGTACGGCAACACGAATGCCCAGGACCTGCACCCGGAAATCGCCGCGCGCATAGACCGTACCCGGGTCCCGGTGGCGAGCCGGCCTGCAGCCCTGAATTATCTGGCAAAAGCCAGCTTTGGCTTCGGCGATGTCAATGCATGTATTATTTTTAGACGGTATGAACCCTGAACCCATGAACGTCCGCACATGAAAACACACCCGCACTATGAAACCCTGCAGCAAATTATCCGGCCATATTTGCCCGAAGATGTGGATCCGGACACGGTGGGTCCGGACAGCCGCCTGGTGGCAGATCTGAATATTAATTCGGCCCACCTGGTGGATATCGTCCTGGATGTTGAGGATCGGTTTGATATCCGGCTGGAAGATGCGGATATGCAGGAAATGGCCACCGTAGCCGATGCGCTCGGGGTTATTGATTCCAAGTTAAACAACCCCTGAAGGCCGATGAACAGTCCCTTCAGGGAGCGCGGCTAGGATTCGTCCAGGCCGGCGGAATTCGCCTCGAAGAATTGTACGAGTTCCGACGGGGTACTGAGCTGTCCGATGCGATCCCCGCTTACCACAATCGGGTACTGCAACAATACGGGGTTCTCGTTGAGCATCTTCAGCCAGTCATCCGGATGCAGGTTCCCGCTTCCGGTATCCGGGGCATCCGGATGATCCAAAGCCAGCAACTCGTCAAACGGTTTGTCGAGCCGATCCTGCAAACTCACCCAAAGCGTATTGCCGAGTTTTGTTTTGGAAATATCCAGGTCCTGAATCGCCTTGTTGGAGCCCTGGAGATATCCCAAAGCCTGTTTTCCCAATCGGGTTTCCGAATTGTAGATCAGTGTAAGCTGCTTGTCGTCAGTTGCCAAAACGCTCATTGCATTTTAATAGATTAATCATCCGGCAGTTACCGGTTTTTCATTTTTTCCTTCCGCTTGCGGAGTTGCCGTTCCAAATCATCGGCTGCCTCGGCAATAGAAGCCTCGTAGCTTCCCGTGCTTGCCTCCGCAAACAACCGCGGCCCGGGAATGCTCAAACGGATATTGCAGATTTTACCCGTATCGGGTTCTGAGGTGTTTTCCTTTTTGAAAAAGATATCGGCCCGTACGATAAAATCGTATTTATCGACCATTTTTTCGACCTTTTTACCAGCCATTTGCTCGAGTCTCAGGCTCGCCTTGACCCCATCGTATTCAAAATTGATATCCATATGCAGTATTTATGAGAAAGATACATTCCCGGAGGGCCTTTTCCAAATATTCCGCCTGGTAAAATGTACCGGATTGCAAGTTGCAGAAGCCCTCTTTGCGTTAACGAAAAGATAAGTAAGGGAAATCCTTATGTTAGGAAGTCCGGACAAGGCCGAAAATTCGTAACTTTTATACATGGCAATCCTAACACTTCCAGTATATGTCTGCGTTCACACATCCATCCGGCACCAGGGATAGCCGCATTCCGGGAAGCGAGCGGATCAAGCGGTTACTTCGCGAAGCCGGGCATCTGCGCGCCCTGATCGCAGGCTACCACTGCGAACCCAAAACGGAGCAGCAATTCTTAATCCGCAATTCCCTGACCGAACGATTGCGATCGTTCGAATCGGCCTGCCGGCAACTGGACAACCGCTCCGTGCCGCAGCAACTTCAGGAAGTCTTCAGTAAACTGCAGCACGATACCTTTGCGTATATCCGGGACGCACGGATTTGATTCAGCCCGCCGGTTGATCCTTCTCCGGGCCGGAATCTTCCCCGCCGGGCTCCGGCAGTTCGCCGTTTGTATTGTCGGAGGTTAAAACAGATGTCAGGATCCCAGTTGCCAGGCTGACCACAATGACCGAGAGGGAAATCCACTCGGGCACTTCCACCTGGTGGGCGAATAACATTTTCAGGCCCACAAAGGCCAGGATCACCACCAGGCTGTAATTGATATGCCGGAATTTCTGCAGCATCCGGGATATTAAGAAATACATGGAACGCAGCCCCAGGATGGCCAGGATGTTTGAACTGAATACCAGGAAGGGGTCGGCCGTAATGGCCAGGATGGCCGGGATGCTGTCAAGCGCAAACAGGATATCGGTGAGTTCAATGACTACCAGGGCGACAAACAGGGGGGTAGCCGCCCGGATGCCCATGCGCCGGATAAAAAAATCGTGTCCGTGCGTCCGGGAGGTTACCGGAAAAATCCTTTTTACCTGTCGGAACACCAGCGATTTCTTCGGGTCGAACTCCTGCTCGTGGGAACGGAGCATTTTATAGGCGGTATACAGCAGGAACACCCCGAAAACGTAAATAATCCAATCGAATTTATTGATCAAAGCCACTCCGAAAATGATCATGATCCCCCGAAAAACAATGGCCCCCAGGATTCCCCAGAACAATACGCGGTGCTGGTAAATAGGGGGGATAGAGAAAGAGGAGAAGATTACGGCGATCACAAAAACATTGTCGATGCTCAGGGAGAGTTCAATGAGGTACCCCGTGATGTATTTGAGCATTGCATTGCCTGGTGTCAGCCCGGTGGGGTTGTCCACCATCCCTTCGGAAAACAACCAGTAGACCACCCCGCTGAACCCCAGGGCCACCGAGACCCAGAGGCTTGTCCAGGCAGCGGCCTCCTTGGAGCGGATGATGTGGTCTGTTTTGTTGAAGACGCCCAGGTCCAGGGCAAGAAAAATAACTATCAGGGCTATAAAAAGGACCCATATCAGCATATGCCATTCCAATTTAGCGCAAAGATACACATCCCGTGCAATTGCCGCGGCTCAATCCGCAGCGGTGTTGTCTTTTTAACGAAATCCCGGCAGGTTCGTGCAAAAATTCCCATGGCTAGCGGGCCAGTCGCCGGCCGCGCCTCATACGGTAATTGCTGTAGGTGAGCAAAACCAGCGACAAGGCCCCGCAGATAAAGAATCCCTGGAAGAGCGGCAGGGCGGATGTCACCACAAAACTGCCGATCCACGCACTGATGGGCACGGACATCAGCGTGGCGATGAACCCGGTGATCGCAGCGCCGATTCCGGCAATATGGCCCAGGGGCTCCATCGCCATGGATCGAAGGTTTCCAAACAGGAAGCCGACGGTAAAGAATTGCAGGGCCAGGAATACCATTAAAAAGGCCATGTGCGGGTTGTTCCCATTGGCAAATAAAAGGGCGTAGCACAGGGAATTCAATGTAAAGCCCACCAGGGAGACGGTGATCAGGCGACGCATACCAAACCGGACCACCAGCCAGCCGTTGATCAGCGTGGCCGTACCGATGGTAATGGCCAGCCCGGCAAACAGGAATGGGAACATTTCCGGCATCTGGTACTGCACTTCAAAAATTTGTTGGGAGGTACTCAGGTACACCAGGAACGAGCCGGTGATAAACCCCCAGATCAATGTAAATAACATGGTCCGGCGGTAGGCGAGTACTTCCCTGAAACCGCTGAATATGCGATTGAAACGGAAGGTGTTCCGGTTTTCCCGGGGGAGGGTTTCCGGCTGACGCTTCCAGAACCAGAGGGACACCAGGAGGCTGAATACCACCTGTAGATAAAAAATAGCCTCCCAGCCCAATGTGTCGAGCACCAGCTTGCCGAAGGCGGGCGCCACCACGGGGACCAAAATAAAAACCACCGTAACGAATGACATGATGCGCGCCATATAGTCGCCACTGAAGCGATCCCGGATCATGGCAATGCTTATGGTCCGGGGAGCGGAAAGGGACATCCCCTGGAGGATCCGGCCTACGATCATCCATTCGAGGCTCCTGGCAAATACACAGAGTGCACTGGCGCCGATAAAGACTGCAAAACCGATATAGACCACGGGCTTGCGCCCCACGCTGTCCGAGATTGGGCCAAAAAGAAGCGGGCCGGTGCCCATTCCGAGAAAAAACAGGGTAATCAGCAACTGGTTGGCGGCGGGATCCGAATTCCCAACGGCAATACCGATGATATCGAGTGCCGGCAATAAGGCGTCCAGGGCGAGGGCCACGATCGACATGAGTGCCGCCATCAGGGCGATAAACTCCGTGTGGTTCCCGCGGTTGTTTTCCATGTGGTTAAAGGTAGGGATTCCCCGATGGGTTTCGAATTTTTCGCCTGAAGGGATTACGTTGTCCAACCGGGTCTAGAAGACCTCAAACACATAACCCAGAAGCCAATAGAGTATCAGGAATACAACGATGGTGCCAATGCACCCGCATTTGCCCCCGCCGATTTTCTTGGCGCCTATACCGGCCAGGATGGCCCGAAGCAGGTTTTTCATACTTTTCTTTTCCTCAAAGATACGGCAGCAGACGGAGTGGGGGGAGCCTGGTCGCAGCAAAACGCGCCCGATTGGCCGGGACGCGCCCCGAAAAACGCAGAAATCGTATCTTTCGATATGGAAGAACAGCCCCCAAGAGGCGTCCGGGTTCGCGGCCCGGAAGCATTCACCGGGCTCCGGCTGGAGCCTCCGAAAGAATACGCTGCGGGCATCCCCGCAATCGGCAAAGCCCTGGAACACAGCTTTCGCGAAATGGGAGTGCTGCGATCGGTAAGGCCATTGCTGCGCCTGAACCAGCAAGACGGTTTCGATTGCCCGAGTTGCGCCTGGCCGGACCCCGAAAAACCCTCCAGGGTTGCGGAGTACTGCGAAAACGGGGCCAAGGCCCTGGCGGATGAAGCCACGAGAAAAGGGATCGGCGCCGAATTTTTTGCGAAGTATTCCGTAGCCGAGCTATCCCGCCGGAGCGACTACGAGCTCAATGCCCTTGGCAGGCTCACCGAACCCCTGATCCTTCGGGAAGGCTCGAGCCACTATCAGCCCGTGACCTGGGAGGAAGCCAACCAACTGGTCGCCGGGTCGCTCAATGGCCTCAGCAGCCCGGATGAAGCCATTTTTTACACCTCCGGCCGCTCGAGTAATGAAGCGACTTTCCTCTATGGGATGTTTGCCCGGGCACTGGGTACCAACAACCTGCCGGACTGCTCCAATATGTGCCATGAATCCAGCGGGGTTGCCCTGGGAGAAACGCTGGGCATCGGCAAGGGGAGCGTCAAACTGGAAGACCTCTACGGGGCCGACCTGGTCCTGGTTGCCGGCCAGAACCCGGGAACCAACCACCCGCGGATGCTTTCGGCACTTGAAAAATGCAAGGCGCGGGGCGGGCGGATCATCAGCATCAACCCCCTGGAGGAAGCCGGTTTAATCCGGTTCAGAAACCCCCAAAAAGCCTCAGGCATCCTGGGAAGGGGTACCGGATTAACGGACCTGCACCTTCCCGTCCGGATCAACCAGGACATCCCACTGGTCAAGGCCTGGCTCAAACTGTTGCTCGAACGGCACACCAAAGGCGAGAATGTGTTAGACGACAGTTTTATAAGTTCTTACACCAGAGGATTTAAAGCTTTACAGGAAGATTTGCAAAACTATCAAATCGGAGACCTGATTGCCCGCACAGGCGTAGACCCGGAGTCCGTACGCCGGGGCGCGGATTGGCTGGCCACATCCAAAAATATTATTATCTGCTGGGCCATGGGAATCACCCAGCACCAGAATGGGGTGGCTACCATCCGGGAATATGTAAACCTCTTATTGCTGAAAGGTTCCCTGGGAAAACCATTTGCGGGCACCTGCCCGGTTCGCGGGCACAGCAACGTCCAGGGCGACCGGTCTGTGGGGATCCAGCATTTTGTTGACCGGGAACTGAATGCCCGGATCAAAGAACACCTCGGGTTTGAACCTCCCGGAAAGAAGGGGTGGGATGTAGTGGAATCCATCCGTGCCATGCACGAAGGCCGGGCCAGGGTATTTATGGCGCTTGGCGGCAACTTCCTGATGGCGGCCCCGGACACGGATTATACCGCCAGGGCCCTGCAGCAGTGCGACCTGACCGTCCAGATTAGTACCAAGCTCAACCGAAGCCATCTGGTAACCGGACGTACGGCGTTGATCCTTCCTACGTTGGGGCGCTCCGAGAAAGATGAGGCAGGAGGGGGGAAGGACTTCCTCACTGTGGAAAACTCCATGGGCCGGGTAAGGCGGACCAAGGGCATCCTCCGGCCCGCTTCCCCGGAGTTAAAAAGCGAACCGCGAATCATTGCAGATATGGCGGCTACCTGCCTGGGGGAGGGACATCCGGTACCCTGGGGGGAATTTGGCTCGGACTACGGAAAAATACGAAGTGCCATCGACCGGGTGGCCAAGGGGTTCAAGGATACGTCCCGGCGCTCGGAAGGCGCCGGATACTACCTGCCCAACAATGTTCGGGATCTCGATTTCAGCAGCCTGCCCGGGGGCAAAGCGCAAATCACCTGCAACCCCTTGCCGGAGCACCATTTGGCACCGGACGAATTGCTGCTGATGACCATCCGCTCCCACGACCAGTTCAATACGACCATTTACGGCATGGACGACCGGTACCGGGGTATCTACAACGAACGACGCGTGATCCTCATGCACCCGGAGGACTTGGCGGGACGGGGCCTCCAACCCCGGGAGGTGGTTCGCATTACCAGCACCTACGACGGACAAATCCGCGAAGTGCGCAATTTCCTTGCAATCCCCTATAAAATCCCAAAGGGCTGTGCGGCCGCCTATTTTCCGGAAACCAACCCGTTGGTTCCGAATAACCGCTTTGCGGCGGGGAGCCAGACCCCCATCAGCAAGTCGGTGCGCATCCGCGTAATCCGTGAAGATCCTACCGCATATCCGGACGCGGACCAGGGGGCAGCGCCGACCAAGTAGGGCTTACAAGCAGCAAAAAACTAATTATATGGGGTGAGGTGGAAGCAGCAAACCACTAATTCTCAGGGGTCAGGTGGAAGCGGTATGTAAAGCGGAAATTGAATAAAAACCCGCCTCGAATGGATTCATTCAGGACGGTTCGCGGATCGCGGATAAAAATATTGGCAATCGATATGGCCACCTTGTCATCGGCGGCATAGATCCGATAAGAGCGGTTTAAGGAGTATCCGCTGCGCACCGCAAAAATCAGCGAGGGGGTGAGGCGGTATTGCAGGTACGCGCTCAGGTCGTTGGAAATTCTTTGTACGTAAGCCTTCCCGAAGTCCGCATTCTCGATGGGGAATGAACTCCCGAGCCCGTCAAAAGTCAGTCCGGCACGCAACCGGGGCACAATTCTCAGGTTGATATCCCCCCGCGACGGCAACAGGGCGCTGAACTCCCATAAATCGTCCGGATGGCGGTAATAGTACCCCCCGATAGGCACAAACATGATCCCGTATTCTTCGGTGTTCATATAAAAGCCAAAACTAAAATTCTTGTGAGTCGCCAGTTTTTTCTGAACCAGTTGCAGGGTACCCAGCTGGAATTTTGTCCGGCCGTACTGGAAGGAAGAGGATTGACGGGGGATTAGCAGGTGGAGGGTGGACCAGTAATTAAGGTGTTCGATATTCAGGCCCAGTAACCCCCCCAGGTTGTATAATGCCATGGATTCGGAGCCGGGGTAGGGTTTCAGTCGGTTCAGGGTACCCAGGGCCCCGGTAATCAGCGCAGTCTTCTCCGACAGGGGGATGGGCATGAACAAATTCAGGTCGGCATGGTCGATGCGGGTTTCGCCCGGGCCGGCTTCATAGCCGGTTTCCGGGGAAATCCCGTAACTCAAATTCAGGACATCCACATATTCCTGCCCGTGCCCGTAAAAGGCCAGGAATAAACAAATGCCGGCAAGGAGTTTTTTCATCGGTGTGAGAATTCGGGCAAGATAGGCATCCCCCGAGAGTGTAACAAATGGCTCAATTTGCCTTCTAATGAACGAGAACCCATACCACCTATTATGAAAACCCGGATAAAAATTATTTCCGCGAGCCTTCTGTTAACTCTCCAGGCCACGCTGTATGCACAGCACCAGCAGCCGGCCGCGTCGGAAATGTCCCCGGCAAAATGGCAGGAAGACCTGGAGTTTCTTCAGCAGACCGTTCATGCCGATTATCCGTTTTTGTTTAAAAAAACGACCCCGGAGGCCTTCGATGCTGCCGTTGCCGAACTGCACCGCGGGATTCCGGGTATGGCCCCCCATGAAATTATGGTGGGTCTCGCCCGGATTGTTGCCTCTTTTGAATACGGGCATACTTCCCTGGGCTATTGGGAGGGAAAAGTGCCCTACCACCAGCTTCCCGTGGTACTTTATAAGTACGACGACGGCATCTACCTGCAGGGGGTCCACCGGAACTACGAGGCTTTGGCAGGCGCCCGCTTGCTCGCCATCGAGGGGGTGCCGGTTGCAAAGGTCCAGGAACTCATGCTGCCGGTAGTCCCTGCCGAAAACTCCCAATACGTTAAGGCCTACGGACTCCATTACCTGACTTTTCCGGAATTCCTGCACGCCCAGGGGGTGATCCCCGAGTTGAAGACGGACATAACACTGCACCTCGAAAAGGAGGGCAAACTAATGGATGCAGTGGTTACCGCTATTCCCGCCGAACGCTTCCCGAGGCAGTACGGCATGGTGGTTCCGGGGGAGGATTGGGTGGAATCCCGGGACGTGTCGGAGACCCCTTTGTATCTTAAAAACCTGGAAAGGATCTATTATTTTGAATACCTGCCAGCTGAAAAAGCGGTCTATGTCAGGCACAGCCAGATCCAGGATGACGAAACGGAGGATATACCCACTTTCTATAACCGGCTGTTCCGGTTTATCGAGGAGAACGATGTGGATAAGCTCATCCTGGATGTCCGGCTTAACGGCGGGGGGAACAACTACAAGAACAAACCGATTGTCACCGGGGTTATCCGGAGCAAAATCGATGCGCCCGGGAAATTCGTGGTGATCATCGGCCGGCGGACATTTTCGGCCTGTATGAACCTGGTGAATGAACTCAGCACCTATACCCATGCGGTTTTCGTCGGGGAGCCTACCAGCGAAAACGTGAATTTCTACGGGGACAACCGGCCGGTGACCCTGCCGCATTCCGGAATCAACGCCTATTTGTCTTTTGCCTGGTGGCAGGACAAGCCCCAATGGGAAAACGCCGAATGGCTGGCCCCGCATATTGCAACGGGAATGACCTTTGAACAGTATCGAACCAACCAGGACCCTGCGCTGCAGGCGGCCCTCGCCTTTAATGATTCTACATTTATCCGCGACCCCATGGCCCACCTGACCCGGCTGTTTATGGGAGGTGAAGTCGAAAAGGTGCGCTCCGAGGCGGCCCGGATGATTGCCGACCCGAATTACGATTTCTTTGATTTCGAAGGGGAATTTGACCAAACGGCAGCCAATTTGTTAAAGAGCGGACGCCTGAATGAAGCGCGCTATGTAAACGATCTCAGCCTGGAATTCTTCCCCGATTCCCCCAGGGTCTGGTTCCGGCAAGGGGAAGTCCTGGACGCCCAGGGAGATGGGCCAGGCGCTCGTGCCGCATATCGCCGAGTGCTATTGCTGGACCCGGAAGGCTCCCTCGGAAAAGCAGCCGCCGGGGCACTGAAAGGCAAGATCGGGGAATAGGTCGTAATTATCGGGACTTTACCCGTATTTTTTCCGTATAGGGTCCATGCGCAGTATTTTGTAGACAGAACACGTTATTGAAATGAAATGGATATGCTGCGCAGCTCTTTGCTGCCTGGGGCATGGCCTGTTTGCGCAACATGCGCCCCAATTGGATTCAATCCGCCGCGCCCGGGAGGAAGCCGGGCCGAAGATGCTGGAATTCCAGCCGGAACACCATGCGCTGAACACGCTGCGAAGGATCCGGCTCGAGGAATTTAAAGCCCGCCTGGATACCCTGGATATCCCGGAATCCAAACGGTACCGCATAATGCGCGACCTGTATCGCGGCAGGGAATCCCGCCTGCTCGCCCGGTATTTACCGTCAGATACCTCTGCGGCGTTCAGGGAACCGGAATAAAAAAACCTGTGTATAGAGCAGCTACCGGGCTGTATTTATGGAGATTGCCACCGCGAGGTTGGGTCCTGCAGCCCGGCAATGCCTTATTTTTTACATTTTTAACCTGTCAGGCAGCTTTTTAATAATTATTTGGCAAAATTTTTGATGTATTCGCAGTAATTTCACTATGCATGCGAAAAATCAATCGTCATATTGTCTATATCGCCCTGTATGCCGTGTGGGTTTCCGGTATCATCTGGTTGGTAGGGGGTTGCCAGTCCACTGCGGCACCGCTTTCCGCAGAGCAGCAGGCCCGTCTGGATAAACTCGTTGAAAACCGGGAATTTGTATTCGACGCCAAATACGCCATGCCACTGGCTTCCCAGGCCTACATCAGCGCGTCCAATATGGGCTTTACCATGGCCCGCGGGAATTCACCCACCAACATCAACCTGACCGGGGATGGGTATTATTTGAGAATGTATAGTGATTCCGTAGAAATTTACCTGCCGTATTTCGGCACCCGGGAAAATATTACCAATTACAACAATCAGGGAAGCATCGACATAAAGGCGGCCATCGAAGAATTTCGGGAGCGCCGCACGCCCAAGGGCCATGAGATGGAATTTTTTGCCCGGGAGGGGTACGAAAGATTTCGCCTGATCCTGAATATTTTTCCGAATAGTCAATCGCAACTCTCCGTCTTTAGCCCGCAACGGGATGTAATACGCTATAGCGGCCGGGTTGCTAATAAACCTGCCAAAGACTGATTCTCCCTTATTCTTCCGCCGGGAAGAACTTCCTGTAGTGATCCGATGCAGTAAACGCAAAAAGCGTCGTTCGTCGACTAAACCACAAAATTTATCGCTATTCTTACCTATAAAAATGGCAAGGAACACAACATAAAGGGGCGTTATGATACACAAACCATTGCGAGGGCTGAAAGTAAATGCAAATGCAAATCAGTGGGAAGAGACCGGAACAGAGGGCGAGAAGGTGAGATGCAGGCCGCTGATTCCAAAACGCTCTATTTGACATAATATAAATTATAGGACAAATAATAACCGTTCCTTTAAAGCGCTATAGGCGTTGATATCATAGCGAGCGGTTCCGGGTTCATATGATACCCGAACTTTCTGAAGTTATAATACGGAGTTTTCATCCGGGGTGTCGTCCGTATCGTAATACTGCATAAGCACTTCCAACGTATTTGCCCGTTCATCCCAGAATTTCCTCAGGGGCTTCAGGAATTCGTAAATTTCACGGACTTTCTCCGGATTCAGGCCGTAGATCATTTCGCGTCCTTTTTTGCGCTGGCTGAGCAATTCGCATTCCACCAGGATCCGCAGGTGCCTGGAAACCGTTTGACGGGCGGTGGGAAAATGTGTCGCGATTGCCCCGGAAGCCATGGGCGCTGGCGCTACCAATTGGATGATTTCCCTACGTGTCGGGTCGGCAATGGCCTGGAAAACGTCCCTTCGAAGCTCCATATGCAGTTATTTGTCTTCAAATATACATGAAGCTATATAGCTTCGCAATTATATATTATAAAACGCTGATAAACTGATGTTTATTGTTGGAAATATCCGGTTCTGCAACTGGCAATCGCTAAGTCAGCGATTCGATGACCTCCAGGGTTTTGTCGATTTCCGCTTTGGAATTGTAGATATGGACGGAATGACGTACCATTTGCTCCCCTACCGAACGGGGCTGTAACCGCTCCCGTTCCCAGAGCGTGCGTTGCAGGTCAGGCCCTGTGTATCCCGCTACGGAATAGGTCGTGATTCCGGCAGCCATTTCTTCATTTGTGGATGAATGGATGGTCACGTGCGGGAGGGCCTTTAACCCGCTGCGCAGATACCGCCCGAGTTCCCGGATGCGGTCCAGCCAGGCTGCTTCCCCGATGGTTTCATAAAAATCTACAGATGCGGCGAATCCGGCAATCTGTGCAGGGTTGCCCGTGCCGTATTGCATCAGCCGGAAACCGTGGTCCTCCTGATTGTCCCATTGATAGCTGGCCAGGGTACTCCAAATCCGGTCGGCCACCCGGTTGCTGATATAGAGCAAGCCGCTACCCGGCGGTGCCAGGAACCATTTGTGCAGGCTGGAATAATAGGCGTCGCATCCTATTCGGGCTACATTTACCGGCACATGCCCCACGCATTGGGCCCCGTCAAGGACGGTGAAAATATTCCGCCTGCGGGCTTCGGCGCAAATTTCCTGAACCGGTAAAATAGTACCGTATCCCGATACCATATGCGGGATGGCGATCACCCGGGTTTTTGGGGTGACTTCCCGGAAGATGGCGTCGACCACCTCCGACGGGTCGTTGGCTGGCTCCGGCAGGGTGGCCTGTTTGTAAATACAGCCCTTGCGCCTGGCGAGCAACTGCCAGGCGGCAAAGCCTCCCCCGTGTTCCTGGTTCGTATTTAATAGCTCGTCCCCCCGCTGCAGGTCGAGCCCCATCCCCACAAAGTTCATCCCCATCGTGGCGTTCTGCGTAATGGACACTTCCCGGAAATCCGCGTGGATGATGGCCGCCAACCGTTTGCGGAGCTCCTCGTACGGGAAATAACCGCTCAGCAATTCGGGCCCGGAACCCTCCTTGTAATCTATGGTGGCTGCCTCGGTATTCCAGTACATCATGTGCCGGATCATGGTTTCCAGGACGTAGCCGGGCGTCGGGCCCATGGTGCCGTTGTTGAAGTAGGTCTGGCCTTCTTTCAAGGGGAAGTGCCTGCGCACCAGGCGCCAGTAGTCCTCCCCTTTGGAAGGCATTCCTCTGAGGTTCTCCAGGGACCAGTTGCGGGAATTATCAAAAGACAGGAACGGCAGTGACAGGGTGGCCAATGCGCCTTTTTTCAGGAAATGCCTGCGCGGGTTCATAGCGGTTGGTTTGCCTAAAAATAGGCAAAAATCCAGGCGGTTACTCCTCCTCCACCAACTTGTCGTCCTTCCAGGTGCCGCTGGCTACCACCTCCCCTTCCGCGTTGTAAAATGTTCCGGGCCCGTTGCGGCGGTCGTTCTCCCAGGTTCCGGTGAATTTTTCACCATTCGGCCAGTAATAGGTGCCCTGACCGCTGCGGCGGTCGTTTTTAAATTCACCCACGTAGTATTCGCCATCCTGCCAGTAAAAGGCCCCCCGACCGTGGCGGAGATTGTCCTGCCACTCCCCTTCGTAGCGGCTGCCGGTGTCCAGGATGGCCACCCCATAGCCATTGGCCTGGCCATTGGCAACCTGGCCCACATAGTGCAGGGGGTTCCCTTTGGAGCTCGTAAAAGTCAGGTATTCTCCCAGGGATTTACGCTGGAGCTGCTGCCGAAGGCCTGCAATCTGCACGCGGGCCTTTTCCAGTGCAAACGAAAGGGAATCGCTGTTGCGGAGTTCCCTGCCCAGCTGCGAAATGCTGTCTGCCACCCCGGCGAGGCCCGCCAGGCTGTCACGAACCTGTTCCCCGGCCATGTGGATCCGGCTAAGGCGATCCAGTTGCCGGGCCAGGTCCCTGCGAAGGGCCACGCCCAGGCTATCGGTCCCCATGGTCTGTAGTTCCCGGTCGTAAGCTTCTGCGGCCCCGCGATAGTCGCCCTGTCCGGCCAGGGAGTCAATCCGGCTCAGCCGGTTGACCAGCGACAGCGCGCTGTCTTGCTGCGCGAGGCGTTCTTTCATGTCGGCGATCTTTTCCCCCTGGCTCACCGTTAAGATCAGGCCGGCAGTCAGTAGCAGGATGACGGCGGCCAGCATGCCGTAGATGATTTTTCGTTGGATTCGGACTTTATCGTTCACGTCTATCAGGTTTACAAGGGCTTGTTTGCAAGGGCAACAGGTGCTAGTCGGTCAGGTGGATTTCAGGCAATTTGTTTCGAACCTTCCGGAAATCGGGTGAAAAATACAGGTGGCAGCGAATTGTCCAGTTCTGCTTATAATTTCCCCCATTCACCAGGTCCTGGCCCTGGGAATACATCAACCCTGCAGCAACGGTCAGCCTCGGTGTGAGGATATACCCCAGGGTGGTGGTAATCCGCAAATCTTCCATCGGGCTGGCCACGACCTCCTTGCCGCTTTGCATGATCAGCTCGCTTTCCGGGGCCACGTACCACGCTCCGGGGGCCAGCTTTGGTTTGTTCAATGGGATTTTCAACCGAAGCATATACCGCCAGCGGTTGCGGAAGATGTATTCGCTGTTGTCTGCAAACCCCTGGGTCCAGCGGTGTTCGATACGGATCCTGTGGTATACCATGAAAGTGGAAACCGGCATGGCGAATTGATACTGGTGCCAGATGCGCCATTCCGGCACAACTTTCCGGTCTTCCGAAGCCTCGTCCGTGTTGAAATTGATGCGGAGCACCCCCCCGAGGGCTGCATTGAAACTCTTGTTGTAGATATACCCGATTGCATGCCGGTTGTAGACCTGTCCGACCTGCCCGATAAAGGGCGTGTTTTCGGTTTCCTGGAACCGGAAGTGTGTCTGCGCCACCCAGAACAGCCGTTTGGAAATCCGGATATTCCCGTAGGTGTTCACCCATACTTTGGAAACCGGCTCTTTGTATTTCGAAGTTTCGGGGAGAATGACATCCTCCTGCGCGCGCACTGCGGCAATCCCGGTGACAACCAGGACCAGGACCGAAAATATGGAGTTTCTCAGTCCGGTCATTCCTGCAGGTTTTTTTCGGGAAAAGCCAATTCCAGTCGTTCGGCGACGATGGCCGGGTCGTTTTCCCTCCGGAGCCTGCGTTCCAATCGGGAAGTGTCTTCGTCCCGGAGTTTCACAATGCGGCTAAAGGCGGATTTCAGGAAATTCCCGGCTGCCTCCGCATATTCGCAGCTAATTTCAGGATCAATACGCCTGAGGGTTTCCGGGATAAGCACATCCGTATAGGCCGTGGTAATCCGTTTCTTGACCGATTCCTCCATCAGCGTGGCCGTAAAAGGATTCCAGACCTGGTCCGTGTAGGCCTCCTGAATAGCCTGTCGCCTTTCGGGCAACCGGTAGATTTCTTTGGCCAGGCTGTCCAGGGCTCCCAGGCAGCCGAGGAGATCCGTGCCGTAAGCCAGTTTCTCCCGGGCGCTGTCCATCGAGGAATACACCCTCAGCCGGTTCTCAGCGCTTCGCCGGATGGCTACCAGGGCCTGATGCTCCTGTACGGTACTCCCAGGGACCAATGAATCTGCCAGGGCTTCCAGGTCATCGATCAGGACAATCAGGCGTTCCTCAGTACGGGCGAATTCCTGCTCCTGCCGCTCGGCATTCAGGCGTGCGGTCAGGAGTTCTTCGATACGTTCCAGGTTTCCCCTGGCGTATCCCACCAGGTTGGCCAGGTATTCCAGCGTATTGGAGGGTGTCCCCAGCTCCACTTCATCAGTATCCCGGTAATTCTGTGACTCCGTTGTCGTATCGGTGGGCACCTCCCCAATCCTGCCCGGGGGGCTTCCCGCCCAGAGCCCGGAGATGAGTTGATCCCGGGGGACATATTCGAGAATCCCCATCTCAATATATTCAAGTAGTGATTCAGATGGATCTATATAATCACTTTTAAACATACGGGTTACCTCCAATAAAAAACCCACTTCTGAATTGGAGCGCTCCAATATTTTCAATCCGGCATTATCCAATAATTCCCGGGCAATCCGGGCGGCGACCGGGATATCCCGCCGGAGTCGGCTAACGCGTGTGGAATCTGCAGGGTTCAAAGGAAACCACGGCACCCGAACGCGGAAACCCGGGCGGTAGTCCGAATTCCCCAGTGCCGAGAGTATCGTGTCGATGCGGCTGTAATAGTGATTATTCCGGGTCAATAACCTGTTCACCTTCCCACTTGAAATATCGGTCGTGGGGGTATTCAGTTGTATAAGTTTCAGAAAGCGCGCATCGAGATCGATGGCTCGGGAATTTGCAAAGGACTGACTCCAGACCGGGATGCGCTCAGATGAGGCGCCCCTGCTAACATCGATATACCGCAGTCGGCCTTCGTCGAATACCCACTCCTCGCCTACCCCGGCACCCGCATCGGAATACAGCGTCCAGGTATCGTGGGCCAGGCCGTTGCGAAGAAATCGGCCAACCAGGATGTCTGTGGTGTCCCGCAACCGAAAACTCTGCTGGGGAACCCCATTGCGGTAGGAAACTGAACTTCTGAATAATTCCCGTGCCACCTCAGATCCGGTTATCCGGCTTACCGTATGAACCCATTGACCGTCCGGCCTGCCCGAAACCAGGGTGCCGGAGGCCTCGTGTTGTACCCCGCTGACTTTCAGGGTATACTGCAGGCCCACCACATCGGTAATACTGTCCGAGCGGTAGGTTCCAAAGCGGAATTGCCAGGGACCCCGGGGATTATTCCCGGAAAAAGCCCCCGAAACGGAAAATGAGGTATCCGATTCCTGAAGCAGGGATTGCAAATTCGACCGGCTGAATCGGAAGGCGCCGTCCAGGATGGTATCCCCGGAATCGACCCGGTATTGATATTGGGCACGACCTTTGTAACTGCCTACTTCCAGTGGGCCGGAATATTCCTGCAAGGTCTGGGCACCCAAAGGCGAGGTTCCCAGCGTCAGGACAGCCATAAAGGCCAGAAGATGAAGGGTCAGGCGTTTCACGGGGCAAAACTAAGTAACTATGCCTACATTCTCCAACCCAATCGAAAACATTACGCGATTAAAAGCCTTTCGCTATATTCGGAAAAAGATTCACAAATGAACCGACTGATTTTTAAGATAATAGCAGTTATCGGGCTTTTATACGCCCAGGTTGGATGCGCCCAAACGGCGCCGCGTCCGGATTTTGACCTCGAAAACGACCTGTTGCTCGCCCATTTTGACTGTAAAACGGATGTAGACGACGTACATAGCGTTGCGGCTACGGCCACCCTGTTGCGGCACCCGGATTTCAGGGAAGTCAGATACCATGCAGTTGCGGGTGCATACGGGGTTCAGGAAGGCCTTTATGTGCCGGCTGAGGAGCTCTTTGAAGCCGCTTTTGGCACCCATTGGTCGGATGCGCATGCCGATTTCGGGAAGGCCCTGCTGGAGGTGTACGCCGTCGTTTCAGGCACCCTAAGCCGGGGCGGGGACATCTGGATTCCCGAAGCCGGCCAGTCCGACTTTTCAGCGGCTCTTGTCCGCCAGGTCCGGCAGCGAAACCCGCAGATCGACACGCGGTCCCGGATTCATATTGTCCAGCACAGCGATTGGAACGAGCGGGTTACCTCCCCGGAAAGCCTGGCCTATGTCAGGGAGCATACGGATTATCGGAAAATACCCGACGGCAATGCAGAAGGGAACGGGACCCCCGGTTTCCGGAAGGACCAGGCGATAGCCTGGCGGGAACAGTTGAGTGACCCGGAACTCGTGGCGCTGTGGGAAAGCGCCCAGGCAATCGCCAACCGCTACAACGGAGCATCCGGCCGGTACCTGAATAAATCGATTGCTGCTGGCGGGCTCGATTTCTCGGATGTGTCCGAGACCTGCTGGATTTTTGGTTTGGAAGGCCTGGAGGATGCAAAAGCCTTCTTTGCCCGGCTCGCCCAGTAATGCAGATAGCTCGCCCAATATTGCAAATAAAAAAATAAACCCCGGGCCATCCCGGGGTTTATATGATTGTGGTACAAATGTCCGGACGGCCGAATGCCGCCGGAATCACGCTAATTACATGATGGCGACCACTTCCAGGTCAAAGACCAGGTCCTGACCGGCCAGCGGGTGGTTGGCATCCACAACAATATTGTCTTCATTGACCTCGGCTACACGGAGCTGCCGCTCGGAACCGTCTTGTCCGCGGGCCACGAGCCCCATGCCTACTTCCGGCTTGATGTTTTCAGGCAGTTCGGAATTCGGTACGGCCTGGAAAAGCTCTTTCCGGATTTCGCCATATGCTTCTTCTTTTGGAATGGTAATGGTCTTTTTTTCGTTGACCTCCATATCCACGAGGCCTTTTTCGAAACCGGGGATCAGGCTGCCCTCGCCGAGTTTCACCTCCATGGGCTCCCGCTCGAGGGAACTGTCAAATACCTCCCCGTTGGTCAGTTTTCCGGTGTAGTGCACCCGGACCATATCATTCGCTTTAACTTTACTCATAATTCAATTTTAAATGCAGAATATTTCCTAATAAGCTGCAAAGGTAGTGGCTCTAAACGCATTAGACGAAAAAATCCCCTTTTTTATACCTTTTTTATGGAATTTCCGGCGATTTTCACTGATCTCGGGATGATTTGATTCAATTTTCGCGTGTAAACGGTACAAATCGCACAGGCATCAACGACTCCCGAACGAGTTTTCCATTGCGCTTCTTGCGCAGAAGCACCAGGTCGCGGACCCCCTGATGCGGACCGACCGGAATGACCATCCGACCGCCTTCGGCTAACTGGTCTACCAGGGGCTGAGGAAGCGCTTCCGCTCCAGCGGTTACGATGATGGCATCAAACGGCGCCTGCCGGGGCCAACCGTGGTAGCCATCCCCGATACGCACCTGAATGTTTTCGTATCCAAGCGCCTGCAGCCTCTTGGCGGCTGCTTCTCCCAGGGGCTCCACAATCTCAATGGTATAGACGGAATCTACCAGTTCAGCCAAAACAGCTGCCTGATAGCCGGATCCCGTCCCGATCTCCAATACTTTATCGCTGCCCTTGAGGCGCAGTGCCTGGGTCATAAAGGCCACCATGTAGGGTTGTGAAATGGTCTGCCCCTCCCCGATTGGCAAGGGGGTGTCCGAATAGGCCTCAGCACGGTATTTTTCCGGGACAAACAAATGCCTGGGAACCTTGCGCAAGGCCCGCAGGACCGAGCCTTCTACAATGTCGCGGGACTGGAGCTGTTCCCGTACCATCCGCTGCCGGAGCTGCGGGAAGTCGGGTTGCCCCCAGAGCCCTTTCAGTACGCCCAGGCAGAGCGCCAGCGATATCAGGGACTTCATTTCAAACGCTTTTCTTAAAGATACAAAACAGCGGGAAAAGTCCTGTTGCACCGGGAGGGAACGGCTTCGGATTTAATTTTATATTTACCGGATAACCAACTGACTTCAGATGCATTTTTTTCGCCCCTGCTTCATCGCCCTGGCCGCCTGCCTGGTCTGCATACCTGCAAATGCCCAGGAGGCCATTCAGCCCGATACCACCAACCAGCAGCGCCCCGCCTATGAGGCCGTCGCCCTCGATGAGGAACCCGTGGTGGACGGGGATGTTCTGGGCGACCCGGTCTGGCAGGCCATTCCGGCCACGGAGGGACTCCGGCAGATCCGGCCGAATTACGGCCAGCCGGTTTCCGAGCGCACAGCGGTGCGGGTGGCCTACAGCCGATCCACGTTTTACCTTTCCGTGGTTTGCTATGATTCGGAACCGGACAAGATCGTGGTATCCGATTCCCGTCGTGATGCCGACCTGAACGACGAGGACAGTTTTCTGTTTATCATCGACACCTATAACGACCGCCAGAACGGGTTTTTGTTCGGGACGAACCCCCAGGGGATGGAATACGATGCCCAGATCAATAACGAAGGAAAGGGCAATTTTAACGCCAATCGCCAGCAGGGTGGCGTTATTGGGGGCACCAATCTGAACTGGGATGCCGCCTGGACCGTGCGCACCCAGGTGGGGGATTTTGGGTGGAGCGCGGAATTCGCCATCCCGTTCCGCTCGCTGCGATTTGCCAGCGGGTCGGCCAAGAGCTGGGGGATGAATTTCCAGCGAAACATCGCCAAGAATACGGAGACAGCCTATTGGACCACCCTCCCGCTGGGCTTTGACCTGAAGCGGTTGTCTCTGGCCGGCCAGCTCAGCGGCCTGGATCTGGTAAACCCGGGAAACCTCAAACTAATCCCGTATGTCCTGGGCCGGGCCACCCGCGACCGGAGCATGGACCCTATCGAAACCGACACGGATTTTGAGGCCGGTGCCGACATTAAATACAGCATCACCCCCGGCCTGACCCTCGACCTGACGTACAACACGGATTTTGCCCAGGTGGAGGTGGACGACCAGCAGGTAAACCTGGACCGGTTCAACCTGTTCTTCCCGGAGAAGCGCGCCTTTTTCCTGGAAAACGCCGGCCAGTTTACCGTGGGGAGCCCCGGGGAGGTAGACCTGTTTTTCAGCCGTCGAATTGGCCTGGGGGACGACGGCAGCGTGGTGCCCATCATCGGCGGGGCCAGGCTGTCCGGTAAGGTCGGAAATACCAACGTGGGCTTGCTCAGTATGTTTACGGAAGATGTGGAGGAAGCGGGGATTGAAGAGAACAATTTTTCCGTGGCCCGGGTTAACCACAACTTCCCGGGAACGCGCTCTTCCCTCGGGGGGATTTTTGTGAGCCGTTCGGGGCTCGGGGCCACGGATGACGATTACAACCGGGTGTACGCCATTGACGGCAAATGGGGAATCGGCAACAAGGCCGAGGTCAACGGGTATGTTGCCAAGAGCACCACTCCGGGAATCGAATCGAATGACCACGCGTTTAAACTCCTGGCCAACTACGACTGGAACGGATGGAACGTGAGCGCCGGTTATACCGAAGTGGGCGAAGGTTTTAACCCGGAAGTCGGGTTTTTACAGCGTACCGCCTTCCGAAAACCCGAACTCCTGCTGTTCAAGGCGCACCGCTTTAAGGATGCCGGGCAACTGCTCGAAATCCGCCCGCATACCTCGTACCGGGGTTACTGGGACTTTGACGGCAACCAGCAAACCGGTTTCTGGCACATCGACAACCACTGGGTATTCCGCAGCGGTTTTGAAGTGCACACGGGCATCAACCTCACCTACGAACAGGTGTTCCAGCCCTTTGATATTGCCGGGGTTACCGTGCCGGTTGGGGAATACCCGAACGAAGAGCTGCAACTGGTGGTGATCACCAACCCGAACAACGCCTTTTCCCTGAGTACCCGTACCTTTATCGGAGGGTATTTTGACGGGAAGCGCATCAGCAACAGCGGGACTGCCAATTATCGGGTGGGGGACAAATTCGTCTCCTCCCTGACCTTCAGCCACAACGATATCGGTTTAAGCAACGGGGACGTCACCGCCGTAGTGGGCGGCCTGCGCCTGGCCTATTCGTTTACCCCAAGGCTCTTTGTCCAAAGCCTGATCCAGCGGAACAACGTGTCGAACATCACTTCGGTGAATGCCCGCCTGGGATGGCTGCAAAGCGCCAATACCGGCCTCTTTGTGGTGTTGAACATTGTACGGGACGACGACCTGCCGGATGCCCTGGACAATCAGGTGCTGACCATCAAGTATACCCACCAGTTCGATATCCTGAAATAAGGCCGCACTACGGCCCGGGCTTGCGGGCACTAACGGGCTACCCGGGATCTGCGAAATCGGCGGAGGCTGATGGTCTTGTGTTTTGTGCTGATAAAATAAACACCGGTGAGCAGCACCAGGGCAGCCACCACGGATTGTAATGTGATAGGCTCATCCAGGAAGTACCAGCCCAGGAGCATCGCCACAATCGGGTTTACGTAGGTGTTGGTCGACACTTTTTCGGGCGAAACCACCTTCAGCAGGAAGTTGAATGCCGTAAATGCCACAATGCTGCCAAAGAGAATCAGCAGCAGCATGGCCCAGAGCGTATCCGCCTGCCATTCCAGGGGGTTGCTCAGGGGCTCCCGGAAGCACAGGCTCATGACCAGCAGTATCCCTCCGCCCATTAGCATCTGGTAACCCGTGTTTACGAAGGAATTCCCGGGTAAATCAGCCTTGCCAACAAACAGGCTCCCATAGGCCCATGCCACCATGGCGGCAAAGATCATGAGAATCCCGATCCAGGCGTCCGGGTGCCGCGTGGTGGCGTCCTGGCTTACGAGCAGGTAGATCCCGAGAATCCCCAGGGCTACACCCACCAGGGAGATGGGGCGCAGCCGATGGCCCTGCAGGAGCCACATCAGGAGCATCACGAGCAGGGGCTGGGCCGCAATGATCAGGGCAGCAAAATTCGTATCCACGAATTTCAATGCCCAAACCACCATCCCGTTGCCGAAACTCAAAAACAGGAACCCCGCTAGTCCCGTGTTCAGCAACTGGCGCCGCGTAATGTCCAGTTTTTTTCCCATCAGGGCCGCTATTCCAAAAATCAAAACCCCGGCAATCACAAAACGGATGCCGGCCAGTAAAAAAGGAGGCAGTTCGTCCACGGCCACCTTATTGAGCAGGTAGGTAGACCCCCAGATAACGTAAATAGCGAAAAATGCCGCAAAGATGAGCGGGGCCTGGGATCGGTTTTCCATGGCGCAATATTAATGCAAACCCCGCTTTCAATCGGCAAGGCGCCCGAACAATTTTATTCGGCTGAAGCCATCTCCTGTCCGTCGTAGACAATCCGGTAAATGGCATTCCCGAAATCGTCGGAAACCAGTAGCGATCCGTCTTCCAGGAACATCAGGTCTACCGGCCGGCCCCAGCGGGTCTGGTTCTCGTGGTTGAGCCACCCGTCAATAAAGGGTTCATATCCCACCGATTCGCCATCCTTTAGCTTCACCAGGGTCAGGCGGTAACCCGATTTTTCGCTGCGGTTCCAGGAGCCGTGTTCGGCAATGAGCAGGTGGCCCTGATAAGCCTCCGGGAACATGTCCCCAGAAACGAATTTAACGCCCAGGGGGGCTACGTGGGCGCCCAGGTTTTGCACCGGGGCGACAAAATCGTCGCAGGGTCGCTGGTCGCCGTAGTCCGGGTCGGGAATTGACCCTCCATGGCAAAAGGGATATCCGAAATGCTGCCCCGTTTCCGTAACCCGGTTCAGTTCACAGGGCGGGATGTCGTCCCCCATCATATCCCTGCCGTTGTCGGTGAACCAAAGTTCTTCCGTTTCAGGGTGCCAGGTAAATCCCACGGTATTGCGGACCCCCCGGGCCACAATTTCCCGATTGCTGCCATCCGGGTCCATCCGCGTGATGGTTGCAAACCGTTCATCCACTGAAGTACTGTCGCAGATGTTGCAGGGTGCACCCACAGGTACGTACAGCTTGTCGTCCGGTCCAAAGGCGATGTATTTCCAGCCATGGTGGAATTTATCCGGGTAATCGTCATACACAACCACGGGGTCCGGCGGGTTGTCCAGCCGGTCTTCAATGCCATCGAAACGCAACAACCGGTCTACCTGGGCCACATACAGGGAGCCGTTCCGGAAGGCTACCCCGTTGGGTACCTCCAGGGTGGTATCCAGGACAATGGTCCGGTCTGCCCGGTAATCGCCGTCTTCGTCTACCAGGGCATAGAGCTTGTTGGTCCCCCGCGTACCCACAAACAGGGTCCCCTTGTCGCCCATCGCCATCGAACGGGCGCCCTCCAGGTCTTCCGCAAAGGTATGGGCGTAGAAGCCCGGCGGCAGGTTCAGGCTGTCCAGGGGCAGGTTCGAGGTAAACTCCGGACGCGCTTCGGTTGCGTCCTCCGGTTGTTTGGGATCCTCCCCGCAGCCAGCCAGCAGGAGCAAAGCCAGGCAGGCAGTTCCGTAAAGTGTCAAATGGTGTTTCAAATCCATGGTGTAAATTTTCCCCTAAAATACAACATACGCCCCGCAAATGCAGATGCCGGCTAAACTATCCGGCTGCGGGCTTCAGGTTCCCGGGGGGAATTCGTAAATTTTGCGGCATCCACAAAGGCCGGGTAGGAAATCCGGACTTTGGCCAAATTAACATCGAAACAAGGAACTGTGAGTAAAGGGATTAAAATTGACGATGAGAAACACTGGTATAAAGATGCCATAATCTACGAATTGCATATCAAGGCATTTTTTGACAGCAACGGGGATGGAATCGGGGATTTTCAGGGCCTGATCCAGAAACTGGACTATCTTGAGGACCTCGGGGTTACGGCCATCTGGGTCCTCCCCTTCTACCCTTCCCCACTGCGGGACGACGGTTACGATATCGCCGATTACTACAATATCAACCCCTCCTACGGAAAACTCAGGGACTTCAAGCGGTTTATCCGCGAAGCGCACAACCGCGGACTCAAGGTGATTACCGAGTTGGTAATCAACCATACCTCCGACCAGCACCCCTGGTTCCAGCGCGCCCGGAAGGCACCCCCCGGTTCCCGCCACCGGGATTACTACGTATGGAGTGACGACCCTGGAAAATACAAGGATGTCCGCATCATCTTCACGGATACCGAACCCTCCAACTGGACCTGGGACCCGGAGGCCAAAGCCTATTTCTGGCATCGGTTCTTTTCCCACCAGCCCGACCTGAATTTCGACAGCCCGGACGTACAGCAGGAGGTTTTCGACATTATGGATTTCTGGTGCGAACTGGGAGTGGATGGATTCCGGCTGGATGCAGTCCCCTACTTGTTCGAACGGGAGGGCACCAATTGTGAAAACCTGCCCCAGACCCATGAATTCCTCAAAAAACTCCGGGCACATATCGACAGTAAGTACGACAACAAGCTCTTTCTGGCCGAGGCGAATATGTGGCCCGAAGACAGTGCGGCTTATTTTGGCAAGGGCGATGAATGCCATATGAATTACCACTTCCCGATTATGCCGCGCATGTTCATGGCATTGAAAATGGAGGACCGCTACCCGATCATCGACATCATCGACCAGACTCCGGAAATTCCCCCAACCTGCCAATGGGCCATCTTCCTGAGGAACCACGATGAATTAACCCTGGAGATGGTAACCGACGAGGAACGGGACTATATGTATAAGGTTTACACCAAAGACCCCCAGGCCAAGATCAATGTGGGGATCCGCCACCGCCTGGCACCCCTGCTGGAAAACAACCGAAGCAAGATCGAGCTGATGAATGTACTCCTGTTTTCCCTTCCGGGTACGCCGGTCATCTACTACGGGGACGAAATCGGCATGGGGGACAATTTTTACCTGGGAGACCGGGACGGCGTTCGCACCCCCATGCAGTGGACCGGGGACCGCAATGCGGGTTTTTCCACTGCAAATCCCCATAAACTGTACCTCCCGACCATCATCGATCCGGAATACAAATACGAGGCGGTCAATGTGGAGTCCCAGCAAATCAACAGTTCCTCCCTCCTTTGGTGGATGAAGCGGATTATCGGCATGAGGAAACGCTACAAGGCGTTCGGGCGTGGGAACATAGAGTTCCTGGCCCCGGCCAACGCCAAGATAATCGCATTTATCCGGGCTTATGAAGGGGAACAGATACTCGTATTGTGCAACCTGTCGCGTTTTGCCCAGGCCGCCGACCTGGAACTCGGCGCATTCGAAGGGCATACCCCGGTGGAGGTTTTCAGCCGGAACCGTTTTCCGCGAATCGGCCGGGAACCGTATTTGTTTACCCTGGCGCCTTTCGGCTACTATTGGCTCTCACTGGAGCAGGACGAACGCCTGGTGGAAGCCGGCCCCCCGCCCCGCTTAAAAGCCGACAAATGGAGTGGCCTGATGTCGAAGCCCCTTCGGAAAAAACTCCAGGAGGAAGTATTGCCGCGCTATCTGGATAACGCAGACTGGTACGCCGGGAGGAACCGGATTCGACAGAGCCTGGAAATCCGCAATTCGGCCGCCTTGCCCCTTCGCGGCCTGCCGAGCCGGTGGCTCGTGGTAAAAACCAGTTATAACGACGGCCTGCCGGAACACTACCAGTTGCTGGTGGCGTGGATCCCGGAGGCCCGGCGGGAAGCCCTTCGCGACCTGCCGGATGCAGCGATACTCGCAGAGATGCAGCTCGGTTCGGAACCCGGTGTCCTCATCGATGCCATTTACGAGGAGCCTTTCCGGATGGCCCTTCTGCAATGGGTGCGGCAGGGGAAAAGATTCGAAACTGACGGGGGCGAACTGCACTTCAGCCGCGGCAAAAGGAAATTCCCGGCCCCTTCGGACCCCATGAAATCCCGGATCCTGCCTTCCGGCCAGACGTTCAGTTCCCTGCAATACGACGACCGCTACCACCTGAAACTCTATCGCCGACTGGACGATACGCTCAACCCGGATCTGGAACTCGCCCATTTCCTCTCGGAGGAAACCACGTATGAGCATGTCCCGGATTATCTGGGGGCAGTGACCTTTTCAGCAGCGGGAAGGACTACGCTGGCCCTGGGATTGGCCCAGGAACTCGACCCCAGCCAGGGGACGGCCTGGGAATATACCCGGGATGCCTTCCACATGTTTTTTGAACGGGCCCTGGCAGCCGGGGAGGAAACTAAATTCAAGCCACCAAAAGGCGGCCTGACGGATCCGTTGCGTTTCGAAGACCTTCCCGAACTGTTGAAAGATCTGATGGGGAGCGCCCTGCCCGAACGCATTGTGCAACTGGGGGAGCGCACGGCCGGACTGCACCGGGCCCTGGCGTCCCAACCCGGGCGGGAAGGCTTTGAACACGAGGCCTTTTCCCTGCACTACCAGCGCTCGGTCTATTCCTCCCTGCAGGGATTGACCCGGGATGCATTTGACAAGCTTAGGAAATCCCTCAAGCGGCTCCCCGAGGAAATCCAGGAGGAAGCCCGGGAGGTGCTGGGCCTGAAGAACGACGTCCTCCAGTGTTTCAAACGGATATTCTCCCATAAAATGGAGGCGGTTAAAATCCGAACACATGGGGATTTCCACCTGGACCAGGTCTTGTGGACCGGTCGGGATTTCCTGATTCGGAATTTTGAGGGCGAACCCATGCGGCCTTTCTCGGAACGCAGATTGAAGCGCTCCCCCCTGAGGGACGTCGCGGCCATGATCCGTTCGTTGCATTATGCAGTTTACGGCGCCTTACACGAAAGCGACTTGCTGGGCGGCGAAGGCAATGAAATTCAGGAATACTGGGCGCAAATATGGAATCGGGCCAGTACGAGGCTCTACCTGAGCGGGTACCTGAAATCCCTGGACGGTCCGGGCTTTATCCCCGAGGACCCCGACGACTACCGCATCCTGTTGGAAACCTTCCTGCTGGAAAAGGCGGTGTACGAACTCGGGTATGAACTGGAACACCGCCCGGACTGGGTGTTGATCCCATTGAGAGGAATTCGTTCCGTGCTCCGGGAAGCCGGGTTTCTCAGTTCCTGAGGGCCTTCATGTCGATCACAAACCGGTATTTGACATCGGCTTCGATGACACGCATGCAGGCATCGTTGATGTCCTGCATGCGAATTAGTTCAATGTCAGAAGTAATCTGGTGTTTACCGCAAAAGTCAAGCTTCTCCCGGGTCTGGGCCAGGCCACCGATCAGAAAGCGCGTAAGCCCTTGCGGATTTCAATTTTATAGCGTGCAATTTCTCTATCCTCAAACGAGTTGGGCTTCCAGGTGGATCTTTGCATTGAGGAGGTTGGAAATCGGGCACACTTCCTTTGCCTTCTGGGCGGTTTTTTCAAATGCCTCTGCCTGCATTCCGGGTACTTTCCCACGGAGGTTCAGGTGAATGTCGGTTACCTTCCCATCCTCAAAATGGACTTCGGCCGAAACGTCCAGGCTATCTGGTGTGTACCCTTCTTCCCCAATGAGAAAACTGAGTTGCATGGCAAAACAACCTGCATGGGCTGCGCCGACCAGTTCTTCAGGATTCGTCCCTTTGGTATCTGCAAACCGGGTATTAAAGGAATAAGGGGTTTGTTCCAATACGCCGCTGGCACTGCTGAGGGTGCCGCTGCCTTCTTTGCCGCCCCCTTTCCACAGGGCGCTTGCTTTACGGGTAAATTTCATGGTTCTATGTTATGGTTAAAAATATTTGCCCACGAGAACTGATGTCCTCCGCGGTTTAAAGCAAGATAATAAAAACGAAAGGTTCCCAAAGGCCATTGCTCCTTTTGAGGTACCCGGCCATTCGATAACGCTTCAATCCGCGGGGACTCCTCCCTGTAACACTTTGGATTCCCGGTCGTCTTATTCATAAAGGCAAGTATGAAACGGCTCAACATGAATTACGATTGGCGACAGCTAACATACGACCGCAGGAATGGCTGGAACATTGGCCGTAAATTCCTTGCAGATACCGTATATTCGAGCAGGTAAAAGGCGGAAACCGCAATTCCCTGCCCCATGGAACAGGCATTTTTCGAAATGATCCTTTGGATACTGCTCACCTTTGTCCTGGCAGTACTACTCCCCGCTTGCCTAATCTGGTACCTCTACAGGAAATACCGCAACCGGCATCGCTAGGCCGTAACTTTCGGCCTGAATTCCCCTTCGATGGCATTCCTTCGTTTTTAATCGTTACTCACAGTTATACTACACCCCACCGGTGCGCAGCCACGGTACCATAGGGTTCATTCGGTGAAATTCTTAAATGTTTAACATAATAATATAAAGTTTAAACATTTATTGGCTATTCCCCGGGAATTCCAGGGCTATCCACGTGATTGATACGGTAGTGATGCCCGAGTAATTGTTGGGAGACTATTAAATTAAAACCGCCCGGATTGGGCGGTTTTTTATTTATACAACCATAACGAAACCGGGCAGCGTTATCGCCTACTACCTACCCGATTGACTCAGGGCTGGCTATACCTCGATGCGGCCCTGCAGGCGCTTTTCAACCTTGCGCTTGATGGCCGTGAGGTTTTTCATTACCTCCATCAGGTGCTGATCCCTTGTTTTCTTATACACTTCGTTAATCTCGAGAATGAGTTTCTTGAGGTCCCGGGAAGCCTGCACCCGATCGCTGGTCGTAATGCGCGACCATTTGCGGTTTTCGAATTCTGAAGCTTTTTGTAATAATTCGGTAGTCATGATACTGGTTCTGATTTTATAGCAATTCTCGAACCCGGCTGTTGGTCACGGTTTTTTTCCGCCTTTTTTCATGGCCGGAAATTAAAATACGGCCAATCCCCGACAACGATCCGCAACCCGGATTCCTTAAATAATTCCCCGAATTTAATATTTCTCTACAGACAGCTAAACACATTAACAAAAGTTTAATGTATTCGGCCTGAGGCGGCTAAAAGAACGGTTCTTTCCGACATCAATGCATATAACTCCCGGCATTCATATCGACGGTGGTGCCCGTGGCGTGGTCCATTTTGCCGCTGCACATAAAGGCCACCAGGGGGGCGATGTCCCCGGGAACCGTCAGGTTGGGCAAAGCGATTTCATCCTGCAGTACTTTCTCCCCTTTCTGGCGAATAAACGTTTCCGCCATTTCGGTACGGGTAAAACCCGGGGCAATGGTGAACGCCACGATCCGGTCCCGCCCGAAGGCTCGCGCCACGGATCGGGCCAGGGAAGTCAGCCCCCCCTTTGACGCGGCATATCCCAGAAAATCTTCGGTCTCACCCCGGAAGGCCGCCCGGCTCCCGATATAGACCAGTCGGCCGCCACCCCGCATTTTAAAATGCTCCAGGGCCAGTTTCGTAAGCAATCCGCAAGCGTCCAGGTTAATAGCCAGGGTCTTTCGCCATACCTGCCACCAATCTGCAGTTGCCATTTCCGGCGGGTGCGGCAGGAAAACACCTGCATTGAGCACCAAAGCATCCAGGTGGCCCAATGCCTCCAGGCTTTTACGGAAGAGTTCCTCTGTTTCCGCCGGGTTCTCGAGGTTGGCAGCGAGGGTCGCAACTTTCGAATCCGGATGTGCTTTGGCCAACGACTCGGCAGCTTCCCGGTTTTTGTTATAGTGGGCGATGATACGCCCCCCCTGCCCGAGAAGTTCCCGGGCTACCGCCGCTCCGATACCCTGGGAAGCCCCGGTAACCAGTATATTTTGTCCTTTCAGTTCCATCAGGCAGTTTCACGCTTAAATTTCTGTTGGGAAAGTAGGCAGATTGGACTGGAATTCCAATGGAAATTGACAGCGATGGGAATGCCCCGGGCGATACCCTTGTATTATTGCTGAATCAGCCGGGTAGCGTTCGGGATCCGTTAGATCTGGAATTTATTTCAAAAAAGGTCATGAAAATAGCACAAACCGTCTACTTTTTTTCGTATTCTTTTAATCAAAATGATTCAGCTATCACAGATCCCAAATGGCAAACCCCCGGGATCTCAAATCATAAAACTGGCATGGCAAACCGCATCCCCGAATTCCTGACAACACCATTTCAGAGGGCCCGCTCTCAGTATCCCGAACTGGCCGGGGTCCGCATCCGTCTCAGACTGCTCAGTAGGCCCGGCCGATCTACCATGACAGCCCGTCCAACCTTTTGGTCGTTGTTTGCGGGCAGGAAGGTGCGCACCTACATCATCCGGATTAGTCCGACGGTTCAATTTGGAAATAAAACCGAATCATTGGCCGTTCTGCCGGCAGAGGTATTGGAGGGATGGTTTGCCCACGAATTGGGTCATGTAGTGGATTATTCGCGCTACAGCGGTTTTGGGTTGCTTGGGTTTGGCCTGAGATACCTGTTTTCCCCTTCCTTCAGGCGGGCTGCCGAATTCCGGGCAGATTACCACGCCGTATCGAACGGGTTACAGGAATCCATCCTGCGGACCAAGAACTATATCCTGCACGAGGCGGACATACCCGAAGCCTATAAGGCCCGTATCCGGCGATTCTACAGTTCCCCGGAAGAAATCGAAGCCCTGGTTCAGGAGCTGGCTGCGGATTCCTGACCTGTACCCTGGTTCCGGACAAATTCCTCCCACTGGGAAAACTTATCGGGATCCATGACACGTTCCATCTTAACCTGTCCCCCCTTCTTTTTTTGCGACTCGTTCCAGCCGTAGAAGATTTCCGGGTCCACAACCTGTACCTTCACCCCCTCAAGCGCTTTGGACCTCGCCACCCGATAATTCTTATTGGCTTCCTGGAGGTGGTTGTCCAGGGAGGAGGCCAGTTCCTTTGAGTCTCTGGAATCCCGGCTGCCCAGGTACCAACAATGGTGAAATCCGTCGTCCAGGCGGATCGCCGCCAGGGTGTATTCCGGGATGGCCATGTCAAACGTATTTTCCAGGTGCTGCACCCCGGCATCCAGTTTTTGCACCGATAATTGGGAGCCCACTGTGTTCAGGAAGAATTTGGTCCTTCCCGTAATATGGATTTCCGCCCGGCCGGTATCCGAGAATGCCACCGTGTCTCCGATCAGGTAACGCCATGCCCCCGAAACCGTACTAATTACCAGGGCGTAATCTGTATCGGCTTCCACCTGGTCCAGGCCCAGGCTGGGGGCCTCCTGCCGTATGCTCCCGTCTTCTTCCAGATTCTCGGGGACGAAAGGAACGAATTCAAAGTAAATTCCATTATCCGTGAGCAACTGCATTGCGTCGGTTTCCGGCCGGGTTTGCAGTGCCAGGAAACCTTCCGAAGCCAGATAGGTATCGATGGCGGTAATTTCCCGGCCCATAAGCGACTGAAAACTCTTCCGGTACGGGCCAAAGGCCACCCCCCCGGAGGTATATACCCGAAGGTTGGGCCAGATTTCATGGATGTCCCGGAGCCCGTGGGTGTCGATGACCTTGCGAAGCATCAGTTCAATCCAGCTGGGGATACCGCTCAGAGCCCCGATGTCCCAATCAGAGGCACGGTCGGCAATTCGCTGAACGCGGTCGTCCCAGTCGTCGATCCGGGCAATTTCCTCCCCGGGTTTATAGTAACTCCGGAACCAAAAGGGAATATTCCCGGCACTGATACCTGAAATCTCGCCTTCTCGAAATTCCCCCTGCTCCTGTAAATCCGTGGAGCTCCCGAGCATCAGAATCTCTTTTTCGAAGAATTCCGAAGGCAGGTCAAAGTTGCGCAGGGATAATACCTGCCGGATCCCGGCATTTCGGATGCTCTTGATCATCTCGTCGGTTACCGGGATCCGCTTACTGCTGCTGCCGGTGGTCCCGGATGAGAGCGCATAGTAATCCGGTTTGCCCGGCCAACTGATATCCGGGGATCCGTCCAGCTGTTTTTTCCACCAGCCCTCGTGCATCCGCTTGTAGTCAAAATAGGGTACCTGTTCCCGGAATGCCTTGCGTATGTCGTCGGCCCCTAATAAGGCATCAAACCCATGGTGTTTTCCAAATGCCGTATCCCTCGCCTTCTCAAGCAGGCTGCGCAGTTGCGACTCCTGTTGATCCAAGTGGTTCTGATCAGGTTTTATGATGGCCCCGGCCTCGATGGCCTTCTTGATGATAGCTCCCAGTAATGGCATATGTCGTTAAAAATACAAAGGCCCGGTCAACCCGATGTGCCAGAGCGGGGTAAAAATGCTCGGTATTACACCCTGCCTCCCTCCTATTCCATCAGTTTCAGCAGGCGCAATGCAAAACTCAGAAAAAATTTCAAATTTTTAGGATTTGTATTAAAGCTCTAAAGTTCAGTTATATAGATCTGATCTGAACCAATACAATATGTTAAAAAATGTTTAAGACAGTACCTTTTATAGCATAGTACTGTAACAAAAGAATCCCTCACCCGTCTTATGGATGTAATACCGCAACAAGGCAACCAATTATGACAGCAAGAGTAAACATTATCAATAACAGGTTCCAGCTACTGATGCTGGGATTCGGCTGGAGCCGGCGTCCTGTGCGACTTACAAAATCAATCCATCAATTAAAAAATAACAATCATGAAAGCAATGAACTTAGCCACACCGACTGAAGCAAGACGTTTCCGGAGTTTTTCCAATTTTAAATCGAGCAAGCGCGTGCGCTGGTCCGAATCCCGGAACTTCGTCTACTGACAAATCCATCGACAATCAAAAAACAAATCGTCATGAAACCTATTGTAAATCAAACCCCTACCGAAACCAGAAGGTTTGCTTATTTCTCGAGTTTCCGGGATAGCAAACGCGTCCGGTGGAGCGAGAATCGGAACTACTTCTATTGATAGCCCCCCTATTATTAGCTCCTCCCCGCCCCATGGAAAAGAAAAAGGCCCGCTCATCACGGGCCTTTTGCTTTGTATATGCTCGGGGATTTATAACTCAAATTCCTCCTGTACCCCGTTCGGATACGTAAGAATTGCGAGGTTGTCGCATTGCCCGTCTCCCAGGTCGGCGATGATAGAAAGGCCGTTTTTCCCGAGGGTCATTACGCCGCTTACCAAGTACCCGCATTCAAAATTTCCGGTCAGCGGGCTGGTGATAGCAACCGTATAGGTGTTGCCGTCTTTCAACAGCGTCCAGTCCCCCTCGATCGAAAAAGTACTGTCCGCCAGCGTTTCCCCAAAGGTAATGGCCAGGGAGCGCGTTCCGCTTTCGCTGATGGTACTGCCGTCCGCAAAATCCAGGGTCATATCACTCACGATGGTCATGGAGACCGAATTGCCTTCGCTGGCAGTCAATGTGAACGACCGCGTCCCATTTACCTCAATATCCCCGACATAGAAACTGTCGTAGACGGCAGTAAACGATGCGGTTTCAGGATCTGTTCCATAGGTCACTACCAGGGTACCGTTCACATTTTCCGTCCCATTGAGGACGCAGTTGCCGAAAGTGGCAGTAAAACCGGTTTCAGTGTACTCCGCCTGATAGCATTCGTTAGCGGCGCTTTTGCCGGAATTGCTGTTGCCGTTTTGGAACAGTTCCGCCAGGGCGGTATCCGCCACCCCGGTCCATTCCTCGGTCTCCAAGACCGCCTGGAATTCCTCCTGGGAGAGTTGCGCCTCCTGCGGGATGTCCTGTTCGTCGGCATCCGAGCTGCAGCTCTGGAGGAAAGTAAGGGTAATGGCTGCCATAGCCGCGGCTGTGTAGGTAAACAATTTTTTTGATTGCATAGGATTCGTTTCGAAATTACATCCCATAAAACGCGTTGCCGACCGGTTTAGTACCCGACGCCCCCCATTCTCGATAAAATGCACCTGGCCGATACCCAGCAAGTTGCTCCGGATGGGATGGAGGTCACGGGATGTTTAGGCTAGAACCTGAGCTGGAGGTTCGCCCGCACAAAAAACGGGGTTCCGGGGGTAAAATGAATCTCCTCTACGGGTTGCGTTTCCCCCGCCAACCGGCTCAGGGTGGCAAATTGGGTCTCTTTCCAACGGGTGTCGAAAAGGTTTTCAACAGTTAGCCCCAGGGTAATTGCCCCCCGGGTGTAATTCAAATTGGCATCCGCAACAAAATAACCGTCAGCCACCAGGGAATTCGACTCATCCGCCGGCCGATCCGCAATAAACCGATAGCGGATCCCTCCGGAAAAAGGCCCCAGGTCGCGTAAAGACAGGCTGCCCGAAGATGTTAATTCCGGTGCCAGGGGAATCCGGTCCGCTCCGGCAGGGGCCTCCGTACTCCTGGCATAGGTATAATTGACATCGCCCCGGGCAAACAGGTGGTCCGTTATCTGGGCCTGGATGGCGGCTTCCAGTCCCAGGCGGCGGGTCCTGCCGCTGGGTTCAACAATCCCGGCATCCCCTACATACACAAACTCCTGTTCCAGGAACAGGCTCCAGAGGTTTGCACTGAGAACCAGCCGGTCCAGCGGCCGGTACACGGAGCCCACCTCGAGGCCCAGGGCCCCGGGCAGGGTTTCTTCCCCTCCACGGGCAACCACTACCCGGGTGTCGTTGGAATGGTATCCCAATCCCGCCTTCCCCACAAATTGAACTTTGCGGGAAGCCTGGTACAGGGCATTGAATTTCGGGGCCAGGAACCAACCGGGTTCCACGGCCCGGGCATACGTTTGTGGGAGCCTGTCCCGGTATTCAAACCGCAGGTGGTCTAGGCGCAGGCCAGGGACCAGGGTCCACCGCCCCAGCTTCCAGCTGGCCTCGGCAAAGGCAAAGCCATTGAATTCGTCAACATCGCCATAGGCCAGGCGCTCCAGCAGCGTCTTGCGGTTGGCTGTCCGGGACAGGGAGACCTCGTCCACGTCGTCGTATCGGAATCCAATCCCCAGGTCCAGATACCCTTTTCTGGGCGTGCCTTCACCGTGAAAGCTATGCCTCCAGACGGTTTGTCCGCCCAAGAGCAGGCGTTTTTCCTGTTGGCGGATCTGATCGCCGTTTACGGGATCCTCCAGGAAAAAGGTAAAATTGGAATACAGGTCAAACTGGTAGCCGGTTACATAGGCCGATGTCCGCAGGCTTTGATGCGGGCTGTATTGCTTTCGGTGCGACATCCAGATATTCGTCCGGGAAGTACGCCCTCCTTCCGTACTGTCAATGGCTCCGAATCGGGAGATTTGGCCGGAAGCCACTGCCCGTTCCGGAATCTGCCCGGAGGCGTCCCACTGGCTTTGGAAGTGGCTCGCTGTCAGGGTGAGCGACTCGTCCTCCCGATTGTCGAACCGGTAGCGGCCCATCAGATTCACCCGGCTAAAATTCTGGGAGGCTTCAAAGACCCCGTCGGAAAAGAGTATTTCCCCGGCCAGATAGGCCTGGGAGTGGTCCGTGTCGGCTACCCGGATCATCCCCAGTCCGCGTAGGGTATTAAATTGCCCGGCTTCCAGGGTTACCCGGTTTTGTGGGAGCCGGTCCCTGAGTTTAAAAGAAATGTGTCCGGCCGTATTGAAATTCCCCACGCCAGCCCGGTAGGGGCCTTTCCCAAAATCGATGTTTTCGATGGTTTCCGGGATGATAAAATGCAAATCCGAATACCCCTGCCCGTGGGCATGCGAGACCATGTTAACGGGCATCCCCTCCACGTCGATTGCCAGATCGGTTCCGTGGTCGATATCAAAGCCTCTCAGGAAAATCTGCTCAGCTTTGCCCCCTCCGGCATGCTGGCCGATGACCAGCCCGGGTACCCGCCGCAGTATTTCCTGGGAGGACCGTACGGGGTTTACCGCCAGGTCGGCCCGAGCCAGGTTGTTCAGCGGGTTCAACCGGGCTACCAGGACAACCTGTTCCAGCCCCACGGCAGCCGGTTGCAATACCACGGTGATGCCCTTTTCAACGTGCAGGGCCGTAATCGTGCGTTCGTCCGAGGCGAAACCCAGGCTGAAGAGTAAAAGCCGGTCGCCCACATCCACGTTGTCCAGTTCAAAATAACCGGCCGCATCCGCATATACGTAGGATCCCGTGGCGGGATGGTAAATGGCGGCAGCTTCGAGGGGGTTTCCATCCGGATCGGCAACGCGTCCCCGGATATGGTGGGCATTCAGGGATGCCGACAACAATAACAACAGGATGCAATAATATGCTTTGTACATGATCTGGTGCTTTCCCTTATGTACGAAGCCAGATCAAAAAGGTTCACTCCCGCCTACCGGTCCGGAAAGAGCGAGGTATCCAACCCGGGTAGTAATTTCAAAGCATTTTCGTAGTATAGTTTCCGAAGTACGTCATCCGGGAGGTCCAGCCCGTACATGGCCCAAAAGGCGTGGTATTTCTTGTAATAGGGAAAGTATTCGTCATCCGTTTCAAGCACACGGAAATACGTCGGGTATTCGGAGGGTTGCCAGGCGTCTTTCCCAAAGACTACCCGGTCCTGATAGTCGATAAAGAATTTCCGGGCCCTCCGGGGCTGCCTGCCCAATTCGGCGATGACGGCCCCGATCCCCACGTACATATTGGGCATCTCGTCCAGTAAATCCGATAGCGTATCCAGGTCATTGGCATACCAGCCCATATGGGCATTGACAAACCGGGTATTCGGATGCTTTTTAAACACCCGGTGCTGCTCGTCGATAATCTGCTGCCAGGGCGCGGGGTCCGTATTGCTCCTTTTGCGGCGCGGCCGGAGTTTGAGCTCGAGCCAGCGTTCGTTGAGGGAATCCATCGGGTCCCAGAAGGAACGCGGGTCTGCGGAATGGATGAGCACCGGAATCCCCAGTTCGGCGCATTTTTCCCAGATCGGGTCCAGCCGGGGATCATCCACGGCAACCCGGTCCCCGTTTATATCGGTATTCCGCAACCCGAGGCTTTTGTATATTTTAAGCCCGCTTGCCCCGTTTTCAACATCCGCTTCGAGTTGTGCCGCGGCACGCTGCCCCCAGCCCGGGGCCCCCACACTGTCAAAATCCACATTCGCGAAGACGACGAAGCGGTTTGGGTAATGGGCCCGGACATTGGCTACGGCCCCTCGAAGATGATCCCCGGAACCGCCGCTGAGATTCACCATCACCGCCATATTCAGCGAATCCATTGCCGCGACCAACTCGGACAGGTCCTGTGTCGGCATGCGGAAGTGGTGGCTGTGCATATCGATAAAGGGAAATTTGGCTTGCTCGGTTGGGTGGGCCGGCACGACCAGTGTGGAAGTAGGGTTGTATTGTTCAAAGCCCATTTCCTGGGCGTTTACCAGGTAAGTTAGCAAGGCTGTACAAAGTGTCAGGAGGTGTTTTGGTTGCATCATTTGGTAAATATATACTGTTCAGGTCTTTTCTGTTCCGGTCTATTTTATTCGGGAATCCCCGGGCTTGCCGGCCGCCCCGGGCGCGTCAGCCCCTTAACCGGCCCCGGGTATCTCGGGCAACCCGGCAATTTTGCGGAGTTCCCGGTACTTCTCGGGGGTGTCCATGTCCCGGCCTGCCAGCCCCGGTTCCAGGAGCAGGGTTTCCGAAGCAGCGCTTCTGATCAGGCTGCTGGCCCCTCCACTCCGGCCCGGGGAGCGAAGTGCCTCAAAAAAGGTGCGCCGGAATATAGCAGGTACGCCCCCGCCTTCCGGGTAACGGGTGGCGACGATGCCCGGTTCGTTACTCTGAAAATTGGACAGCAATCGCAACAGATAGGTCTTGGAAACCAGGGGTTGGTCCGCCAGGAGTACCAGGAGGCCTTCCAGGTCCGGGCGGGTTTCCAGGGCCGCTTCCAGGCCGCAGCGGATACTGCTGCCCATTCCGGAGGCCCAATCGGGGTTTTCACGAATGCGGGCAGAGGAGTTCCTGAGATTTTCGGATAGCTCCCGGTGGTGTGCCCCGGTAACTACTACCGGGGGCGGCAGCCCGGCTTCCTCAACGGCATGGAGGATGGCGTCCAGTACGGTTCCCCCGGACCATGGCAGCAAGGCCTTGGGGCGGCCCATTCGCCGGGATTCCCCCGCGGCAAGAACGATGGATGCGATTCCCGGGGCCATCAACTGTGGATTTTCCCGTCTTTTTGACGTAAGGGCACCGGATTCGATTCCCGGATAACCGATAGGATTTCGGCCAGGATGGATAGGGCGATTTCCTGGGGGGTTTCCGCCCCGATATCGATGCCGGCAGGTCCGTGCAACCGATCAAAAAATGCGTTGTCCGGAGCCTGGAGTCGATCCATCAGGTCCCCCAGGAGGCGTTCCCGGCGGGAAGCCGGGCCCAGGACGCCCAGGTAGGCGGGACGGGATTCCGTCAGCCGGATCAGGTATTTTAAGTCTTTGGTATAACTGTGGGTCATCAGCACCACGGCTGTTTGCCCGTCCATTTCAGGCGGATCCCACTGCTCGGGAATCACTGCCCGGAACTCCGCGGCCCCGGGAAAATACGACTGGGTCCTGGCCTCGTCGGCTGCAACCGTGACACAGACCTCCCAGCCAGCCTGGGCTGCCAGGGCTGCCAACTGTACCGTGTCGTGTTCCCCCCCAAAGAGCTCCAGGCGGAGCCTGGGCGGCAGTTCCTGGCGAAAAACGGACAGGGTATCGTCCGGCGAACCATCTCCGAAGGCACAAGCCCCGCCGGGAGTTTCCATCACGGTCAGCATGCCCTCACGGCTTCCCACTTCGCGTGTATAGGACGACCGCAAACGCAGGGGTTGCCGATCGCGGACGCGTTGCCGGAAAGCCTTAAGGAATGCCTTTGACGGCCGGAAGGGTTCCAGCAGGATATACAGGATGCCTTCGCACCCGAGGCGGAAGCGGCCGTCATAGGTCATCATTTTGGGCTTGCCCGTCTGGAAAACCTCCTGCGATTGCAAATGCACCTCTTTTTCCACGCAGCCCCCGCTCACCGCGCCGTAGGCGGCCCCGTTTTCCAGGAGCAACATCCGCACCCCGGGGCGGCGGTATGAGGAACCATCCAGGTCCACCACGGTTGCGAGGACCGTTTTATGCCCGAGTTCCGTTGCCCGTTCCCAGGCTTCGACAATTTGTATCAATTCGTGCGTCACTTCACTTAAATTTAAATGGTATCCACTTTACCGTTGCGCCTTTGGCATAACCGGATTTCGTCGGTTCGATACAGAGAAAGCCCTCGGCCCTGGCCAGGCTCAAAAAATCTCCGGAACTGTTCATGGGCACTTCCGCTGCCCAGAGCGTACCTTCCCGGTTCTCCACCGTTGCCAGGCGAAATTGGGTCAGCCCGCTTGTATTCTCAGCCGAGGCGATGAGCCGGGCCTGCTGCGCGATATTGTCAAAACCGAAGCTTTTCAGCAGCCAGTCCCTAAAATACAAATGAAAGCTCAGAAACGTTGAAACGGGATTCCCAGGGAAGGAAAATACGAGGTTTTCCCCTCCGGCGCCCACCCCGAACCAAAACGGCTTACCGGGACGCTGGGCTACCCGGTGAAAACATTTGCGTACCCCAAGCGCCTCCAGGACTTCTGGCAAATAATCGAACTTACCTTTGGACACGCCCCCGCTGAGTAACAGGATCCCAGGCTCGCTGAGAACCTTTTCAAGCTCCATCCGGATGGTTTGGGGGTCATCTGCCAGGTGGATTTCTTCCGGGACGATCCCGAATTCGGTAAGGGCTGCCCGCAGTGCCCGGGTATTTGATTTACGGATCTGGTGGGGTTCGGGTTTTTGATCCACGTCTACCAATTCGTCGCCGGTGGATACCAGCGTAACGGCAGGGAGGCTGTAAACCTTCGGCTTGCCGACACCCACCGAGGCGAGAACGGCAATTTCCGAGGGGCCAATCCTCGTGCCGGGCTCCAGCAAGACGGATCCTGCATCCGCATCGCTCCCGGCCGGGTGGATACTCTGGCCTTCAGATGGATCGGATTGGATGGTAAACGCCCCGGCTGAACTCAGGAGGTCTTCGTACCGCACCACGGTATCCGCTCCTTCCGGCAATACAGCCCCTGTGGCAATTTCGATGCAATTGCCGGCCCCGGAAAGCCGGTGCCTGGGGTCGCCGGCCCGGGCCATCCCCTGGATGCGGTATTCCCGGTGCCCGTCTCGGAAATCCCGGTGGCAAATGGCTATCCCATCCATAGTCGCCCGGTCGTACGGGGGCAGGGGGCGGTCTGCAACAACGGGCTGAGCGAGATAACGTCCGCAAGCATCGTCCAGCCGGACAGTTTCAGCTGCCAGGGTCCATCGCTCGGCCATTACGGCCTCATAGGCTTTCCCAAAACTTATCATCGGGAGGTTATTTTCTGATTCGTCATATATAATACGTGCATCTTTTCTTAAAGTTTCAGTCTCAGGGCAACATTTCAAACCCCATGCCATTGACCAGCAACACCCGGAGCCCAACCAGAAATACCAGGACGGCCGTTACCATCCGGATACCATTGGCTGTGAACCGGTTCAGGGTGAGGCGGATGCCGATTTGCCCGCCGGCCAGCACAGCGGCCATCAACGCCAGCGCCGGTATCCATGAGACAGTGAAGGTCCCGGCAGTTACAAGCCCTGCCAGGCCCGACAGGGAGTTGACCAATATAAAGAAACTCGCCAGGGCGGCAATTTTAATAGGCAGGTCCCACTTCAGGTGGTTTAGGACGGGGGCGAGGAATATCCCTCCGCCTATGCCCACCAGGCCTGAGAGCATGCCAATAGCGCCTCCCAGCAGATAGGTTAACGAACGGGTGTACCGGTGTTTTTTGGGAATTCGGAATCGGTGCCGGACCGATTGGTACCCCAGTGCCAGGGAGGAAATCAACAAGGCTGCCCCCAGGATACTGAAAAAAACTTGTTCCTCCAGCCTGAAGCTGGCGCCCAGATAAGCCAGCGGGATACTCGCCAACGTAAAAGGGATACAGAGGTTCCAATCCAGGTGGCCCCTTTTGTAAAAGAGCCAGACACTGCCGCTGACAACGGTGAGGTTGCAGAGCAGCGCAATGGTCCGGATTTCATAAAATTCCGTGAGGCCCAGGCTCAGGATGGCCAGGTAGGAGGATCCCCCTCCAAACCCTGCCGAGGCATAGAGCAGGGCGATCGTGAAAAAGGCCAGAACCAGCCAGATCAGGTCGGGATGCATCACTGGCTTTCCACTTTTAATTGCCGCATCCCTCCGGAAATCCAGAAAAAAGGAGTTGACGGCCACCGGGTCTGCAGCTCCCGGCACGCCCGCCGGCTCCTCGGCCCGGTCTCGCAGATCAGGTAAACCGGGTTTCCTGAGGAAAAGTCCGGTACTCCCAACGCGATTCGTTTCATTGGAATATTCCGGGCGCCGTCCAGGTGGTGGCTTTCAAATTCCCCGGGTTCCCGTACGTCCACCAGGAGATGTGCAGCCCCCTCCTTTCGCAACCGCAGGTATTCGCTCCCGCTAACCGCATCCGGCTCCCCTTCGCAGGAAAGCTGATAGGTGGCAGACAGGTCGTCGGGGACGGTTCGGTTCGCATCTTTTTGGATGGCTATGTGCAGGGTTTGCTGTTTGCGGGCATCGTAAAGCAGCAACTTGCCAGCGCATACCCCTTCCAGGCCGCAAATCGCCTTGACCGCCTCGAGGGCCTGCATGGTCCCGATCAGGCCCGGAAGCACCCCAAGGGTTCCGAGCGTATCGCAATCCGGTATTTCTCCTGCCGGCGGCGGAACCGGGAAAAGGCACCGGTAGGTGGGGCCGCCCCGATAATTGAAAACGCTCACCTGCCCCTCAAAGCCGTGAAGGGCCCCATATACCCAGGGAATTCCAAGCATCAGGCAGGCGTCATCCACCAAAAACCGGGTTGGCAGGTTGTCCGTGGCATCCACAACCAGGTCGTAATTCCCAATTAATTCCAGCGCATTGGTGGGATTCAGGAAAGTGTCGCGGATATCCAGTTGGGTATCCGGGTTCTGGGCGCGCAGTACTTTTTCCAGTTCCCGGACTTTGGCCATTCCCACACTCGCCGGGCCGTAGGCCGGCTGCCGGTGCAGGTTGCTGGTTTCAACGACATCCCCGTCTACGAGCCCCAGCCGCCCGATACCCATGGCATTCAGGTAGGTGGCCGCCGGAACCCCCAGCCCGCCGGCACCGATTATCAAAACGGCAGCTTCCGACAGGGCCCGTTGCCCTTCCGGGCCAAAATCTTCCAGGCGGGTCTGCCTGTCGTACCGGTCGGCGCTCATCGTTCCTTGAGTTTTTGCAGGATGGCCTCGCGTTCCCGCGGGTCGTTCGCATTGGCCAGGACAGTGTCTTCCTCGGCTACCACCAGGCGAATATCGGATTGCAGGAGGAATTTTCTCGGGCAGCTGGAGGTGGCGTTTTTCAAATAATCCTTGGCAGCGCGCAGCGCAGAAGGTTCCCAAATAGCAGCCAGGGGTTCAGGGAGTCCGGATGCCTCCGTTGCATAGGCCGTCGCCACTTTATTGGGATCCCTGCGACTTACCAGAAATTCCAGGGATTCTCTGTCCATCAACGGGAGGTCGCAGGCCAGCACGAGCCAGGCGGCGTCCGGAAATTCGGCGTGGGCCGATAAGATGCCGTTCAAAGGGCCCCGATACCGGTCCTGGTCTGTCAGTGTCCGGTAATTACCCGGTATATCTGCGGCCTGGTCGGAACGCAGGCTCAAAAAGGCCTTTTCGCAGACTTCCTCCAGGAGGGCATAGGCATACTCCCGCTGGGGCAGTCCGTGATAGTCCATTGCCCCTTTGTCGCGGCCCATGCGGTTGCTTTTACCGCCAGCGAGTACCAAACCATATAGGGGTGCATATAATGTCATGTGCATAGTCATTTTAATCTGGACCCAAGCCGCCACATGCTAAGTTTCCAAATTGCCGTCCCGTTCCCAGTTTCCTTTCCCGATACCGGATTTTAGCCACAGACCGGAGGGGGTTACCCCCCGATGGACGACATGGAACTCCCGGTTACAGGCCCGAATTGCTCCTGGGCCTCAAAACCATCCTTTGCCCGTTGCCCGAGGATTTCCTCCAAAAGGGCGCGAATCTGCAGGGAGGTTGCCCCCTGCCGGAGCGGATCCCGGATATTGGCTACAGGTTTTCCGTACAAACAGGTTATCAGGTCGCCGGTGGCGGTAATGCGCAACCGGTTGCAACTGCCGCAGAAGGTCCGGCTGAAGGCCGGAATGATCCCGAAACTACCAGCGTGTCCGGGAATTTGGTAATTGACGGAGGTAGCAGTCATCGGCCCGGGGATCTTTTCGAATTCGGGGTACTTTTCGCGGATATGCCCGAGGATTTTCCTGTGGTTCCATTCCAGGCCCTTGAAATCGCGGCTGCCCCCGTTAAAAGGCATCTCTTCCAGGAAACGGACCCGGACCGGGAATTCGCGCTGGAATTCCATCATCGGGTAGATATCCGATTCATTCTGACCCTTGAGGACCACAAAATTAATCCGCACTTCCATCCCGGAATCGACGAGTTTCATGATATTGCCATAAACCTTGTCAAATTCGTCCCGGCGGGTGATCCTGGCAAAAGTTTCCGCCTGGATGGCATCCAGGCTGATATTCACGCTCTGAATGCCCAGTTCTTTCATCCGGTCGATATGCGGCCCGATGAGCGTAGCGTTTGAAGTGACTGAAATTTCGCGAACCTCCGGGAGTCCCCCCAGGTGGGCAAACAAATCCATAACGCCTTTCCGGACAAAGGGTTCTCCCCCTGTAATCCGTATTTTATCGACGCCCAGGCCAGCCAGAATGCTGCACAACCGCTTCATTTCCTCCACGGTCATCAGGTCCGACTTTCGCGCAAAATCGATACCGTGTTCCGGCATGCAATAGTTGCACCGCAAGTTGCACCGGTCCGTTACGGCCAGGCGGACATAATTGATAACCCGGTTGTGATTGTCTATCAGCATGGTTCTATCTTACCCCCCGCTTACCGGCGGAATTAATGCAATTTCGTCAAAATTCGTGATTTTATCCCCATCCCCGGCGTAGGATTTGTTTACGGCCACCGCCAGGGAACTCAGCCCCCCGAGGTCCGGGTACATTTTCTTCAGGTAGGTTTTCAGGTCGGCCACCGTCTGTAGCCGGCCCGCCTGGTTCATGGGGATGGACAGGGAACCATTGCCAACGATATCGCGGGTAACTCCAAATAGCAATACAGTCATTGGGGTGTGTATTTGAATTGTCGTCTCGATACTCAAAAGTACCAAAAATTCACCCGATGCCCGGCCGTTTAACAAAATCTTAGATGTGGAATACTAGGATGGGGATTTATACGTTTTCCATGGAAATCAAGAGAACCATGAAAATGCATATGATCCGCACCTTTTTGTTAATCTTCGGACTTACCGGGATGTTCCTTTCCTGTGGAAACGCAGACGACGACGTATCCTTTGACCTGAACGGCAACGGCGACCTGGGCCTGGGCAAACCGGTAGACGATTGTCTGGATTTTGGCCCGAACGAACTCATCCTGTCCATTCAGGACCAGTATACGACCCTCCCGGGAAAAGTATCCGTATTCTTCCGGGTGTCCGATGAATTCGGCAACCCGGTGGCTGGCCTCACGGCCGACCAGTTCACCATCTACGAGCAGGGCCGGAACGACGATTGCTTCAGTACGATATCCTCCTCGGAATCCCAGTCCCGAATCTCCCCGAATTCGCAGATTTTTCAGAACCACACACTCCTTGTGCTGGACCTGAGCAACAGCGTCCTCAGCGGCAGCCTCACCGAACTGAAGTCTGCCTCCGCGAGTTTTATAGATAATGTGATGCCGGCTGTACCTGCCGAATCCTTCCAGATGGCGATCTACTGGTTTGACGGCGAAGATGTCCTGCACGAGCTCAACCCGCTGACCTCGTCACGGGAAGAGTTGATTGCGGCCGTGGAGTCTATCGATTCAGATATCAGCAATGACCCGTCTACCGACCTGTACGGTGCGGTCATCAAAAGTACGGACCTGGCAACCGACCTGCTCCGGGACAGCGAACAGAACAACACCATCGGGGCGGCTTCCATCGTCCTGTTTACCGACGGAACCGACCAGGCATCCCGCTATTCGGAAAGCCAGGCGCTTGACAAGGTGGAAAAAGCAAACTCCAACATTTCCTTCTTTACCATTGGCCTGGGGGCCGAAATCGACAGCGAGGTACTGGAGGAAATCGGGAAGACATTCAGCGTGTTTGCGGGGAACAAGGAAGAACTCGAGGTCACCTTTAACCAACTGTCCCAAAAGGTCTCCGAGCGGGCGAACAGTTTTTACCTGTTTGAATATTGCAGTCCGAAACGCGACGGCAGCGGGGAGAACAACCTGGCCATCCGCGTTCAGCACGGTGGGCTGCAGGGTGCCGTCCAAACGTCTTTTGACGCTTCCGGCTTTACCGCTGGTTGCCAGTAAACCGCACGCAACTAAAGCATTGGAAAGACTCCCCCCCGGGAGTCTTTTTTTTGTGATACCAGGTAGGGTAAATACGAAATCACCTGTTATATAAGTACATAGGCAACCTTCCATCCTGAATCAACGAGACGTATCACTCAAAAATACCCTGTCATGGATGTACTCAACCAAATTGTGAAGGAAAGTGCCATCGGCCCGTTTACGGCCTGGCTTAAAAGCCTTGTGATCAGCTTATTTGTCGCAATTGTCGTTACCCTGGTAAGTATGCTGGTGATCCTGCTGATGCACGGGTCTACCACGGTCATCACCTATGGGTACTAACCGCCTCTCCCGGAGATAACTTTCAACGCAGGATCATACTGTTCTTCCCCGATCCTTTGCGGCTGTCCGGTTCGTACAGGAAGCCATTGACCACAACGTAGCGGACCGAACCCTCCCGGGTCAGGACAAAGGTGGGATTGTCCCCCACATCCCAGCGGGGTTCCGGCAATTCAAAGGATGCACCTACCACTTGTATCGGATACGGGGTGGAAGTGGCCTTTTTAGGCAGGTCCGCCACGCGGACATAGGTGATCCCCTGCCCGAGCAGCTCCCAGAAATCCAATTTCCCAACAGCTTCCAAATTCGGGAGCACCTGGCTGTATACTTTACCAGACCCGAGCCGATAGCCCGACGCGTCCAGAGTTTCATAGCCGTAGTATGTGGACAGGTCCCCCTGGTCGGTAATGCGGCTGCTGTACCAGAAATCTTCATGGTCCGGGGTGTCTACCTCAAACCGGTGGATCCCCAGGTCGATTATATAGTCCTTTCCGAGTAGCGGATACGTGACTTGTTCGATTTTCAGGTCGAAGAGTTTCCGGTCGTTTTCCGGGATTTCCCCGTAGGCTTCCAGGCCAACGTTGCGGTAGCTTCCCGATCCGATGGCGTAGATCGCCGAGAGGATGGAAACGTAATTCAATTTGCGGATTTCCTGCTTTTCAGGGTCTTCCGGATAGCCACCGGATTCAATGAGGATGGCGCTTGTCCCCCACTTCTGGATGTTGTCCCCGAATGCCCGGGGTTCAAAATCGTCGTTGTATTTTCCAACCTGCCCGGGGGCATACCGCTGGATAATCCGGTTCATATATCCAATCACCTGCATGGCGCGGCTGCGAACCTCATTGATTTCCTTCTCGTAGTTGTAGGCCGGGGCCAGGTAGGAGATGGTGGCCGGTTTCGGGGTGCGCTCGGCATTGTAATAGGTGCTTTGATCGTGCAGGTTGAACCCGAATTCCGCTTCCAGGCTGTCCCGCACCCGTTTAAGGGTTTGGCCTTCCGGGGATTGCAGCCGCAGGGCATCCCGGTTGATGTCGATGCCCAGGGTGTTGCGTCGCTGGTAGACCTCCGCCCCGTCCGGATTGAGCATCGGCAGGAAGTGCAGCCGGACCGAATCCAGGAGTCGGGATTTCTCGTCGGCAAACTCCGGGGCTCCCAGGAAGTTCAGGATGTCGAATATGGCCTGGGTGGCCGTGGGTTCGTCCCCGTGCATCTGGGACCACAGGAAAATGTCTGTTTGCCCGTCCCCCAGGCTGATGAGCCGCAGGGGTCGGCCTTCTATGGAGGTCCCGACGCGGTTGACCTCAAACCCGGGTTTGACGGCCAGCGCGTCGATCAGGGGTTGGATATCCGCGTGCTTGATTCTTCGTTTTCCCAGGCTCGGTTCCCGGTAGGTTTCATAACTGTCATAAAACCGTTCCGTAAAGGATTCCGTTTGCCCGGAAACAGGCAAAACAAACAGGCAAAGCGATAAAAGCGGTAAGATGTATTTCATGGATGCTATTTTTCGGGCGCGGGTTTCAGTCCCAGATCCCGGACCGAATTTCGGATTTTTTTCATGAATTGCCTGCCGGGATCCGTTTTTTCCGTCCGGTACCCGCTGTCTTTTTCCAACCAGAGCGGGTGCCCTTCGAACCGGGTATACTCGTAATGTCCGATCAGGTATTGGATGTTATGGGTTGCGGCTAATTGGCGTACCAGCCATTCATTGGCCCTGAGTTGCGCTTTTGTGAGCGGGGTCTCCGGAGTGCCCCCCACATTCTCGATGCCAATCGCACAATGGTTCAGCCCAATCACATGCCGGGCCATCAGTGTATCCGGCATCAATTGCAGGATACTGCCGTCCCGGTCTACCAAATAGTGGGCGGAGACGTTCAGGGCGCCCGCCGAGGTGATGTCCCCGCGCGTATCCGGCAGTCGGGGCGGGTAAAATGCATCAAAGGACTCCTCCAGAGTGGGGATGGCCGTCCAGTGGAGTACGATCATCCGGGGTTCAATACGGGCATCCTCCTGCTCCATCCCATACCGGTCCCTGAGGTAGGCACCGGTCAATTCCAGTCGCTCCCGGTCAAAACGTATCGGGCGGTCCGACAATAAGGGGCGGTACGTACTGCAGGCCGTTGCAACCGACAGGATCACCAAAATAACAGCTGGGAAGGCATAGTTTTTTAATGGCATATCATTCTGTATTTACCTCTTTCCGGAGATTTTCGCGAGCGGGCACCCGGTAACGGATAACGCGTTTTTTACGGCCCCATTCCCGCGCGCCTTTCACATCCTCGCCCATATACAGGTCGATGTGCCGTTTAAAGCGACGGTTCATCTTATCCTTGACCAGGAAGGTCCCGGGAAGCCCCTGGATTTTAACTTCCGTGTTATGGTCAAGGCCCAGGGCAATAAGGTCCCGGGAAACTGCAATGCATTGCATCCCGGGCCGGAGCGTATCACCCCATGCGGTCAGGGAAGGGTTTCCGGAAGTTTGCCAGGGCACCGAATTATAGGCCGTCACCGTCACCTCGAGTTCCTTCCAGGCATATTCCGGCCCGGAACAGGATATCAGGAAATAGAGCAGGAATATCAGGCTGGCAGGTGGGTTATGTCTCATGGCCCAAACACGCATCTTGGAAATTAAAGATACGCTATCCCTGCGAAACCTTCCGGGGAATCCGGCCAGCCCCTGGTCTCCCGACAAAATGATGGGGTATAAGGACCTGAAAGGACGCATGGAACACGTGCCGTTCACCGAAGAAATCCCCCCTTATATATCCTACACCACAACCTGCGGCCGTTTCACAACAAAATATTTGCCCTGCGGAATGCCCGGCGTATGTTTACACTGTTCAAATGAAATAAACGGAGTTAATTTTTTTCATTTTCATATAGTGTTCTCGTAAAAGGGTCCTGGTTAAACAACCAGGGCTCTTTTTAGTTTCAGGCCATTCGCACCGACTTTACGGAATCCACTGGTCCTTCCCGAAATCGGGTTTCCGCTTCTCCAGGAATGCATCCCGTCCCTCTTTGGCTTCGTCCGTCATATAGGCCAGCCGGGTGGCTTCTCCCGCAAAAACCTGTTGGCCAACCATACCGTCATCCGTGAGGTTCATGGCAAATTTCAGCATCTTGATCGAGGTCGGCGACTTGGCCAGTATCTCACGGGCCCACTGGTAGGCGGTCTGTTCCAGTTCGTCATGGGGTACCACGGCATTGACCATTCCCATTTCGTAGGCTTCCTGTGCCCGGTAATCCCTGCCCAGGAAAAAGATCTCCCGCGCCCGCTTCTGCCCGACCATCTTGGCGAGGTAGGCCGAGCCATACCCCCCGTCAAAACTGGTGACGTCCGCATCGGTCTGTTTAAAAATTGCGTGTTCCGCGCTGGCCAGCGTCAGGTCGCAAACCACATGCAGGCTGTGTCCCCCTCCTACTGCCCATCCGGGCACCACGGCAATGACTACCTTGGGCATAAAACGGATCAGGCGTTGCACCTCCAGGATGTTCAGGCGGTGGTAGCCGTCCTCGCCCACATAACCCTGATGCCCCCGGGCCCGCTGGTCGCCCCCGCTGCAAAAGGCGTACACCCCGTCTTTTGGGGAAGGCCCCTCGGCAGAAAGCAATACCACCCCGATCGAACGGTCTTCCATGGCGTCGTAAAACGCCCGGTACAGTTCGCTGGTGGTTTTCGGGCGAAAGGCATTGCGCACCTCGGGACGGTTGAAGGCAATCCGCGCAACCCCGTCGCATTTGCGATAGGTAATATCCTCAAATTCTCCTGCTGGTTTCCAATCGGGTGATTCCATGTTTTGGCATTATAGGATTAGTGGTTATTCGTCCCGTAAAGATACGCCCTGATGGTGAAAATACACTGGAGGGCCGCGAAAGGGCCGGAAGGGTTCAACAGGGCCCTTTCCGGCTGGCCGCCCGCCCCTCAACTACATCCGGGCCGCAAACAATTGCGAGATCTTCAGGCGGAGACGGCGCTCGTAGTCCTCCTGAAGCCAGTCCCGATAGTTCTTGGTGTTGTTCATAATGCAGTAGGAATACTGCTTGATGCGATACTCGATTTCATCGCGAAGTTCCCGGGCCAGTATGCGGGCGTCAAATACATCCTCACTGTTCTCCACGCATATCCGGGCATGCTGTTCGATGCTTTTCTCGAGCACCAGCTTCGATTTCTTCCCCTGGGCAAAAATCTTTTTGTACTCCTCCTTTACGTCGAAGTCAATATCCGAGGATCTCCCGAATTTTTCCCGGAGTTCAGCAGGCATTTCATAGACGAATTCCCGTTCGATCTCCTCGTCGTTACGGATGTTTTCCAGGTAGAAATCGGGGAAATGGAAAATTTCCTGCCAGTCTACCGGGGCATCCCAGGGCCCGAACCGTGCGATGTTGTTCCCGAGGTCGATGACGGTGAATTCCTCCTTGTCCTTGAGGATCCGCGAACCGCGTCCGATCATCTGGAAATACAGGGTCAGCGAACGCGTAGCCCGGTTCAGGATGATCGTTTCCACGCTGGGTTCGTCAAATCCCGTGGTCAGGATACTGACCGAGGTGAGGATTGCATCGGGGGTATTGGCAAACCAATCCAGGATTTCCCGCCTTTCAGAGGCCGAGTTCTTATTGTCCAGGTGACGGATCGGGTAACCGGCCCGCTTAAACGTTTCATAGACGTATTTGGAGGTGCTGATCCCGTTGTTGAAGATCAGCGTCTTGGTACCCTTGGCGAGTTCCTCGTAGGCACCGACCAGTTTGCCGAGCATTTGCTGGTTCCCGTATAGCGCATCCGAGGACTTCACCGTATAATCCCCGCTGATGCCTAATTTCAGGGACTTCAGGCTGACGTCATAATTGTACAGGTTCGCCTTGGCCAGAAACTTTTTCTCAATCAGGGAGGCGATGGATTCCCCGACGATCAGCTTCTTGTAGTGGTCCTTCATCGGCAACTTGATGTTGGAGCTGAGCGGGGTGGCGGTTACGCCGAGTATCACCGATTTTTCAAAGTACTTGAAAAGTTTCCGGAAGGAATTGTAATGGGCCTCGTCGATAATCACCAGGCCCACGCCTTCCAGGGTTATCGCCTTTTCCTGCAGGCGGTTGTTCAGGGTTTCGACCATGGCGACATAGCATTCGTAATCGTCGCTCTCGTCGAGTTCCTTTACCTCACTGTTGATGATCTTGTTGTTAACGCCGAAGCCTGAGAGCATGCGCGAAGTCTGGAGGCTGAGCTCGATTCGGTGCGTCAGCACAACTACCTTCTTGCCTGTATGCCGGATGTAGCGGCGCGCAATCTCCGAAAATACCACGGTTTTCCCGCCTCCCGTAGGCAACTGGTAAAGGAGGTTGATATCATCCGGGGATTCCTCGAGGCATTTGAAAATCTTGCCCAGGTCTTCCAGCTGATAGTCGTAAAGGGTTTTTTCGGTAGACTCGGTTTGTGCGCTCAAAAAGGTCGTTTTAGCCAATTTTTTGAACCTTCCCGGTGCGGAAGGCTGAATTTTGCAAAACTAGCCGATTTTTAAGGTTTGAAGAAATTTCTCGCCAGGATTTCTCAACAACCACCGTTAATAACCCCGCTCCCGGGATACCACGTTGGCCAGTGGGCCACCGCCCAAAAGCGCGCGGTAATTGGCAATAACCTGAGCGGCAACCGATTCGGGCTCGGAAACACTCGCTACGTGCGGGGTCATCGAAATCCCCGGGTGGTTCCAGAAGGGATGGCTGTTTGGCAATGGCTCCTGGGAAAACACATCCAGGCAGGCCTGGGCAACCTGCCCCGTACGGAAGGCCTCCAACAGGTCTTCTTCATTGAGCAGCGGGCCCCGGGCCACGTTGATCAGCCGGGCCCCAACGGGCAGCTGGTCAAATACACTTTGGTCCAGGATACCCCGGGTCTTGGGGGTTAGCGGAAGCAGACACACCAAAATATCGGATTCCGAGAGGAAAGCCTGACGGCCTTCCGGCCCTTGAAAAACCGGATACCCGGTGGCGGGTTGCGACCGGGCGGTCCAGCCCCGCACGTCGAAACCGGTGCGCACCAACAAATCTGCCACTGCTTTTCCGAGGGTGCCCAACCCCATGATCCCCACCCGGACATCTTCAATCCGGTTGTAGGGCCGGGGGTTCCAGCGGTTGCTGTACTGGTCGAGGGTGTAGGCCGGCAACTGCCGGAGTCCGGACAGGATCTGTGCCAGCACATATTCCGCCATATCGGAGGCCAGGTAAGGGTCCACGACGCGAAGGACAGGCAGGCCTTCGGGCAAATCGGGATCTTCGAGAATAAAGTCCACCCCGGCGCCCAGGCCGTGGACACCCAGTAAATTCGGGTACTCCCCAAGGCTTCCCGGCGGGTGTTTCCACACGCCGACCATGCGAATGGCTTCCCTGGGGTGCGGTTGGTGGTAATCGTATAGCGGAATCTCCGGCGCCACAGCCTCCAGGGCACGGATCCAGGAGTCTGTCCGGTCGTCATTTCGAAGGATTGCGATTGCCATATGGTTGTTTTTAGCAGTTCGGCCCCTTAGAGGGATAATTGTTCATTTCGATCCAGAAAGTCCTCCGCATTCGGCCAGCCTGCCTTTTCTATTTCCGCGATCAAGGCGGCATGGCGATCACTGAAATCACCAAAAATACCCTGGTGTACCAGGTAGGCGGTCCAATCCAGATAGGATTTATAGATGCTGCGGTAAAAGGCATCCGGGCAATTGCGGGTTTTTTCGAAGGCTGCCGCAATTTCCAGGTTGTAAGCCATCAGGTCTGCCAGCAAGTACGGTTCCATCCCGAGCTTCCCGAAATGCCGGATGTAATTTTTGGCCACCGACCTCCGGGCCTTGGGGCGCCTTCTCCCCTGCGGAAAATATTCCCTTCGAATCTTCTCCTTGGCTTCCATCAGGAGTTTGTCCTCTTTCGGATTAAAAACAAAATCGTAGTAGGTCTTGACCTGCGGAAACCGGTCGTAAAGGTCGAGTAGTTGTTCGGAAAGTGCTTCCCGGTCCAGTCCGGCCACGTATTTTTTCAGGGCTCTTTTGCTCATGGCGGCCTAATTTACGGGTTCTCGTGTAAAACCGGAGCGCCCGGAGCGCCCGAAAATCTTAAAACTTTGCGAAATTCTCATAAAATATGTATAAGTAAGGTACGGGTCTTTTGGAAAAGAGCGAAGAAAAGCTTATAATGAGAAGATGTTAACTTAAACCCTTTATACGTACATGAGGCAATTAAAAATTGTCAAGCAGGTCACTAACCGGGAGTCCAAATCGCTTGACAAGTACCTGCAAGATATAAGTAAAATTGATCTGATAACCGCCAATGAGGAAGTAGAACTCGCACAACGCATCAAACAGGGAGACCAACTCGCACTGGAGAAGCTTACCAAAGCCAACCTCCGGTTTGTGGTGTCCGTAGCCAAACAATACCAGAATCAGGGGCTCAAGCTGCCTGACCTGATCAATGAGGGCAATGTGGGCCTGGTAAAGGCCGCGAAGCGTTTTGATGAAACCCGGGGGTTTAAGTTCATCTCCTACGCCGTTTGGTGGATTCGTCAATCCATTCTGCAGGCACTGGCCGAACAATCCCGTGTTGTAAGGCTGCCTCTTAACAAGATCGGCTCGATCAATAAGATCAAAAAAACATTTTCCTACCTGGAGCAGGCCCACGAGCGCCCACCTTCTGCAGAAGAGATCGCCAAAGAACTCGATATGACGGTGAGCGAGGTCAAGCAATCCATCAAGAATTCCGGAAGGCATGTCAGCATGGATGCCCCGCTTCGCGAAGGCGAAGATTCGAATTTGTACGATGTACTTCGTTCGGGAGAGTCCCCGAAACCGGACAAATCCCTGATGCTCCAGTCTTTGAACACCGAGATTAACCGGGCGCTGGAAACCCTGTCGCCCCGCGAGGCGGATGTGGTGAAACTTTATTACGGAATCGGAGACCAGCAATCGATGACGCTGGCCGAAATCGGACAAACTTTTGACCTGACCCGTGAACGGGTCCGGCAAATACGCGAAAAAGCCATTCGCAAGCTGCGCCACCATTCCAGGAGCAAGTTGCTCAAAGCGTATTTGGGATAGATAGCATAAGCGAAGGGTGTTCGGACACCCGAAACCATAAAAAAAGCGGCCCCAGGGCCGCTTTTTTCAATACACACTAAACATTATGAACAGCTAAGTCTGCTGATGTCAAAATCCAGCAGGATTTCATTCAGGGCCTGGATAAAGTCCATATAGGCCGCATTGTCTTCATTGTAATTTGCCATAGTTTCGGGGATTTGGGATTCCACTAATTATAAGCGTCCGGGCTAGAGGTAGTCCAGCTCGGCCAATTCATTCAAACTTAAAATTTCATTTAACTCTCTCAGGAATGTGAGGTATTCCTCGCCGTAGGTATCGTATAACATGGTAAGCTTGGTTTCGGTTACTAGTTATTTTGAGATCTGGGATACTCATTAACACTGGATTAAACCTAAATGAAATCCGGAGGACGTCCAATATTTTGTGGTGAAAACGACTATTGTTGTTGGCAAGGTTATTTTCCCGGTGGTAAGGCCCTAAAAACCGGCCTGGTAGCGCAACCCGGCCTGAATTGCCAGGAAAAACGAACCGGGTTCCAGGACCAGTTCCTGTCGGGCAAGCCCTAATTGCGCCCGGTAGCGGTTTCTTCGGGAGGCACCGGTAAACTGGTATTCCAACTGCACTTGCTGGGATTCCACAAAAAACAATGATTCGGCCAGGAGCTGATCCCCGGATCGCAATTGCTGTAATTCCGGGTTGAATCCGTAAACGGCCCGCAACCCGAGATAATGGGTGGCGTGATCCAGATATCTGCGGGCCAGGATACTTCCGGAAAATCCCGGATCCCGGTCCCGGAAAACACTTACAAAAGGTCGGAAATTCAGGTAGTAATTCCCCCTGTACAGGCCAAAGGATCCGGTAATCAGCCGAACGGAAGTCTCCCTGAAATCGAGGTGCCGCCCTCCCAGGGATACCTCCATGGCCGAGGGAAGGTTTGCGAATAGCTCCACCCCTGCCCGGTGAACGGGGTAGGTCGGGGCTGCGGAGTAACCGTAATTAAGATAGGCGTAGAAGGTTTTGGACACCCGCGGATACAGATCCAATTCATACTGGACGCCATGCGTATTGAAGCGATTGCTGTAATTGATCCGCGGGATAACCTTTCCTACAGGGGTTTGGCGCTCGTATTCCAAAGTAGCATATACCATCGGATCGAAGGTATTGTCAAAGACCTGCAATTGGTTTTCAAGGCTGATGCTGTTCTGCCAGGATCCCGCCTCTTCCCGGGGTGTTTGGCTCGATTTGGAATCGAGGATTTCCCTGCGGATACGCGTAATTGCACTGTCCGGCCCCAGATACATCAGCGCCTTGTTTGCCAGCCCCAGGGCGAGGCTCCTGTTCCCGGCGTATTGTTCATTGCGGATGGCAGCCAGCCAGGATTCCGTATGCAGGCGCTCCCGGGACGTCACCCGGTTCAGGTGCCGCCGGGCCTGGTCGTAATTCCCCTCCCAACTATACGTCTTTGCCAGCAGGGTCTCCACATCGGTATATTCCGGGTAATCCGTTAAGACGGCCGCCAGGGTATCCCTGGCCGGGCCGGTTTGACCCGAGAAGGCCAGGGTCTGGGCGTATTCCAAAACCACATCCGGGTCATACCCGGACCGCTGGCCCTGAGTACTGAGGCAGATGCCGGTGGCAAACACACATACTTTGAATATTTTCCTCGAAATAATCATCACTGCTGGTTTTGTGAAAGCAACCGCCGGGCCCGGTCCATTTTGTCCTTCAGGGAGTTGCTACCCCCCAGGTTTGCCTTTATAGCTGGCTCCAGGTACTGCGCTTTCTGGTGTTGCCCGGACCAGAAGTACACATCGAGCAGGGCGGAATACCCGTCCGGGTAAACCGGGTATTTCTGGACAACCTGCTGGAGGATGTCCTCGGCCGTCCGGTAATCCCCCTCCCAGGCGTGTATCCTGCCCAAAAGAATTTCACTGTCCACGTGGCCCGGCACCCGGGTCAGGATATACTCGCACAGCAATCGGGCCCGGTCCCGCCGCCCTTCAAAGGCCAGGCCCCTGGCAATGTCGTAGGCTTTATCCAGATCGGAACCGCTGAAGACGCTGTGGATCCAGACCATCTCCTTCTTCCCCGGCTCCCGGATCAGTTTTTCGTAGGGGGCAGCGGACTCCGGTATCAGGGCATTGTTTTCCAACACATAGCGTTCGGCCGCCTTCTGGAACCGGAACCGGGATTCGATCTCCTGCCCGGTTTCACCTGCCGCCTCTCGTGGCTGAAGACTTCCGTCGAGGCCAATCGCCCGGCCATCCATGTAGGCGGTTTTACCGTCGATAACCCCCCTGAGACCGCTGTGGTCCCTATAAAGGGGAATAGGTTTCTCCTTGCGCCCGGATTCCCCGGGAATCAGGGATCCTCCCATCCAGGCGGCCTGGGCAGGCAACTGAAGGCCGTAATAGCGGGAAAGGCTCCCCAGGATGGAGGGTGCCACATCCAGGTGGGAGGCGACTTGTTCAAAAACGCGATTCCCCTTGAGCAGCGGGCTGTACACCAGGAGCGGGACGCGGTACTGGTCCAGGGATTCGCTCGCAGGCAGTCCCAAGGGGCGATGCGTACCGGTAATTATAAAAAGCGTATTTCCAGCTGCAGGAAGTCTGCTGAATTTTTTGAGGAATTTGCCGATTTGTCGGTCCGTATAGGCCATGGCGGCGATTAAATCGCGGTTTTTTCGCACAATCCGGCGCTGCCGGGCATCCAGGCCGGAGCGATCGAGGATTTGGGATACCCGATCCTGGTAGGCATCCGCATCGGGGATCAGATAGGGCCTGGAAGTGCTGAGTGTCTGTAGGATATCAAGACGTGGGACGCTACCCGCAGAGTATGATTCCAGGTACCGGTCAAACAAATCACCATCCGGATAACCAAGGGAAATACCCGCAGCATCGGGATCCTGAAGGGCGTATTGGCTTCCGAAAGCCTTGCGGTCCGTGAGCTCGTCAAGGCGTTCCTCGTACAGGAAACGGTCCCAACCGTTCAGGGAGGCATTTCCGCCATATTGAAAACTGGTCCTGTATCCATTTTTTCTGAGCAGGGAAAACATGGTCATCCGGTTGGGACTGTGCGGGGCATCTGTAAACCCTCCGGGGCCCTGGGGCAACGAACCGGATACCAACATCGGGGCCTGGCTGCTTTCCCGCGCATTGCTCAGGTAGTTTTCCCAGAAAAGGGATTGGGTTCTCAGGGAATCCAGAAATGGGGTAAATGCCCGCAACGGCGCATCTTCCCCTATAAAATCCCGACTGAGTCCCTCGACGAGGAGTATTACTACATGCGGCTCCTCCTCCTGCCAGTTTACATACGGGCCCAGGGGGTCGGGCGGCGACCAGGTCCGGTAAAACGGGTTCGGGTCGGATCCCTCGTACACCTCCCCTGCCGTCAAAGCCCGGATAAACTCGCTTCCCACAAATTCTACCTTGTTCCTGTTTACGGGCTTCCGATCCGACCAGAGCGTTGCCAGAAATAAGGTAAACAATAGGATTGTAAACGGATACATCCCGCTGATTGCCCGGTAAAAACGCTTGCTTGACCGATAGGCCAACCGGTACGCGGTACCAAGCACTACCAGCGATATCGCGCAGGTCAGGACCATTTGCGTCGGCGAGAAAACACCCCGCAACTGGGACGCGAACTCCCTGCCGGCCAGGTCAAACACCCGGATAAAATACTCGGTCAGGAGTACCTCTGCCAGCAACAGGGCAAGAAAGAACCCTGCCGCAGACCGGAAACCCCACCCGGGGCGTTTCTTCTCTATCGCCTTGAAAACAAAGGCATAGAAGAAGGCAACCAGTGCCGTAAAGCCCAGATGATGGACCAGAAGCAACAATAAATTGCTATTGAGAAAACTGTCGAGTACCCCGAATTCATAAAGCCGGACCTGCTGATAACCTGCCAGCAGGATCAGACTGGCATAAAACCCGATTACCAACCGGACGTAATCGCGGAGGTATCGTTTTCCCGGACGGGCGCTAAAGAGGGATGGCCATTTCACGCGATCATGCTTTTGCAAATCCTTTCCGGACCTGGGAGCCCCAGCCGGAATTGATCTTGAATAGTTTCTTAAAATTTCCGCGAATGGAGGACCATACCACCACCGGGTGGAATACCACCGGTTCCACCAGGGCACAGAACAGGAGCGTGAGAATATCGCGCGTCCGGGTGTATTGGTTGTAAGACCATACGTCCCAGAGGACCGCATAGAATGAAAACATGGCCGCAAAGGCGTAAACCGTTGCCGTAATCGCCACAAAAAATTCCCAGTTCAAGATTCCCAGGTAGGCGAAGGCCAAAATGGAAAAGAAACCGGTGAACTCCAGGATGGGTGCCAGCCATTCGTAAAACAACCAGTACGGATAGCTCAGCATGCCCAGCCTGCCGTATTTCGGGTTAAAGAACATATCCCGGTGCCGATAGAGCGTCTCCAGGTTCCCGCGGGACCACCGGTCGCGCTGGTTAATGAAGATCCCCAGGTCTTCCGGCACCTCGGTCCAGCAGAGCGGATCGGGTATATAGGCAACTGTATATGGGGTGTCGTTGTCGTGCATCAGGCGTCGCATCCGGAACACGATCTCCATGTCCTCCCCTACCGTGCCCGTGTCGTAGCCCCCCGCTTCCAGTGCAATCTGCCGGTCAAAAAACCCGAATGCCCCGGAAATAATTAACAGGCTGTCTATCCGGCCCCAGGCCATCCTGCCGAGCAGGAATGAACGGGTGTATTCCAGGAGTTGGAAGCGGGCCAGCCAATTCTTCGGCAGGCGGATCTCCTCGAGGGTACCCCCGTCGATCTTACAGGAATTGGCTACCCGTATAACCCCGCCAACGGCGATAACTCGTTTGCTGGTGTGTTCGTAAAACGCCTTCACCACGTGCAGGAGCGCGTCCGGGAGCAGCAGGCAGTCCACATCGATACAACCGATGTATTTGCTTTCCGAAAGTCGCATCCCGGTATTGAGCGCATCGGATTTGCCCCCGTTTTCCTTATCGATGACGGTCAATTTCTCAAAGGACCGTTGCCGGGATTTATACACCCCCCGGATGGGTTTACAGGGCCACTCCGGGTCAATGTCCATCGGGACCCGTTCCAGGTCATAGGCAGCCACCATTTTCTCAAGGGTATCATCCTTGCTGCCGTCGTTTACTACCATAACCTCGTAGTTTACATAGCGTAGGGACAGCAAGGAGCGGATGTTTTCCACAATGGTCAACCCTTCGTTGTATGCTGGGGCAATAATCGTGATACTCGGCGCCAGCGGGGAGGCCATGGTCCGGGAGATATCGCCAATACTGTTCTTATGCCTGTAGTGGATGGAATTCCTGGTGGACAAGTACCCCATGATGGTAAAAAGGGTAAACAGGACCACCGTGAACAACAGGAAGACGATGTTGATATAGTCCAGCAATATGTCGAATACTTCGCTATTCATCCGTAGGGTTTATCCCGGGTCTATCCGCGGTTGGTTTGGTTGCCACCCGGTTATCCGGGCCAGGTTTTTGCGGCCTGATGGCCTCAAAGTCCGGCGTAAAGTCGATAAATTGACCGCCATATCGCGTGGGTTTGGCGCCGGTCTCCCCCGGTTCCTCCGCCTCTGTTGCGGCAGGGGGCTGATGGTCGCAATCGGCCTTCCGGCCAGTCCGTGGAGAAGCATCCCCTAATTTTTCAGTCAACTGCCGGATGGCTTCCCGGACGGCTTTCCGGACTTCGGGTTCCGGGTCATCGGCCAGGGAGTTTAAATACGCCAGCTCCTTTTCTTCTCCCACTTCGGGAATGGCGGCAAGCAGGATCAGCTTGGATTCCGCATCGCAATGGTTGTAGAATTCCCGGACGATAGAAAATGTATCCCCAGGGTCTCCCTCCCGCGGGGCCGCCTGGAAATACTCCAGGTTGTCCGGGGCAGCATCCGGCTCTCCGTCCAGTTCAAACGCGGGCTGTCGGAAGTCATCCCGATTGCCTGGAGCCGGTTCTTCCGGGGCCTCCTCGAGGATTTCGGCCGTTACGGGCAGGTTTCGGAAGGGTTGAATGTCCCGGGGTGCCGGCGGGGCTGATTCGGTTACCATGGGCAAAAATTCAGGTACGGGATTTTCCGCCGGGGACTCCGAGATGTATTCGTTGAGGATGGCATCCAATTCCTGCAACAGGCAGATATCGAACAGCGCCAGATCCTCATCCGTGATTTCCTCTTCGTGTGTCTCCTCGACGTCAATAGTGATTTCCTCCGCCCCGGCAACTTCCAATTCGTAAAAATTTCCGTCCTCATCACCAACCACCTGTTCATCGCGCACTTCCAGTTCGTCAGCCCGGGAGGTCGTTTCCGGCTGCGGGGTGGGCGCAACCATTTCTTCCACAGGCGCTTCCAGATTGGCCTGGGGAAGTACCGAATCGGGCACCAGTCGGTTCAGGACACTGCGGGCTTTGGAACGCACGATGAAATTGGTATCCGATTGGGCCTGCTGCTGCAGGAAGTCGCAATCCCCGGGGTTGCCAATGGTTTCCAGGGTGTTTAATATGGACAACTTCACGGCCTCCCCGGACTTTTTGAACAAGGCCTTCAGGGGGGCGCGGGCCGACTCGAAATGAAACTCCCGGATGCATTCAATAGCCGCGACCTTTACGCTCTGGTCGCGGTGCCGAAGCAATTGCAGGATGGCGGCTTCCGCCTCGTTCTGACGAAAATGCCGGATCAATCGCAGGGAAAACAACACCACGTGCTTGTTTTCGGATACGAGCCAGTCGCCAAATCGCGGCGGTTGGTAGTCCTCCCGATGCTGAAGGATCTCCAGCAACTTGAGTTGCTGCCATTCCGAAATGCCGTACCGGGTGGTATCCAGGAAATAGGCCATTCCCTCTTTCCGGAGCGTGACGGTGGCCAACTCGGCCTGTTTGCGGATTACCCCCCTCCGGTCGTTGATAAACTTCCTGATAAAGCCGTACGCCTGGGTCACCCGCATTTCCGTGAGTTGGCGTATCCCCCGGGAAACGCGCTCCCATCGCCAGCTATTGAGCATTTGGTAGGCATCCTGGTCCAGGCCCAGGTCCTGGTAGAGCCGGAACAGCCGGTCGCGGGCATCTCCGGAGACATCCAACCGCAAGTCCATCAGGACTTCCGTGAGCACCCGGCGGTTTTTCGGGGTTTTGAGCATCTCCCGTATTTCCAGTTTCATCCGGATATACGTTTCCCGAAGCTCCGTGTCGTTTTCCTGTTCAAAAAACAGGAAGTTGCTGATCATTGGGGCCAGTTCGCGTTTTTTCTCCAGATTGGATCGTTCCCGGCGGGTATTCCGGTTGCGCAGCCAGAAAATCAGCAAAAAATACAGAAACCCCAGCCCGCCGAAAAGCAAACCGAGGTCCCAGAGTAAATCCGTATGGATTTCAGGGGCTTCCAGCAATCGCAGGGGGTAATATGTAATAGACAGGTTTATCAATACGCCCGTTGTCTCAGTAATTTTCCTACCCGCACAAGGAGTTCGGACGGGCTGACCGGCTTGGACACAAAGTCATCCGCCCCCATTTCAAAGGCATTCAGGACGTTTGATTCATTCCCGGCCGTGGACATAATGATTACGGGGGTCGAATCCTCGAGCTCATTGCGCAGGAATTCCACCAGCTCAATCCCCGAAAAATAAGGCATCATGATATCGCTGATAATGATATCCGCCTTTTGGCTTTCCAGATACTCCTTAACCTGCCGTCCGTCGCGGGCATGCGATACAGCGTACCCCCCCTTTTCCAGTCGGAATTTGAGCAGGGAAGCCAGCATTTCGTCGTCTTCTGCAAGTAATATTTTCTTTTCAACCATGACCCTGATCTTTTTTCAATTTTTCCACCTCCCGCTCCAACTGGGCTTCTAACCGGGGAAAATCCTCAGCGAGCTCGTCGAATCGTTGTCCGATTTCCCCCAGGCCCGTCTCTTGCTTGCTTAGCTGATGTATGGCCTCCACATGTTCCAGCCAGTATCCGGCACGGACCATCCGCAGGCCTGACTTTACCTTGTGTGCCGCAGCGGTGATTTGCGCATAGTCGGCAGTAGGGAGGTGCAACCGGATTTTCCCGATGAATTCCAGCAGGTTATTTTTGAGCAAGCCAATCAATTGCTCCAGGACGTCCATATCCCCTGAGCATTCCGCCCATAGTGCCTGTACATCAATCTTCCCCAGTTTTTCGGGGCGCGAATGGGCTTCGTTTGGGACAGCCCTTCCATTTTGGAGGTAAAACTCAAGCCTCCCGAAAAGCTCGGCAGGGACATAGGGTTTTAAAAGGACATCGTCGATACCGCTTGCCTTCCGCCGTTCTTCGTCCCGGGCGGTGAAATCGGCGGTTACCGCGATGATTGGGATATTCTGCAAACCCGGCTCGGAGTGATTGCGGATTTGCCGGCTCAATTCAAAACCGTTTGCCTGCGGCAGGTGCAGGTCCATCAGGATCAGGTCTACCGGGTTCTTCTGAAGTAAGGCCATGCCGTAGGCAGCCTGTTCTGCCCGGTAAACGTGGCACCCCCAGCTTTTCAGCCGGGTCTCAAGCAGTTTCATATTCAGGGGGTTGTCTTCAAACACCAAAATGCGCTTCCCTTCCAAACGCTTTTCATCCGGCGATTCAGGCTCCTGCAGGGTGCCCGGTTCCGGGGAGGTGGTTCCCAGGGTGTACGGCAGGCGGAAACTAAAGCGCGATCCGCTTCCTGGCTCGCTTTCCGCCCATATGGCGCCCCCCTGCCGCTCGATGATTTTTTTTACGATACTGAGCCCCAGTCCTGTGCCGATTCCCTGGGTCTCCCCGGTTTGCCCCCCCTGGTGAAAAGGGTTAAATATCAGGCCGAGGTCTGAGGGCTGAATCCCGGGACCGGTGTCTTCGACTTCCCCGTGGAGCGTACAGGTCCGTTTGCGCCATTCGCAGCGCATCCGCAGGGTGATGTGCCCGGAGGCCGTAAATTTGATGGCATTTCCGAGAAGATTCATCAGTATCTGCGACAATTTGGAAGGATCCCCCAGCAACAGGTCGGGCAGGTCCCGGGCAATTTCCGTTCGAAAGGCCACATTGTCGCGCACTATCAGGGTTTTGCAGAGGTACCCCACCTCCCCGAGCACCTGCTTCGGGTTAAACGGAATGCTGGCCGCTTTCCAGGTACCCGATTCGATAGTTGAGAATTCCCTGAGTTCATTGACGATTTCCAGCAATCCGTGGGCTGCCGACCGGATAGCGCCGACGTATTCCGCTTCCCGTTCCCCCAGCGGGCTTTCGGAAAGCAGGTCGGTAAATCCGATGATCCCGCTAAGGGGCGTACGGATTTCATGGCTGACGGTTGCAATCAGCATTTGGGAGTCCCTGGAGGCCTCGGGCAATTCGGCTGACGCCTCCTCCCCGGCCCCCGGATCCCAGATTTTGTCTTCCAATTGCCTGCAAAATGCTTCAAAACGACTTTTGAGGGTTTTGGCTTCCCCGATGCTCATCTGGTCAAAAGAAAAACCATCAATGGCAGATCGCAATTCGGCTATTTGCTGCAGGAGGCCTTGAGAACTTGTGGGCATGGGATTGGTTTATCCGGTTGGTATTATCGGTGAACTACGTAAAAATCCGCAAATGCCTTAGGGCCTACAATTAAATGTTCCCTATATTGCCCAGCGTGTTGTCAAACCCCTTTATTTGTTGGTAAAACCCTATTTTAATATGAAGATTTTACGTTTTATCCCCTTCTTCCTGTTGATCCTTGCCTGCGGCGAATCCGAAAAGCCGGCCGAACCCTCCCTGGAGGAAAAAGCCCGTGCCATACACGATGCGGTCATCACCATCGATACCCACGACGATATCAATGTCCGTAATTTCACCGACAGCATCAATTACACGCAACGCCTCGAAAGCCAGATAAACCTGCCGAAAATGGAAGAGGGCGGCCTGGATGTGGCCTGGTTCATTGTCTATACCGGACAGGATACCCTGACAACGGAGGGGTATGCCGCAGCGGCTGAAAATGCGATGTCAAAATTTGAGGCCATCCACCGGCTCTGCGAAGAGATCGCCCCGGACCAAATCGGGTTGGCCACAACGGCCGGGGAGGTTCGTGAAATTCACGAATCGGGTCGGAAGGTTGCCATGATCGGGGTTGAGAACGCCTACCCCATGGGTACGGATCTGGGCAATTTTGAACGCTACTACGAGATGGGGGCCCGGTATGTTTCCCTCTCCCACAACGGCCACAGCCAATTCTCGGATTCAAATACCGGGGAAGCCGACGGAGTTTGGCTCCACAATGGTTTAAGCGACCTGGGCAAAGAGGCTGTAAAAGAGATGAATAGACTTGGGATTATGATTGATATTTCCCATCCCTCCAAAGCGGCCTCTCTGCAGATGCTTGAATTGTCAAAGGCCCCGCTGATCGCCTCGCATTCTTCGGCCAGGGCGCTTTGCGACCACAGCCGGAACCTGGATGACGAGCAACTCAGAAAATTGCAGGAAAATGGCGGGGTGGTGCAGACCGTGGCTTTTGCTAGCTACCTGGATGCCGATAAGAGCGCGGCGCGAACAGAATACCTCAGGGGCCTGCAACGGCAGGTGGCGGATTCCCTGGGCCTCGAATGGTACGACCGCTCCCAGTTCCGCAACCTGACAGAGGAGCAGCGCAATGCCTTTTTTGGCTATTATTCCCGTGTGCGCAACCTGGCCGACAGCATTGCCGCCACCCAACCGGATGCTCCGCCAGCCGTGAATGTATCCGATTTCGTAGACCATATTGATTATATGGTAGACCTGATCGGGATTGACCATGTGGGGATCAGTTCGGATTTTGACGGGGGCGGCGGGATCGAAGGCTGGTCGGATGCCTCCGAAACCTTCAATGTTACCCTCGAACTCGTAAAGCGGGGGTATACCGAGGAAGAAATTCGCAAACTCTGGGGGGGCAATTTGCTACGGGTCATGGAAGAAGTCCGGGCCGTAGCGGAAAACTGGGATCAGGAAGACTGATGCTCCCGGGCCAGGCGATCCTTGACGTATTCCACCTTGGTTTTGCCGTGAGGGAGGGGCTTCCCGTTTTCGTCCAGATTGACGACTATTAACTGGTCGACCGTCACAATCGTCTCGTGGTTCATCTTGTTCCTGGCCTCGCAACGCAGGGTCAGGGAGGATTGCCCGAATTTGACCACCTCGATGCCTATTTCGACGATGTCACCGGATTCGGCCGTACACATGAAGTTGATCTCGGACATGAATTTGGTGACGACTTTCTTGTTTTCCAGCTGGATAATGCTGTAAAGGATGGCCTCTTCGTCGATCCAGGAAAGCAAGCGCCCCCCGAACAACGTGCCGTTGGCATTTAAATCACCGGGTTTCACCCATTTTCTCGTATGGAATCGCATTGCTGAACTGTATTTACTACAAAGATATTTGAAGCCTGTACGGAGCCGTGTTGCGTTTTTGTTAATTCTGGGCAGAATTCAGGAATCACAAAATTTGTTAATCTCAAAATAAATTTTTCATAATTCCGATGGCTGAACGCTAAGGAGTTGGTACTTTGGAGGACACCAAAACTGAACGAGCTGTGTATACACTGGTCAAAATTGCCATTTCCCTGGCCCTTTCAATCCTTTCCTGGGTGATCTGACCCCGTTGATGCGACGATATAAACGGTCTTCGCATTCACGAATTCCCGAATGCCCAGGGCCGAGAGTTCCCTTCCGTAACCGGATGCTTTGACACCCCCAAAAGGCAACCTGGGATCGCTTTTGACCAATTCATTGATAAATACCGCACCTTCTTCAATTTCGGGCACAAGGCGTTCCGCCCGCGCCGTATCCCGCGTAAAGAGCGAAACCCCCAAGCCGTATTGTGAATTCCCCAATAGGTCCAGGGCTTCGTCTTCGTCATCAAATTCCGTAACTGCGAGCAAAGGCCCGAATGTCTCCTGGTCAAAGGCCGGCATCCCCGGCTGTACGCCGGTCAGGATGGTGGGCTCAAAAAAGGCTCCGTCCCGCTTGCCGCCACAGGCCGTATGGGCCCCCTTGTTCACACTTTCCTGATATTGCGCCTCCAGATCCCGGGCCAGATCTTCCCGGGCCAGCACGCCGATGTACGTGTCGGGATCCTCCGGATCCCCGGACTTCAGGGCTTTTACCCGGTCCACAAGGGCTGCAACAAAGCTGTCCGCGATCTTCCGATGGACGAGCAGCCGTTTCCCGGCGATGCAGCTCTGGCCCGTGTTTTGGAAACGCGCCTGGATACAGGTTTCAAGGGCGGCATCCAGGTCTGCGTCGTCAAAAACCACCAGGGCATTATTCCCTCCCAGTTCCAGGAGGGACTTCTTGATCCGGGAGCCGGCCGCCCGGGCCACTGCACTGCCTGCTCCCCCACTCCCCGTAAGGCTGACCGCCTTGACGGCGGGATGGTCCAGGAGGGCTTCCACCTGGTCACTTCCGATTTTCAGATGGCGGAAGACCCCTTCGGGATACCCGGCCTCCCGGAATACGGATTCTATGGCTTCCCCGCATAACCAGACGTTGGACGCGTGCTTCAACAGTGCGGTATTGCCCGCAGTGAGGGTCGGGGCGGCAAACCGGAAAACCTGCCAGAAAGGGTAATTCCAGGGCATTACCGCCAAGACAGTCCCCAGAGGGTCGTAGCGTACATAACTGCGGTCCGCATCGGTTTCGATAAGCGTGCGCGCCAACTGGGACGGGGCTTCCCCGGCGTAGTACCTGCACACCCAGGCGCATTTTTCTATCTCCGCAAGGGATTGCGTTATGGGTTTGCCCATTTCGGCCGTGATGGTTTGCGCCAGTTCCGATTTCCTGCTGAGCAGGACTTCAGAGGCGCGTTCCAGCAGGCCGCACCGTTCTGCTACCGGCACCTTGCGCCATGCCAGAAATGCTTTGTGGGCGCGTGCCGCCGATACGGCTACCTCTTCCACCGATAGTGGCCGGAAGCTCTGAATGACCTCCCCGGAATAGGGATTGACGGAATGGACTGTTTCATTGCTCATTGGGTGATCTTTAATTGGGTTTACTCCATTAGGACCCCAGACAGGCACCTTGGAAATAGCCGGTATCAAGGGCACCATTCCTCCCTGTCGGCCCATTGAAATGTACGGATGTAAAATACGGAATCCAACCGCAGTTGCCGGTCTTTTTTGGCAGAGCTGCGCGTCCGATCCTCCGCAGGCCCCGGAATCCCTGCGAGTGTTCATAAAGCAGTTAACAACTCGGGGAGGCCATCCGGCAGGGGCCCGGGAGAATGCCTAATTTTAAAAAAACTTCTCGTCATGAGCACCCGATCGTCCGAATTAATCGGGATCCGGCCGCACATTCCCCAGGCCGTCCTGCATCCCGAGATGACCCAAGACGAAGAATTCCAGAATGCCACATTGCGACCCGTTATCAAATTGCAGAACGACCTCCTGTTGGCCGCTTTCCGCAATTACGCGGTAAAGCACAAAGGGTATTTCTTTGAGCTGGGGCTGGAAAAAAAGCTTCACTACATAGAAAATGCCATCCAAAAGGATATCAAATTCCGAAATTCCCTGAAAGGCATGGTCATTGGGCAATTTACCCTGGAGGAATACGAGCGGTATATCACCAGTTCATCCAGCCTGAACAAGCGGATGATGCAAATGGTTGTCGAGCGGCTCAAGGACCAGGTCCAGTTGTTGGAAACCCCCTCACTGGTTTAGCAGCGATTCCCCGTTCAGATTTGTAGTCAGTATTTGGCTCATCAGGTCGAACCAGGGCCTTACAGCCAGGTAACTCGTATCCAGCTCTTTGATAAACCCCGGGGATACAACCTGCGCATCGGTGAATTCCCGGACAAAAATAAATTGCTTGTGCCGGATCAGGTCGATGGCCTCGTGGTCCCGGCTGAAACCTTTCGGGGCCGTCTTGACGGCATCCCCCTGCAACTCGCCCCAGATGCGCCTGAACCCGGGGTCGTTAATGCTTGCCCGAAATTCGGTTGCGTCCAGTTCCAGTTCCTTCCGTATCCGGAGCAAATCCGGGGGTCGCGGGTCCCAGAACCCCACGGCTGCGAAGGTTTCGCCCGGGCGGATCCTCAGGTAGTACCCGCCGCGCAGGTGGGCACCCGCCCGGGAAAACGAGCCTGCAAAATGCGGTTTGTAGGGAGTTTTGTCGGATGAAAAACGCACGTCCCTGTAAATTCGGAACATCTTTACCCGTTCAATTTCATCGTGCTTTCTGAGGTTATTCGCCACCTCGTCGAAAAATTGCCCTACCTGGCCCTGGATTTTCCGGAACCGGGGCTTATGGGCTTCAAACCATTCCCTGTTGTTATTCGCTTTTAATTCCCCGAGGAATTCCAGTACCCCGGGTGTAATACCTGGTTGATCCATACCACAAAAGTCTTGATGCTTCGTCCGACAAAGCGCAACTGCCGGGCCGTTTTGCTAAAGTTAAGCAAATATGGCCGGGCCCGTTAATATTAATACCTACATTTGGGAAGCATAGCGATAGGGATAATGGACAAAAATGAAATCATCCGATCAATCGAAGCACACAAGGACAATCCGGCCTTGAAATTCAGATTGAAACGACGAAGCGAAGAATTTACGGATCGGCTCTTCCTCACCTTGTTCGACCAGGAAACCCCGGTGAAGGAAAATCTGGAACAGCTGGAACAGTCTTTTGAAGAGCTGGTGGAACTGGCCTGTTGGGAAAAGGACAAACCCTGCAGTGAAGTCTGGGCACAATATGTGGGACTCCTACCGGAAATCCTCGAAAAGCTGAACCTGGATGCCCGGGCGATCTCTGCCTGCGACCCGGCATCGCTTTCGCTGGAAGAGGTGTATATGGCGTATCCGGGATTTTATGCGATTGCCATCTACCGCCTGGCCCACGAGCTTTACAGGATGGGTTTCCCGCTCGTGCCGCGGCTGATGACCGAATATGCCCACAGCCGGACGGGAGTCGACATCAACCCGGGGGCACAAATCGGTCGGTCCTTCTTCATTGACCACGCCACCGGGGTGGTCATCGGGGAAACAGCCGTGATTCGCGACCATGTAAAAATCTACCAGGGGGTAACCCTTGGGGCCCTTTACGTGGCCAAGAATTTACAGCAAACCAAAAGGCACCCCACCATTGAGGACCATGTCACGATTTATGCAAATGCGACCATCCTGGGGGGAGACACGGTCATCGGGGCCAATTCGGTCATCGGGGGAAATGCCTGGCTTACGGAATCCGTCCCGGCTAATTCCACCGTGTTCCACACCCCGGAAATCCGCATCAAAACCGAAAAGCATGCCGGGTAGCCTGGAAGATCTCATCGGGAATACGCCACTGGTTCGCAGCCGGAAGCTCGTCGAGAACCCGGATGTTGCCCTGTATTTCAAACTCGAAGGGCAGAACCCGGGGGGAAGCGTCAAGGACCGGGCCGCCCTGAATATGATCCGCAGTATGCTCAGCCGGGGGGAGATCGGCCCGGAAACCCGGCTTATCGAAGCCACCAGCGGGAATACGGGGATTGCCCTGGCCATGATTGCCAGGCTCTACAACCTGGACCTCGAGCTCGTAATGCCCGCGAATGCCACGGCAGAAAGGGTTCAAACCATGCGGGCCTACGGGGCCAAAGTGACCCTCACGCCCCAGGATGTGGGAATTGAAGGGGCCCGGGATTACGCCGAGGAGAAGGTGCGGGATGCCGGCTACAAAATGTTTGATCAGTTTGCTAACCCCGATAATTGGAAAGCCCACTACCAGACTACCGGTCCGGAAATCTGGAGGGATACCCGTGGGGCTATCACGCATTTCGTGTCCTCGATGGGAACCACCGGGACCATCATGGGTACGAGTGCGTACCTAAAAGAAAAGAACCCGGATATCCAGATAGTCGGCGTCCAGCCCGACGACCAGGCGAGTATCCCGGGAATCCGCAAATGGCCCCAGGCCTACCTGCCAAAAATTTACCGGCCCGAGCGGGTAGACCACATCCTGGAGGTCACCGAGAAGGAGGCGCGCGATATGGCGCGCCGTCTGGCTTCAGAGGAAGGTATTTTCGCAGGGATGAGCAGTGGCGGTGCGGCTGCCGCAGCCGTTCGGCTGGCTTCCGAGCTCGACAGCGGGCACATCGTATCCATCGTCTGCGATCGTGGCGACCGGTATCTCTCCTCTGATCTATTCGAATAGGCCATAAAAAAAAACGCCCGAAGGCGCTTTTTTTACTCGGGTCGTCAATCGTGGTTATTTAGATGAAGTGGATTCGTCCGACATCAATTCGTAGGAATCGATGTAGAAATTCACCTCATTTCCTTCGTTATCCGTGTAGATCATACTTTCGGACACTTTCAACCTGTAGTCGTCCTTCTTCAGGGAAACAGCTTCCAGGATTTTCAGGGACGCCCCTTCGTCGATGGCGACAAAGATTTCCTCATTGTTGGTCACCAGTACAAAATCTGAGTAATTGTCGCTGGCGCTCGGTTTGGTATACCGGAACTTGAGCGTTTCGTCAAAATCGCTATCCGTATCATTGTCGATCCAGACCTGCTTGGTAATGTGCTTTTCCGGGTACACCCGATCCTGGTTTACCTGATTCTTATCTTCTTCGCTAAGAGCCACTTCCTGCGACCGCATGGTCTGGATTTTGACCTTATTGGTCATTTTTTCAGTACCCTGGTCGATTGTATAGGATTTCACAGTGGTCTCCGAACTGATCATCTTGTCGGCCTGCTCATCCATCTGCCTTTCCTGGGCGAATCCCAGCACAGGCAATGCAAAAAGTGCAGCGGTCATTAAATAGTTTTTATAGCGTATCATTCTGTTATTGGGTTTTATAGTTAATAGTTCGTTCTGTATTGCGAATTGCGAATCCTGCGAATTGCAGATTCTTCAAATTGCAGATCCACCAAATCCCGGATCAGGCAACTGCTTCTTTCGTCTCCTTGAGCCGCTCGGCCGGTGTTTTATTCCAGGCATCGAGCATCCAGCTCATCTTTTCCAGTTCACGGATATAGGCTCCTATCAAATCGATGGTCCCTTCATCCCCCACGGCATCCGCCTGCTCCACAACCTTGGTCATTTGCCGAAGCAGCACTTCATGGGCTTTGAGCGTTTCCTCTACCATCTCGGTATCTTTCAGGGAACTATCGCTCTCTTCTATGGAAGAAGCCTCCAGGTAGGCACTCAGGTTACTCATCGGATGGTACCGCAGGGTTAGGATGCGTTCTGCGATCTCATCGATCTTGGTCCTTGCATCCTCGTAAAGCTCCTCAAACTTTTCGTGCAAATCGAAAAAGTTCTGTCCGAGAATATTCCAGTGAAAATTCCGCAATTTCTGATAGTATACATGGTAATCCGCCAGCAGTGTATTGAGTTCCACCACTACGGGCAATAACTTCTCTTCGTTGATATTCAGGTAATTCATTGTTATGACTTGTTTACGACTTGTTTATGTATGATAAAAAACCCGGTTGTATTTTAGGGTGCCAACCGATGTATTCCACTACTTAATATACAAGTTAAACACCTGTAAGCAAGTCACTTAACAAGACTTAACAAGGATTATGAAGAATTTGGTTAATAAGTGTTAATCTCACACCGGATCTTGTGAAAATCTTAACAAGTCGTTGGTATAGGTTTACGAAGGGAAATGATGAAATCTGCCGGGCGGGAGATGCCTGTCAGGCCGGATCAGAGCCAGCCTTTCCTGCGAAAATAGACAATGAGGGCGATGAATATGACCCCCATGACGCCCCAGACTGCAAAATAGCCGTACCGCCATTGCAACTCAGGCATGTATTCGAAATTCATCCCGTAAATCCCGGCAATAAAAGTCAATGGGATAAAGATGGAAGCCATGATGGTCAGCACTTTCATCACCTCGTTCATCCGGTTGCTGACGCTGCTCATATACATATCCATCAGGCTGAAGGCCATCTCCCGCTGGAGTTGCAGGGTTTCGTGTATTTCATTTGCGTGGTCCAGGGCATCCCGCAAAAATAGCCGGGTGTCTTTGGTTATCATCGGGGAATCCGATTCGATCAACCGGGTAATCAGATCCCGCACAGGCGCTATCCACCCGCGCAGCGAAATAATTTCCTTCCGCAATTGCTGGATCCGGAATGCCGTTTCCGAATTCGGTTTCAGGTACACCTCGTCTTCCAGGGCATCCAGCTTATCTTCGGTAACCTCCAGCACCAGGAAGTAGTTGTCTACCAACGCGTCCAGCAGCGCAAAAAACAAGTAATCCGCACCGCGACTGCGAATGCGGCCTGTATGGGCTTCCAATCGCTGCCTCACGCCGTCAAATACGTCCTCGGCAATTTCCTGGAACACGTAAACGCGATCCTGTTGAAGCACCAGAGCCACGTGTTCCTTGACGATTTTCTTATCCCCGTTGAGGTATAGCATTTTAAAAACCCCGAATATATACCCTTCATACTCATCGATTTTCGGGCGTTGCTCCGTATTGACGATATCTTCTACCGTCAGGGCGTTCAGTGCGGCCATTTGCCCCAGGCGGCTCATCACGGATTCGTCGCTCAGCCCGACGACGTTGACCAACTGTGTGGTGCCCCCGGGTGTCTTTTCCAGATCTTCGAGACGTTCCAAGGTGGATTTTTCATAGGTATCCTCATTGTACACCAGCAGGTCGATACTCGAGGTTCCGCCCGAACGCTCCCCCAGATAGGTAATCGTGCCGGGGGCTTTGCCGATCTTGCGGCGCCGCTGCCGGGGTTTGCGGACCTTCAGTCCGATTTTTGAAGGGATTTTACGGGCCATAGAGCACTTTTTCCAAATTTAATAAACTAGGCGGTTCCATTTTTGAATTCCACGTGCATCAGGTGAAGGCCGGAAGCGGGAACGATGGAGTCGCTCATCCAACCCTGACCTTCATCCAACACCTTTACCAGCGTTTCCGGCTGCAATTCCTGCCGGCCCACTGCCGCCAGGGCTGCCATCATCAGCCGCACCTGGTTCCGGCCGAATCCCGGGGCCCGGACCTCCAGCATATGTGCGGTGAACCCGGTATCCCCTTCGGGGTCTTTGCCTGCAACCACCCCATCCATCGGGGAACCCACACCCAATCGGCACCGGGTAACCCGGCGGACGTATTTTTTATCTTCAGACGGGCTCGCGGTAAAACAGCGAAAGTTGTGCATGCCTTCAAAAAGCGGGGCGGCTTCCCGCATCCTGGTAATATCCGGTGATCCCGGCAGGTACCCCACAAATGGCGTCCAATAGGCGTCCGGATGATTCCCCGTCTGGAAATAATAGCGGTATGTTTTACTGGCACAATCCCGGATCGGGTTAAAGCCGGGAGGCACAGGCCGGATGGAATTGACGCGTATATCCGGGGGGAGATTCTCGTTCAGCACATCAGCCAACACCCCGAAAGGCGGCAATTCCAGGGCTCTCGCAATCACCTGTACGGCAAAATCCCGCGCAGATACACGGGCATCCGTCCGGCCGGCACCCAATATCTTAACCGGCGTATCGGGCAGCACAAACCGGAAAGTCTTCCGGATCATCCCGGCCACGGTTCGCTGGCCGGGTTGTTCCTGCCATCCGTGGAAGCGGAATCCCAGAAAGGCGATTCGTATCAAAAAATGGTGTTCGGGCGTCTTGTGCATCGGCTTCTTTGCAAGTTAAACTAAAAAACCTCTAACCGGGAAGCGGTTTTCACCACAACTTCCGGCACCTTGGCAACATTCGATGTTGTTCGTCGAATTCCCTGAAATATTCAATTTCCCCGGCCGTTCTTAAACCAAATCAAAATTTCCCCGAATCTGTGAAAGCCCTGAAGAAGCTTTTTATCCCATCCCGGTTTATTTCCTGGAAAACGTGCCTGTATGCCACCCTGGCGGTTTTGCCCGTCCTCATCATTTTAAATTTTTACGGCCTGTATTCCAACCAGTTCTATGTGCTGAAAATCGACAACTACATCCTCCCGTTGTTCAGCATCCTTCATTTTGTTTACCTGTATGCCATCCAGTTCAAGGTACGCGAAAACGAATATTCGGATCCCCAGCTCAGGAACGTGGAGTACGGCATGTACGCCGTTTTGTTTATCTATTTCTTTAAGTGCACGGATACGCTGTATATCCTGATGAGCTATAACGACTACGATGCGCACATCATACCGGGCACCTTTTTGCCCATGGGCATCTTCATCTTTTCCCTGCACTTACTGCTTATCGCTCTTACAGTTTCCGCCTTTTATTTCCGGCGTACCCTGGTGGGGCCGTTCAACTTTGACCAGGTCAATGAAAATATCGATTCCTGGCAATGAGGCCGGGAATGATGTGTTGTGGCAAGAAGGCCCCGGGAAGATTTCCGGGGCCTTTTATTAGTTGCGTATCAATCAGGCGGGAACAGCCGCCCGGGTGATGAAAGGAATTATAAGCCCCGGATAAAGCTCCCGTACAAATCGCCAAAGCGATATCCTTCCGTAAACCGGTTTTTACTGAGCTTCTGATGCGCCACGAGCCCCCAGAGTATTACCTCTTTTATAAAATATTTCTCCTCCGCCTCCAGGTCGGGCTGGTATTTGCGGAGTAAATCCTCAAGGGGTTGGACACTGTCCAGTGCGTCCCGGTAGGCACCGTCCGGCAAGTCGTCTTCGAGTTCCAGGCCCTCGCCTTCAAAAAACCATTGAACCAACTCATCGTAAGGGCTTTGCGCATCCTTGTGCTCCAGCTTTTTGATCTCAGGAAAATGTGTGGCAAATACGGATTTCACGGCATCTTCAATGAGTTGGAGTGCCACGGAGTCCGCCCCCTCCTGTTCCCCTTCATAGACCAGCTCAATCTTCCCGGTAATGGCGGGGACTACGCCGAGGAAGTCGCTGAGACGTACCGTGGTACGGGTATCGCCATTGCGCAGCATCCGCCGTTCCGCCGTACTGACCAGGTTTTCCAGGGCCGTTATACTTGTCCGTGCACTTACGCCGCTTTTGCGGTCTACATACTCACTCTCGCGGGCTTCAAAACTGATTTGCTCCAACAGGTCCCTGGCCGAATCGGGAATGCCGATGCCGGCAGCCTGGGCCTCATCCAGGCCGGCTTCCTGCTCGGTAATTTTCCGGGCCGTATCGATATCTTCCGGATAGTGGGTAAGGATCTGGGATCCGATCCGGTCCTTCAGCGGGGTCACGATACTCCCGCGGTTTGTGTAATCTTCCGGGTTGGCCGTAAATACGAATTGCAGGTCCAGGGGCAGGCGCACCTTGAAGCCCCGGATCTGCACATCCCCTTCCTCCAGGATATTAAACAGCGCTACCTGGATGCGGGATTGCAGGTCCGGCAATTCGTTGATGGTAAAAATGCACCGGTTGGCGCGGGGAATCATCCCGAAATGTATCACCCGGTCGTCTGCGTAGGACAGTTTCAGGTTGGCTGCCTTGATGGGGTCTACATCGCCTATCAGGTCGGCCACCGTCACATCCGGGGTAGCCAGTTTTTCATAAAACCGCTCCGAACGGTGGATCCATGCAATCTCGGTTTTATCCCCGTTTTCGGAAATCGTATCCCGGGCATACCGGGAAATCGGCCGGATGGGGTCGTCGTGAATCTCGGAGCCCGCCACTTCCGGTACCCACTCGTCCAACAGGCCAACCATAAGCCGGGCCAAACGGGTTTTAGCCTGGCCGCGCAACCCAAGCAGGTTGATGTGGTGGCGGGACAATAACGCTTGTTCCAGTTGGGGTATCACCGTGTTTTCATATCCCCAGACCCCTTCGAAGGCAGGCTTCCCAGATCGGATCCTGTCTATCAGGTTCGCCCTGATTTCATCGCGTACAGGACGCGGCTGGTAACCGGATGCTTTTAAGTCTCCCAGGGTGCGAATATCCGGGGCATCGGATCGTAGATTTTCCATAGTGTATGCTTCTTTCATTTAACCGCCTGGATCAGCCTCTCAGGCGTTTTTTGCGGTTCGTTTCATAGTCTTCAAAAATGGTTTCCCCAAGTCCCTTCAGTCCTGTAAAGAGGGCTTTCCCTTTATTCGCCTCGGTAAAATGGCGGACGAACTGCATCAGGTAGGGGTCCCGGGCAATCATAAATGTGGTGATGGGAATGTGCAGTTTCCGGGCCTGGGCCGCCATGTTGTAGCACTTTTCCACGATGAAATCATCGAGCCCCACACTGTTTTTGTAATACGTGCCGTCTGCCATGCGCAGGCAGGAAGGCTTCCCGTCCGTGATCATAAAGATTTGCTTGTTCGTATTTCGCTTGCGCCTCAGCAGGTCCATGGCGAGTTGCAGTCCCGCCACCGTATTGGTGTGGTAGGGACCAACCTTCAGATAGGGAAGCTCCCGGACACTGATCGGCCAGGCATCATTGCCAAACACCAGGATGTCCAGGGTGTCCTTAGGGTATCTTGTGGTGATCAGTTCTGCCAGGGCCATGGCTACTTTCTTGGCCGGGGTAATGCGGTCTTCCCCGTACAGGATCATACTGTGGCTGATATCGATCATCAGCACGGTGCTCATCTGCGCCTTGAAATGGGTGTCTTCCACAACCAGGTCGTCTTCGTCCAGGCGGAAATTATCCATCCCGTGGTTGACCTGGGCATTCCGAAGACTTTCAGTCATCGATATCTGCTCCAGGGAATCCCCGAATCGGTAGGATCGGAAATCCCCCGTGTGTTCATCCCCCGGCCCCGCTTTACCCGTGCGGTGGTTGCCGCGTCCGCGACGGCGCAATTTTCCAAAGATTTGTTCCAGGGCCCGTTGCCGCAACATCCGCTCCAGTTTGGAGGTTATGGACAGCGATGGGTCGCCGGACGCGCCTTCGCCATCCCCCTCGCCATCCGGGCCAAATTGGGGTTCCTCCCGGAGAAACCCTTTGGCTTTCAGGTCTTCGATAAAATCGTCAATGGTGTAGTCCTCGTCGGTTAGCTCGTATTCCCTGTCCAGCTCGCGCAACCAGTCAATGGCCTCGTCCACATCCCCGGAAGTATGGGTGATGAGTTCCTGGAAGATGTCGAAGAGCTTCTCGAAAGGGCTGAGGTCTGGGGCCTGGTAAGAAGTAAACCGGAATCCTTTTCTTTTATTCATAGCTGCAAGCTTAAAATTAAGACAATTCGTGCAGCCTAGTCAACAATTTAAGAAAACTTAACGCCTCTGCCGATGCCGCTCCGCGAGCAGGCGTTCAATATCCGCCATCCGGAAACCCTTGGCCTGCAACAGGATGAGCCAGTGAAATAGCAGGTCGGCACTTTCATTCAGGAAGCGGTTATCGTCGGATCCCATAGCTTCAATGACCGTTTCAACGGCCTCCTCCCCTACTTTTTGTGCCACTTTGGCCGTACCCCGTCGGAGTAGTCCGGCCACATAACTGTTCGCTTCCCCCCCGGGCGTATCGGCCTGCTCTTTTCTGCTGGCGATGATGGCTTCCAGTTCCGGCAGAAAGTCTTCGTCGCCCGGATTGGCTTCATCCCAACAGGTGTCTGACCCCGTATGACATACCGGCCCGGTGGGCCTGGCCCGGATCAGGAGTGCATCCCCATCGCAATCCACCCGGACATCCACAAATTCCAGAAAGTTCCCGCTGGATTCCCCCTTGGTCCAGAGCCGCTTTTTACTGCGACTGTAAAACGTGACCTTCCCGGAGGATTTTGTAGCCTCCAATGCCTCGGCATCCATATACCCCAGCATCAGGACCGCCCGGGTATTGGCGTCCTGGATAATGGCTGGCACGAGCCCGCCGGTTTTTTCAAAGTCAATCGATTTCATAGTACAATTAAGTTTATATCCGCACCGGGATGCCTTGTTCCCTCAGGTAGGATTTCAATTCCGGGATCGGGATTTCGCCAAAATGGAAAACACTGGCCGCCAGGGCCGCGTCGGCGTTGCCCCTGGTAAACGTATCGGCAAAATGGCTTTTGGTCCCTGCCCCGCCGGAGGCAATCACGGGTACCGCCACCTCCCGGGCCATCCGGGCCAGCGCCTCGTTGGCAAAGCCGTTCTTGGTGCCGTCGTGGTCCATGCTGGTAAAGAGGATTTCCCCTGCGCCCCGATCCACGACCTCCCGGGCCCAGCTAAACAATTCCAGTTCCGTGGGTACCTTGCCGCCCACCAGGTGGATGCGCCACAGGCCATCCATCCATTTGGCGTCCAGGGCTGCAACGACGCACTGGGAACCGAACTTTGCCGCCAGTGTATCGATCAGTTCCGGAGACCGGACCGCCGATGAATTTACGGAAACCTTGTCGGCTCCGTTGTGCAAAAGGACATCCACGTCGGCAACCGAAGAAATCCCGCCCCCGACGGTAAATGGGATATCGATCCGTTCGGCAACCCGGCGGACCAGGTGAGCCAGGGTTTTACGTTTTTCCTCCGTGGCCGAAATGTCCAGGAAAACCAGCTCGTCAGCACCTTCGCGGGCATACGCCTCGGCCAGGTCCACCGGATCGCCGGCGTCGCGCAGGTCCACAAAATTGACCCCCTTAACCGTTCGGCCGTCTTTGATATCCAGGCAGGGAATGATTCTTTTGGCCAGCATCCTCAGGAATTTTTGGTTGTCAGGTCCAGCCCGTCGTAAAAACCGAGTTGCTGCCCGGTACCAGCCTTGACGATAAAGGCAATCTGCCCGGTATGATAGCTCAGGTGTTCAACGGCGTGGATCACCAGGCCCATCCCGCTGAATGTAAACCCCTGGACATTTCGTTTTTCCAGTAAATCGGCTGCCTGGGCACCGCGGATAACGGCTTGGGCCTCACGCACGGTTTCCTGAAAGCCGGCCCATACCTCGGCCCTCCCGGATTGCTGCACGGTTTCGAACTCCATATCCCGCTCCCGGCTGTCGGGTGCTCCGCCCAGGCCACTGATAATGTATTGCCGGATATTCCCCGACAGATGCAGCATCAGGTTGCCCACCGAATTCAAAACGCCATGCTCGCGGTGCCAGAACAAACCGTCCGGGACCTTCTCCATGCAAATGGCGAGCATTCGCACAGATTCGTCCATGCGGAAGAGGCTATTCTCCTTAAAATCTTCTGTCCAATCCATCCCCTATTCGTTTGATTCCATATAGCCCTGCAATTCCCTTAATCCGATGGTTCCTTCGTATAGGGACTTTCCCAGTATGGCGCCTTCACAGCCGGCTCCCCGGAGGGCATCCAGGTCGGCCAGGCTGCGGATTCCCCCACTGGCTATCAACCGGATCTCCTCATCATCCGCCGGCGCTTCCCGGATCAGTTCCCGGTAGAGGTCTGTAGCCGGGCCTTGTAACATCCCGTCCCGGGCAATGTCCGTGCAAATCACGTACCGGACCCCCTGACTCAGGTAGTCCCTTACAAAGGGCACCAGTTCCCGGTCGCTGCCTTCCTCCCAGCCGGATACGGCTATTTTCCCATCCCGGGCATCCGCCCCAAGCAGGATTCGTTCCCAGCCGTATTCAGCGAGCCATCCGGCAAACCGATGCGGTTCCCGGACAGCAATACTGCCGCCCGTCACTTGTTCTGCCCCGCTCTCAAATGCAATGCGCAGGTCGTCATCCGTCCTCAGGCCCCCGCCAAAATCAATTTGCAGGTGGGTACGGGAGGCCAGCTTTTCGAGCACCTTGTAATTGACGATACGACCTGCTCGTGCACCATCCAGGTCCACTACGTGAAGGTAGCGGATTCCGTGGTCTTCAAATGCCCGGGCAGCTTCCAGGGGGTCTTCGTGATAAACCTTGGTGGTTGAATAGTCCCCCTTGGTCAGGCGAACGCACTTTCCTTCAATGATATCGATTGCCGGGATAATCCTCATGGTTCCATTTCTATAAAATTCCGCAGTATCTGCGCACCGTCTTTGCTGCTTTTTTCCGGGTGGAACTGCACCCCCATAAAATTATCGCGTCCCAGGGCTGCGCTGTATTCGAACCCGTATTCGCTACCGGCTATTGTATCCCCGGACAGCGGGGCGAAATAACTGTGGACCAGGTACACATACGCTCCTTCCCCGACCCCTTTAAAAAGCGGTCCTTTTAACCGGTGAATACTATTCCATCCTATTTGCGGGACCTTGAGACCTTTTGGGAATCGCCTGACCTCCATGTCAAAAATACCCAGGCCGCGGGTTTCCCCCTCTTCCGAATACCCGCACATGAGTTGCATGCCCAGGCAAATACCCAATACGGGCTGGGTCAGTCCCGGGATCACCCGGTCCAGGCCGCTATCCTCCAATTTTTCCATGGCGCTGCCTGCTTCTCCCACCCCCGGGAAAATCACCCGATCCGCTTCCCGGATCCGTGCGGCATCCGAGGTAAAATCCGCAGTATACCCCAAACGCTCCAGCGCAAACCGGATACTCTGTATATTTCCGGCGCCGTAATCGATAATGGCTATATTCATGTCTTTCACGGCTATAGCATTCCTTTGGTGGAAGGCAGTACCATCCGGTCCGGGTCGCGCCGGACCGCCATCCTGACGGACTTGGCGAAGGCCTTGAATATCGCCTCGATCTTGTGGTGCTCATTCCCGCCTTCTGCCTTAATATTCAGGTTGGCCCGGGCGCTGTCCGAAAAGGACTTGAAAAAATGCATGAACATTTCCGTGGGCATGTCGCCGATTTTCTCCCTTTGAAAAGCCGCATCCCACACCAGCCAGTTTCGCCCCCCGAAATCCACAGCCACCTGGGCCAGGCAGTCGTCCATCGGAAGGCAGAATCCGTACCGCTCTATACCGAGTTTCCCGCCCAGGGCTTCCGAAAATGCAGACCCCAGTGCGATTGCGGTATCCTCAATGGTATGGTGCTCGTCCACCTCCAGGTCGCCCCGGGTCCGGATTTCCAGGTCCATCTGCCCGTGTCGCGCCAACTGGTCGAGCATATGGTCAAAAAAGGCCAGGCCCGTATGGATGTCGCTTTTGCCGGTACCGTCCAATACGAGCCGGATATCAATATCCGTTTCGGCTGTTTTCCGTTTGACGACAGCCTCCCGTCTCCCCATCTTTAAAAATTCGTATATCCCCTTCCAGTCCGAGCCTTCCCAGGCGATAGTCTCCCCGAGACTGTCGACGGAGTCGGTTAGTTCCGAGGCGCCTAGCTCGGGGTGCGAATTGAGGAATATACCCCGGGCCCCCAGGTTCTCTGCGAGCTTCATATCTGTCAGCCGGTCGCCAATGACAAAACTGCCTGCCAGATCCCATTCCGGGCTCATATAGTCTTTGAGCATGCCCGTGCCCGGTTTCCGGGATTCCGCCCCCTGTTCCGGGAAGGTTCGGTCTATATGTACCGAAGCGAATTCAATCCCCTCGTTTTTAAGGGCATTCATCATAAATTCCTGTACCGGCCAGAAGGTATCTTCCGGATAGGCGTCCGTGCCCAGGCCGTCCTGGTTTGTAACCAGGACTAGGACAAAGTCGGTTTCCCGGGCGATGGCCCCGAGGTAGCGGAAGACGCCGGGGAGGAACTCCAGTTTGTCAAAAGCGTCGATTTGCTCGTCTTCCGGTTCCCGGATCAGCGTGCCGTCCCGGTCTATTATAAGTAATCTTTTCTTCATCTTGCCATGATTCATATTGCCCCGATTCATTTGGACAATTCGTTTAATACCCGAAGCAGTCGTTGGTTTTCTTCCGGTGTGCCCACGGTAATCCGCAGGCAGTTTTCGCAATGCAACTGCCCCGAGCGGTTCCTTACGACGATGCCTTTATCGATGAGTTGTGCATAGCGCGCATGCGCATCGTCTACCCGGACCAACAGGAAATTCGCGTCCGACGGGAATATCCCGGATACGAATGAAATGGATTCCAGGCCTTGCCTCAACCCTTCCCGCTCCCGGTTCAGTACTTCGACATGCTCCCGGATCGCTTCCGATTGGGCGAGCCCCTGAAGGGCTTGCTGCTGGGTGAGTTCGTTGACGTTATACGGCGGTTTGACCCGGGTGAGGTACCCGATCACCTCCGGATGCGCCATGCAAACGCCCAGGCGGATACCCGCCATACCCAGGGCTTTGGAAAATGTCTGGGTAACCACCAGGTTTTTATGTTCGCCCAATAATCCGGCGAATCCAGGCTCCCCGGTAAAGTCGATATACGCTTCGTCGATGACAACCAACCCGGGAAATGCCTCCAGCAATTGGATTACTCCCGCCCGGGCCATGGAATTTCCGCTGGGGTTGTTCGGGGAGCAGATAAAGAGGAGCTTGGCACGGGGCTGTACAGCCTCGAGAATCGCCGGGACGTTGAGCTGGAAGTCCGGGGTGAGCGGCACGCGGATGTTCTCCACCCCGTTGATTTCGGCCAGGACACTGTACATGCCGTAGGTGGGCGGCAGCGTAATGGCGGCATCCTGCCCGGGCTCGCAGAAGACCCGAAAGAGCAGGTCCAGGACTTCGTCGCTTCCATTGCCCAATAGCAGCGACTCCTCCGGGACTCCCCGGAACCGGGCAATCGCCTTCTTCACGGTCCGTTGGTGGGGGTCCGGATAACGGTTAACGCCGTTTTCAAAAGGGTTTTCGTTGGCGTCCAGAAAGTCCATGCCACTCCCGCTGCCGCTGTATTCGTCCCGGGCAGAGGCATAGGGCTTCAAGTTGCGGACCAGCGGTCGGACGAGTTTATCGATATCCAGTACCTCAGGCATCTTCCTTCTCTTTTTTGTTCGGCATCTCATGCAGGTCCGCTACTCGGAGTTTCATGGCGAGCGCATGGGCCGACAAACCCTCGGCCTCGGCCATGGTGATAATTGCCGGGCCAATTTCCCGTACCCCCCGATCGCTGAGACGCTGGTAGGTGATCGCCTTGGTAAAACTATCCAGGTTAACCCCGCTGTATTGCCGGGCATACCCGTTGGTGGGCAGTGTGTGGTTGGTCCCCGAAGCGTAATCCCCGGCACTTTCGGGAGTGAGATTGCCCAGGAATACGGAACCCGCGTTGCGGATCTCCCGCAGCAGGAATTCTTCCTGCCTGTGGCAGATGATCAGGTGTTCCGGGGCATACTGGTTGATCATCTCGGCTATTTCCCCGGGGGATTCCAGGAGGATCATCCTGCTGTTGTCGATGGCATCCGAGGCAATTTCCCGTCTCGGGAGTGTCCGCAGCATGGTTTCCAATTCGCGGCGTACGGCCCCGGGCAACTCCGCGTCATCCGTGAGCAGCAATACCTGGCTGTCCCGCCCGTGTTCTGCCTGGCTGAGCAAATCCGCAGCGATATAGGCCGGGTTGGCGGAGTCGTCGGCAGCCACCAGGACCTCGCTCGGACCGGCCGGCATATCGATGGCGACACCTTCCCGGACAGCCCGTTGTTTGGCCTGGGTAACATATTGGTTTCCCGGGCCGAAAATCTTATAGACAGCAGGGATTTCACGGGTGCCGTAGGTCATGGCGGCAATGGCCTGGATGCCCCCCGCCCGGTAAACGGTTCGGACACCGCATTTGCGGGCCGCATAGCAAATGGCCGGGTGCAGGTTTCCGGCCTGATCGGGTGGAGAGCACAGCACCACCTCGCGGCAACCGGCTATGGCAGCCGGGATGGCGAGCATCAGTACGGTTGAAAATAACGGGGCGGTACCGCCCGGGATATAGATGCCCACCTTGTCGATGGGTTTCTTTTCCTGCCAGCAATCCACCCCCGGGCGGGTTTGCACCCGGACCGCCGGGGTTTTCTGAGCCTCGTGGAATTGCAGGATATTCTCATAGGCCAGGTCGATGGCATCCCGGAGATGCCCGGGCACCAGCTCCGCCAGCCGGGATATTTCCGTTTCGGGGAGCACCGGGGATTCCAGGGAAACCCCGTCGAATTGCCGGGTAAAGTCGCAGACGGCCTGATCCCCGTTTTCGCGGACGGCTGTGAATACCTCTTCCACGGCGCGTTCCAGGGATTGGGCGGAAGCCGCGGGTCGTTTTAACAATTCGGACCATTCGGACCGCGGCGGATAGGCAATGAGCTGCATCATGAATTCCTGCTTTAAAGGACCATTTTTTCAATTGGACAAACCAGGATGCCTTCCGCCCCGGCTTTCTTTACTTCGTCCAGGACCTCCCAGAACCGTTCCCTGTTGATCACTGTATGCACGGAACTCCAACCTTCCTCGGCCAGGGGCAGTACGGTAGGGCTTCGCATTCCCGGCAACAGGGCGATGATCTCCTCGAGCCTGTCGTTCGGCGCATTCATCAAAACATATTTGTTCTGCCGCGCCCTGAGCACCGATTCGATCCGAAATTGCAGCTGCCGGAGGATGCCCTCCTGTTCTTCCCCGATTTTCGGGGAAACGGCCAGGACAGCTTCGCTTTGCAAAAGCACCTCCACTTCCTTTAAGTTATTCTTGAAAAGCGTACTCCCGCTGGACACAATATCGCATATTGCATCGGCCAATCCGATGTTCGGGGCAATTTCCACGGAGCCGTTGATGATATGGAGGTCGGCGGAAATACCCGCCTTGTCCAGGAAATGGCGGACAGTGTTCGGGTAAGAAGTCGCAATGCGCTTACCGTCCAGGTCGCCGATTTCCGAATAATCCACAGACTTGGGCAGGGCCAGGGAAACCCGGCATTTGGAAAAGCCCAGGCGAACGCTCACCCGGATATCTTTGCCCTTTTCAAAGAGCACGTTTTCGCCAATGATGGCGATGTCCACCACCCCGTCGCGCAGATATTGGGGAATATCCCCGTTCCTCAGGTAGAGCACTTCCATAGGAAAATCCCGGGCCGCGGCCTTGAGCTGGTCCCGGCCGTTGTCGATGGATATACCGCAGTCTTTGAGGATCCTCAGGGAGTCTTCATTGAGCCTGCCGCTTTTCTGGATGGCGATTTTTATAGGTTCCATAGCTTAATCAAAAATAAATACGAATTGCCTGTAAATAAAAAAACCCGCTTGATTGCTCAAACGGGTCCGATTATGTGGTCTGCAACACAACATATACCGCTACCTCGCCTGAGCGCAGGAGCCGATATGATGATGTGTGGTGTACTTCTTCATTTCGCCTGTAAAAGTAAGGCAAACTTTTTAAAGATAAAAGCTGCAGAAATTAATTGTTGCCCAGGATGATTGGTAGGCCGTCCTCGCCGGACCCAACAACAACCACCTTGGCATTGGGCGATTCCGCCAGTTTCAATGTAGCCTCTATTCCCTTATCGGAAAGGATTTTATCGGTCAGGGAAGCACTCAGGATGCGGTTGGCGTCTGCCTTCCCCTGGGCCTCAATCCGCTGCCGCTGGGCTTCCTTATCGGCGCTGATCAGCCGGAATTCATATTCGAGGGATTGCTGCTCCTGCTTTAATTTCCGCTCGATGGCTTCCTTTATGGTTGCGGGAAGCGTTACATCGCGCACCAGGATCTCATTGAGCTGGATATACTGGTCGTCTACAATTTTCTGGGTTTCGCTGAATATTTCCTGCTGGATGGCGTCCCGCTTACTGGAGTAGAGCTGTTCCGGGGTATAGCGCCCCACAACCGACCGGGCCGCAGACCGGATAGCCGGCAACAGGATGCGCTCTTTGTATTCCTCCCCCTTTTCCTGATGCAGTTTGCCGAGGTCACTGGCCTTGGGCTGGAACCAGGCCGAAGCGTCGAGTGATATATCCAGGCCATTGCTGGAGAGTACTTTCATCTTTTCAAATACTTCCTGCTGGCGCACCTCGTAGATAAAGACTTTGTTCCAGGGCGCAACAATGTGGAACCCTTCCCCCAATGGGGGCTCGTCGGTTACCACTCCATCCCCGAAGGTCCGGTAGAGGACCCCCGCTTCACCGGAACCGATGGTTACGGCCGATTTGGAGATGAGGATAATGAGTAAAATAATCGTAATGACTGCCGGTAAGGCAATTTTGGGTAATCTGTCCATAGTAAATTTCAATTATAGCAATCCGTTATATTTTCTGATAAACCACTCAGCTGCAAGGCAACTGACGATGCCAAAGAGCAGCCAGCGGAAATCTATTAAAGGTACAACATTCCTGCGGCTTTTCTGAACGGGGCGGAAGCGATCTGCCTGCAGCAGGCTGTCCCGGAGTTCGGAAGCCGTATCCGGGTAATAGAGGGCCCCGCCGGTCTCCCGGGCCAGAAGCCCCAACGTGGCTGCATCGCTGGAAAGCTGTTGGGCCTCCAGATCAAAGGCCATCAGGCTGAAGGACCCGGACTCGCTGAAGCCCGAATCGCCGGCAATGACCGTAAACTGGTAGGTGCCCGGAGGCAGCCCGGCCACATCGGCTTCGTAAAAGTCCGACCGGAGCGCCATGGGCCGGGATTCCAGACGGTTCCCGGTACTGTCGGCAAGTTCGAGGGTTAAACGGGCCCCGGGTTCAAATGCAAAGGACTCGTCGTAAAACCGGGCCCGAATCCGGGCATTGTCGCTGTCTTCATACAGCGGCTGATAGTCCAGGGTCAGGCGTTTACTGCTGCCTCCTGCCGTCAGGAACAGAAGGGTTTTGGCGATAAACTCGTCAAATGAGGCAAAATCCCCGGAATTCCTGAAGGCGGCCATCCGCCACTGCCAGATTCCGCTGCCCTGCAGCAACGCCTCCCGGTAGGGGCCTTTAATCAATACAAGCAGGGGTTCCTCCATGTCCACCCCGCGAACCTGCTGGCCGAGCAGTGTCTGGTTCTCCGCCCCGATCAACAAATTTCCCAGGGGGCCTTCCAGGGGGGGATATCCGGACACGTCCCAATCGGAAAGGTCAAAGTACCCGAACCCGGCATCCCGCAATGGCAAAATATCGTCGGCGGGGCCTATATCGGCAAGTTCATACACCGATTGTGCCTGGTTGAGAAACGACCAGTGTGTCCGGGGGCCGGTCAGGGTCATCCTGGGTACATCCCTTTGCGCAAGGGCCTGGAAAAGGGACCGGAACCGGGTATCCGGTTGGTAGAGGATCAGCAGGTCGGCGGCATCCAGTTGCTCAAGGGCTGTCTCGGGGCTCACCAGCCGAACCTCCCGCTGTTCGTTTTGTAGGATACTCCGCCGGAGTGCCCCCAGGTCCGGATGGTTCCCGGTATGCACCAACAGGATCCGCGTCCGTTCGTCCACTACTTCCAGGCCCGCAATCCGACGGTTGTTGGAGATATTGCGTTCCCCGGGCAACGCGCTGAGTTGTGCAGCCAGCCGGTGAAAGCCCACCGCTTGGGCATCGAGCAGAATTTCCGATTGCCAGGTGGAGTTGCCTGCGCCCAGGCGGACGGTTTCCCGGTACACCCGATTACCGTTGTCGGTGATTTCCAATTCTGCAACTGCCGGAGCGTCTCCGGAATAGGAAACCAGGACTTCTACCGGGAATTTATTGTCCAGGAAAGCATAGCGGTTGACATTCAGCTGGTCGATTCGGATATCCCGATACCGCGTAGTGTCCCCGATCACGATGGGGTACACGGGGATGCCCGTCCCTGCCGCCTGCAGATAACTCCTCCCGGAATTTTCGTTCCCGTCCGTGGCAATCAGGATAACCGCATGGTCCGAGTTGATGGCCTGGGTTGCCCGGTCCAGCGCAGACCCGATATTGGTCCTGCCGGCGGTAAAATCGAGGCTGTCCGATAAGCTCAATGCATCGCCAAAGGTGAACAGGTCCCGGTCAAATCGATCTGCGATTTCCGGGTCGCGGCCAAAAAGGGACCGCAGGTTGTACAGGGCCTGTCGGGAACTGTCCGTGCGGATGGATGCGCTGTTGTCCAGCAGCAGGACCAGGCGGTGTTTTTCGAGGAATACCCGGGTTTCGCGAATCTTTGGGTTAATCAACAATACGAGCAGGCCCCAAACCGCAAAGAAGCGGAGGGCTGCCAGGAAGTACCGGAACCGGGTGGGCCCCGGCCGGAAAAAGTACTGAAACCAAACCAGTCCAAGGCTCAGGATGGCACAGAGCACAATCCAAAATACCGGATGGTCGGGCATTTACGTCTTTCTTCCTTTTAATTCATTTTCAGATGCCGGTTAACACGACTGTCAACCAGCAATACGAGTAGTCCCGACAGGAGGACAATGCCTGCATAACCCAAAAACATCATGCGTGATTTAGCGTTAAATCCAAATGGCCTTTCCCGGGCCGACCTGTCAGTAAATTGGCCACCTCGGGAATTGTCAGGTGAGCATGCCGCCGTCCACGTGCAGCACCTGACCCGTCACATAGGCCGACAAATCCGAAGCGAGGTACAGGCAGGCATTTGCCACATCCTCCGGGGTCCCGCCCCGTTTGAGGGGAATGGCGTCGCGCCAGCCCTGAACGGTTTTCTCGTCGAGTTTCTCGGTCATTTCCGTTTCGATAAAGCCCGGCGCAATTGCATTGCACCGAATATTCCGCGACCCGAGTTCCAGGGCCACGCTTTTGGTAAAACCAATCATCCCCGCTTTGGAAGCGGCGTAATTGGCCTGACCGGCATTTCCCTTGACGCCCACCACGCTGCTCATATTGATAATGGAGCCGCCCCGTTGCTTGAGGAAGGTGCGCTGGATTGCCTTGGTCATATTGAACACGGATTTCAGGTTGATTTCAATCACTTTGTCAAAATCCTCTTCGCTCATCCGCATCAGCAGGTTGTCCTTGGTGATACCGGCATTGTTGACCAGGATGTCCACACCGCCAAAATCCTCCAGGACCCGGGCCACCAACTCTTCGGCCGCTTCAAAGCTGGACGCGTCGCTTTTGTATGCCCTGGCCTTGACGCCCATGCCGCTTAATTTCTTTTCGAGCTCCTTGGCCGGCCCGTCGCTGCTGCTGTATGTGAAGGCAACATCGGCACCCTCCCGGGCAAAAACTTCCGCGATGCCGCTTCCGATACCGCGGCTCGCCCCGGTGATGATCGCTTTCTTTCCTTCTAGGATTTTCATGTAGCTGTTGGTTTAGATAGCTTCTACCCAAAGATAACGGGTTTGATGCAAGATGCCATAAAAAATCCCGCTCAGGGCGGGACTTTATTATACCGTTAACGAATTCAGGCGAGGACTTCGGAGACCTTCTCCCCGATTTTGGCCGGGGAATCCACCACGTGGATCCCGCATTCCCGCATAATGCGCTTTTTGGCCTGTGCCGTATCGTCGCTGCCGCCGACAATCGCCCCGGCGTGCCCCATGGTACGCCCTGCAGGCGCCGTCTCTCCGGCAATAAAGCCAACTACGGGCTTCTTGCTTCCGCTTTCCTTGTACCAGCGGGCTGCCTCGGCTTCGAGTTGCCCTCCAATTTCGCCGATCATCACCACGCATTCGGTTTCCGGATCGGTTACCAGCAATTCCAGGGCTTCCCTGGTGGTAGTCCCGATAATCGGGTCTCCCCCGATACCGATGGCCGTGGTAATGCCGAGCCCCTGCCGCACTACCTGGTCGGCTGCCTCATAGGTAAGCGTCCCCGATTTGGAAACGATGCCCACGCCGCCCTTTTCAAATACAAAGCCCGGCATGATGCCCACCTTGGCTTCCCCGGGGGTAATCACGCCCGGACAATTCGGGCCGATCAGGCGACTGCCGCGGTCCTTTACATAACTATGGGCCTTAATCATATCGGCTACCGGAATCCCCTCGGTAATCGTAATGATCACCTTGATCCCGGCGTGGGCCGCCTCCATGATGGCATCGGCGGCAAAAGCCGGCGGGACAAAGATTATTGAGGTATCGGCCCCGGTTTCGGATACGGCGTCCTGAACAGTGTTAAAGACCGGCTTGCCAAGATGCTTTTGGCCGCCTTTGCCCGGGGTGACGCCCCCGACGACATTCGTGCCGTAATCGATCATCTGTTCGGCGTGAAAGGTTCCCTCGCTTCCGGTAAAACCCTGTACAATTATTTTGGAGTCTTTGTTAACTAGAACGCTCATGTATCCGTGTTTTGGTTTTCACAAAAATAGGCCTTACGATCAATTTGGGCCATTGAATTCTTATTGTTTTTTCAACTGGGCGGCCAGGGCGGGTATCTGCCTGAGCGCTGCCAGCTGTTTCATGCGCTCGCGCGATTCCTCTGCCGGACTGCCAAAATAGGTCTTCCCGCCTGCCAAGGATTTTGATACGCCTGCCTGGGCGAGTATTACAGCCCCCTTGCCTATGGTTATCGCACTGATTACCCCAACCTGGCCCCACAGGGTTACCTCGTCCTCGATGACCACGCAACCCGCAATCCCGGTCTGGGAAGCGATCAAACAACGCTTGCCGATGACCGTGTCGTGCCCTACGTGGACCTGGTTGTCCAGCTTGCTGCCGGCGCCCACCCTCGTGTCTCCGGTAACGCCCCGGTCGATTGTACAGAGGGCGCCGAGTTCCACATCGTCCTCCAGGACGGCCCGGCCTCCCGAGAGGAGCCGGTCAAATCCCTCCGGGCGCTTCTTGTAATAGAAGGCGTCGGAACCAACAACGGTACCCGATTGCACAATCACCCGGTCGCCCAGGATGCAATGGTCCCCGATGGTTGCGTTCGGGTGGATCACGCAGTCTTTCCCGATACGGACATGGGCCCCAATTCGCACGTTGGGCCCTATTGCCGTCCCCTTGCCAATCTCGGCCGTCTCTGCAATGGATTGCCCAAAACCTTCAAATGGCCGGAAATGCCGGGTTAGTTTATTGAAATCCCGGAATGGGTCTTCGGATATCAGCAGGGCCTTGCCTTCCGGGCAATCGACTTCCTTATTGATCAGGATAACGGTTGCAGCGGATTGCAGGGCTTTGTCGTAATATTTCGGGTGGTCCACAAAAACGATATCCCCGGGCTCCACCACGTGAATTTCGTTCATACCGCCAACCGGGAAATCCGCGGGGCCCACAAAGCGGCACCCGAGAATGCCGGCAATATCGCCTAGTGTGTGATTCCCGGGAAATTTCATCTATGAATCTTTGGCGCGTTCCATGTAGGACCCATTGGATGTGTCCACCTTGATTTTGTCCCCTTCGTTGATAAAGAGCGGCACGTTGATCCGCGCCCCGGTCTCCACGACGGCTACCTTGGTCGCATTTGTGGCGGTATTGCCCTTGACGCCCGGTTCCGCCTCTGTAACCTCCAATACCACGCTGGCAGGCATATCCACCGAAAGCGGCATGCTGTCCTCCGTATTGAACATAATGGTTACCACCTCTCCTTCTTTGAGGAGTTCAGGTGTATCCAGGGCACTTTCCTGAAGCGCTATCTGGTTGTAATCGTCCGTATTCATAAAGTGGTAGGTCTGCCCGTCGGAATAGAGGAACTGGTAGGAACGCGTCTCCACGCGTACGTCGTCTATTTTATGACCCGCCGAAAACGTATTGTCGATGACCTTACCCGTGGTGATGCTCTTGAGTTTGGTGCGCACAAAAGCAGGCCCTTTACCGGGCTTCACGTGCAGGAATTCCACAATCTTGTAAATATCGTTGTTGTGCCGGATACAAAGTCCTTTCCGGATATCGGATGTGTTTGCCATAAACTACTAGTTGTTGCTAAAATAACCTTTCATGATGCCCCGTTGGGAATCCCGGATAAATTGCAGGATCTCATCCCGCTCCGGGGTAGCTTCCACCTCGGCCTCGATAATCTGGACCGCCTGGGAATTGTTGTAATTGCGCTGGTAGAGAATACGGTAGATGTTCTGGATTTCCCGGATTTTTTCGGCCGTAAACCCGCGGCGCCTGAGCCCGACGGAATTGATCCCCACGTACGACATGGGCTCCCGGGCTCCTTTGACATACGGGGGTACATCCTTCCGCACCAGGGAACCCCCGGTTACAAAGGCGTGCGTGCCGATAGAAACAAACTGGTGGACGGCCACCAGGCCGGCGAGCACCACATAGTCTCCGATGGTTACATGCCCGGCCAGGGTAGAATTGTTGGAAAAGATACAGTTGTTGCCCACCACGCAATCGTGGGCGATGTGGCAGTACGCCATGATCAGGCAGTTTTTGCCAATCACCGTCTTCATCCGGTCCGAAGTGCCCTTGTTGATGGTAGCGCACTCCCGGATAGTTACATTATTGCCGATTTCCACCGTGGTTTCCTCCCCCTGGTATTTCAGGTCCTGAGGCGGGGCGGAAATCACAGCCCCCGGAAAAATATTGCAGTTCTTGCCGATACGCGCGCCCTCCATAATGGTCACGTTCGACCCGATCCAGGACCCTTCCCCAATCGTTACGTTGTTGTGGATGGTCGCAAAGGGTTCGATGACCACATTCTTGGCTATTTTAGCACCCGGGTGCACATAGGCCAGGGGTTGATTCATATCAGACGTTTTTGGTTTTTACGATCTGCGCCATCAGTTCCGCTTCGGAAACGAGCTTGCCATTCGCATAGGCATAGGCAGACATATGGCAGATGCCCCGGCGAATCGGCGACATCAGATCGCATTTAAAAATTAGTGTATCCCCGGGAACAACCTGTTGTTTGAATTTCACATTGTCGATCTTCATGAAATACGTAAGGTAGTTCTCCGGGTCGGGCACCGTGCTCAGCACGAGGATGCCCCCGGTCTGTGCCATGGCCTCAACCTGGAGCACCCCGGGCATTACCGGCGCCCCGGGAAAATGCCCTACAAAAAACGGCTCGTTCATGGTGACGTTTTTAACCCCCACTACATGGGTGTCGGACAATTCCAGGATCTTATCCACCAACAGGAAAGGCGGCCGGTGCGGCAGCATCTTCATGATCTGGGTAATGTCCATCAACGGGGTCTGGTTCAGATCGTACTTCGGCACCTTGTTGCGTTTCTCGAGCTTGATGATCTTGGACAGTTTCTTCGCAAACTGCGTATTCACGTAGTGACCCGGCTTGTTGGCTATCACCTTCCCTTTAATACGCGTGCCGATCAGCGCCAGGTCCCCGATCACGTCGAGCAGTTTGTGTCGCGCCGCCTCGTTCGGGTGGTGCAGGGTCAGGTTGTCGAGGATGCCATTCGGCTTTACGGATAGTTTTTCCTTTTTAAAAGCTTTTTCGAGCTTTTTCATCGTTTCTGCGGAAATCTCCTTGTCCACATAGACGATTGCGTTGTTCAGGTCGCCCCCTTTGATCAGGCCGTTTTCAAGCAACATTTCCAATTCGTGCAGGAAGCTGAAGGTGCGGGCATCGGCAATTTCATCTTTGAAATCCGACAGGTGTTCCAGGGTGGCATTTTGGGTCCCCAGGACCTTGGTCCCAAAATCCACCATCGTGGTAACCTGGTATTCCTCGGCGGGGATTACAGTAATCTCGCTGCCTGTAGCCTCGTCCCGGTAGGAGATTACATCCTTAATAACGTATTCCTCCCGGTCCGCATCCTGCTCTACAATGCCGGCCGACTCCAGGGCTTCCACAAAAAATTTGGAGGAGCCATCCATAATCGGGGGCTCCGGGGAGTCCAGTTCAATCAGGACATTGTCGATATCGAGCCCCACCAGTGCCGCCAGCACATGCTCGGACGTCTGTATTTTTACGCCCCGCTTCTCCAGGTTCGTCCCGCGTTGCGTGTTGATCACGTAATTTGCATCTGCCTCAATAATCGGCTCACCTTCCAGGTCTACCCGTTTAAAGGCAAATCCGTGGTTCTCAGGTGCGGGTACAAACTTCATGGTCACATTCGCCCCCGTATGCAGGCCTACGCCCTGCAGGGTCACCTCCTTGGCAATGGTTCTTTGCTTGGTCATAGGATTACTTACCGTTTTGCTTTTCAAGCGATTCCACCCGGCTTACCAACCGGGGCAGGTTTTTAAAATGCACATAAGATTTGTTAAAGTCTCCGTAGTTGAGGGCCGGAGAGCCCTGAAGTACTTCGTCGTCCTTGACATTTCGGCCAATCCCGGACTGGGCCTGGATCTTGACCCGGTCTCCGATGAGGATGTGTCCCACAATCCCCACCTGGCCGCCGATCATACAGTGCTTCCCGATCTTGGTAGATCCGGCGACCCCTGTTTGGGCAGCAATGACGGTGTGTTCGCCGATCTCCACATTGTGTGCAATCTGGATCTGGTTGTCCAGCTTCACCCCGCGACGCAGGATGGTGGAGCCCAGGGTGGCCCGGTCAATAGTGGTGCCCGCGCCGATGTCCACGTGGTCTTCGATTATGACATTCCCGGTTTGCGGAATCTTGGAATAGACCCCATCGTCATCCGGGGCAAAGCCAAAACCATCCGCGCCAATGATAGCCCCGCTGTGAATCACGCAATCCCTCCCAATCTGGGTTTCCGAATAAATCTTGGCACCGGCAAAAACAATCGTGTTGTCTCCGATCACCACATTGTCGCCGATGTAAGCGTTCGGGTAAATCTTTACATTGTCGCCCATGCGGACGTTATTCCCCACGTAACAGAATGCGCCCAGGTAGCAGTCCTTACCATATTCGGCCGATTCTGCCACATGCACCGGGTCTTCCACCCCGGTTTTTGCACTTTTCACCTGGTCGTAATACGCCAGGAGTTTGGAGAAGGATTTATAGGCATCCTCCACCTTGATCAGCGTGGTGGACAGGGATTGCTCGGGGGTAAAATCTTTGTTGACGATAATGATGGACGCCTCGGTACTGTATACATAGGGCGTATACTTCGGGTTGGCCAGGAAAGTCAATGAGCCAGCCTCGCCTTCTTCTATTTTTGACAACTTATGGACTGCAATCTCGGGGTTGCCCTCAATTTCGCCTTCCAGGATGCCTGCGATCTGACTGGCCGTAAATTCCAAGTGTACTACGTGCTAATTGTTTTCAGTGGTGACAAAAGTAAGAAAAATTAGATTACGCCTTTCTTGGGGTAACAGATATAGTGCTTAACGACATCGGCAGAAAGCGCCTGCAGATTGAGCTGGTCGGAAGTACTCGCAACATCGCGTATTTTGCCATTTTCCCGGAGGATATTGATATTCTGGCGGTCCTGGTTGTAGGCGCGGTTGACAATTTCCCCGGAAAACACAAAGTAGCCGGCCTCATCCCGGGTCAGGCCCCAGGCTGCCTGCACCCTCTGAATCTTGCCCTCCAACTTCGATTCCGCGATGGGCTTCTTCTTGATTTTGATGGCCGGCAACCGACGGTTTAGCAGCATGTTGCACAGACGCGAAAGCACCGGGTCCGGATCCGATTGCCAGTCCTTCAGGGCAGCCAGGATATCCACGTCGTCCAGGCCGGCAAAACGGTGGAGGGCTTCCGGGGTATCCGGGAAGCCGCCCCCTTCCAGGGCCAGGAAATACTCCAGGTTGCGGCCGCAGTGCTCCAGCTTTCCGTCAAGGTAGCGCTCCCTGGCCCTCCGGAGCAGGCGCACCAGCACCTGCTCGGCCGCAAGGCCGGTTTTATGCAGGTATACCTGCCAGTACATAAAGCGGCGGGCCATCAGGAATTTTTCGACCGAATAGATGCCCTTTTCCTCTACCACGAGTTTCCCGTCGTAGACTGTGAGCATGGTTATCAGGCGTTCCGAATTGATATTCCCCTCGGCCACCCCGGTGTAGAAACTGTCCCTTTTCAGGTAGTCGAGCCGGTCCATATCGAGCTGGCTAGACACGAGCTCGTTCAGGAATTGCTTTTTATAACAACCCCGGAATATTTCAATGGCCACCTCCAATTGCCCGCTGAATTCCTCATTGAGTTGCCGCATAAAGCGCAGGGAGAGCTCCTCATGCGAATGCCCGGGTATCAATTCGTTTTCAAGGGCATGGGAAAACGGCCCGTGGCCGATATCGTGCAGCAGGATGGCACAGAGCAGGCCGTTTTCCTCCTCCGGGGTGATCTCAAGTCCTTTCCGGCGGAGCAGGTCTACGGCATTTTGCATCAGGTGCATCGCCCCCAGGGCGTGGTGGAAGCGCGTGTGATGAGCCCCCGGATACACCAGGTAGCTCATCCCCATCTGGGAGATACGGCGCAGGCGCTGGAAATACGGGTGGCCTATTAAATCGAATAACAGCCTGCTAGGAATGCGTATAAATCCGTAAATTGGATCGTTGAAAATCTTGAGCTTGGGAACGTGTTTCAACGCGGGCGGCTTTAGGTGGGTCAAAGGTAGCCAATTGCCGGCAGATTCGCATGCAGCCACCCGGTTTCCCGGCATCCGGACCTTAATCCCCGTATAAAAACCGGCGCATGAAGAACTTTACCATCCTCTGGGTAGACGACGAAATCGACCTGCTCAAATCCCACCTGCTCTTCCTGGAGGAGCGGAACTACCGGGTAGTTACCTGCAACAGCGGGCAGGATGCCCTGGAAGCCATCCGGCAGGAATCCTTTGATATTGTTTTCCTGGACGAGAACATGCCCGGGCTTTCCGGCCTGGAGACCCTGACGGAAATCAAGCAGCAAAATGCCTCCCTGCCAGTGGTCATGATCACCAAAAACGAGGAGGAATCCCTGATGGAAGAAGCCATCGGGTCCAAGATTGCCGATTACCTGATCAAGCCGGTAAATCCCAACCAGATCCTGCTCTCACTCAAAAAGAACCTGGACCACAGCCGGTTGGTTTCCGAAAAAACCACCGCGGGGTACCAACAGGAATTCCGCAAAATCGCCATGGACCTCTCCATGATCAACTCCTGGGAGGGGTGGGCGGACCTCTACAAGAAACTTATATACTGGGAACTGCAACTCGAGAATATCGAAGACACGGGCATGTTCGAAATCCTGGAGAGCCAGAAAGCCGAGGCCAACCAGCAATTCGGAAAGTTTATCGAAAAAGAATATCCCGCCTGGTTCTCCGGGGAGGAAGCCCCCGTACTGTCGCACACGCTCTTCAACCAGCGCATTGCTCCGGTGCTCCGGGAGGGCCCTACCCTGCTGGTGGTTATCGACAACCTGCGCTACGACCAGTGGTTTGCCTTTGAGGATGCCCTCTCTCCTTTCTACAAAAAAGATTCGGAAGAGGCGTACTGCAGCATCCTGCCCACAGCCACCCAGTATGCGCGAAATGCTATTTTTTCCGGATTAATGCCCCTGGAAATGGAACGTCAGTTTCCGAAATGGTGGAAAAACGACACGGATACCGGCGGAAAGAACCTGCACGAAGCGGATTTCCTGGGGGCCCAGCTCAAGCGGCTCGGGCTGGACCTGGATTGGGAGTACCACAAAATAAGCAGTCTGAAACAAGGGAAACACCTGGCCCAGCAATTCAAAACCATGAAGGATAAAGACCTGGTGGCCGTGGTGTATAATTTTGTGGACATGCTTTCGCACGCGCGAACGGAGATGGAAGTGATCAAGGAACTGGCCTCCAATGACAAGGCCTATCGCTCCCTTACCCTGAGCTGGTTTAAGAACAGCCCGCTACTGGCCCTGATCCAGGAAGCGCAGCTCCTGGGGTTCCGCCTGATCATCACTACGGACCACGGCACCATCAACGTGAAGCAACCCTCCAAGGTGATCGGCGACAAGGAAACCAGCCTGAACCTCCGCTATAAGACCGGCCGGAGCCTCACTTATGAAGAAAAGGATGTGCTTGCCTGCAAAAAGCCATCCGAACTGCATTTGCCGGCCATTAACGTGAGCAGCTCGTACATCTTTGCCAAAAACGACTTGTTTTTTGCCTACCCGAACAACTACAACCACTATGTAAGCTATTACCGGAACACCTACCAGCACGGGGGCGTCTCCCTGGAAGAGATGGTGGTGCCTTTTGTGGTGATGCGGCCAAAGTAACAACGATAGCCACTTTATGCATCTCCCCGTTTACGCAATGTGACAGACTCAGCAGGAATCCGACTGAACAGGAACCCTATGCCTATGCGTTTTATGACGTTGAAAAATTATACCCATAGAAACCAATTAATCCTGCGGATGGAATTTTTTGGGTTTGAGATAACTGCCCTCCAATATTTCCATAACATGATCATGGGCTCCGATGCAGATTGAAAAATTCACCTCCAAAACGAAATCATCCTTGTAGAAATACGTTTTCCGGCTTCTGTCATAGCCTATCTTTGCTTCGTAATCCTTGAGTTGTTCAATCAGATAGTAAACAGTACGCTCGCTGATCCCCAACCGGAAGGCCACTTCCGACGGCGACCCCGTACATTCCATTTTAATAAGGTTGTGCAATCTTTGGAGCCTTTCGATGTGTTTGATGTTTTTCATAGAAGAAAATTGTTGGGGTTATCGATATTTCTATGAGGGACCAGTTCTTTTTAAATATAGACTATTTTCTTTATCTAGTGAAATATTCTTTATTTATAAAGTATTTTTTCTATTCAATAGAATATTTTCTTATTTCGGAAAGTTAGCCTATATTAGTGCAAAACAATCGCAGCATCATGACAAAAACCATCGACCGACTCATTCAATTTATCAACCACATCGGGCTGAGTGCTCGCCAGTTTGATATCTCAATCGGAGCGAGCAATGGGTATACGCTACGCATGAAGAAAAATCACGCATCTGTAGGGAGTGATGTCCTGGAAACCGTTCTGCAAACCTACCCGGATCTCAACGTGGTTTGGTTGCTTACTGGCGAGGGCGTGATGCTGAAATCACAAATGGAGGACGAAGTTCTGGATTTTGAAAAGTTGCCGGCCGAGAAGAAGGCGATTATTGAGAAGATTATAGAAGATAAAATCCGCGAACGGCAACACCAGGAATTGCGCAACCTGGTAAAGGAAGTTGCTAAAGAATTTAATAATTGACATAGTCAACTATTTTTTAAATCATTCGAAGTCTTGCTCAGCTTATTAATATTGTTTTCAAGTAAAGCTTCCAACTTCTTTTTATAGACCATTAATCTATCTTGTTTTATAACTAATTGCCCCATAACAACAATAATTGTAAGGGTGATTAAAGTTAAAGGCAACACAATAAAGTTTCCCCATTCTTCTAGGCTGGGATTATATGAAAAAATATCCCAAAATTGATAGCTATACAATGCCAGGGGGGAAAATAATGCCCACCTCCACCAATGAGCATTAGAAAGAAACCATATCGCAAGCAAAATTATCATTGCAACTTTTTGCCCCATATACCATGCTAGCGAGTAAATATCTAAAAATCCGAATGCAGAAATTTCCATTCCCGCTACTACCAATTCTTTCTGTTTAGGAAAGAAGGTGTAAATAATATATAGTGAACCAATTAATAATAGGACTACCCCCATTACTAAATCAGTTATTTTAAACTTTTCAGTTTCTAAGTTTCTGATATTTATTTTTTTCTCGCGTTCTTTTGATAGCTCAAGCAAATAGTAAACTTTATAAGTGTAATTTTTAAGCCCATTATCTGATTTTGACTCTAATATCTCTTTGATTTTAGTGTTAAATAATTGAAAATACCCAAATGCACTTTCATTAAATAGCGTCTTAAAATCAATGCTTATTGCTTTTACCCGATAGGCGTTAGATAATTTGCTTAGCCCAAAAAGTAATAATAGATATGCCAATCCATAAGCTATTGCTGTCCATGACATTAAAAACTCAATAATTTGAATTTCTGGAAAGAAATAGGAGGTAAATAATCCTAGATTAACATAAATAATTGGAAGCAAAAAGTATCTCCATTTCTGATAAGTAATTAGAAAAAAAATGGAGTTAAAAAATAATGGGAGGAAGGCATTAATTAAAAACCAAATATATGTGTCATTGGTTCTAAAACCGTGTTTATATTTCCATCCTAAGATTTCTATATAATTCAATTCGGAACTAAAAAATAAATGTATGAATATTAAGAAAGGAAAGGTGCTAATAACTAATCCCATAAAGAACTCGATTTTACCCCTACTAGCACCCATAATTCATGATTTCGAACGATAGACTGTATTATGTATACTCTCAATATACAGATTATATTCGATACTCAAAAGAAATTTATAATATCTTGTTTATAAATGGAACAGATTATTTACTCCAAATTAACCGAATTGAATAAAGTAGCTGAGGCGATTATTAAGCATTCCGACTCTAATTTAATTTGTTTGGAAGGAGAGATGGGAGTCGGAAAAACAACACTTGTTAAGCAAATTCTCAAGATCTTAAAAGCTAAGGATGTAGGTAGCAGCCCTACATTCAGTTTGATCCATATTTATTATAATCAAGCAGATGAACTTTTAGCTTTCCATATCGATTGCTATCGAATACAATCTGAAGAAGAAGCCTTAGATATAGGAATTGAGGAATATTTGGATACAGACAAATGGGTTTTTGTTGAATGGTCAGAACGGATTAAAAACCTTCTCCCAACAAACAGAACTCAGGTTTCAATTGACATAGCCGAAAGCGGAGATAGAATAGTAAAGATTTGCAATATTTGTGAGTGAGAAATTCCGTATCGTTCATAGTGCAGGTTTATTGCAGTTGAATCGATGAAATGCACTTTTTTCGGTAAAATGTTTGATTCTATCGATAAAATGCATTATTTTTGAATTTAATTGACTACAGCGAATGTAGATTTTCCTACATTTGTTAATGAAAGTGAAAACCGTACTTAATCCTCCGAACTATGAACACTAGAAAACTTTTTTATGCATTTCTTACTTTTGCATTATTATCTGTAGCAGCTTGTTCTAACGATTCAGGTGATGATATTTATGAAGGTGTAGAAAAAAGCAAGATAAAAGTTCCAGGGCGTTCTGTAGAAAAAAGCAAAATTGTAGTCCCTGGTAGAGATGATTCAGAATCAGTAGAAAAGTCAAAGATTATTATAAATAAAGATTAAATCTTTCTTTCGTCGAAGAAACACGACTTTAATCGATAAAATTTAAGGGTTGGCCAATATGCTAGCCCTTTTTTCGTTGCATTAGAACTAAATCTTATAATAGATTGATTTCAAAATGAAACGAAAAGTCGCCCCACAGAAAATAGCTCGTAAACGATTCTTTCTAGAATCACTGGCTCTTCTTCTAATTATCTGCTCTCCTTTTTTATTCAAACTACATGAATATTTTCCGAAAAGAGAGGGTGAGGTTTTCGAATTTTTTGGAATTGTTTTTGACAGCAATGGATTTGCAGACGTCAGTACATACGTTTGGTTTCTTGTAGGTAAAATTATTCCTATTTACCTTCTTATTATTTGGTTCTTTACTTGCAAACATTGGTGGTATCATATTTTATTGATTCCTATATGTATGTATGCGTTTCAAATCTTTGAGGTTATCTATTCTTCTGACGATGTTGTAGATACAGAGAATGTTCTCTGGTTATTGCCAATATGTATGATTGTTATTCCATTTGTTTATTTTATAAGATTAAAATTATTTGATAAGTATGTTCATGGAATAGACCTCGAGGCAATGAATGCAGAACTACAATATTATAAGGACAAGGAGCAAGAACAATTGCAGAAAGTTGGGATTAATGTTGAAGAAAAAACACAAAGTGAAAATATAGGCTCACAAGTAAACGATTTGTCAGATAAAACACCTAGAAGAACGTTGAATAAAATGTTAAGTAGTTTGCAGCATTCTCTCAAGTCATTATTTTAAAACAGAATAAACTCACCACCAAAAAAAGAGGACTCCCGTCCTCTTTTTTATTTCGGGCCAAATCGTGCATTTATTGTATTTTTGAGGAACCACCTACGCGCCAGCTTAGCATTTAAAGGCCTATGGACCAACCTACTTCACCGTTCAGCAAGCAGCAATTACTCCCGCAGGAAGAAAAATTGGAAGTCCTCCAACAAAAGGGGGAGCTCTACATCGGTATTCCCAAAGAGAGCCAGTACCAGGAGAAACGGATTTGCCTGACCCCGGATGCGGTGGGGGCCATCGTGGCACATGGCCACAAGGTGCTCATTGAAGCGGGTGCAGGAGAAGGTGCAAGTTTTTCGGACCTGGATTATACGAATGCAGGCGCCCGGATCACCCGGGACACGAAAAAGGTTTTCGGTTGCCCGATTATCCTGAAGGTGGAACCCCCTACCCTTTCCGAGGTGGAATTCATCAATCCGCAGAGTACGATCATTTCCGCCCTGCAGATCAAAACACGGAACAAGCAATATTTTGAAACCCTGGCCAAAAAACGGATTACCGCCGTTGCCTTTGAGTACATCCGGGACGATGACGGGAAGTACCCAGCTGTGCGCTCCCTGAGTGAAATCGCCGGGATCTCCTCGGTTTTGATCGCCGCGGAAATCATGGCCGCCGACCAGGGCAACGGGATGATGTTTGGGAACATCAGCGGGGTCCCCCCGGTGGAAGTCGTTATCCTGGGGGCCGGAACGGTTGGGGAATACGCCGCCCGATCTGCGCTGGGTCTGGGTGCCAACGTGAAGATATTCGACAATTCCATCACCAAACTCCGGCACATCCAGACCAACCTGAACCGGCCTTTGTACACCTCCACGCTCCAACCCAAAAACCTGCTCAAGGCGCTGAAGCGCTGCGATGTGGCCATCGGCGCAGTACGCGGCAAGGACCGCTCGCCCATCCTGGTGTCCCAGACCATGGTGGAAAATATGAAAAAGGGGTCGGTGATTATCGACGTGAGCATCGACATGGGCGGCTGTTTCGAAACCAGCGAACTGACCACCCACAACAAACCCACCTATACGAAATTCGGGGTCATCCATTACGCGGTGCCCAATATCCCGGCCCGTTACCCAAAGACCTCGTCAGTTTCCATCAGCAACATCTTTACCCCCTACCTGCTCAAGATTGGCGAAGAAGGGGGCCTGGAAAATTCCCTCCGGTTCGACAAGGGGTTGCGAAACGGACTCTATATGTACCACGGAATCCTGACCAACCGGATGGTGGGCGAATGGTTCGGGATGAAATTCTCAGATATCAACTTCCTGATTTTTTAGCATGTCCTTCCTCAAACGTTTTGGCTATTATCTGGCCGGGCTGTCTATTGGCCTGTTATTTTTGGCGTTTTTCCTTCGCAAAAAGGCCGATGAAACCGGGGTGGAATTCTGTTACCTGCCGAATTGCCGGGTACTCAAGGCCCTGCGTTCCAACCCGCTGGAAGTGGCGGAGCGCCTACGGGCCGTTGCGGATACGGCTGCCGTGGCTTACCTTTTGGAGGAGGGGGATGTGGAATTTGACAGCAGTAATCCCCGGGCCGAGCCCTGTGGCATCTTTGTGGTTACCGGCACCTATGTGGAAGAGCAGCTGCAACTTACCCTGGAACGTTGCGATTCGCTGACACGCCTTACGCAGTACCAACGCCTTACTGAAGAATAAATCCCTATGGGCCTGGCTCTGCCCTTCCCGGGTGGCCGATACCCATGGCGGGCATCCGTCGGGATTTCCATGGTGTCTTTGGCTACATCTTCCGCCGCTTCCGCTCCTTTTTCAGCAATTCGAGTTCCCGGCTGGTTTGTCCGGCCACCGAAGTGTTCTCCTCGGCCCGGCGGATCAGATAAGGCATCACGTCCCTTACCGGGCCAAAGGGCAGGTACTTGGCTACATTATAGCCGGCACGGGCCAGGTTGAAGCTGATATTGTCGCTCATGCCATACAACTGGCCAAACCAGATCCGCGGGTCGTTGGCAGCGATCCCGTCGGCCTCCATCCACTCCATCAGCCGGTAACTGCTTCTTTCATTGTGGGTGCCCGCAAATACGGAAACGGTTTCCAGGTTATCCAGGCTGTAGCGGATAGCCTCGTCGAAATTTTCGTCGGTCAGTTGCTTGGAGGCGCAAATGGGTGTGGGATATCCTTTTTCCTCTGCCCGGTCGTTTTCCTTTTCCAGGTAGGCCCCGCGCACCACCTTGACCCCTATCCGATATCCCCCTGAAACCGCCCGCTCGTGCAGTTCCCTGAAGTAGTCCATACGGTCCCAGCGGTACATTTGCAGCGTATTGAACACCACGGTTTCCTTCTGGTTGTACCTGCGCATCATCTCTTCCACCAGTTCGTCGGCCGCAGCCTGCATCCAGCTTTCCTCGGCATCGATCAGCAGGGATACCCCCAGGTCGTAGGCTTTTTTGCAAGTGGTATCGAAGCGCTTGACCACCCGCTCCCACTCGGCAGTTTCCGATTGGGTCAAAGATTCCCCCCGGCTCTTTTTAACGAAAAGCCCGAAGCGCCCGTATCCTGTAGGTTTAAATACGGCAAAAGGCATGGCTTCCTTCTCCTTGACAAACTGGAGGATTTCCAGGTTCTTGGCCAGGGAGTCGTCCAGCGGGTCTTCCGTGTCCTTGCCTTCCACTGAATAATCCAGGACGGTACAAACGCCCTGCGCCCACATGCGCTCCACCACGGGCATGCAGTCTTCCTCGCTCACGCCCCCGCAGAAATGGTCGAATACGGTAGCGCGGATCAGGCCCTCAACGGGCAGATGGGCCTTGATGGCGAAATTCGTCAGGGTGGTTCCGATCTTAACCAGGGGCTCGTGTGCAATCAACTTGAACAGGTAATACGCCCTTTCCAGTTCGGCATCCGATTTCAGCGCAAATGCCGTTTGGGTGTCTTCAAAAATCTTCTTCATGCAATTTGATGTCTCACGCGCAAATATACTTAGTCCCGCTGGAAGGATTTAATGAAAAAAATCGGTTATTTTGCCCAGAAAGCAGCTTTCCATGAATGCCATCCAGACCGATTCCCACGCGGTGTTTTTCGAGGATGCGGCGATTGAGGCCCTTCGGGACCACATATCCAAAACGTCGTACTCCCGGATATTTGTTCTCACCGATAACAATACCGCGCAACACTGCCTGCCGGAATTGATCCGTTGGATCCCGGAAGCCGCCTCCTGGACCTGCCTGGAAATAAAAGCCGGGGAAGCCCACAAGCATATTGGGAGCTGTATGGAAGTGTGGGAAGGCCTTTCCGCGTCGGGTGCGGACCGGCATAGCCTCCTGGTGAACCTGGGCGGGGGCGTTGTCACCGACCTCGGGGGCTTTGTCGCCTCCACCTACCAGCGGGGAATCCGGTTTATCAATATCCCCACCTCCCTGCTCGCCATGGTGGATGCTTCGGTAGGGGGCAAAACCGGGGTGGACCTGGGGCCCCTGAAAAACCAGGTGGGGGTGATCAACCAACCGGAAATGGTCCTCATCTGCAAGGTTTTCCTAAAAACACTGGACCCCAGGGAACTCCGCAGCGGATTTGCCGAGATGCTCAAACACGGGCTCATCCGGGACGCCGACTATTGGAGGCAGCTGGCTGCCCTGGAAACCCCGGCGGATGCGGTGGCCCATATCCGGCATTCGGTGGCCCTCAAGAACGAAGTCGTGCAGCAGGACCCTACCGAGAAAAACCTGCGGAAAATCCTGAATTTCGGGCATACTCTCGGGCACGCCATCGAATCGCATTTTTTGGGCCATCCGGACCTGGAAACGTTACTACACGGGGAGGCCATCGTCATCGGAATGATCCTGGAAGCCTTTCTGGCCACGCGCCTTTGCGACCTCCCGGAACATCAGGCCAATGAGATTCGGGACGTACTGCTATCGCATTACCCCCGCGTGGACATACCCCGGGAACATCGCCCGGAGATTGTCCGTCTGCTTATCCACGATAAGAAAAATACGCACGGCAAGGTACTCTTTACACTGCTGGAACAAATTGGAAAGGCTACCTACAACCAGGAAGTCCCCGCCGATTTGTTGGAAGCGTCATTCGATTACTACGCGGAATAGCCGGTTCACCTACTTTTTTTCAACGCTTCACAACTCTTTTCCGGGTCTGCGGCTGAATTCTTTTAGATTCGGAAGACAAACCTCCGGGTAATCCCCGGGTAACCAACCCATTACTATGAAGCGTATTATCATCGATTACCGGAAACTCACCCAGGAGTTGGCAGCTGCCCTCCTGCAACACTATCCCCAGGGCTATGGGGATGAAGACCTGCTGACGTTTAAAAATGCGCGGGGTGAATGGATCGAGGCAGTTGAACTGCCAACGCCGGAAGCCTTGTACCTGGTGAAAATCGGACAGGACCTGAACCGGCTGATGTCGGACTTTCTGGAACTGGATGAAGACCGGGATTCGGATGTACCCGGCCTGGAAAACGAGTACGACGGTTCGCTGGAAACCGATTTGCAACTGGAGGAAGACTGATAGACTCAGGGTGCCGGCCCCGGCAACACTCCCGGAAGCGGGTTATTCCCCCAAATACCGCGACCGGATGATATTCCGGTGGTGCCGCTGGTGGCCGCAGATGATAAAGCCTATGGCGCCCAGGCTGATGGTATTCCCGCTGGCTGTACCCAGGTACGCCAGGTCTTCCCGGGAAAAGTCCCGGAACAGCGACAGGGTTGACTTCCTTACCGCCTGATATTCTTCAATATGGCGTTCCCTGGACCATTCCCGGGACGGGTTGCCCGATATCCAGGTATCCTGGTCAAACCCGGGCAGCGGGGTCGCGTCCTTCCGACCAAAGCAAACGGCCCGGTATTGGAACACGCGTTCAGCATCGTAGACATGACCCAGGCATTCCGCCACGCTCCACTTTCCGTCGGCATAGCGATGCCCCATCAGATTATCGGGAATACTCAGGATAAATTCCGGGAAATTTCGGTGCTGCCGCTCGAGCATCTCCAACAGATCGGCATCCCCGGGCAAGGTGTCGAGATACCCCCGATAGAACTCCGGGCAATCCGCGTCGGTTAGTTCGGAGCGTTTCATATGCCCTGGTTACAGCTCGTTGAAAATGGTATGCATCAGCCGTTTTTTGTCGTTGATGCTTTCCTCAAGGGAAATCATCGTCTCCGTCCGGCTGATCCCTTCGATATCGTCGATCTTGAAGATGATATTTTTGGCGTGGTTTGTGTCTTTGGCCCGTATTTTACAGAAAATATTGAATTTGCCAGTAGTAATGTGTGCTACCGTAACATTCGGAATCTGCGTAAGCCGTTCCAGGACGAATTTGGTCTGGTGGGTTTTTTCGAGAAAAATCCCCACATAGGCGATAAAGGAATACCCCAGTTTCACGTAATCCAGGGTCAGGGAACTGCCCTTGATGATCCCGGCTTCCTCCATCTTCTTTACCCGTACGTGTACGGTCCCGGCGGAAATCAGGAGTTTTTTGGCAATATCCGTAAAGGGAGTACGCGTATTGTCGATCAGCATGTCGAGGATCTGGTGATCGATTTCATCCAGTTTTACTTTGCCCATTTCAAAAAATTTTAGGCTAAAATAACTATTTAAGAAATATTATGCATCTAAAGCTATAATATTTTGAATATAATGCAACAATCAAGAGGATTGGCCTTTTTCCAGAAGTCGCAGCAAACCAGGGGTTTTTAAGATTTCCTCCCGGTCTGCCTCCCGGGCGGCATCCCATTCGCGATGTCCATAACGTCCCTCGGTCAGGCCTTCTTCCGGCCATTCGGGTACCCAATGGATCCTCCCGTCTCGGAGCACCTCCCGGTATTGGATCGCCAGGTCCTCATCTTGCCCGAAGTGGGGGAACAAGTGGCCGGCGTTGCGAATACGCAGGTCAACCAGCAATTTTCCGTTAGCCGGCAGGGACAGGTAGTGAGCAGTTGAAAAAGATGCATACGAACCGTCGGCAATCCGGTTAAGGCAGCTGAGCAACGCCCTGAATACAAAAAAACGCGTGTGTTCCCGGGAATAGTCACCGGGAAAGTGGCCGGCTTCGAACAGCAGCGTCGCGGCACCATCCATCTGGAACTGGTCGCCCACGCAGTTCGGGTTAAAACTGTCGTCGTACCGACCAATCCCACCGGGCAGGACCTCCCGAAGATCCTGCGCAATTGCTGCAATCAACTCCATGGCGCGCACACGATTATCCGGGAGCCCGCGATCCGCGTCGGCAGAAGGGGCCAGAAAGGATAGGGTAGCCGGGATGGGCGATGCCCCCAGGTTGTAAATCGTCCGCTGATCGTGCAGGTTCAGGCAGAAATGCGGTTGGAATTTCTCATAACAAGCCCGCAGGACTTCACTTTCCGGCTCTTTCCGTTGATGGGCGTCCCGGTTCAGGTCGGTACCGTTGGCATTTTCCCGTATGTACGCAAGGGAACCATCCGGATTCAGCATCGGCAGCATATCTATGGTCAGTTGGCCTTTCAGAAATTCCACCTCCCGGGAGCCGGATAACAAATAATGCATCAGGTCCAAAACCGCCTTGGTAGTCGTAGACTCGTTGCCGTGCATTTGTGACCACATCAGGACGCGGATGGGCCCGTTGCCCAATCGCACCTTGTAAATAGGCAATCCGCTTACCGATTTTCCTACTTCTGTGGTGTTGGGGTTCCCTGGCAATTTCTGCAATATTCTATCCAGGGTGTCCGGCGGGAGGTAGCGTCCGGAAATATCATTGATGCGATGCGTTTCATACTCGTGTCGGTCCATCGGAATTGACAGGTTTACCACAAAGTTAACCCGCTTATTTTTTACATTTGTAAAACAAAAGGAAAATTTCAATTGCGTAAATTACATGGCAAATCCAGTGAATTTACATTTGTAATCAAGATGTGTGAATATTTATTTATTGTATTTCTTTTCAGTTATTTATATGTTGTTAATTGATTTAATGATTTAATTTTTTTAGTACTATATGAATATGGATCGAAGCTGGCGCAGCTAAATTTCCATAAGCGTTTTTTACAATGGTAAACACGGAAGATTTTATCGGAAGACTCGAGCGCATCCTCGCATATTACGAACAAACCGCCTCCGGTTTTGCTGATGCCATCGGGGTTCCCCGCTCCACCATTTCCCACCTGTTAAGCGGAAGGAACAAGCCGAGCCTTGATTTTGTCATGAAGGTAATCCGGAAGTATCCTGAAGTGGATCTGTACTGGCTGCTCAACGGGAAAGGCACCTTCCCTTCCACTCCCTCCAGGCCGACCACGACCCGTCGGGAACCTGCGGTGCCTACCATCGAAACAAACCGGGCCATCGATAAAATTGTGATCTTTTACTCCGATGGCACTTTCGAAAGCTATTTTCCCGGCGAACTCTGAGCTGCGTCTTTGGGATGGGCATAGTTTGTATCTTTGCAGGCATGAATTCAACGATAAAAACCCTCTTGTTTCCCGCTTTGGCATCCCTGGCGTTGTTATCCTCTGGATGTTACCAGCCCACCCGCGAATGCGCCGACTTCCGCACGGGGACCTTTCGGTTTACCGCTACTATCGACGGGGAAGAACAAACCACCGTATTTACCCGGACTGAAGATTTGGAAGTCTCGGAGTTTGCCGGGTCTACCGATTCGGCTTCCGTGCGATGGATCAACGATTGCGAATACATCCTTTCCAACCTGAACCCGGCCAATCGCAATGAAGAGAAACCCATCCACGTCAAAATATTGACCACCGGGGATAATACGTATACTTTTGAATACAAACTGGTAGGCACCGCCCGCACTTCCCGCGGGACAGCCATTAAGACCGACTGACAATTATTGAGGCTTTTGCCAGCTCCGACCCCCGGTTGCACTATTTGGGCGTCCCCGTCCCGAGATCATTTCGGACAATAGGAAACCCGCGCCTAGGTAGCGGGTTTTGTAATCAACTTCTCCTGCATCCTTTGTTTGCGCTGCTTGCGAAATTCGCGTTGCTGTTGCTTGACAGTGAGCGTACTCCCGTCCGGGCTCCATCCCGGGGGGCCGAAGATGTACATCAGGGCGTGCGAAAACTTTTTGGCCTTCTTCACGTCATTCCAGATGTCTTTGTATTCATGGGTGAGAATAACGATCGGATTGTAGGAATTCGGCGCGTGGATGACGCCGTACCGAATATCCACGGATTCGTCCAACGGTTTCCAGGTCCCGAACATCCGGTCGAAAATATTGAGGATACCCCCGTGGTTCTTGTCCAGGTACTCGATATTCTGCGCATGGTGTACCTGGTGCATTGTGTGCGAGTTGATAATGGCTTCGAGCGGGCCCAGTTTCGGGATGTATTGCGAATGCAGTTGAAACTGCCACAAAGCTTCGATTCCCAGGCAAACCAGGACCATTTCCGGCGGAAAGCCCACAGCGGGCATCCAGGCGTAAAACAATGGCTTGTAAAGCAACGTAAACCAACCATTCCTGACTGCCGTTCCCAGGTTGAAATTATCGGATGAGTGATGCACGATATGCGCCGCCCAGAACAATCGGATCTCGTGGTTGGCCCGATGGAACCAATAATACGTGAAATCGTCCGCCAGCATACACAAAAGCCAGACGTACCAGGCATAGCCCAACGGACCATATCCAAGGATGTTAACATGCTCCCCGTCCACAAGCGGGTTAAAAAGATTATAGACTCCTTCAAATAGGACAATCGCGAAGATAACTTTCAAAAGGGGGCTGAGGATTGCAGACCCAACACCCATGGTCCCGCTGGCCAATAGGTCTTTCCATTTGTAAATATGATCGTCTCCGTGAGCCTTGCTATAGGCCAACTCCAGGAGTATTAAAGCGATAAAACAGGGAACTCCGTATACCAGGGGGCTGGTTAATTCCATAATTGGGGCTTCAGCTTGAAAAATGAATTAATCTGAGATTCGCACATGATACTAAAATTTGGGGATTGTCGGCAATAATGAAAGGTTAAATTGCGGATTCATTTATTTTTCTTTTGCTTGAGTATTTGGTTCTGTTCGTGCATAAGCCCTTCGATCCGGGCGAGCAACTCGATTTCCTTGGGGGTTACTTCCGCCTTGTCTGCAGGGTCCTCGGCCCGGCTGCGGATGCGGTTCAAGGCCTTGATCAGCAGGAATATCGTCAGCGCAATTATGCCGAAGTCAATCAAAGCCTCCAGGAGTATTCCGTAACCCATGGTAATTTCCTCCTGCGTATCGGTGGCCTCGCGGATAACCCACCGCATATTGGTAAATTGTACCTCGCTGGTAAAAAAGGCAAGGGGCGGGGTCAGTATTTCCTTTACCAGGGCATTCACCACGTTGTTGAAGGCCGTGCCGATGATGATGCCGATTGCCATGTCGAACATGTTGCCTTTGATGGCGAAATTCTTAAACTCCCGGATAAATCCTTTCATTTCCCGTACTGTTAGAAAAGGGTTCCCTGGCTTTCGCCTCCGTTTTTGGTTTCGTCACCCCCGGCATTTCCGGAGCCACCGCCGCTTCCGGAGCCACGGCCTTTTCCGGAGTCCCCGTCATTCCCGGAGCCCCCTTCATTTCCGGAGCCCCCGGAGGCTTTTTTGGCAGTACCTTTGGACCCCGGTTTTCCGTCCACGTCCTGCTCATCCACCACCTCGATATCACGTGCCTCCTTTTTCTCCGGCTCCTCATAGGGAAGAGGCGCCAGCGCATTGATCTCCAGGACCTTTTCCCGGGTGAGCTGGTTGCCCATGGCCGTGATGCCCTTGACAGCGATGAATTCCTCCAGGTTCACCTCCAGGTTGGGCTTGCGTTCCTGCCCCCGCTTTTTGGCAAAGACCACCTCCGCCACGGGCCGGTAATCGGTAAATAGTTTCTCGAGATAGGAATCCGGGTGGTCCGTCAGGATGTTTTCCTCCTTGTCCGGATTCTCAATCAGAAAGCGTTTTACGTAAAAGAGCTCCTTCTCCCCTTCCCAGTAGATGGCGGAAAGCGGCTTCTCCGGTTTCCATTTTTCCAGGACAATCATGTTCGGGTCAAAGTGCATGGTCAGCTCGGGGATGACCGTTTTGACGTCCCCTTTCTGGTTTACGATCAGCAAGCGGTCTTCAGGGGTGAACTGGCCCAGCAATTCGCCCCGCCCGTCCACGTTGAGTCGCTGGACCGTTTCGTCGAACCAGATTTTCCGGGGTTTGAGGGTGGACAGGCCCTTTTCCTTAAGCTCGATGCGCTTGACGGAATATTTGGTCACGATATTCCCCTTGGCGTTGCGCCCCTTGATCATCACATCGGCAAAATCCAGGTCCCATTTCAGCTTCTTGATACTGCCGGATTGCCGCAGGTTAACCGTCACCACCTCAGCTTCCCCATTCGGGTTCGCGGTAAAGTAGAGCACTTCGGACTGGGCCTTGCCGGTGGTCAGGTCGTAGAGCTTGTCGCGGGTAAATGCCGTTACGTTGAAGCGCTTGACGTAACTCGGCCCCCCGCGGCCATCCTTGTAAATCATGTTGTAGGTAGTGCGCTTGTCTTTTTTCTTATAAACCGCCACGTGGATGATATTCTTGCCGACAAACGTCTTGGAATCCACCCGGGTAATCATCATCTGCCCGGACTTTGTAAATACAATGATGTCGTCGATGTCGCTGCAATCGGTGACGTACTCGTCCTTGCGGAGGGAAGTTCCGATAAATCCCTCTTCCCGGTTTACATAGAGTTTCGTGTTGCGGATCACCACTTTGGTAGCCTCGATCTCGTCGAAAACCCGGATTTCCGATTTGCGCTCCCGCCCGGCCCCGAAATTCTTTTTGAGCTCCCTGAAATAGTCGATGGCGTAATCCGTGAGGTGCGCCAGGTGGTGTTTGGTCTCTGCGATCCGCTTTTCCAGGTTGTCCAGATGCTCCTGGGCCTTGTCCAGGTCGAAACGGGAGATCCGCTTGATCCGGATCTCGGTCAGGCGGACGATGTCCTCTTCGGTCACCTCGCGACGGAGGTGGCCCGTGTGCGGCTTGAGGCCTTTCCCGATAGCTGCGATAACCCCCTCCCAGGTCTCCTCCTCTTCGATGTCCCGGTAAATCCGGTTTTCGATAAATATCCGTTCCAGGGAGGCGGCGTGCCACTGCTCCTGGAGTTCCCCCAGGAGGATTTCCAATTCGGCCTGCAGAAGTTCTACAGTGTGGTCCGTGGACCGGCGGAGCATCTCGCTGACGCCCATAAAGACAGGCTTGTTGTCTTCGATGATACACCCCAGGGGGGAGATGGACGTCTCACAGGCCGTGAAGGCATAGAGCGCATCGATGGTTTTATCCGGCGATATCCCGCTGGGCAGGTGCACCAGGATTTCCACCTCGGCTGCCGTATTGTCCTCGATCTTTTTGATCTTGATTTTTCCTTTGTCGTTTGCCTTGAGGATGGAATCGATCAGCGAAGAGGTATTGGTGCCGTATGGGATCTCGCTGATAACCAGCGTGTTTTTGTCCTGCTGGGCGATACGGGCGCGTACCCGCACCTTCCCGCCGCGTTCCCCGTCGTTGTAATTGCCGATATCGATGATGCCGGCCGTCGGGAAGTCCGGATAGAGCTTGAAGCGTTTTCCCTGCAGGTGCTTGATGCTGGCGTCAATCAGCTCGATGAAGTTGTGGGGCAGGATCTTGGTCGAAAGGCCGACAGCGATCCCCTCGGCCCCCTGGGCCAGCAACAGCGGAAACTTCACGGGCAGGTGGACAGGCTCCTTCTTCCGCCCGTCGTAGCTGAGCTGCCATTCGGTTATTTTTGGGCTGAAGACTACCTCAAGGGCAAATTTCGACAGGCGCGCCTCGATATACCGCGAGGCAGCCGCCCCGTCCCCCGTTAGGATGTTCCCCCAGTTCCCCTGGGTATCGATCAGCAAGTCCTTCTGCCCTATCTGGACCATGGCGTCGGCAATACTCGCATCCCCGTGGGGGTGGTACTGCATGGTCTGACCCACGACGTTGGCCACCTTGTTATAGCGGCCGTCGTCCATCTCCTTGAGGGCGTGCATGATTCGCCGTTGCACGGGCTTGAAACCGTCTTCAATGGCCGGCACGGCACGTTCCAGGATCACGTAGGAGGCGTAATCCAGGAACCAGTCCTTGTACATGCCGGTTACCCGGGTCAGGGCTTCCTGCTCCGCTTCCTGTTGGTTCGGATCGTTTGGTGGGGCGTTTTCTTCCATTGAGCCGGGCTGCTTACAATTGGTTTTCTTCTACCAGGTCCACTTCAACTTTCAGGTTTTCGATAATGAATTCCTGCCGGTCCGGCGTATTCTTGCCCATATAGAATTTGAGAAGTTCCTCGATGGACATCGCCTTGTCCAGCATCACGGGTTCCAGGCGGATGTCCTCGCCGATAAAGTGCTGGAATTCGTCTGGGGAAATCTCCCCGAGCCCTTTAAACCTCGTGATTTCAGGTTTCCCTTTAAGCTTTTTAACGGCCTCCCGCTTCTCCTCCTCGCTGTAGCAATAGATGGTTTCCTTTTTATTCCGCACCCGGAAGAGCGGCGTTTGCAGGATGTAGAGGTGGCCCTCCTTGATGATTTCGGGGAAAAATTGCAGGAAAAAAGTGATCAAAAGCAACCGGATATGCATCCCGTCGACGTCCGCATCCGTCGCGATCACGATGTTGTTATAGCGCAGGTCTTCCAGGGATTCCTCGATGTTCAGAGCTGCCTGCAACAGGTTGAATTCCTCGTTCTCATAGACGATTTTCTTGCTCATCCCGTAGGAGTTCAGCGGCTTCCCGCGCAGGCTGAATACCGCCTGGGTGTTGACGTCCCGGGATTTGGTGATGGAACCGGAGGCTGAATCCCCCTCGGTGATAAACAGCGTGGTCTCCAGCCGGCGGTCGTTTTTCATATTGTCCAGGTGCACCCGGCAATCCCGTAATTTCTTATTATGCAGGCTGGCCTTCTTGGCGCGCTCCCGCGCGAGTTTGCGAATACCGGAGAGTTCCTTGCGCTCCCGTTCTGCCTGCTGGATCTTCCGCTGGATGAGTTCTGCGGTTTGCGGGTTTTTATGCAGGTAGTTATCGAGTTCCCTGCCCACAAAATCATTGATGTAGGTCCGGACGGTAGGCAGGTTGCCCCCCATGTCCGTGGAACCCAGCTTGGTCTTGGTCTGGCTTTCGAACACCGGTTCCATCACCTTGATGGAGATGGCGGATATCACGGATTTCCGCACGTCGGAAGGATCGTAGTTCTTGCCGTAGAAATCCCGTAAGGTCTTAACCAGCGCTTCGCGGAAGGCACTCTGGTGCGTCCCGCCCTGGGTAGTGTGCTGCCCGTTGACAAAGGAATGGTACTCTTCGCTGTACTGTGTTTTGCTGTGGGTCAGGGCCACCTCGATATCCTCCCCTTTCAGGTGGATGATCGGATAGAGCAGGTCGTCAGCGCTGTTGTTGTCCTGCAAGAGGTCCTTCAGGCCGTTTTCGGAGTGGAATTTCTCCCCGTTGAACACAATGGTAAGCCCCGGGTTCAGGTATACGTAGTTCCGGAGCATCCGTTCCACGTACTCGCTCCGGTATTTGTATTTCTTGAAAATGGTTTCATCCGGGGTAAAGGTGACCTTGGTACCCCGCTTGCGGGAGGTTTCCTCCAGGAACTCCTCGTTCTTCAGGTCGCCGGTTTCGAACTCGGCGGCCTTGGACTTGCCATCCCGGTTGGATTCCACGCGGAAATAGGTGGAAAGGGCATTGACCGCCTTGGTCCCCACCCCGTTCAGGCCCACGGCTTTTTTAAAGGCCCGGGTATCGTATTTGCCGCCGGTGTTCATTTTGGAGACCACCTCCACTACCTTACCCAGCGGGATGCCCCGCCCGTAGTCCCGGACGGTTACCTTGTCCTCCCGGATCGTGATCTCGATGGTCTTCCCGGCCCCCATCACAAACTCGTCGATGCAGTTGTCGATCACTTCCTTCAGGAGGATATAGATGCCGTCATCGGCCGAGGAGCCGTCGCCGAGCTTCCCGATATACATACCGGGGCGCATCCGGATGTGCTCCTTCCAGTCGAGGGAACGGATATTCTCTTCGGTATATTGGGATTGCGCCATGCACTCAGGGGTTTAACCCGCTAATATAAAATATAGCAAAAGAAAATAAAATCGGGGCTTCCCAAAGTAATTAACAATACCGGCCGGCGTTTGTTGATTACTTTAATGCCCCCACTATACGCAAAAGCTGCGGCCCGACGTTGCGGCGGTGAGGCCTGCTCCCCGGGCAGGCACATCAGACGTTGAACCGGAAATGCATCACATCCCCGTCCTGTACGATGTATTCCTTGCCTTCAACGCGCATTTTTCCTGCTTCCCGAACCTTCGCTTCGCTGCCGTACCGGATGTAATCGTCATAGGAAATGACCTCTGCGCGAATAAAGCCTTTCTCAAAGTCTGTGTGGATAACCGCCGCTGCCTGAGGAGCTGACGACCCCACGGGTATGGTCCACGCCCGCACTTCCTTCTCCCCTGCGGTGAAATAGGTCTGCAGGTTAAGCAGGCTGTAGGCAGAGCGGATGAGCTTTGACGATCCGGGCTCGTCCAGTCCCAAATCTTCCAGGAAAAGCTGGCGCTCCTCAAAGGTTTCCAACTCGTTGATGTCCGCCTCCGTGGCTACGGCCAGGACCAATACTTCTGCCTGTTCCCCGGCAACGGCCTCCCGAACGCGGTCCACATATGCATTCCCGGTTGTGGCCGCCTGTTCGTCTACGTTGCAGACATACAGGACAGGCTTGTCGGTAATCAGCTGCAGGGGGGCCACAAATTCCCGGTAATCGTCCTCTTCGAATCCGATAGCCCGGACGGAGGTGCCGGATTCCAGTCCCTTTTTTAATCGCTCCAGGGCCGAGGCTTCCTTTTGGGCCTCCTTGTTGCCGGTGCGGGCGGACCTTCCCACCTTTTCCAGGCGCTTTTCCACGGTTTCCAGGTCCTTCAGCTGCAATTCCATATCGATGGTCTCCTTGTCGCGGATCGGATCTACCGACGCGTCCACATGGACCACGTTGTCATTGTCAAAACAGCGCAAGACGTGCAGGATGGCATCGGTTTCCCGGATATTCCCGAGGAATTGGTTGCCCAGCCCCTCCCCTTTGCTGGCGCCTTTGACGAGTCCGGCGATATCGACGATTTCGACGGTGGCAGGCACCACGCGCTGCGGCTGAACAAGGGATTCCAGCTTTTTCAGGCGCGGGTCCGGGACGTTGACTACCCCGATATTCGGTTCGATGGTGCAAAACGGAAAGTTTGCACTCTGGGCCTTCGCATTGGACAGGCAATTAAAAAGGGTCGATTTTCCGACATTTGGCAATCCTACAATTCCGGCTTTCATGGGTTCGATCTTGCAGAGCACTCAGGCTCCCGATTTACGGCTGCAAATATAGGCCAATATCCCGTTTCAGCCGGTATCCGGCCGGTATTCGACGTTAAATTTTCACGAGTCGGTAACAAATCTCCTTCCCGTGCGTCCATTTAAGAGAACCCAGCCATTATGCGAATAATTCAGTTGCTGCTATTTTTCCTGGTAAGCAGCCTTGCTTTTGCGCAATCCGCCACCTTTCGGGTTGTGGACGCAAACTCGGACGAACCCGTCCCCTTTGCCTCCGTGGAGACCGGACCCGGCAAAGGCACCATCAGCAACGAGGAAGGGTATTTTACCCTGAACCCCGAAGGCCTCAGCAGCCGGGCTGTCCGGATTTCCTGTATGGGCTACCGGACCCTTGAACTGGAACATGACCGACTCCGGGCGCAGTCCGGGCCCATCCGCATACAGCCTGCTGCCATCAACCTGAATGAAGTCCGGCTTACCAGCCGGGTGCCCGGGGCTGAGGAGATCATCGAGCAGGTGCGGCAACGCCTTTCCACCAACTACCCGCTATCGGGAAAAGCTTTTGAAATTTTCTTCAGAGAGTCCGAATACATGCAATTCGAAGACCTGCAGCTGGAATTGGAAAAAGCATCCGACCTGAACCGCCGGGCCCTGAATGCTGCCGACAAACGCCTCAGAAAACTCGGGGAGGACATTGTGCGAAGCGATGCCCGGATGTTCCTGGATTTCAAGGGCAACCTGGCTGTAGTGGACGATACCACTGCCATCCTCCGGGTGGACCGTGCCACGGAACTGACCGACCACAAAAAGGGGTATTCCATGGACGACATACAGGCTCGCGCCCAGAACATCATCCTGGCACACCTGGACAGCAGCCAAACCTATAAGGTCAAAACCGGATTGTTCAAGATCGAGGACAGCATTTCGCCCGGAAAGGAGTTTATGGAAGCTGAAAACCGGGAAAGCGATAGTTCCGAATACGACTACCTGAAAGGCAGGAGCCAGGGAATACTGGGAATTGCCAGCTGGAGGGATGGGACAAAACTCCGTAGGTTCCTGGACGGGGACCTCTACGAATACCGGTTTGTGGAAGCCACCTATTTTGACGGAAATTACGTGTACGCCATCGAATTCACACCCCGTAAAAGGAAGGCGAAATACGCCGGGACGTTCTTTGTGGATGCCACCTCATTTGCCGTACTGAAGGCCGATTATGCCTATGGCCGCGGCCGGCGTGGCGACAAGGTGAACCTGAAGCTGCTCCTGGGGATTAAATACGTGGAAAACCTCAGCCGGGGTACTGCGATTTTTAAACGAAACGAACAAAACACCTACGACCCCTATTTTATTCAAAATGAATATGGCAATTACATTTACCTGCATCGCAGCTTAAAGTTTATTGAGAACAGCCGGCGCAGGAAAAAGGTGCGTTTTGATTTTCTGATGGAGGGCGGGGTACGGCAACGGGAGTCCGTGCTTTTAAGCCCGGCAGATCCTGCTGAATTTCACACATTGGCCGGGTACACGGAACCGGAGAAAATCCGGATTCAAAAGATTCTGCAATACGAACCGACCATCTGGGAGGATACGCAGGTAATTGCACCCCTGGAAGAAATGAAGAATTTCCGTGCCGGGAAAGATTAGCCCAAACGACATGGCGGGGCGACCTGCCCACCCCTTGAAGCGACCTATCCTTCCGGGTGCATGAAGCGCTGCTTGCCGAGCAGTTCCTCTTCGGTTTCCACATGGTCGTCGTCCGGGACGCAGCAATCTACCGGGCATACGGCCGCGCACTGGGGTTCTTCGTGGAAGCCCATGCATTCCGTACACTTGTCCGGGGCGATGTAATAAACTTCATCACTGATGGGTTCCTGCACGGCATCTGCGTCTACTTCCTTCCCATTGGGGAGGACCACGTTGCCTTCAAGAGAAGTCCCGTCGCTGTATCGCCATTCGTCCGCCCCCTCGTAGATTGCGGTATTCGGGCATTCGGGTTCACAGGCCCCGCAGTTTATACACTCGTCTGTTATGATAATCGCCATAGCCTCACTGTTTCAAATCTCCTACATTCTACCGGCACCCCTTGGCAGGCGGCCCCGGTATCTCTATTTTTGCACAAAGGTAACTGCTAATCCCATAGGACACAAATAGTATGGCACAACCCGATCCAAGCTTCAGCGCCCTGGTCCAACTTGGGGATTTCCTCCGGGAATTTCTTGCCGATGCTTCCCGTGAAACCTCCGGTATTGCCGATACTACCCGTGAAGCTTCCGGCAACAAAGCCTTTCACCAGTTGACAGCCACAATGGAACAGGCGCGGTTGCAGAATCCCTGGTTTACCCGGGAAGAAGTGACCTATGCGTTGCAGCAGTGGGGGGATCTGCTGAGGAAAGACCGCCTCAAGAAGTGGCTCGCGGCCTATGACAGCCCATCCGGCGAACCACTTACCGTTGCCCTTATCCTGGCGGGCAACGTCCCGCTGGTGGGATTCCACGACTTTATATCCGTCTTATTGACCGGGAACCGGGCCCTGGTAAAATGTTCTTCCTCCGACAACATCCTCCTGCCCCACCTGGCCAGCCTGCTGACGGGTTTTGAGCCCAGCCTCGACGGGCGGTACCGGTTCGAGGACGGGACGCTGAAGGCGTACGATGCGGTCATTGCCACCGGGAGCAATAACACGAGCAGGTATTTTGAATATTATTTCGGGTCCCGCCCGCACATCATCCGGATGAACCGCAGCAGCGTTGCCGTACTGACCGGTTCGGAATCCCCGGAAGAACTCGGCGGCCTTGCAGACGATATCTTCCGCTATTTCGGGTTGGGTTGCCGGAGCGTCTCAAAGCTATTCGTGCCGGATGGCTATGACTTTGACCCGTTTTTCACGGCCTGCTATGCCCACAAACACCGAATCGACCATCAGAAGTACGCCAACAACTACGATTACAACAAAGCGGTGTATTTGATGAGCGGGTCGGCCATGCTCGACAACGGCTTCCTGCTGCTTAAAGAAGATCCCGGCCTGGGTTCACCCATCGGCACGCTGTTTTATGAAACCTACACCTCTATGCGGGAATTGCAGAACCGTCTCGATGCGCTTTCCGGCGATCTTCAATGCGTGGTTGGCCCGGACACCCTGGCAGGGGCCATTCCGTTCGGCCAGGCCCAGCAGCCGGCCCTGGACGCCTATGCAGATGGGGTGGATACCATTGCATTCCTCCAGGAAATCCCGGCTTCAAATCCGGAGCAGTAATTGTGTACTTTTGCGCAAACCCCTGCAGAAACAAATCAATCGACCGATGAAAAAACACAACTTCAGCGCCGGCCCGTGTATCCTGCCGGAATCCGTTATGAAAAAAGCGGCCGAGGCCGTGGTGGAACTGGACGGTTCCGGCCTTTCACTTATCGAAATCTCCCACCGGAGCCCCGCCTTTGTGGACATTATGGAGAGGGCGCGCAGCCTGGTCCTTGAACTGATGCAGCTCGAAGGGAAGGGATACGAAGTTCTTTTCCTGCAGGGTGGCGCCAGCCTGGAATTCCTGATGGTGGCCTACAACCTGCTTGAAAAGCGGGCGGGATATATCAACACGGGGACCTGGAGCGACAAAGCGATCAAGGAGGCCCGGATATTCGGCGAGGTTGTCGAGGTGGCCTCTTCCGGGGAATCCGGCTTCAACCATATTCCCAAAGGGTTTGACATCCCCGCAGGGCTGGACTACCTCCACCTGACCTCCAACAATACGATTTTCGGCACCCAGTTTAAAGACTTTCCAAAGGGGGACGCCCCCCTGATCGCAGACATGAGTTCCGACATCTTTTCCAGGGTAATCGACTATTCACAGTTCGACCTCATCTATGCGGGTGCCCAGAAAAATATGGGGCCGGCGGGTACCACCCTGGTGGTGGTAAAGCCGGAGATCCTGGGGCGCGTCAGCCGCAAAATCCCGTCCATGCTGGATTACCAGGTGCATATAGCCAAGGACAGTATGTTCAATACGCCCCCCGTATTCGCTGTATATACCTCCCTGCTTACCCTGGAGTGGTTGCGGGACCTCGGGGGGGTTGCGGCCATCGAAGAGCAGAATGAAAAGAAAGCCAAACTGTTGTATTCGGAAGTCGACCTGAACCCCCTCTTTGAGGGGTATGCCGCCAAAGAAGACCGCTCCCTGATGAACGCGACCTTCAACCTCACCAGGCCCGAACTGAAGGAAACATTCGACGCCATGTGGAAGGAAGCAGGTATCAACGGATTGAACGGCCACCGGTCCGTAGGTGGTTATCGCGCCTCCATGTACAATGCCCTGCCGCTCGAAAGCGTTGGGGTTTTGGTCGATGTGATGAGCGACCTGGAACGAAAGGCTTGATATTGAAGGGCTTCATGCAGATAATACGACTACAAACTGAACCTAATACCCTATGATGCGTATTCTGGCCAACGACGGCCTCGCTGAACCGGCCATCGCCAAACTGGAATCGGCCGGGTTCGAAGTACTGACCACCAAGGTGGCCCAGGAACAGTTGATCCCCTATCTGAACAAGGAAAATATCCGCGCCCTGCTGGTGAGGTCTGCAACCCAGGTAAACGAGGAACTGATCGACGCCTGCCCGGGCTTGCTGCTGATCGGCCGTGCGGGTGTAGGCCTCGACAATATTGCTGTGGCCCATGCCCGCAAAAAAGGGTTGCATGTAATCCACACCCCGAATGCATCCGCCAACTCGGTGGCCGAACTGGTTTTTGCCCACCTGCTCGGCGGGACGCGGTTTTTGCATGAGTCCAACCGGCATATGCCCCTGGAGGGGGACCAACAGTTCCGGGCCCTTAAAAAAGCCTATGCCGCCGGGCGGGAGGTTCGGGGCAAAACCCTGGGGATTATCGGGTTCGGCGGCATCGGCGAGGCTGTTGCCCGGATTGGCCTGGGATTGGGAATGGAAGTCTGCTTCCACGACACCCACAGGGACAGGGCCGTAATGACCCTTGAATTTGCCGGCGGGCAACAATACGATTTGGAAATCCAGGGATTCGGGCTGGATGAGTTGCTTTCCCGTTCGGATTTCGTGACCCTGCATGTCCCGGCCCAGGACCGCCCGGTAATCGGATCCCGGGAACTGGGTCTGATGCCCCGGGGTGCGGGCCTGATCAATACCTCCCGCGGCGGCGTCATTGACGAGGAGGCACTTCTTGCCGCATTGGATTCGGGCCATCTGAGCTTTGCAGGCCTCGATGTGTTTGCCGAGGAGCCGCGCCCCGGGGTACGATTGCTGATGAACCCGGACCTGTCCCTGAGCCCCCATATCGGCGGCTCCACGCTGGAAGCCCAGGAGCGGATTGGGCTGGAACTGGCCGGCCAGGTAGTTGAATTGCTCAAAAAAGCGGATTGAGGCCTCCGGCAGGCCCCATCTTTTCGTATATTGCTCCTCCCATTAAAACCCTTTTCACATGTCCGGAATATTGGAATTACTCAACAGCCCGATGGGCAAACAACTCATTGAAGGGGTTTCCCGGGATACCGGAGAACCCGAAGACCAAACGGCTGATGTACTGAGCATGGCCATGCCCTTGCTCATGGGGGCCATGAAGAAAAACGTGTCTACTCCGGACGGGGCCCAGGGCCTGATGAGCGCCCTCTCCTCAAAACATTCCGGGGGTATCCTGGACGACCTGGGCGGTTTGTTTGGCGGGGGTGTGGACGCAGAGGTGAAGCGGGACGGCGCCGGGATTCTCGGCCATATCCTGGGAAGCAAGCAGCCGGCCGTGGAAAGCGCTCTGAGCCAGAAATCCGGGATGGACGCCTCCTCGGTTGCAAGTATCCTGCAGGTTGCCGCTCCTATACTGATGGGGTTCCTGGGGCGCCAGCGTTCCCAGAACAATGTTTCCGATGCCAACGGCCTCAATACACTCCTGGGCAGCATGCTCGGGGGGCAGCCCCACCGGAACCAGAGCCTGATAGAAAGCCTGATAGACGCCGACGGGGACGGCAGTGTGCTGGATGATGTTGCGGACATGGTACTCGGGAGCAAACAAAACAAGAAAGGCGGATTGGGTGGCTTGCTCGGTGGGCTATTTGGAAGATAATCAGGCGCTGGCCTATCACCCCGTTTAGCGAATTTTTAACGAAACCGCCGGAAAACCTCCGGCGGTTTTTTCTTATTTTAAGAGAAAGTATCGCTATGAAATATTTTATCTCCACCACCCTCGTGGCTGCCCTGGCCCTGTTGCTGGCCGCCTGTTCCGGCCAGCAAGGCATTGCCATGAGCGAGCAGGAAAAGGAAGTGCTCAACAGCCAGGGGCCGGACAGCGTGCGGATTGCCGATGCAGAAACCGAATACGAGATCATTATCATCGAACCGGGTTTCTACAACTGGCTGGTCAGCATCGCCAAACCCGAAGGCTATTATTCCCAGACTTTTTTGGAGAACCGCAACCAGATCTACGTCACCAATTGGAACCAACGGGCGCTGCAACCGGCCCAGTACGGCGGGGCCGACCTCTACGCCCTCCCGATTGACTACGACCCGCAGGTAGACTATGGCTACGAGGTAAACTACAAACTCTACAATTACTTTATCTATTTTCAGCGGCGATACAACCAGCGGCTCGGGCCCTGGGTACCGAGAATCTGACCCCGTGCCCGGAATACTCCGGCCCTACAAATCGGAGATTCCAGCCCCGGGGGCACCGGGCACATGAGTATGAATGCGTATATTTGCCGCCAGTTTACACGGAGATGAAGAAACTTAAACAGCGCTGGGGAATTACCTCGAATTTTCAATTAATCGTCATCCTGATCGTTTTCGCCATTACCGGGTCCGCCTCGGTTTGGGTGGCCAAGCCTTTTTTGAACTGGATCGGGCTGGATGCGCTCCGCGAAGGTTCGGGCGGCTGGCGGCCAATACTCTACTGGACGCTTCGGCTCCTGCTTATTTTCCCCTTTTACCAGGTGCTCTTAGTTACCTTCGGGTGGATCTTCGGCCAGTTCCGGTTTTTCTGGAATTTCGAAAAGAAGATGCTGCAGCGCATGGGGCTGGGTTTTCTCCTCTCTTGAATTAAGTTTTATTTAACAGCCTGAGGCGGGTCAATTCCTTTATTTTGCATTGAGTCCCTCTTGTATGATTCGAATTCTCATTTCCTGGCTGCTTTTTGTCTGCCTGTCGCTCCCGACAGTTGCCAAACTGTCACACGCGCTGGATGGGCATATCCGGATAGAATGCAACGAGGATATCCCCAATCATATTCACCAGGCTGAATTTGATTGTGAATTCCATAAATATCATATCGTCACCCCGCTTGAGGCTTCATGTTTCCTATGGGAGCCTTTCCAATTTGCAGTAAACCACCGACCCCTAATATATACCGTTCAAGGGGTGGCGGGTGACTCTCCCCGGTTTTATTCGTTACGGGCGCCTCCGGTTTAACCCGGCTCTTATTGGCACCCTTACCATTTGGGTGCACTTTCCTTTACATAACGACTAAATCCGCTTACCAATGAGAATACTATTTACCATAGGCTGCCTGCTGCTTGCGGGCATGCTTCACGCCCAGCATGAACTGCAGGGCCGCGTACTGGACGCTTCTGACAATGCCCCCCTGGAACAGGCTACCGTCTATTTTCCCCAACTCGAAAACGGGGTGATTACCGATACCGATGGAAATTTCCATATCCGACAATTGCCTGAAGGCACATACAAGTTGGTGGTATCGATGATCGGATATGCCGCGTTCACCCAAAGCATTACCCTGGGGGAAAATAACCCTTCACTGACCATCCGCCTCCGGCCTAGTGCCATCGAAATGGAAGAAGTGATCGTGTCCACGCCGTTTCACAAATTGCAACGCGAAAATGTTATGAAAGTGGAACAGGCCCCCCTGGCTGAAATCCGGAAAAACGGGTCCCCTACCCTCGCCGAAGGCCTCCGCCAAATCGCCGGTGTGGAGACGGTGAGTACCGGGGTGGGAATCGGCAAACCTGTGATTCGTGGTTTGAGTTCGAACCGGGTTTTGGTTTATACTCAGGGTATTCGGATGGAAAATCAGCAATTCGGAGATGAACACGGCCTCGGAATCAGCGATGCCGGAATCGAAAGTGTTGAAGTGATCAAAGGCCCTGCTTCACTTCTCTACGGTTCCGATGCGCTGGGGGGGGTATTATACCTAAACCCGCAGCGATATGCCCCGGCGAGCACTGCGCAGGCGGATGCCACAGCCCTATATTTCGGTAACACATCCGGGGTCGCAGCGAATGCAGGGGCCGGCGTTTCCGGAAAGAAATGGAAACTCCTGGCCCGACTTGCCAGGGCATCCCATGCAGATTACCAGGATGGTGGGGATACCCGCATCACGAATTCCCGGTTCAGCGAATGGGACCTGAAGACAGGCGTGGGTTATGCATCCGGCCGGTTCAAAAACGATTTGCGATACAACTACAACCGTTCGGAACCAGGCATTCCCGAGGAAATCGGGGTGCAGGGAACAGATCGGACACCTTTGTTACCCTACCAGGAAATAGAATCGCACATTCTAAGTAATACCACGGAATTCTTTATGAAAAATTCCAGTCTCAAAGTAATCCTTGGTTACGTGGGAAATTCTCGGTTGGAATTCGAAGACCATGAAGAGCATGCAGGAGAAGAAGATGGGGAGGAGCATGCCGAAGAAGAACACGGAGAAGAAGGCCCGTCTCTGGATATGCAACTCAATACGCTGAACTATAACCTGCAGTATCAATTCAGTCCTTCGGGGGATAGCTGGCAGACCGTAGTGGGCTTACAGGGCATGTGGCAAGAAAACTCCAATGCGGGGGAAGAAATCCTCGTCCCGGACGCCCGCACAGTCGATGTGGGGTTGATGGCCACCTCGCATGTCCACTTCGAGAAAAGCGACCTGCAACTCGGGCTCCGGTACGACCGGCGACAAATCGATAGCGATGCGTTTGGCACACCCGGAGAAAGCGAATACATCGGACCATTGGATCGTTCCTTCAATAGCTTTAACGCCGCCGCAGGATACCGCATAGACATTGCACCACGAGTGATCGGTCGCCTGAATCTGGCCTCGGGGTTCCGGGCACCAAACTTGTCCGAACTGGGCTCCAATGGAACACATTCCGGCGCAAACCGCATTGAAATCGGAAATCCGGACCTGGAAAACGAACGCAATGTTCAGGCCGACCTTTCCCTGGAATATAAAGGAGAACACTTTGAGTTGGGGATCAACGGATTCCATAACCGGATCCGGGATTTTATCTTTATAGCACCAACGGGAAATACTGTGGAAGGGGACCCGGAGTTTCAATACCGGCAACAGGATGCCACCCTCTATGGGGGCGAGGCTGTTTTCCACCTGCACCCGCATCCGCTGGACTGGCTGCACCTTCAAAGCAACGTGGCTGTAGTAATCGGGGAACTCGATTCCGGGACGCCATTGCCGCTTATCCCGCCGGTAAATTGGCGGAATACACTTCGGGTGGAATGGGATAAAATTTCAAGTAACCTGGAAAACTTTTATGGATTCCTGGGATTAGAAACCTATTTCAGGCAGGGCAGGCCTGGGGATTTTGAAACGGAAACCCCGGCTTACAACCTCGTTCATGCGGGACTCGGAACCCGACTTCCGCTTTTCGGGAACCCCCTGGATATCCGGATTGCCGCAAATAACCTGCTGGACACCAAATACATCGCCCACCTCTCACGCCTAAAGGCCGACGGCATCAACAATATGGGAAGAAATATCAGCCTCGGGTTGAGCATGACGCTTTAACCCAAAGCGGGTCGGATTCCAATAAGGAATAACTCATTTGATAATTGATAAGCGCCCGGGCATTTCCCGGGCGCTCGCTATTTCCTTTATTTAGCGGGTTGACGGGTCATGCCTTCCTTTCCGAATCCAATAGGTATATATCCACATAAGCGTGAAGGTCGGAACGATGTCCGTCCCCGGCAGCAACTCCTCGGCAAAGGCGACAAATCCTGCGGCTCGTCCGGCTGTACCGGCATAGAGCTGGGTCATCAACCAGCCGGCAAGCGGGGCCCAGATCAGGTCCAGGGCCGGCCCCAGCCCGGGGATGAGCAGGGAAAGCATCCCAATCCCGTCGAACAGCAGCCCGAAGAGGAGTTTCCTTTTTTTACCTTCAAATAACGCATTCATTTCGGGCGGGTTGCATCAGTGGAGTTCCGAACTGATCAGTTTCAGAAATTCGTTCCGGGTTTCGCTTTTTTCGAACTGGCCCCGGAACCCGGAGGTTGTCGTAACCGAGTTTTGTTTCTGTACGCCCCGCATCATCATGCACATATGGGCGGCCTCAATGACCACGGCAACCCCCCGGGGCTTCAAGGTGGTATTGATACATTCCAGGATATCGTCCGTGAGGCGTTCCTGCACCTGGAGGCGGCGGGCAAAGACATCCACCACCCGGGGGATTTTGCTCAGGCCGACGATGTGGCCGTCCGGGATGTAGGCCACGTGGGCCTTGCCGTAAAAAGGGAGCATATGGTGTTCGCAGAGGGAGTACACCTCGATATCCTTGATAAGGACCATTTCGCTATAGGATTCCCGGAACATAGCGCCCTTGAGGATTTCGACCGCATCCTGCCGGTACCCCTGGGTGAGGAACAGCATGGCTTTGGCGGCTCGTTCCGGGGTCTTGAGCAGTCCCTCCCGGGCCGGGTCCTCCCCGATCTCCCTGAGGATGCGCTCGTAGTGGTCGGTAACTTCCCGGGTGACCTCAATATTGTACTCTTCAAGGTGGCGATACGGCATGGTTGTGAATTTGCATTAAAGATGGGAAAAAAAACCGGTTTTTGGCCCATGCCTGCGGGTACTTAGGCGGAATTGATTTTGCGGATTCTGGCCGAATAGTTACTTTCCCCGTCGGAATAAGACCCAATGATCAGCGCTGCAAATATTCACAAGTTTTACGGGGACCTCGAAGTCCTCAAAGGGGTCGACCTGGAGATCGGGGAGGCTGAAATCGTTTCCGTGGTCGGGGCCTCCGGGGCGGGCAAAACCACCTTGTTGCAGATCCTGGGCACCCTGGACCAGCCGGCCCCCGGGTACGATACCCGGGTAACCATCGCCGGGCAGGACATCACAGGTCTCGGGGAGAAGCAGATGGCGCGGTTTCGCAATGAGCGGATCGGGTTTATCTTTCAATTCCACCAGCTGTTGCCGGAATTCACTGCCCTTGAAAACGTCTGTATCCCCGCGTTCATCCGGAATACGGAACGGGCGGAAGCCGAAGCACAGGCCCGGGAACTCATGGAATTTTTGGGGTTGGGCAGCCGGATGGACCATAAGCCTTCCCAACTCTCCGGAGGGGAACAACAACGGGTGGCTGTGGCCCGGGCCCTGATCAACAAGCCCGCGGTTATATTAGCCGATGAACCGAGCGGGAACCTGGATTCCGCCAGTGCCGACCGCCTGCACAACCTGTTCTTTGAACTCCGGGACACCTATGGGCAGACCTTCGTCATCGTCACCCACAACGAGGAACTTGCCGGAATGGCGGACCGGACGCTGACCATGGTGGACGGGCAAATTGTTTCCTGACATCCCATGACCCTCAACGAAAAACGCGAATTCCTGGATGCCAAAGTATCCAGCTACCAGCAGCCGGAATTCCTGGAAACCGACCCGATTCGCATCCCGCACAGCTTCCGCCGCAAGGAGGACATCGAAATATCAGGATTCCTGGCGGCCACCATTGCCTGGGGCAACCGGAAGAGCATCATTCGCAGCGCCAACCGGATGATGGAGCTCATGGGGCAGGCACCCTTTGATTTCGTCATGCAGGCAACTCCTTCCGACCTCGACAGCCTGGACGGATTCGTGCACCGGACATTTAACGCCGATGACCTCCGCACCTTTACCCGCGCCCTCCGGCATATCTACAGCGAACACGGCGGCCTGGAAGGGGTTTTCACCAAATACGCCCCTTCAGGCATGCAACCCGCCATTTCCAGGGTCCGCGAACATTTTTTTGAAATCCCGCATGCTCCCCGCACCCGGAAACACTTCTCGGACCCGGCGCGCGGATCGGCGGCCAAGCGGCTGAACATGTTTTTGCGCTGGATGGTCCGCCCGGCATCCGGGGGCGTGGACTTTGGCTTGTGGAAAAACATCCCCCCGGCAATTCTCTCCTGCCCCCTGGATGTGCACAGCGGCAAGGTGGCCCGGGCCCTCGGCCTGCTCAAACGCAAACAAAACGACGCCCGGGCCGTGGCGGAACTGGACACATCCCTGCGTAAACTCGACCCGGTAGACCCGGTCAAATACGATTTCGCCCTGTTCGGCCTTGGGGTGTTCGAAGGGTTTCCCTCCTGAACGGGCAATTGAAAACCAGCTAAAACAGGTAATCCCGGACAACTTCCGGGACCAGGATCTTGTCGATCCGGTAGATATAGCCATTGGAAGCCTCCAGAACAGCGAGGTCCATGTAGGATTTCCGCAGGAATCCGTCCATCACATACCAGCCTTTGGCATCCTTGCCTACCCAGATAGTTTCGCCGGCAAGTAACGTGGGGATTTGCCCTTCAGTCAATTGCCCGACAGCAAGCGACCGGGATGCAACATGATAGGCCGCCAGCTGCTGAATCGCCTCCTTTTCCAGGGATGACTCAAAATCGGCAAAGCCGTTATACGGATCGCCCAAGCTCTCAAAAAGCTCGTCAATGGCTGCATTGGTCGGGGCAAATACCGTATAATCCCCCCCGGTATCTGCCAATAATTCATGCAACTCGGGGGAAATTACCATGGCTTCCACAAACCGGGCCAGGTCCTGCTGATCCTTGAGCAGCTCGCTCAGAAGCGGTAAATCGTCCCGAGCCGTGTCCGGATCAGTTGCTGAACCGGTTGACCCTTCGGCATTTCCGGAGCCTTCATTATTGCCGGATTCCGCTTCCCGGCCGGAATCTTCGTCTGCATGCTCACCGCCTTCCACCTCCCCGCTTCCTGCGTTCTCTGTGGTTGGGGCCTCAATATAAAGCGTGTCCTCCGGGTTTGTCCCGTCTGAGCAGCCGGTAATAACAAATGCCGCTATCAGGCAGCATACAAAAGGTAATAGTCTGTACCACATAATTTTCACAGGTTGGGTGATTGCTTTTGTTTGGCGTCCGGGGAAGGTGGCAGGTCGTCCAGGGTCCGTATAAATGCGGTCAGGTCGGAAATTTCCCGGGCCGTGAGCTGCAATTCGTCAAATGGGAGCGTTTGGTGCTCCAGGTCGAATCCCAGGCCTGTGCCCCCGCCGAGGTTGTAGAATTCGATGACCTGCTCCAGCGTGGCATACACGCCGTTGTGCATGTAGGGCGCCGTTTGGGCCGCATTTCGCACCGTTGGGGTTTTGAACATCCCCAGGTGGATGGGTTCCTCAAATTGGGTATAAAAGCCCGGGTCCGCATCCCAGGCGGCATTGGCCGCAGTTTCCGGGACGCCAATCACTTCTTTTTCAGTTTCCAGGAAAAAGGGCGGCACAGTCCCGTTGGTGAGTGGCAGGAAATGACAGGTTGCGCAAAGCGCTTTGCCTGAAAACAGGTTGAATCCGCGTATTTCCGATTCGGTTAGTGTGGTTTCTTCCCCGCGAATATTCCGATCGAAACGGGAATCCATCCCGGTTAGCGTACTGATATAGGCCGATAGCGCCTTGATAACTTCCCGGTTTCGGGTGGGTACGCCTGAATAGGCTTCCTCAAAGAGGCGTATATAGGACGTGTCCTGTAAGATGGCATCCGAAAAGGTATGGACACCGCTGTCAAACTCCTTTTCATTTGTAAATACGGAACGGATTTGTGCCATAATATCATCTGAGCGGCCATCCCAGAAAAATGCCTGCTGGAAGATTGAATTCACCAATGTGGGCGTGTTTCGTTCCAGGGGCAGGCCAACGTTATCCGGACTGGCAACCCGGCCATCTGCCCATGCCTGTTCGGGCAAATGGCAGGATGCACAGGACATGGTTCCGGATTTTGACAGATTGGGGTCGTAAAAGAGTTTTTCACCCAGAAGTACCTGGGCATCCGTAATCCGGCTATTGGTAACCGGCATAAAAAATGACGCATTGAAGCTGTCCGGCTCAAAAAATGTTGGGGCGTCCATATTAAATGGCCCCGCTTCTTCCTCGTCCCAAAGTCCGCTGGCCTTGCGAATGGCAACCCAGGCACGCATCATCGGATTGAAACGGTCCCTGAGGAATTCATACCGGTTAAAGGCCATAAAATCCCTGCCCGATCGCAGGTAAGCAACAGCATCCTGAAGCGCACTCACAAACCTGTCGTCCAGGCCAGGCTCCGTCTGCCGGATTTGGCGTTGCAGGACGATTTCATATACCTGCAGCATACTTTCCAGGGAAACTGCTGCTTCATCCAGCCCCCATAAACTCACCGGCGTATCAAACCCGGTAATAGATAAACTGGCCACACGCATGAGTTGCTGGTGCTGGGAAATAAAATACCGTTTGGGGGTCGGGGGGTGTTTTCGTATATAGCCCAATAAATTTCGCAAAAGTCCCCGGGTAATCCGGATCTCTTGATAGAGCGCCCCAGGGTATGTTTCGCCTTCAAATAGCGTTTCCTCAACCTTTTGTAAACCCAGGGGTTGCAGTACCCGCTGACTGTCGTCGGTGAAAACCGGCAGGGCCGGACCGTTGGCCCGATGCCCAATCTCCGGGTTGAGATAAGAGCCGTAGGCCTCTGCTCTTTTAAACGCCCGCCTCGCCTCGCGGAAAACGCTGCGCAGGACAGCTGAATCGGTGGTTTTGGATGCATGCAACACAGCCATTGAATCCAATAGTCGAATGGCTGTCTCCATTTGCCGTGCATAGTAGGCCTGCGCCCCACCCCATGGATATTCATCTGAAAAATTGTCGGTGGTGGGAGCCGGAACCGATAGGTCTGCTACTCCGGCTGCCGTACCGTGCAGGGAAGAAGGGCCTTCGCCGCATCCCCAAAGTAAAAAGGCACAGGCAGGCAAAGTTAAATACAGAAGGAGTCTGTACATAAGGCTCGTTTTATGTATTGAAAAGCCCCCATGCGCAGATGGGGGCCATTTCGGTGATTGATTCAAGCAATTATCGGGGAAGCCCCTTCAAAATAACGATCTGCGACCCCTGGTCGTCTTCGCGCGCTCCCGCTTCGAGGGCATCGGCCCGGGTTTCCATATCGTGGCCATCCAGGCCTTTGAAAGCATCGCTTTCCCAATAGTGTGGCTGCAAGGCCAGCAGGAAAGTGCCCGGTATCCCCACCTTATCAGAAATGTCGGTTAGCGCTCCAAACTCCCCGCTCAAACCTGTACTCCCGGTAGGATCCAGTTCCTGCCGCACTTCGAGCTCCAGAACCACCTTGGCATTGTTGCCGTCCAAATCGGTTTGATAGATGTAGGCTGCATGCCCCCTGTCAAAACTGTTCGGGTCTTCCTGTAAATAGATATAGTTTTCGGTTACGGCGATATTGTCCGGACTTTGAAGCAGCGGCAGGTTCCCATCCATGTTGTTGGTGTCCGTATTCCCGCTGATTATCTGGGTGAGCTTGCCGGAGAGCGGGTTTTGCGGGTCCAGCTGCAGGCGATAGGCTGTACCCCAGTCATTATAAGTGCCCCGGCCAGGACCGCGGCCAGTGACAGCGACAAATACATTTCTGCCATTCGCGTCGTTGCCTTTTTGGTAATCCACATCTTCCACACGCATGAATGCGGTGGCCCCTACGGCAATACAGGCTTCCTCCATTTCATCCTTGGTAAGGGCTGCCCCATCCGCTATTTCTACAAATTCCACATCGTAGGTGATTCCGAAATCCAGTTCACCCTCGTTGTGAACAATCCCCGCTTCGCAGGTCATTTTACCACCATTGCCATCGGAGATTTCTTTCAGGCGAAGTACATATATTTTCCCTCCGGATAAATCCGCATCTCCATTTTCGGATAGGTACATGGTAATCTGGCCTTCTGAATTGCTGGAGTCATCGTCCCCGCCGATGATGACTGTTTTACCCGGGTACGCATTCTTTGGAAGGGGTACGGCATTCTCCCAGGAAAATTCGCCCAGGGCGTCCAACCCGAAATCGGCCGTGGGCGTTGGATTGGCCGTGTAGGGATCGATACCCTTTACGTCGTAGTTAAAACTTTCTGAAGCCGAGAGGAACAGGTCCTGGGATCCGCCATGGATGGAACTTTCCCACATGGTACCGGAACATTGGCGGGCAAAATCGTCCACGCCCGAATTGAGCAAATACTCCCCGGTTAAGGGATTCAGATTTTTGTCCAGATGGATGCGGGCCACTGCGTAATCGTCCTCGCAGTTGACGATATAGATATAGCCATCGCCATTTTCGAGGAATCCGGCACCGTCGGCGGCACCCGCCAATTGGAAACCGTTATCCAGGATATCCGTGGTACTCAGCAGGGAATAGGCCGAAACCTGTGAGAACTCCGGCCGGATACTAACCAGTGGGGTGAGTCCGGATTTGTTTTCGAAAAGGGTGCCTTCCGGGCTGTCGTCCGAACCATGACCTCCGCCATCGCCGAGGAAATCGTCCAGTTTGGAACAGGAAGTAAAAAGAAGGAGTCCTGCTCCCAGTGCTGCTTTCAGGTGTGCTTTCATAATTTCAAGAGAGGTTATTTGTTAAATGCTTCTCAAAATTACGGGCTGCACCCTGCAAAGTACGTAAAGCAAAAAGTGTCTTTACTTGACGATTATATCAACCAAACGTTAAAAATATTAATTGAATGTTAGTAGTTCGGGACGTTAGCTGAACTTAATGTAAACCCCATGGTCAATAACCCGGCTCACCCCCCGAAACCGTAGCCTTCCGGGATGTCTAGCGGTATGGTCCGCCCTCCCTCGCGGATCGAACGGTAGATGGCCTCTACGATGATCATATCCCGGCGGCCCATTTCTCCCGGTGCCAAATTCGGCGCCCCTTCCAGGACGTGGCGCGCAAAGTCGTCCATTTGCAGTTTTTGCTGGGATTCGTGTGGAAACTGGATGGGCCCGTCCGAGGTCCGGCCGCTGAGCGGGCCGTAGTTGTTTGCCGGCTGCAGTTCAAACCAGCCCGAATCGCAGGAAGCGTACATGCGGTTGGCGTTTGCGTTATGGGATGTCATCACTGAGCCGACAACGCCGCCTGGAAAGGTAAGCTGCGCCAGGATGGTTTCGTCCGTATCCTTGAAATATTCGGGCCGCGTACTGAATTCCTGTGCACTTACGGCCACCGGGTTCCTCCCGCAGCCGTAAATACAGCTCTGGATGGCATAAACCCCCATATTCATCAATGCCCCACCGCCTGAAAGGACTTTATCAAGCCGCCATTGATCCGGGTTGCCCCTGGAGATATAGGCCGCTTCGCCCATGACGTATCGGACCTCCCCAAAGGTTTTCTCCCGAACCAGGCGCTTGACCTCCTGCGTATAGGGCTCCGAATGCAAACGGTAGCCCATGCCGAGTTTTACCCCCGCAACTTCACAGGCTTTGATAATCGCGTCGCACTCCGCTACGCTGATGCCCATGGGCTTTTCGCAAATGACGTGTTTCCCGGCCTGGGCCGCGCGGATAGCGTATTCCGCGTGCATGCTGTTGGGCAACACCACATAGACCGCATCGATGGCATCGTCCCCGGCAATGCTGTCAAAGTTTTCGTAGTTGTAGACGTGCTCCCCGGGGATGCCGTACTGGCTCATCCAGCGGGAAGCCTTGGAAGGCGTTCCGGTGACAATTCCGGCCAGGTGGCAGTGGCGGGTTTCCTGCAGGGCCGGGGCCAGTTGGTAGGTGCTATAGCTTCCGAGCCCTACCAGGGCGATGCCCAGGCTCCCATTCTCCTGCCCGGCCGCACCCATGCCGCAAGCCAGCGGCAGGTTGCCCATCAGGAATGTGCCGGCAACCCCCCGGGAGAACCGGTTGTTAAACGTACGGCGGGTAATAGATTCCATATCCTGCATTTTTTATAAAGATACTAAAGAACCGCTGAAAAGGCCCGGCCGGGAACGCCAATCGGGAATTCTCGCGGGTGGAGGGCGGCAACTTCCCAAAAAGCCTTATTTTTAGTTCGCTAATTCAAATACCGACATGACCAAAAAGACTACCCTGCTCCTGTTATTCCTCGCTGTATTTTCCAACCTGGAAGGCCAGGAGCGCAAATTGCCCATCGATACCACCGTAGTCACCCAGCACAGCGTGACGATCAACGGCGAAAACATTTCCTATACCGCGGAAACCGGTACGCAACCTGTATGGAATTCCACCGGGGACCCCATCGCTGCTCTTCATTATACCTATTATACCCGGAACAACGTCCGGGACCGGGCAGCGCGACCCCTGCTGATTTCCTTTAACGGGGGCCCGGGCTCCGGTTCCGTCTGGATGCACCTGGCCTATACCGGGCCACGGGTGCTGAAGATCGACGACGAGGGGTATCCCATCCAGCCCTACGGAGTGGATGCCAACCCGTATTCCGTACTGGACGTGACGGATATCGTATACGTGAACCCGGCCAATACGGGGTATTCCCGAACCATCCCTGAAGAGGGAAAGGAAGTGGACCGGGAACACTTTTTCGGCATCAACGCGGATATCGCCTACCTGGCCGAATGGCTGAACACCTTTGTAACGCGCCACAATCGCTGGCGTTCCCCGAAATATATCATCGGGGAGAGCTACGGGGGCACCCGCGTGATGGGATTGTCCCTGGCACTGCAGAACCAGCAGTGGATGTATCTGAACGGCGTCATTATGGTATCCCCTGCCGATTACAAGGTCATTCGAGTGGGCGGCCCCGTGAGCAGCGCGCTGAACCTGCCCTATTACACCGCGGCGGCCTGGCACCATAAGGCGCTGCCTCCTGCACTCCAGCAAAAAGACCTGTTGGAAGTGTTGCCGGAATCCGAGGAGTTTACCATCAATACGCTGATCCCCGCAATTGCCAAAGGCGGGTTTATCGAAGCCTCGGAGCGGCAGGCCGTGGCTGAGAAAATGGCCTATTACTCCGGGCTCGAGAAGAAGGACATCCTGGACCTGAACCTGGACGTGCCCACCTCCTTTTTCTGGAAGGCCCTGCTGCGCGAAAAAGGGGGGTATACCGTCGGCAGGCTCGACAGCCGCTACCTCGGGATGGACAAGACGCTGGCGGGCATGCGCCCGGATTACAACTCCGAGATCACCTCCTGGCTGCATAGTTTCACCCCCGCCATCAATTACTACCTGCAGGAGGAATTGAATTTTAAAACGGATATCAAATACAATATGTTCGGACCTGTCCACCCCTGGAACAATGAAAACGACAACACCCGGGACGACCTGCGCCAGGCGATGGCTCAAAACCCTTATTTGAACGTGCTGGTACAGTCCGGATATTACGACGGAGCCACCACCTACTTCAACGCCAAATACACCATGTGGCAAGTAGACCCGAGCGGGCGGATGAAGGATCGGTTCGAATTCAAGGGCTATCGCAGCGGCCACATGATGTACCTGAGGCGGGAGGATTTAAAAAAGGCCAACGACGACCTGCGCAACTTTATATTACGGACGCAAGCCGATGGAAAAAGTGCGAAATACTAAAAAGTTGATTCGATGAAAACCCGGATGTTTTTTCTGATGGCCCTGATGGGGCTGCAAGCCATAACCGCACAGAACATACCGCCTGCCGATTGGCAGATACGCACGGCCCTGCTTGCCGTACCGGAAGATTTCAGGGAAGGTGCCGCCGTACTGGGCTATTCCCGGGACGGGACCCTGGTAACCCTGAAGGAAGGGACCAATGCGTATATCGCCCTGGCGGACGACCCCTCGGATGACCGGTTCTCAGCGGCTGCCTATCACCGGGAATTGGAACCCTTTATGGCCCGGGGCAGGGAACTGCGCGCCCAGGGAAGGGACGGAAAGGAAATCTTCGATATCCGGGAAGAAGAGGTAAAGGCCGGGAAACTCGCCATGCCGGATAAGGCAACACTTTGCGTATTCAGCGGTACGGTAGACGAATCCACCGGGGAAATCACCGACGGATATGTGCGCTATGTGTTTTATGTACCCTTTGCAACCGGGGAATCCACCGGGTTACCCACTACTCCGACCCCTCCCGGCCACGCCTGGCTCATGGACCCGGGTACGCATCGGGCGCATATCATGATCACGCCCCCGAAAAATGAGTAAACGACTAACAGTTGGCCTCTACCGGGGCCGGCCTCTATCTGAACAGACTACCATGAAAACACGGATACCTGCTGCACTAATTTTATTCGCCTTATTCACTATCGGCAATTATCAACAGGCCGTTGCCCAGGACTGGGCAGACCTGGAACACTTCCGGGAAGCCAATAAGGCTTTGGCACCCCCGGCCCCCGGGGAAGACCGGGTAGTTTTTATGGGGAATTCCATCACCATCGGCTGGCTGCACAAAGTGCCGGAATTCTTTGAGGGCAAGCCTTATGTAAATCGCGGCATCAGCGGGCAGACCACCCCGCAGATGCTCCTGCGTTTCCGGCAGGATGTCCTGGACCTGAGCCCCAAAGTGGTGGTGATTTTGGCCGGGACCAACGACATTGCCGGGAATACCGGCCCGATGACCCTGGAACAAATCCTCGACAATTTAAAGTCCATGGCGGAACTCGCCCTGGCCAACGGGGTGGAACCCGTACTTTCATCGGTACTGCCCGCCTACGACTACCCCTGGCGTCCGGGTCTCCAACCGAATATCAAGATCCCGAAACTCAACTCCATGATCAAAAATTATGCGGCCCTGAGTGGGATAGTCTACCTGGATTATTTCAGCGAAATGGCGGATTCCCGAAACGGGTTGGATAATACGTTGGCTACCGACGAGGTCCACCCGACGGAAAAGGGGTATCGCATGATGGCTCCCCTGGCAGAAGCCGCCATTGCCAAAGCCCTGGCAAAAAGAGCTTCCCGCTAGCCTATTCGGTTAGGGGTCCCCGGGCCCTGTGCAACCTGTATTTACCGACCCTGCCACATGCCTTTGAAACAGCCGCTGGTCAGCATATTGATGCCTTTCAGGAATACCGGTCACTTTCTGGGTGAATGCCTGGATTCCATCGGCAGACAGTCCTACCCGCATTGGGAACTCCTGGCGGTGAACGACCATTCTTCCGATTCGAGCCGGGCCCTGTTAGAAGCAGCTGCACGCAACGACCCGCGCATCCTTGTCCAGGACAACCCGGGGTCCGGGATCATCCCGGCCCTCCGCAAAGCCTATGCCTCGAGTAGCGGCCAGCTGATAACCCGGATGGATTCCGACGATCGGATGGCCCCGGAACGACTGGGCACCATGTCCCGGCAACTCCTTGAATCCGGGAACGGACACATAGCCCTCGGGCTGGTCCGATATTTTTCGGACCGGGGGATTTCGGATGGCTACGCCCGGTATGAGGCCTGGATCAACGGGCTTTCCCGGACGGGGTCCAACTTTACCGAGATCTACAAGGAATGCGTCATCCCCTCCCCATGCTGGATGGCCTGGCGTGAAGACCTGGACGCGTGCGGCGCCTTCCGGCCCGATCGCTACCCGGAAGATTACGACCTCACCTTTCGTTTCTACGAAGCTGGGGTCAACTGCCTGCCTGCCTCGGAGGTCCTTCTCCATTGGAGGGATTACGATGCGAGGACCTCCCGCAATTCGGAACATTACGCCCAGAATTACTTTCTGGATATCAAAGTCCATTACTTTCTTAAAATCGACCGGGATCGTTCCAGGCCCCTGGTGCTTTGGGGGGCCGGGTTCAAGGGAAAAAAAATCGCCCGGCTGTTGCAGGAGGCCGGGGAGCCCTTTACCTGGGTTTGCGACAACCCCAGGAAAATCGGGAAGCGGATTTATGGGGTAATGCTCCGAGATTTCCGCGGCATCTCGGGGGTGGAAAGCCCGCAAAGCATCATCACCGTCGCCAACGACCAGGCGCAGAAGGAAATCCGGGAATTCCTGGAATCACTGGGCCATCAATCCGCCCGGGATTACTTTTTTTTCTGTTGAGCCGGACGATCACGAATTGGCTATATTTGGGGAATCAATCGCCACTATGCTGCTGAAGTATCCGGAATTGCTATGGGGTTTGCTCTTATTGATCATCCCGATCCTGATCCACCTGCTCCAACTCCGACGCTTCCGAAAAACCGCATTTACGAATGTCCGGCTGTTGGAAAAACTCGCTGTGGAAGCCAACCGCAGCAGCAGGCTTAAAAAATGGCTTTTGCTATTTTGCCGACTGGGCCTGATCGCCGCTTTGGTGGTGGCCTTCGCCCAACCCTATCAGGCCAAAGAAGATGCGGGTACATCACGGGAAATCGTTATTTATCTGGATAATTCGTTCAGTATGCAGGCACCCGAAGGCCAGACGAGCCTGATGCAGCTTGCCGTCCAGGAACTCCTGCAAAACCTGCCCCCGGAATTTGAATGTGCCCTGCTCACCAACGACCGCCAATTCAGCCGGAGGAGCCTGGAGGCCCTCAGGGAACCGATGCTCAACCTGGGCTACACCCATTTGCAACCCGATGCGCCTGCACTGGCCCTGAGGGCCCGGAATTTATTTTCCGGGGACCCCGGTGTAATCCGGGAATTCTGGATGATTTCGGATTTTAACGGGCTGGATCCCGGGCTGATCGATACGGCGGGGGTATCCGAGCTGCACGTCCTTCCGTTGCGCCCGGAGGTCCGATACAACCTGTCCATTGATACGGCCTATATCCGGGACCGGAGCGCGGAACTGGTGAACCTCGAGGTGGCGGTATCCGCGGATGACCCGACCCGGAACCAGCCCCTCTCGCTCTACAACGGGGACACCCTGCTGGCAAAAAGCGCCCCTGAGCTAGGTGAAGACGGACGGGGCATGGCCGTTTTCAGCCTGCCTGCCGGGGCCTCCATCCAGGGGGCTGTCAGGGTGCTCGACGAAGGGCTCGCATACGACAACAACCTCTACTTCAACCTGAATCAACCCCCGAAAATACGGGTATACAGCCTGGGGCCGGGCCCCGGGGATTACCTGCGCCGCATCTTTACGGAAGATGAATTTGATTTTCGATCAAGCGGCATACAGGAGGCGGATTTCGGAAACCTGGAATCCCAGCACCTGGTAATCCTCAACGAAGTGCCGGACATTCCGGCCCCAATGATCGAACTCCTGGAGGCTTTTATCCGGGATGGGGGCAACCTGCTGATCATCCCTGCCAGCGACCTGGAATTGCCCGATTACAATTCCCTGCTGCGAACCACAGACATGGGCATTGCCGGCCGTGTGGACGGGACCAATCGGGTTACCGGAATTTCATTCGGGCACCCGCTATTCCGGGATGTTTTTGAAGGAGAAGTCGCCAATTTTGAATACCCTTCCGTCCAATCCTATTTTACATTGTCCGCCCAGGGCAGTGCAGTTCTCGAATTCCAGAACGGGACACCTTTCCTCACAGCCAGCGGGCGCACGTACCTCTTTACAGCCGCCCTGAACCCGCAGAACAGCAATTTCAGGCAATCCCCGCTCATCGTCCCCACTTTTTACGCCATCGGCAGGAACAGCCTGCCCTTTCCGGACCTGTATTACACCATCGGGCAACCTGCCCAACTGGAACTCGACCAGCGACTGGGGGAAGACCGAATATTCCGGCTTCGGGGACCGGATTACGAATTTATACCGCGCCAACAGGCTTTTGCCCGCAAAACCCGACTGATCTTTGGGGAAGAACCCGCCCGGGACGGCAATTACACGGTGTACCAGGATGACGCCCCGGGGCAGACGGTCAGTTTCAACTACCCGCGGGCGGAAAGTCGGGCAGCACCGCCCTTGCCGGAGTTCCCCGGGTTTGTAACGCGCCATCCCGATGCTGCGGACCTGATTGGCCGATACCAAAATGACACGCGCATAACGGCTCTTTGGAAATGGTTTGTTATTTTAGCGCTGTTATTCGTCCTGGCAGAAGCGATTCTCCAAAAAACCCTTCGATGAGCCTACTCATAAAATCGGCTGTCATCCTGGATGCAAGCCAACCCGGGCTGAACCGGAAAAAACGCGACTTGTTGATCGAGGGCGGTCGCATCAGCCGGATTGCCTCCCGCATCGACCCCCCCAAAAATTGCCGGACGCTCACCTTCCCCAATTTGCACGTTTCCCCCGGCTGGTTCGACAGCAGCGTAAGTTTTGGGGAACCCGGGTTTGAGGAGCGGGAGACCATCTCCAACGGATTGGCTGTAGCGGCGGCATCCGGGTTTACGGGCGTGGTCCTGAACCCGAACACCCGCCCCGTGCCGGACACGAGCGGGGATATCGTATTCCTCAAGGACGCCTCCCGCAAGGCTGTGACCGAACTCTATCCCATGGGTGCCCTGAGTATGGGGTCCCGGGGCGAAGACCTCGCGGAACTCTACGACATGCATGGTGCCGGGGCCGTGGCGTTCAGCGATTACAAAAACGCCGTTTCCAACCCGAATCTGTTAAAGCTGGCCTTGCTGTATACCCAGGGATTTGACGGGTTGGTCCACTCCTTCCCCCAGGATGAACACCTCGGGCGAAAAGGACAAATGCACGAAGGGGAAGTATCTGTGCGGCTCGGCTTGCGGGGAATCCCTTCCCTGGCGGAGGAACTGCAGATTGTCCGGGACCTGGCCATACTGGAATACACAGGGGGCCGCCTGCACATCCCGATGATCTCCACAGCCCGCTCGGCGGCTCTGATCGGTGCTGCCCGGAAAAAAGGCCTGGATGTCACCTGCAGTGTCGCGATACACAACCTGGCTTACACAGAAGAGAAGCTCGAAAGTTTTGACAGCGCCTACAAGGTGCTGCCCCCGCTTCGAACCAAAAAGGACCGCAAGGCGCTTCAAAAGGCCCTGGCGGAGAATATTATCGACTTTGTAACCACCGACCACAACCCGATGGATATCGAAGAAAAGCGGCAGGAATTCGACCGGGCCGCCTACGGTACGCTTGGGTTGGAATCTGCTTTTGGCATCCTCAACAAATTATTTGGCACGGACCGCGCAGTGGATTTCCTCTGTCGCGGGCGCAGCAGGTTCGGCGCCCCGGAGGTGCTGATGCGAGAAGGCGAACGCGCCGTTCTCACGCTATTCGATCCGCAGTCCACATATACGTTGGAAAAGGACCACCTCGGGTCTGCTTCAAAAAATTCGATGTTCCTCGGCGAAGAACTGCAGGGCAAGGCTTATGGGGTCGTCGTCGGATCCAGAACCAACCTGTAATGGCCAGGCCTCCCAAACAAGCCCGTACGATTGCCGTAGTGGCCTACCTGACCCTGGTCGGAGCGCTCATTTCCATCAGTATGAATGCGGAGCCCAAATACCCCTTTGGCCGCTTCCACGCGCGGCAGGCCTTTGGCCTGCACCTGGCTTTTATCCTCAGCGCCCTGTTAATCAGCCTGGTATTTGAGCTTTTCAACCAAATGAGTTTCTTCGTGTTCTCATCCGTTTGGTTTGCGTTGTACGCGGGCTATTTTGTTCTTTGGGTATACGGTTTTGTGGCTGCATTGCAGGGAAGTCAAAGACTTGTACCTTTGGTCGGCCGGGCGTTTCAACGCTGGTTTACGTTTATTTCCTGAAGCCCAATCCCTTCCTATGCATACACAATCCCTGAGCCTCGAACACCTGATACGCCCTGCCGCCGGTCAAGGGGGCCACGCGCCGGCCCTTTTTATGCTGCATGGTTACGGCAGTAATGAGGAGGACCTGTTTTCCTTTGCTGGAGAGCTGCCTGCAGACCTCTTTGTAATTTCCATCCGGGCACCCTATGACCTGGAGCCATTTGGCCATGCGTGGTATTCCATCGATTTTTCCGCGGACAAAGGGAAGTGGAACGATGTGGCGCAAGCCCGGGAATCCCGGGAAACCGTCCGGAACTTTATCCGGGAAGCTGTCGAGGCCTATGGGTTGGACACCGGGCGGATCAGCCTGTTGGGATTCAGCCAGGGGACCATTCTGAGTTACGCCCTAGCCCTCTCCTACCCGGAGGCGTTTCGCAATGTCGTCGGACTCAGCGGGTACATAGAGGCGGAAATGCTGGTAGACGGTTACCGGGAAAAAGATCACAGCCACTTGCAGGTTTACGCCTCGCACGGCCAGTTGGACATGGTAATTCCGCCCGCGTGGGCCCAGATGGTACCCGGCTTCCTGGACGAGCTTAAAATTTCGAATACCTTTGAGGAATTCCCGGTAGGCCATGGCGTCAGCCCCGATAACTTCCAATCGTTCAACCAGTGGCTCTCCCGGCGCTATTGATGGCTGCGGGCGTAAAGCAGGTGGTCCAGGACCGTAAAATCAATGCCCAGGTCGTCTTTCAGCTCGTACTCGATCAGTAATTCCCCCCAATATTTCCCATCGGAGAAATCCGCGAGGATCCACCGGTGGTTCAGGACTTTGATCTTGTTGATTTTGAAGTCGTTTTCCATGCCTTCATAAGGCACCAACGGGTTGTCGCCCCGGGGTTCGTTGGTTTCCAGAAGCCTATCGGCAATATATCGGGAGGGGTTCTCCAGTTGCAGATGGTCGTAGTACACCAGGGCATCGTCGTTGTTTTCGAGGCTGAAATACTGCATATCGAGTACCTCCAGGCGGGAGGTTTCCAGGGAATCCTCCAGGGATTCTACCTGCCCCCGCAATGCCTGGATTTCAGATGAAGCCTCGGCTACCTTCCGGTTTCCCGAAAAGGCCAGGTACAGGGCAATCAGTGCGGCAAATAGAAACAGGTAGCGATAGATATTCTTTTGCATGGTTCAAAGGGTTAGCGTTAGGTTGTCATGGGCCAGGTGAACGCGGTCCGGCAAGCGGGATTCCACCTCGGCGTGGAAGCCCATCCGGTGGCTGATATGGGTCAGGTATGCCCGTTCAGGGCCAACGCCTTCAATAAAGCCCAGGGCTTCTTCCAGGTTGAAGTGCGAGTGGTGCGGTTCAAGGCGCAGCGCGTTAACCGCCAGAACCCGCACACCCTGCAACCGGGCAGCTTCCTCCGGTTCAATGGATTTGACGTCCGTCAGGTAGGCGAAATCCCCAAACCGAAACCCAAATACCTGCAACCGGTTGTGCCAGGCCTCCACGGGCGTCACCCAGTGGCTGCCCAGGCGGAATGCCCGTCCTTTTTCGATGGTATTTACGGCTACTGAAGGGGCCCCGGGATATCGGTTTTCATCCGTGAAAATATAGTCAAAACGACGCTGCAGGGACGCGATGACCCGTGGGTGGGCGTAGATGGGGATGTCTCCCTGCCGGAAGAAAAAAGGACGGATATCGTCCATTCCCGCCGTGTGGTCCGCGTGTTCGTGTGTAAAGAGGATGCTGTCGAGCCGGGTTACCTGGTTGGCGAGCATCTGCTGGCGGAAATCCGGGCCGCAATCCACCACGCAATTATACCCGTCGTCATAGGTAATCATTACAGAAACCCGGAGCCTCTTATCGCGCGGGTCCTCGCTGAGGCAAACCGGATCGTCGCTCCCGATTACGGGGATGCCCTGGGAGGTTCCGGTGCCTAAAAAGGTAATCTTCAACCGCGCGTTTATTTGCTTCAAATTTATAACATATTTATTACTTGGAATGCGGCATCTTTTTATCTTTGTTTGTTGAAAGCGACCCCTATGGCCACTGTTCAGAAGAATGAATTCGCATTTGAGAATATCCCCTCCATCAAAGCCAAGACGCTTCGGATCAATCTCAACCCGGACATCTACGGAACATTCGCAGAAATAGGGGCCGGCCAGGAAACGGCCCGTCATTTTTTCAGGGCGGGCGGGGCTTCCGGGACAATCGCCAAGGCGATGAGCGCTTACGACAAAGCCTTCAGCGATGCGATCTACGGCCTGGAGGAAGACGGGAGGTATGTCACCCAGAGCCGCCTCAAAAAGATGTTGTCCCACGAGATGAAGCTCATGGAAGAGCGCATCAGCCGGGACCGGCATCCGGACCGCCTCTTTTTTGCCTACGCCAATACGGTGGCCACCATCGATTTCTCCAAGCGCTATAAAGGTCACGGCTGGGTGGGTATCCGGTTCCAGTTAGATCCCAAGCAGAAGGAATTCGACGAAATTGTCCTGCATATCCGATTCAAGCAGAACGAGGCCCGGTTGCAGCAGGAAACCCTGGGCATTGTAGGGGTTAACCTGATCTACGGGGCCTTCTACAAGCACCACAAGCCGCGCAAACTCCTGAAATACCTCTACGACCACATCGACAAGGACACCCTGGAAATCGACATGGTGAATTTCAGCGGCCCGAATTTTGACCATGTGGACAACCGGCTGATGAGCCTGCAGCTTATCAAAAACGACATGACGGACGCCGTCATGTTCGGGGCAGACGGCAACAACCTCCTCCCGGCGGCCGTCCTCTACAAAAAGAACATCCTGGCACTCCGGGGCAGTTTCCGGCCGGTGACCAAAGTCAATATGGATATGTTCCAGAAATCTTACGACATATTCATCCGGGAACAGACTGTGGAGGAGGAAAACACCATTGTCATCTTTGAGATCACGCTTACGAACCTGCGGTCATCCGGAGAGATAGACGAGCAGGATTTTATGGACCGGGCCGAGTTGCTGTGTTCCCTCGGACACATGGTGATGATTTCGAAATTCTCCGAGTATTACAAGCTGGTGGAGTACTTCAACAACTACACGAAGAATCGGATAGGATTGACCATGGGGGTCAACAACCTGATCGATATTTTCGACGAAAAATATTACCGCCACCTGAGCGGGGGCATCCTCGAGGCCTTCGGAAAACTCTTCTTCAAAGACCTGAAGGTATACCTCTATCCGATGAAGAACCCGGAGACGGGGCAGATCATGACCAGCAACAACATTAAGGTGCACCCGCGGATGAAGGAACTGTACAAGTTCTTCAAATACAACGGGAAGGTCATGGACATTATCGACTACGACCCGGACATCCTGCATATATTCTCAAGGGACGTGCTGAAGAGAATCACTTCGGGCGAAGAGGGCTGGGAAGAGATGCTTCCCGGGGGAATTGCGGAAATGATCAAAGAGAAACAGCTCTTTTTAGCGCAAAAAGCCCAGGCAGATAAAACCCCGGCCGAAAAAGCAGACAAATAAATAAGCCGGGGAGTCCCCGGCCTGATCCTTTCAGCGTATTCCGTTTTTATCCCTATTCGAGAATCTGGGCTGCGTGATCCTTTGTCTTTACCTTGTCGATGACGCGCTCCACAAGGCCGTCCTCCCCGATAATAAACGTTTTTCGGTGGATGCCCTCATATTCGCGGCCCATAAACTTCTTAGGCCCCCAGACTCCGAATGCGTCGATCACGGTCCGGTCCTCATCGGCAATCAACGGGAAGGGAAAGCTGTACTTATCGCGGAATTTGGCCTGTTTCTTCGGGGCATCCGCGCTCACCCCCACCAGGGCATAGCCGGCGTCCTTGAGTTCGGCGTAGTGGTCGCGCAGGTTGCAGGCCTCGGCGGTACATCCCGGGGTATCTGCTTTCGGGTAAAAGAATACTACCCATTTCTGCCCTTTGAAGTCGGAAGTTGAAATCGGGTTTCCGTCTTGATCGGGAGCTGTAAATTCCGGTACTTTATCCCCGGCTTGCAAGGTTTTCATGTGCTATCTTGTGTGTTTATTGATTTTTATGTAAAGTTAAACATAAATGACCAGAAAAGAAAAAGCTGCTTATATTATCGACGTGCTCGAATCCATTTACCCGGAAGTGCCTGTCCCGCTCGATCACCAGGACCCCTACACGCTGCTGGTAGCCGTCCTGTTATCCGCCCAGAGCACGGATGTGCGTGTCAACCAAACCACTCCCCTGCTCTTTGCCCGTGCCTCCACCCCGGAGGACATGGCCAAGGTGCCGGTGGAAGAAATCCGGGATATTATCCGTCCCGTAGGACTTTCCCCAACTAAGGCAAAGGCGATCAGGCGGTTGTCGGAAATACTGGTTGAAGAACACGGCGGCCGGGTCCCCAGGGACCTGGAGGCTCTCGAACGGCTGCCTGGGGTGGGGCATAAAACAGCCAGTGTCGTGGTTTCCCAGGCCTTTGGCATCCCGGCTTTCCCCGTGGATACACATATCCACAGGCTCATGTACCGCTGGGGGCTATCAACGGGAAAAAACGTGGTGCAGACCGAGAAGGATGCCAAACGCCTCTTCCCGGAGGAACTCTGGAATAAATTGCACCTGCAAATTATCTGGTACGGCCGGGAATATTGCCCGGCCCGTGGCTGGGATCTGGAAAAGGACGAGATCACCCGGAAAATCGGAAGGAAATCGGTGTTAAAGGATTACGAAAAGAAAAAAGGGGGGCGTAAGTAATTCGTGGCCCGCAAAGGCAACTTGCGGCAGGCGGTATAAAAAAAAGGCCCGCCGAGGCGGGCCTTTGAAATTTTAGTTGAGGTTCGATTCAAACTGGAACCCCTGGTAACCCAGTACATGCAGGGATCGGGAGTACTGCATCAGGAAGGAAATTGTCTCCTGCTTTACCCGAACCAGTTTACATGCATCTGTCTGACTTGCGTAAATTTTTTCCATATGCTTAGAGTTCGTTACAAGAATATAACGCAAGCGAAATGGAAATATTGCTCGGCAGGGAATTGCCCGGAAACTAGTTGGTCAGTACAATCTTGTTTTTCTGGATAATCTTGCGCAGGTTGATCAGCGCATAGCGCATCCGGCCCAGGGCCGTATTGATGCTCACGCCGGTACACTCGGAAATTTCCTTGAAACTCATATCCTTGTAGATACGCATAATCAGGACTTCGCGCTGGTCGTCCGGCAATTCGTCAATGAGCAGGCCCAGGTCGCTGTCTATCTGGTCTTTGATAAGTTGCTTTTCGATGTTCGGACGGTCGTCTCCGATTACCGAGAAGATATTGAAATCCTCCCCGCCCTCAAACTTGGGCATCCGCTTGTTTTTACGGAAATGGTCGATAATCAGGTTGTGCGCAATCCGCATGACCCAGGGAAGGAATTTCCCTTCTTCACTGTAATTCCCCTTCTTCAGGGTCTTGATGACTTTAATAAAGGTATCCTGAAAAATATCCTCCGTAATATCGCGGTCCAGAACCTTGGAGTAGATAAAGCTGGTAATGCGTTGGTTGTGCCGGTTGATCAGGATCTCGAGGGAGCGCTCGTCGCCGCTGATATAATCCCTAACCAGGGCTGAGTCGTCGATCTGTAGTTCCATAGAGCGTACTTTAGTTTTTAATCCAGGACCTTGTTACAGGACATCTGAAGGTTGGTTACCGATTGGGTTATCGTGTCTGCCGTTCAAACACAATTTAAAAGTAGCCAAAGGCCCTGCTGATGGAAAAACTATGTTGTAAAACGCTCGATTCTTGATGTCAAAGGCGAATTTTGACATTTCTCGCCCCGGGGTGGGCGGAAGTTACCTCCGGGGTTCCGCCTCGGGACCGGGCATAAAAAAGGCCCCGGAAAGGGGCCGTGGTCTATCTTAAACGGACGTATTGTCAATTCAGGTTGTTCTCGAAATCCATCCCCCGGGAGGAAATAACAGAAAGGGATTTGGAGTAATCCAGAAGGAACCGTACGGTTTCCTCTGAGGTGGTTACGAGTTTACATCCGTCCTGGGTTGTGTAGCTGTGATCCATAGGCTGCTGTGTTTGGATAAAATAACGCAAACCAATGCAGCACCCGTGTTTCCGCTCGACCTATGGCCAATTAATTCGTTAAAACTATATTGTGCTCGTCGATGAGCTTCCGCAGGTTGATCAGCGCATAACGCATCCGGCCCAGTGCCGTATTGATACTTACGCCGGTATTTTCGGCTATTTCCTTAAAACTCATGTCCCGATACATCCGCAACTGCAGAACCACCTGCTGGTCCTCGGGCAATTCGGCAATCAGGTCTGCAATATCCGTTTCAATCTGCTCCTGGATCAGTTGTTTCTCCGCATTGAGGCGGTCGTCCTGCATGATGGAAAAAATGCTGAACTCCGGGCTGCCTTCATAGCGCGGCATCCGGTTGCTCTTCCGATAGTGGTCGATGACCAGGTTGTGGGCAATCCGCATCACCCAGGGCAGGAATTTGCCCTCTTCATTGTACTTGCCGAGTTTCAGGGTCCGGATGACCTTGATAAAGGTATCCTGGAAGAGGTCTTCGGTTACCTCCCGGTCGTAGACCTTGGAGTAAATAAAAGAGGAGATCCGCTGATTGTGGCGGTTGATGAGTATTTCCAGTGACCTTTCGTCACCGTTCAGATAGTTCTTGATCAGGATAGCATCGTCTGCCTGGTGGTCCATACAACTTACTTTTTTGGTAATTCCTCCCGTCCACGAAGTTCGCAGAGGCAGGGATTTGGGTTACATTTTCAAAAAAGTAATCGTGTTGTATAGGCAGCGCTTATTATATCATAGAATGCCCAAATATAGGAATTTTTTAACGTTGGCAAAAAATATGATTCGGGATCGGGCGGGTATTCAGGTGGATCAAGCGCTTCGGTATGCCCCTGGCAAATCGTATCTTTGCGCCTCATTCCATCGTATATGCCCGCACCCGTCCAAGCCGATCCCAGGCAAAATATCCTGATCCAGGGAGCCCGTCTGCACAACCTGAAGAATATCGACGTGGTGATCCCGCGCAACCAGCTGGTGGTCATCACCGGGATGTCCGGCTCGGGCAAATCGAGCCTGGCCTTTGACACCCTGTACGCCGAGGGCCAGCGTCGCTATGTGGAAAGCCTGTCTTCCTATGCCCGGCAATTCCTGGGGAAACTGGACAAACCCAAGGTAGACCAGATTCGGGGTATCGCCCCTGCCATTGCCATCGAGCAAAAAGTAAACTCCACCAACCCCCGGTCTACGGTGGGCACCACCACGGAAATCTACGACTACCTGAAACTGCTGTATGCTCGGGTGGGCCGCACGTATTCCCCCGTTTCCGGAGAGGAAGTGAAAAAGGATCGGGTATCGGACGTAGTGGATTTCGTCAGGTCCTTTCCGGAGGGAAGCCGGCTGTTGTTGCTCGCCCCGCTCCGGATCCCGGAGGAGCGCGAGGTTTCCAAATCCCTGGAATTGCTCTCCAAACAGGGCTATGCGCGCATCAAGCACCAGGGGGAGGTGGTGCGGATCGACCCGGATCTCGAAGGTGTGGGTCGGGAGTTTGAGCTGGTGGTAGACCGGATCGTGGTGCGGGAAGGAGAAGATTTCCTGAACCGCCTGGCAGGAGCCGTCGATACCGCATTTTTTGAAGGTAAGGGGGAATGCTATGTCGAATCGCTGGCCGATGGGACACGTACGCCTTTCAGCAATAAATTCGAGCGGGACGGGATGCAGTTCCCGGAGCCCAATGTCCACCTTTTCAGTTTCAACAACCCCTATGGGGCCTGCCCGAAATGCGAGGGGTACGGGGACGTCATCGGTATCGATGCGGACCTGGTGATTCCCAACACCGGGCTATCGGTTTACGAAAACGCCATTTTCCCCTGGCGGGGCGACAGCATGGGATGGTACCGGGACCAACTTGTCAACTCGGCCTACAAATTCGACTTCCCCATCCACAAGCCCTGGTTTGAGCTCAGCGAGGAACAGCAGGCCCTGGTTTGGGAAGGAAATGAGCATTTTACCGGCCTGAATGCGTTTTTTGCCAAGCTCGAGGAAAAAAGTTACAAAATCCAGAACCGGGTGATGTTGTCCCGTTACCGGGGCAAGACGCGTTGTTCCGTATGCCGGGGGCGTCGCTTGCGGAAGGAAGCCGAATACGTGCGTATTTACGGTAAATCCATCTCGGATCTGGTGGAAATGCCCCTGTACAAATTGCAGGCGTATTTTGACGAACTCGAGCTCAGCGACCACGATTCCCGCATCGCCCGGCGGTTATTGACCGAAATCCGGAACCGTCTCGCCTACCTGATGCAGGTAGGGCTCGGATACCTGACCCTGAATCGCAAATCCAACACGCTTTCCGGAGGAGAAAGCCAGCGCATCAACCTGGCGACATCCCTGGGCAGCAGCCTGGTGGGCTCCATGTACATCCTGGACGAGCCGAGCATTGGCCTGCATCCGAGGGATACGGAAAACCTGATCGGGGTACTGGAATCCCTGCGCGACCTGGGGAATACAGTGATCGTGGTTGAACACGACGAAGATATGATGCGCGCCGCAGACCGGATCATCGATATCGGGCCTGAAGCCGGCACGCACGGCGGCCGGGTTGTAGCCGAGGGCACCCTGGGGGATATCCTCGCTTCGGATTCTTTCACCGCCCGGTACCTGAACGGCAGCCTGAATATCCCGGTCCCTGCACGCAGACGGACCCCCCGAGGGCATATCGACATCCTGGGGGCACGGGAACACAACCTGAAGAACATCGACGTTCGGATTCCCCTGCAGGTACTCACGGTGATTACCGGGGTCTCTGGCAGCGGGAAAAGTACGCTGATCCGGCGCATCCTCTACCCGATGCTCCAAAAGGAGTTGGGAGGCTATGGCGAAAAAGCCGGGCAGCATACGGAATTCAAGGGGGAGTTCCAGTTTGTCAAATACGTGGAGATGGTAGACCAGAATCCCATCGGGCGGTCGTCCCGGTCGAACCCGGTTACCTATATCAAAGCCTACGACGACATCCGCAACCTCTATGCCGCCCAGAAACTGAGTAAACTCCGCGGTTATAAATCCAAACACTTCTCCTTTAATGTGGACGGCGGCCGATGTGATAAATGCAAAGGGGATGGTGAGATTACCGTGGAAATGCAATTCATGGCCGATGTTCATCTGGAATGCGACCAGTGTGGCGGTCGTAGGTTTCGCAAGGAGGTGCTTGAAGTTAAGTTCGAGGGTGCCTCCATCGCGGACATCCTGGAAATGACCGTTTCGGATTCCATCGAGTTTTTCAAAGAGCACAAACAGGAGAAGATTGCGGCCCGCCTGCAGCCCCTGCAGGATGTCGGGCTGGGATATGTCACCCTGGGCCAGCCCTCCTCCACCCTATCCGGGGGGGAGGCCCAGCGAATCAAACTGGCCTCGTTTCTCGGCAAGGGACAGACCCGGGACAAGGGCGTGTTCATTTTTGACGAGCCCACAACCGGGTTGCATTTCCACGACATCCACAAATTGCTCACCTCCTTCAATGCGCTCCTCGAAAAAGGCCATTCCATAGTGGTCATCGAACACAACATCGAACTGATCAAATCTGCCGACCACGTGATTGACCTGGGGCCGGAAGGCGGGGATAAAGGGGGGCAGATAGTTGCCTTCGGAACTCCTGAGGAAATCGCCGCGCACCCGGATTCCCTCACGGGCCGCTATCTGAAGGGAAAACTCTGAGTTATTTCATTCTATTTCAATACACTGATTTACAGTTGTTTAAATTAGTTTTTTGTTTTTTGGCACGCTAATTGTACCTATTCGGGCGGTATGTAAATAGTTACATCCGGAATCTTAAACCCGAATACGATGAAAAAGTTTCTACTCATTATAGCGGCCATACTGACGGGAGCAGCTAGCCCTGTCGCCGCCAGCACAGACGATAAGGTTGCGCTTCGCAATGCCTTCAACTTTGGCAACTCTTTTATTTTTGTCGAGAACGGTATTACGTTTTCGGTATATCCGGATGGCGAATTTGATTTTTATATCAACGACCGCGTAAACGTAAACGCCCATGTGGGGGTTGGCCCCATCGGGGTGACCTTTAACTCCGGGTATAATTACAACCCCTATGTGCAGTACGATGACTACGGGGCCATCATCCAGGTGGAAAATATCCCGGTATACTACGACTACTACGGTCGCGTAAGCCGTATTGGCGGTGTGGATATCCTGTATCGCAACGGCCTGGCCTACCGGATTGGCGGGATGCGCATCTTTTACACCCCCCGTGGGATTTACGACTACCACACCGGGTTTATCAACGTGTATAACAGGGCGTATGTATTCCGCCCGTGGCACCGCTACTTTGCCCGTCCGGCCGTTGGGTTCTGCATGGTCTATAACCGTCCTTACCGGAGGTTCTACCGTCCCATCCGCTATACGTATTACCGCCCGTACAGGTACAACAACCGCAGGGCGTATGCAGCGGTTGGCAGGACCTACCGCCACGCCCCCCGGGCAGAGCGTACCCGGATCTACCGGAACGACCGGCGCGTAGCCGTACGCAACGACCGGGTACGAAGCAACAGCCGCGTAGCCGTACGCAACGACCGGGTACGAAGCAACAGCCGGGTTGCCCGCAGTGCGAATACGGATGTACGCAGGAACCAGCGCTCCAACGCCACTTCGGTTCGCAGGCAAAGTGCCGCCCGCCAGGGTCAGCGTGACATACGAGGCAACCAACGGGCAACGCGAAGCAATACCTCTGCCCAGTCCCGTCGGAGCACTCAGGATACGCGCACAGTAAAGCGCAGCAGCCGGGAAGTCCGCACGAGTCCGGTTGGAAACACGGTACGCAGCAGCCGGACGACTACGGTACGCAAAACGGAGGCGCGCCGGCCGGTGCCGCAGCGGGCGTCCAGGAGTACGGTAACCACACGGAAATCAACAACCGTTAAGCGCTCGACCGCCTCCCGGAAGGCACCCCAGGCGCACCGTAGTGCAACGGCGCGGAAAGCGCCCCAGGCCCGTCGCAGTGCCCCGGCCAGGCAAGCACCCCAGGCCCGTGGGAAGACCGCTTCCCGGACGGTTCGAAAGTCGGCCGTAAAAAGCAGCCGGCGCAGCGGCTCAGCCGTACGGAGCGGATCGCGTAGCAGAAGCAACAATCGCGGATCGCAATAGAAAATAGTTTTTAGGTTGGTTAGTTGTCAGGACCCCGTGGAGGATTTTTCTTCCCGGGGTCCGGTTTTTTAAACCCCCTGCCCAGAAGGGCGAACGCGTCTTTGGCAATCCCCAGCCGATGGACCAGGCCGAGGTAGAACAATGCCGCCAGCAGTGATTTCAACCCAATATTGACCAGGGGGTGAAACGGAAAGGACAACCAGAGAAACAACGCCCCGGTGAGGACCCCCACCCCGATCAGCCTAAAGGTATCCCGGCTCCAGGGAACCAGGCCGAATTTCAAGCGGACAAACAGGAGTTTGACCAGGTTGTAGGCGGCGATTGAGATAAAAGTGGCCCAAGCAGCCCCATTGATCCCAAAGCGCGGGATCAACCAGATATTCAGTGCGATGGTGATGAGCACCAGGCCCAGGCCAAATACCAGCAACATCCGGTAATACCGGGAATTGTACAGGATGGCCGCATTGATACCCAAAAAGGAATCAAAAACCCGGGCAGCCCCGATCAGGGCCACAATGGTAAAACCACCCCGGTAATTTTCGGGCAACAGGAGATAGAGCTCTTCGAGGTTCATCAGGATCAGCAGGTATATAAGCCCCGCCGCCACCAGCAGGGCCAGGGAACTTTTCCGGTAGAGGCTCCCAAGGCCCGACAGGTCCTTTGCGTGGAGCAGTTCGGCGGTAATCGGATAGGTAATCTGGTGCATGGCCCGTTGGGGGACGATAATTACCGTGGCGATAAAGACGGCTACCGTGTAATAGGCCACATTCGCCAGTTCGATATACTGGTTGATCATGAACCGGTCTACTTCCAGGAGCAGTACGGAAACCGATCCGCCCAGGAGGATCAGCGCGCTGTACACGGTAATTTCCCGGGAGTCCCCGGGCAGTCGGAACCGAAATCGGAAGGGCATCAGCCGCAGGGCATATACTGCCATCAGCAGGCACCTCAGGGCATACAGGCCCACCAGCCACCTGAGGAAGCCAGCCACCGAGAGCACTTCAAAATACAACAGGAAAAGCAGGAGACTGACCCCCAGCCGGACAAAGACTTCCTTTAAAAACGTACCGAATGCCGAACGGAGGCACACCTTGCTCCATGCAAAAAACACCTCAAAATACGCCATGGAAAGGCCGATCAGGAAAATATGCCCGACATATTCCGCCACTATGGCATTTTCCCGGGCCAGGAAACTCCCGATAGCCTCATCCGCCAACAAGCTGAATACCGCCAGGGGGAGGATAAAAACCAGGGGGAGCAGAAGCATTCGCGTCAGGAACGGGTTCCGGTGCGGTGCTTCCCGGTTGGCGGAAAAGAATTTCACCAGGGTGTTCGGCACCCCGAAGGCCATCAGCGGCATCAGGAGCGCACCGGTGGAAAGGATAACCCCCACCAGGCCAAAATAGGTATCGGACAGGAAACGGGTGTATAAAACGAGCGTGTTGACGGCCCCCAACCCGAAACCGACATAGGTTAGCAGCGTGTTTACGATGGATTGTCTGAGGATAATTCCCATAGGATTTCCTTTGCCAGCCGGCCGGTGAGTTCCCGGCGATGGTATTGGGCTACTCCTCCCGGCCGGACCGAAAGGGCGCCTTTTCGATAAAGATCGTACCATTGCCGAAGCTGCGCAAGGATTTCGTCCATTTGTCCGTACCGGAAACCCGCTCCGCAGCCGCTGCCTATCACCCGGTCCGCGGCTTCCCATCCATCCGGGCCTATGGCGAGGATGGGCCGGGCAGCAGCCATGTATTCAAAAAGCTTCCCGGGCACGATGCCCCGCGTTTCCGGCGAGTCGATTTCGAGCAGCAGCAGCAGCTGTGCCTTTTCCTGCCGGATGATAGCTTCGCGGTGCGGGACATATGCGTGTATTTTGGTATGGGCCTCCAGGCCGTGCTCCCTCAGGGACTCCATCACCTCCTCGCTGACCAGGCCGGTAAGTTCCAGGCGAAAATCTTCCCGAAAACCCGGCGTATCCCGGAGGAGTGTAGCCAGGGCCTGCCAGAGGGCATCGGGGTTGCGCCCGCTGAGGAGCGAACCGATATGCGCCACCACAAAGGCACCGTCCGGCTGGTCTCCCCGGGCAGGCTGCCGGTCGAAACCGTTGGTGATTACCGCTACCGGGCGGGGCGTATGGGATCCCAGGCTATCGGCCGTTACCTGGCTGGTTGCCATGACGCGATCCGCCGCGCCGAGGACCTGGGTTTCCAGCTCCCTGTGTTTTCTACGGGCCCGTTTGCCAAGGCTCATGGCGGAATGGTAGCCGATCTCCGTCCAGGGGTCCCTAAAATCCGCGACCCATTTCAGGTTCGGCCTGCGCCGGGACAATTCCAGCCCGATCAGGTGCAGGCTGTGGGGCGGCCCGGTGGTCACCAGGGTGGTGATCCCCTCCTGATCCAGGATGCCAGGCAATTCGCGGACGGCTTTTTTTACCCAGAATTTGCGGGCGTCCGGAATGAAAAAATTGCCTCGGGCCCAAAGCAACAGCCGTTCCACCAACCCCGGGTTCCTCCTTTGGATAATTCCGGAACTGATCCGCCCGGCCTTCTTCCGGCCAAACAGCCGTGCCCATGCATAGGGTTCCCAAAATTGGCTCCTGTATACCGTGAGGTTTTCCGGCACCTCCCGCTCCAGGTCCGGGTCGGTTAACGGGTAATGGGGGGTTTCGGGAAGGTAGAGAACAGGCTCGAAGCCAAAGTCGCGCAGGTACTTCACAAAGAACAGCCATCGCTGGACTCCGGGGCCTCCAGCGGGTGGCCAGTAATACGTAACGACCAGTACCTTATGCATTATTCCGTTTCCTTGGGAGGACGTTTTACCAGTCGGTAGGTCACGGCGCCCAGCAGGAGTACCAGCAGAGCGATGGATCCCGCCAGGGATATCCGGCTTCCCTTCCGGACAACTTCCGGTTCGAAACGGAAGGTCACCCGGTTTTCCCCGGCCGGCACCTCCAGGGCCCGCAGGGCGTAATTCACCCGAAAATGGTCGGCTTCCCGTCCATCGATAGATGCCTGCCAGCCTTCGGGGTAATACATCTCAGAAAACACCAGCAAACCTTCATGGGCATTTCGAACCGTGTATTCCAGGAAATTCGGGCGATAGGTATCCAGTTGGGCCGTCGCGGCTGAATCCCGGACGTATGCCCTGGAGCCGTATTCCGGGAAATCCGAGGTGTTGACCACGGCGGTACGGCTAACCTGCAGCGTATCCAGCGACCGGATAGCGGCATCCGCCGTGGGCACGGGAACCAGGTTTTCCACAAACCAGGCATTGCCCATTGCATTCGGGTTCAGGGTCACGGACGGGGCCCCTTCTTCATTGGTCTGTATCAGGTATTTGGTGTTCAGCATGTGAAGTACCTGCCGGTTGTCGCGGTAGATGTGGTAGTCGAATAAATCCATTAAACGCCTGGGCTTAGCCGCATGGTAGCCCCCCAGGGAATGGTGGAAATACGAAGTCCGGGCCCCGTTGAGCCCCTCCCCCACATTCAGCACCCGGAATACCGATGTATCCCGAAGGATAACCTGGTCTGCCTGGGACATCGCTATCGGGGCGTTCATTCGCCTTTCCGGGACAAAATCCCCGGAATCCACGTATCGCTTGTCAACTCCGACCAGGTCGATCAGCAAGACAATGCCCAGGGCAGCCAGGGTCAGGTTCCGCCCCAGGCGGCCCTTGACATGCAGCCAGAGCAGCCCGGCCCCCGCCAGGACAATGATCAGGGACCGGATGGTGTCGGCAATATAAACAGCTTCCCGGTCTCTGCGGATTACCTGCATTACGTCTTCCCCAAAATACCGGGTCAACATCGGGTCGCTGCCGCCTGAAAAATCGAAAAGCCCCCTGGAGAGGAAGAGCAACACCCCCAAGCCGGCAAGGGACCCGGTCGCAACAACCAGGGCCCGAATTTTTTTGGATGCCTCCAGGGACGGGTCAAAAAAACGCTTCAATGCCAGGATGCCCAGGATGGGAAAGCAGAGTTCGAGAATGACCTGGGCCGAAGAGACGGCCCGGAACTTGTCGTAGAGCGGAAAATATTCGATCATCAAGTCCGTGAGCAGCGGGAAATTCTTTCCCCAGGAGAGCAACAGCGATAGTATTGCTCCTCCGAGCAACCACCATTTGGCCCGGCCGCGAACGAGCAGCAGCCCGAGCAGGAAGAAAAACACAATCAGGGCTCCCACGTAGGCCGGGGCGGAAACACCCGGCTGATCCCCCCAGTAGAGCTGGAGGTTGTTGCTGAACTCAAGCGCCTGGGAGCGCGGCACACCCTGGTCGATCAGAAATTCATACGTCTTGGACCCCTCCCCCAGGGACTCTACGGAAGCCCCCCCGAAAAGCCTGGGGACGAACAGGTTCAGGGATTCCACAATCCCGTAGCTGTACTGGGTGATGTATTCGGTGTCCAGGCCGTTGGTCTGTTCCATGGGGTTTCCCTCCGGGTCCAGGGTGAGCTGGGAGGGGCCCCGCGTACTCCAGGCCGCGTATTCCCGGGTAGCCATCAGGGAGGCCGCGTTGGGCAGGATCCCCAGGAGAACCGCGAGAACCAGCAAACCCGTGGCCAGGGCAAAATGCTTCAGTTGCCCCCGACGGATAGCATCGATCAGATACACCAGGCCCAGTACCAATACCAGCAACATAAAGTAATAGGTCATCTGATAGTGGTTCGCCTGGATTTCAAGGGCCATGGCAAAAGCTGTGAGCACAAATCCCCAGAGGTATTTTTTGCGGTAAACGAGCAGTATCCCGCCCAGCAACATGGGCAGGTAGCCCAGCGCGTGTGCCTTGGCATTGTGGCCAACGCCCAGGATGATAATCAGGTAGGTGGAGAAGCCATAGGCCAAAGCCCCCAGGACGGCCAGCCGGTAATCCACTTTCAGGCAGCACATCAGGATGTAGAAGCTCAGCATATACAGGAAGAGGTAATCGGCCGGCCTGGGCAAAAAACGGATTGCCCGGTCCAGGTTCTTTACGTATTCATGGGGGTAGCGCGCGCCGAGCTGATAGGTGGGCATCCCCCCGAAGGCACTGTTGGTCCAATAGGGCTCCTCCCCGGTTTCTTTGCGGAATTCTTCCTGTTCCTGGGCCATCCCCCGGTATTGGACGATGTCCGACTGGTAGATGACCTTGCCCTGGAGAACCGGGTAAAAATAGGCAAGGGACGCCAGCGCAAAGAAAACGGCTACGAAAAAGTGGGTAAAAAATTGTTTGAGGTCGAGGTTCATCTTTGGGTCCGGGTCGGTTTAGGATTCTTCGACTTCCTCGTATTCGATATACTCCCCTACAGGCTCTGCGGGAGGTTGTTTGCGGGCGGGTTTCCGGTCGATGGTCACCTCCCCGGTCCTTCTGCTGCCCGGGTCCTCCGGAGCCCTGCCGCGGAAGGCTTCCTGAAAGTACTCTTCGGTCTTCCTCCTGGCATACCGCCTGAGCCACGGGCCTAACAGCCGCCCGAGCAGGAGCAGGAAATAGTAGCCGAGAAGCAGAACCAAAAGGAACTTTAAAATACCCATTAACTGATCACTCTGTATATCAAAAGTACGATTCCGACGTTGTATTAACTGTACAAAAGTCCTAAAATAATACTAAATATGGCATCAAAAACCCGCGGAATCCTCAATGAAATCGGCAAATTCGGGCTTTTGGCCACTCTGTTGGCCTGGGGCCTGGCCGCGCATGCCCAATATACGGATGTCATCAATTCCAACCGCCCCGGCAAGGCCAATAGCGCCTACGCGGTGGGAAAAGGCGTTGTCCAACTCGAATCGGGCCTGGTTTACGAACAACAGGACCACGCCATCCTGAACACGGAATCCGGAATCTTCGGCGTGGATGTCGCTTTGAGGTACGGGCTGCTGTTTGAAGCGCTGGAACTCCAATACGAAGGAATCTACCAGAACCAGAATATTACCTACTCCAACCTGGGCACGGAGGCTTCTCTTACCGATTTCTACCGGAACCGTGTGGGCCTGAAATTCCTGATCTACGACCGCTACAAGGACCCGGAACGCAACAAGCCAAATATCAGGAGCTGGAGGGCCAACAACGTTTTCCAATTAAAAAACCTGATCCCTTCCGTGGCCCTCTACGGGGGGGCAAACTTCGTGTTGGGCGACAACCCGTTCTACCCCGGTGAACCTACGGTTTCCCCCAGGGCCATGGTGGCCACCCAAAGCCGGTTGTCCCCGAGGTTTGTCCTGGTCACCAATATCGCCTACGACCGGATTGGGACGGATTTCCCCGAATGGAGCTACCTGGTTTCCATTTCCCACGCCTTCAGGAACCCGAAATGGAGTGTTTTTGTGGAAAACCAGGGCATCCAAAGCGACCGCTACTCCGATGTATTGCTCCGAAGCGGCGTCGCCTACCTGTTCAGCCCGAACTTCCAGGCCGATATCAACCTGGGTGCCGGCTTTAAAAACACCCCCAGCCGGATCTTTATCAGCTCCGGGGTTTCTTACCGGCTGGACTTCCACAAGGATCAGCTTATCCCGATTGAAGACCAGGAGAAAATTGGCCGCAATAGCATGCGCCGGGGCGGGAGAAAACTATCCAAAGCCGAGAGGCGGAGCCAGCGACGGGCTGAAAAACGCAACAAAAAACGGGAAAAAAGCGACGACGGGGGCGATGACTGGGAATTCAACCCAATCTGACGTTCGCGGAATTCAGGAAAACTACTTTACGCTATGCGGAAAGTTCCGTAATATTGGAACCTGCAAACGCGTCCCATGATCCGAATAGAAGAAGCGCATTCCAAAAGAGATATGAAGTCCTTTGTCCGCTTCCCCTTTACGCTGTACAAGGACTCCCCGTATTGGGTTCCGCCCATCATCCGCGAGGAGCTCGCCTCTTTCGACCCAAAGGTAAATCCCGTTTTTCGCCAGGCAGAGGCGCGGTTTTTCCTCGCCTACAGCGGCAGCGAGGTGGTGGGCAGGGTGGCTGCCATCATCAACCGTACCGAGGTGGAGCAACAGGGACTGAAAAAGATGCGGTTCGGTTGGTTCGATTTCAAGGACGATCCGGAAATCAGCAGGGCGTTGCTCGACAAAGTTGCTGAAATTGGCAATGACAATGGCCTGGAGTACATGGAAGGGCCCATGGGGTTTTCCAACCTGGATAAGGTTGGGGTACTTACCGAGGGTTTCGACCACATCGGGACGATGGTCACCTGGTACAACTACCCCTACTACGCTACCCACCTGGAAAATCTCGGATTTACGCGCGAAAAGGAGTACCTGGAGAGCAAATTCCCCGCGGCAAACGCGGATCCCCGGCTGTTTACCCGTATTGAAGCAACCATTCGCCAGCGCTATGGGCTACGGGCCCTGAACTTCACGAAAACTTCTGAAATCATGCCCTGGGCGGACAAGATGTTTGACCTTTTTAATGCATCCTATGCGCGGTTGTCATCTTTTGTGCCGATTTCCGAGGAACAGAAGGCGTACTTCAAGAAAAAGTATATCGGGTTTATCAACCCGGAATACATCAAATTCGTGGTAGACGAAGACGACCGGATTATCGCCTTTGCCATCGTGATGCCCTCCTTTTCCAAAGCCTTGCAGAAAGCACGTGGAAAATTGTTCCCCTTTGGTTTTCGTCACCTGTTGCACGCCCGGAAACACAACAAGGACGCTATATTCTACCTGATCGGGATCGAGCCGGAATTCCAGAATAAGGGGATTACCTCAATCATCTTCAACGAATACTACAAGGTTTTTCAGGAAAAAGGTGTAACCATGTGCTACCGGACGCCGGAACTGGCAGAAAACAAGGCCATCCAGCAAATGTGGAAACACTTTTCACCCGTCGTTTACAAACGGAGGTGCACGTATCGGAAACAACTCGGCTGATCCGTTCCGCGAAACCGGCAAGCCCTCCAATTCCAGAACCCGCGATTCCTTCCGTCCCGGCCTAATAAAGAAAAACCCGGCGCCGTGCCGGGTTTCCTGTTCTGTAAAATTGCTCCCGGGTTACTCCCCCATGGCCGCAGCAACCGCCGCAGAGAGCCGTTTGTAGGTGCCGTTTTGCAGTCGTTCGCGGATGGCGGAAAAAGCCTCCAGCGTTTCCTCTATATCCTCGGCTGTGTGGGTGGCCGTAGGGATCATTCGCAATAGGATCAGTCCCTTGGGGATTACCGGATATACCACAATGGAGCAGAATATACCGTAATTTTCCCGCAGGTCCTTAACCAGTGCCATCGCCTCCGGGATGCTACCGTTCAGGTATACCGGGGTGACGCAGGAACTGGTAGTCCCGATATCGAATCCGCGTTCCTTCAGCCCGTTTTGCAAGGCATTGACGTTCTCCCAGAGTTTCTCTTTGAGTTCCGGCATGGTGCGGAGCATTTCCAGGCGTTTCAGGGCTCCCTTCACGTAAACCATGGGCAGGGATTTGGCGAACATCTGGGAACGCAGGTTGTATTTCAGGTAGTCGATGATTTCCTGGTCGGCCGCTAAAAAGGCGCCTATACCGGCCATGGATTTCGCAAAGGTGGCGAAGTAGACGTCAATCTCGTCCTGAACCCCCTGCTCTTCCCCGGCCCCGGCCCCGGTTTTCCCGAGGGTTCCGAATCCGTGTGCATCGTCTACCAGCAGGCGGAAGTTGTATTTTTCCTTCAGGGCCACAATCTCCTTGAGTTTTCCCTGTTCGCCCCGCATTCCAAACACGCCTTCCGAAATCACCAGGATGCCTCCCCCGGTTTGTTCGGCCAGTTTCACCGCCCGTTCCAGGTTTTTCTCCAGGGACTCGATGTCGTTGTGCTTAAAGGTAAAGCGTTTCCCCACGTGCAGCCGGACCCCGTCGATAATACAGGCGTGGGAATCCACGTCGTATACGATGATATCGTCCTTGGACACCAGGGCGTCGATGGCCGACATAATCCCCTGGTAGCCGAAATTCAGCAGGTAGGCAGCCTCTTTGTCCACAAACTCGGCCAATTCTTTTTCGAGTTGTTCGTGGTAATCCGTATGGCCGCTCATCATGCGGGCACCCATCGGATAGGCGGCTCCGTGTTCCAGGGCGGCTTCCCCGTCTACTTTTTTGATTTCCGGGAGGTTGGCGAGGCCGAGGTAGTCGTTGATGCTCCAGGTAATCACCTCTTTGCCCTGGAATTTCATCCGGTTCGAGATAGGGCCTTCCAGTTTCGGAAAGACGAAATACCCTTCGGCCTGGGAAGCCCAGCGTCCCAGCGGACCCTTATTCTCAATAATTCGATCGAATATATCTTTCATGGAGTTTAGCTTGGTTGCGCAGGAAACCTACCGGGAAGCATGTTGCAAAACGCGAATTTCCGCGGGTAGCGATCCGAGGCAAAAGTAAAGAAATTTAAAGCGAATTCATAGCATCGGGAGGAAGCAATTGCGGGAATTTTCCACAATCTGCAGGATGTACCAGGCTGGCCTGAAATTACTTGATTACCTGGATTTGCTGCTCTTCCCCGACGTGTTTGCTGTCGAAGAACCCCTGATCCTCCATCCATTTGTCGCTGTAGATTTTGCTCATATAACGACTGCCGTGGTCCGGGAAGATCACCACAACGCGGCTATTTGCGTCGAATGTTTTGTCTTCCTGCAGTTGTTTGAGAGCCTGCATGGCCGCGCCGCTCGTATACCCCGCAAAAATCCCCTCCTTATGGCAGAGTTCCCGGGCAGTATGGGCGCTCTCTTCATCGGTCACCTTGATAAACTCGTCGATAACGGTAAAATCCGTAGCGTCCGGGATCAGGTTCTTGCCGAGGCCCTCGATCCGGTACGGATAGATTTCCTCCGTGTCGAATTCCCCGGTTTCGTGGTATTTCTTCAGGACGGAGCCGTAGGCATCCACTCCGATGATCCGGATATCCGGATTTTGCTCCTTCAGGTAGCGCGCCGTACCCGAAATGGTGCCCCCTGTGCCGCTGCAGGCCACCAGGTGGGTAATCTGGCCTCCGGTCTGTTCCCAGATCTCAGGCCCGGTGGTGGCGTAGTGGGCCTTGATATTAAAATCGTTGAAATACTGGTTGATGTAAATGGAGTTCTGGGTTTCCTGGTGAAGCCTTTTGGCTACCTGGTAATAGGACCTGGGGTCGTCTGCGCTCACGTGGGCGGGACAGATATACACCTTGGCACCCATGGAACGAAGCATATCGATCTTATCCCTGGAGGACTTGGAACTCACCGCCAGGATACATTCGTACCCCTTGATGATGCTGACCATGGCCAGGCTGAAGCCCGTATTCCCGGAGGTAGTTTCGATTACTGTGCTACCGGGCTTGAGAATCCCGCTCCGTTCGGCCTCTTCAATGATAAAATGGGCAATCCGATCCTTGGAGGAATGACCCGGGTTGAAGGCCTCGAGTTTGGCGTAGTATTCCCCGGGGAAGCCGGCCGTCAGACGATTCAAACGGACCAGGGGGGTTTTTCCAATAAGTTCAAGGATATTGTTAAACGCCTGTATCTCTTGTTTCATACACTAAGGTTAGGCTCATAAACCGGCCGATGCGGTTCGGATTTGGAGGCAAAATTACTATTTTTTTTGGATTATGGCACTTTCCCCTCCAGATCGAGCAGGAAGGCGTATTCCATAGCGGTCTCGCGAAGGGCTTCAAATCTCCCGGAAGCCCCGCCGTGCCCGGCGTCCATGTTCGTGTATAAAAACAGTTGGCGGTCGCCCAGTTTTTTGCTCCGCAGGCGGGCAACCCACTTGGCAGGTTCCCAATACTGTACCTGGGAGTCGTGCAGGCCCGTAGTCACCAGCATATGCGGGTATTCCTGCTCCCGGACATTGTCATAGGGGGAATACCCCACCATATACTCATAATATTGGGGGTCGGCGGGATTGCCCCATTCGTCGTATTCCCCGGTGGTCAGCGGGATGCTTTCGTCCAGCATGGTGGTTACCACGTCCACAAACGGAACGGCGGCAATGACCCCGTTAAAAAGATCCGGGGCCGCATTGATCACTGCCCCGATAAGGAGGCCGCCGGCCGAGCCCCCATACGCATAGATGTGGGGGGGCGTGGTGTATTTTTCGGCAATCAGAAAGCGGGCGCAATCCTCAAAATCCGTGAAGGTATTCATTTTCTTCAGCAGCTTCCCCTCTTCGTACCAGGGCCTGCCCAGGTATTCGCCCCCGCGGATATGGGCGATGGCATAGATGAACCCCCGGTCCAGAAGGCTCAGGCGCACCGTGGAAAAATAGGGGTCTGAGGTGCTCCCATACGACCCGTATCCATACAGCAATAGCGGGCTGCTGCCATCGAGGGGGGTCTCCCGGTGGTACACCAGTGAAACCGGTACTTTAACCCCATCCCGGGCCGTTGCCCATACCCTCCGGGATTCGTAGTTTTCTTTTTGGAATTTGCCCCCCAGGACCTCCTGTTCCTTGAGAATTGTCTTCTGGCGCGTTGCCATATTGAATTCCACAATGCTGTACGGTGACGTCATGGCATTGTAGACGTAGCGCAGGTTTTCCGTGTCGAAGTCCAGGTTGACATACGGGTAGGCCACATAGGTTTCATTATCAAAGGGCAGGTAATAATCCGCTCCTCCATCCCAGCGGACAATCCGCATTTTACTCAGGCCGTTGTCGCGTTCGGTCACCACATAATACTCCCTGAAAATATCGAGGTCTTCCACAAGCACGGCATCCCGGTGAGGGATAAAAGGTTTCCAGTATTCGCTCCCTGTCTGATCCTCTGTAGTCTGCATCACCTTGAAATTCGTGGCCCCGTCCCGGTTGGTCAGGATAAAAAACCGGTCCGCGTAGTGGTAGATGGAATACTCCACCCCGCGCTGGCGCGGAGTGAAAATCCGGAATTCCCCTTCAGGTTCGTCGGCTGGCAGGATCCGGTACTCCGAGGTCAGCGTGCTGAAGGATCCGATAATGATGTATTTTCTGGATTTGGATTTGTACACGTACGTGTTAAAAGTCTCATCTTCCTCCAGGTAAACCAGTTCGTCTTCAGAAGCCGGGGTGCCCAGTCGGTGTTTGAAAATTGCATCCGCCCTAAGGGTTTCCGGGTCCTTCCGGGTATAAAAAAACGTCCGGTTGTCCGTAGCCCAGACGCCTCCGCCGGTGGTATGCGGCAGGACATCCTCAAAGTCCTCCCCGGTTTCCAGATTCCTGATCCGAATGTCGTACAGTCTGCGGGATACGGTATCCGTCCCAAATGCAGCCAGCTTGTTATCCGGGCTGACCGAAATTCCGCGAAGGTCGAAATAGTCATGACCCGCAGCCAACTGGTTGGCGTCAAACAGGATTTCCTCTTCGGACTCCAGGGAACCTTTTTTCCGCGTATACACCGGGTATTCCTTCCCGACTTCAAACCGGGTGATATACCAGTAGCCGTTTAGTTTGTAGGGCACCGAGGTATCGTCTTCGCGGATGCGGGCTTTCATCTCCTGGAACAATTCCTCCCGGAATTTTTCCGTGTGGGCGGTCATTTGACGGAAATAGTCATTTTCGGCCTCCAGGTATTCGATAACCTCCGGGCTTTCCCGTTCCCTGAGCCAGTAGTACTCATCCACCCGTTTTTTGCCGTGGATTTCGAGTATGTGGGGATTTTTAGTGGCAATGGGCGGCATGGGCTGGGGCATTTTCGGGGTTACTTTTTGATACCATGTGGCAAAAATAGCATTTATGCACTGAACTCCCCAAGGCGGATTTTCCTTCGGGCCGGGCCGTAAAAAAGACGTATTTTCGCCTGAGAGAAACCCAAAAAACGCGAAGATATGTTCGGAGACCTGATGGGGATGATGGGGAAACTCAAGGAATCCCAGGAAAAAGTAAAAGCCACCCGTGAACGACTCAAAACGGTCACCCTCCGCGAATCCAGCCCGGACGGACTGCTGGAAGTAACCGTTTCGGCATCCCGGGAGATCAGGGATATTCAAATTTCGGGGGAATTATTGGGTGACAAGGAACAATTGACAGACTACCTGGTGACTGTTGTAAACCGGGCAATGCAAAAAGCCGGGGAAATCCACGACGCCGAATTGTCGGCTGCGGCCAAAGAAGGGATGCCGGACATCCCGGGGCTGGACAATTTCCTGAAATAGGTATGCCGGAAATTCCGTATCTTGATAATGCCTAACACCCAGAGATGCTCGAATACCTGAATGAAGGCGAAAGCGGTTGCCGGTTTGTGGTGAAAAGCGCCCAGGGCCACCCGCTATTGGAAAGCGTTTCCTTCCCGAACCGGGAGGATGCCCGTGAACAGGTGCGTCTCCTCCAGCCAACGCTGCGCGACCCGGCTATTTTTGAACGGCGGACGGATCACCGGGGCCGGTTTCAGTTCACCCTGCGCTCCCCCGGGGGGCAGGTCCTCGGGCACAGCCAATTCTACCAGTCCGAAGCGGGCATGGAGAACGGGATTGCCAATATTCGCCAGCAACTGGGTTCGCTGGAACTCTGACAGAGACCTGTGAATCACCGGCCGGTACCCATTGGCACAGCCGGAACTACCCCCTCCGCACAGCGAGAACTGCCCCATTGGCGGGTTACCCGTGCGAATTTCCGGTTAAAGCTGTATCCCTGAAAGTACTTCCAGTACGCGCATATGCATCGCATCTGTGTAATCCAGGTGGGTGACCATCCGGAGCTTGCCCTGCCCCATGCCGATCAGGCGGATACCGGATTCCTCCATGACTCTCATGAATTCCGATTCGGATACCCGGGGCGTATCGAGTTCAAAGATGACAATATTCGTTTCAACCGGGGCCACGTACCGGACAAATGGCTGCGAATCAAGCACCTCGCCGATCTGGGAAGCCCTTTGGTGGTCTTCCCGCAGCCGGTCGATATGGTGGTCCATGGCGTAAATGGCAGCCGCCGCCAGATAACCGGCCTGCCGCATGCCCCCCCCGAGTACCTTCCGGATTCGCAGGGCTTCCTGCATGGCCTCCCCGGACCCCACCAGCAGGGAGCCCACCGGGCATCCCAGTCCTTTGCTCATGCAAACGCTGATGGTATCAAAGGTTTTGCCGTAAAAGGCCGCATCCCCCGCCCCGTTGGCCAGTGCATTCCAAAGCCGGGCTCCATCCAAATGCAGGGCCAGCTGGTTACTTTCGCATACCTTCCGGATCTTTTCGATTTCCCCGGTATCCCAGCAGGCCCCTCCCCCCTTGTTGGTCGTGTTTTCCAGGCACACCAGGCGGGTTCTCGGGCTGTGATAGAAATCCGGCGGGTTGATGGCAGCTGCCACCTGATCGGCCCGCATCATCCCCCGGTCGCCGTCCACGAGTTTGCAGGACACACCGCTGTTAAAACTCACGCCCCCTCCTTCGTAGTTGTATACATGGGCGAATTTATCGCAGATAAGCTGGTCCCCGGGCTGCGTATGCAGCTTGATGGCCGTTTGGTTGGCCATGGTGCCGCTTGGGAAAAACAAGGCTGCCTCCCTGCCGAAATAGGCTGCAACCTTTTCTTCCAGTGCCTTCACCGTAGGGTCTTCCTTAAAAACATCATCCCCTACCTCGGCCTGCATCATCGCTTCCAGCATGCCGGGCGTGGGCCGCGTCACCGTATCGCTGATCAGGTTTATTTCCAAGAGACCGGGATTTCGTCCGTACAGCCGGAGCCTATGGGTGAGCCGTCCGGTATTTTGGGTGCATCCGGGACCTTAACAAGCTCAGGGTGCTCCCGGAAACGGTCTATACGTCTCACGATTTCCCGGGCCATATCCGAATCCCCGGCCCGCAGCATCTGTCCGCGGATCGCGTCCAGGGCACCCTGGGCTATTCCGTTAACCTGCGGGTGTACCCCTGGATTTTTGGCGAGTGCCATCAGGTGTTCCAGGGTCCGGAACCCGACTACCTCGCGGATGGACTTCTGGTAATCCCCGGATGTGCGGGTTTCGAAGGCCGTATCCAGCAGGGGCTCCAGCACATCTTCCAGGCCGGGAAGGGACGAATCCAGAGCGTGCTGGTGTACCAGGCGTGAGGCTCGTTGAGGGTGCAATAAAAACCCGAGGGTCATATCCGCCGAAGTTTCCGCTGCCCCCAGGGCATCAAAGGACGGCCCGGTCCGCCCTTTGAAGGACTCCCTGCCGGCCCGATACCCCATGGCCCGGGGCGGGAACCATTGGAGGATGTTTTGCGGGATAGCCAGCTCTTCGGGTTCCAGGGTCCTGAGGAGGGCCTCCAGGGCTGCCTCCTGCTGCCTGGCGTCCACCGGGGACCAGGCGGCGGATTCCTGACCGCGCACGGCGTAGTTGTAGTCGAGCCCCCCGATCAGTTTACTTACGGCCTCCGTTTGATAGCGATGGAAAAAATACAGGGGCACAAATACGTCTTCCAGGACGCTCAGGGGTTCCCCCGTGCGGATATTCGCCGGGGAGAACTGCTCCATGGCCTTGCGCCGAACCCGCAGCACGCGTTCGAGCTCCTCTGAAGCATTTGCCCCATTATCCCAAAGATGTGCATAGGCGTGTGCCCCGCCGGCCGGGCGGGCATCCTGATCTGAAATATAGCGCAGGCCGTTGGCTTCAGCCTCCCTGAGCAGTTCAGACAGGGCCTCCTGCTCATCGGTGCCTTCGGGGAAATCCGAGTAGGCATACGCCACTGTTACTTTGTCCCACTCCCCGATTCCCGTATCGTAGGCTTGTGAAAAATCGATCTTACCATTATCCAGCCGCACATAAGGATGCGGGTAATCCATGACTGAGGCGCGGTTGTTGGTGCTTGCGGCAAAATTATGGGCAAAGCCCAGCGTATGGCCGATTTCGTGGGCGGACAATTGCCGGATTCGGGCCAGTGCCAGTTCGAGCATGGGCGATGTGTTTTCGTCCGAATTGGCAAACGGGCCGTCGGTCAGCGCCTGGGCGATCATAAAATCCTGGCGGATGCGCAGGCTGCCCAGGCTTACGTGCCCCTTGATGATTTCCCCGGTTCTCGGGTCGGCTACACTACTTCCGTAACTCCACCCCCTGGTAGACCGGTGGACCCATTGGATGACGTTGTAGCGCACATCCAGGGGGTCTGCGTCGTCCGGCAGCATTTTAACCTGAAAAGCATTCGTATAACCAATGGCCTCAAAGGCCTGGTTCCACCAGCGGCCGCCTTCCAGCAGGGCAGACCGGACGGGTTCCGGCGTCCCGTTATCCAGGTAGTAGACAATCGGCTCAACCGCCTCGCTGCGCTCGGCGGAAGGATCTTTTTTCTCCAGCCGGTGCCTCGGGATGTACCGCTTGACAATCGGTTGTTCCACCGGGGTGGCGTAGTCGTAATAACTAAAGGGGTACACCCCGCTCCGCGGATCAAAGGCGCGCTTTTCGAAGCCCGGGTCCGGCAACTTGATCATGGAGTGGTGCTGGGCCACGGTTACCAATTTCGGGTTGGGGGCCACCGAACGGATATAATTGCCTTTGGGATCTCCTTTGAAAGTGAGCAACACATCGAGTTCAATGTTTTCCGGAAAGGCCCGGGTGCGCTCCAGGTTTACCGCACTTTTACTGGTATCCAGGCTGTAGCTGCCCTGATTGGTCCGTTTGAGTCGGTCGGAAACACCGTGCATATCCTGCATCAGGAAAGGGGTCAATTCCACGATATGCCGTTCCCCGATCGTCTCCACTATCGGGAAGCCAAAGAGTACGGAACGGGCAAAAGCCTGTTCCACCGATTTGCGTTCGAGTTCATTGTCCGTGATGGCCCGGTATTCCAGGTTGGGCTGGATGAGCAGGAGCTTGTTTCCCGCCTTCCGGAAGAAAACCACCTGCTCGTTCCCCAGCTGCCCGCGGTCCAGGCCGATATCGTTGCTGCCAATTCCGCTGCTCAGGGAATAGACATAGAGGAATTCTGTTTCCAGTTTGTCGACCTCCAGGTATACCTTGCCTTCGGAGTCGTCGTAGTAGAAATCAAAATATCCTTCGAATTTTTGATACTCCGCACTTTTTTCCTGAAACTGGCCGGGCACTAGCAGCGGGCTCAGCATGAGCACGACCAGGAATATTCGGTTTTTCATCTTGTGTTATTTGCGCCACAATGTAGCCAAAAATGCAGGGAATCGAAATACGGATGTCGCAAAAACACCACCGGAAATACATGGATTTCGTTCCGGGATGGGTGCGAAAAACGATACGATGCAAAAATTCCCGCTCCCCTTGCCTGTTCCCCATAAAAAGGCGGTATATTAAAAGAAAATCTTCCAATTTATGGCAGGGGACGGCAAAAACATCTTTACCGCATATCACCGGGATCCCAAACTCTTCGACGAATTGTACGACCAGGAAGGAAATGTGACTGCCGTTTACAAAAAATTATTCAAGCTTTACGGGAAGCATTCCATCGCGGATTATTTTGAGCTCAACAAAAAGGCCAAGGCCTCTTTTTTCAACCAGGGGATCACATTCCGCGTCTACAGCGAGGACAAAACCAATGAGAAGATCTTTCCCTTTGACCTGTTCCCCAGGATCATCGGTGCGGAAGAATGGGACCATATTGAGCGGGGTGCGAAACAACGCTGCCTGGCCCTGAACAAATTTCTCTGGGATCTCTACCACGAACAGCAAATACTCAAGGACGGGGTGGTTCCCCTGGACCTGGTGACGACCTCGGAGAATTTCCTGGACCAGATGATCGGCGTGGACCCGCCCGGGGGCATTTACACGCATATTTCCGGAACGGATATCATCCGGCACAACGACGGCCAGTTTTACGTGCTGGAGGACAATATCCGCTGCCCGTCCGGGGTGAGCTACGTTCTGAGTAACCGGACGGCTTTGAAAAGAGCGCTTTTCGGGGTATTCAACCACTACGATGCCCATACGGTAACCAATTACGCGGAAAACCTGCTGGAACTGCTGGAAACGGTCAAACCCGTGGGAGTGGATATCCCGAACACGGTGGTGCTCACCCCGGGCATGTTTAATTCGGCCTTTTACGAACACAGCTATCTGGCCAAGACAATGGGCGTGGAACTCGTAGAGGGACGCGACCTGTTCGTCGAAAACGATTTTGTCTATATGAAGACCATTGCCGGCCCGGAGAAAGTGGATGTCATCTACCGCCGCATCGACGATGCCTTCCTGGACCCCCTGGAGTTCCGCAAAGATTCCTCCCTGGGCGTCCCCGGCCTGTTTGCCGCATACAAAAAGGGGAACGTGACCATCGCCAATGCCCCGGGTACCGGTGTGGCGGACGACAAGGCCGTCTATACCTACATGCCGGATATTATCCGGTATTACCTGGGGGAAGACCCGATACTGAACAATGTCAAAACGTACCATTGCAGCCGAAAGGAGGAATTGGAATACGTCCTGGAAAACATCCGGGAACTCGTAATCAAGCCCGTCGATGAAGCGGGCGGGTACGGGATCTCTATCGGGAATACCCTGACCGATGAGCAGGTAGAGGAGGTGCGCCGGGAAGTGCGGGAATCCCCCCGGAAATACGTGGCCCAGCCCATCCTGTCCCTTTCGGTCCACCCAACCTATATCGAGGAATCCCAGTCGTTTGAACAGCGGCATATCGACCTGAGGACATTTACGGTCATGGGTCCGGAACGAAGTTTCTTACTCAAGGGGGGGCTCACACGCGTGGCGCTTAAAAAAGGAAATCTGATTGTTAATTCATCCCAGGGCGGCGGGTCAAAGGACACCTGGGTACTTAAAAACTGATCATATGCTGGCGAGAGTTGCGGACAACCTATTCTGGATGGGTCGGTATATCGAACGGGCCGAACATACGGCGCGGTACCTGAATGTAAATTACTTCTCCTCCCTGGACGCACCCAACAGTACTTCCCAGTCGCGTGACTTTGTGATGCGCTCCATGCTGTACATGGTGGGCGAACCCGCCACCGACGATATGAATATCGACGAGGACCGCGTACTGACCCGTATTGGCATGGACCGGGAATTTGGCCCCTCGGTCATTAACTCCATTTGTTACGCGCGGGAAAATGCGCACTCGGCCCGGGATCTGATCTCAACCGAACTCTATGAATCGATCAATAAATTCTACCATTTTGCAGAGAACTACCCGGTTAAAAAGTTTGTAAAAACGGGATTGTACGAGTTTACCTCCCAGGTGACGGAAATGACGGCTGTACTCCGGGGCAAGATCCGGGGTACCCTCCTGCACGACAGCATCTACGCGATCATCATGATGGGGGTAAACCTGGAGCGGGCCCTGCAAATTACCCGGATTATCAACGCCAAATACAACGATGCCAAGATGTCCCCGGGAAGCTATGGCGACCGGTTCCGCAACAGTTACGAATGGACCACGCTGCTCAAATGCGCCGAATCCTACGATATGATGCGGCGCTATTACAAAAAAACCCCAAACAGCCTGTGCACCCTTGAATTCCTGATACTGAATTCCAAATGTCCGAGGTCCGTTATGAACAGCCTGAACCAGGTTTACCGGCACGTCTGCACCCTGGATCCTTTAAAGTCCCGCGACAAGGACTCCACCGCATTTTTGGTGGGGAAAGTCCGGGCAGAGTACCAGTTCAAGCGGGTTGAAGACATCGAAGGCAATATCCAGCAATTTATCGAGGATATCCTCAGCGATTTATCCGCAATTGGCGCCCGGATGGAAAATGAGTTTTTCCATTACTGATATTCCGAATTTTAAAATACCTTCAAACCCTTATCTGAGCGAATGGCTGAGACATACACCATACGGTATACAGCCGAAAATCGATACGACCACCCGGTGGTTGAAGCGAGCTGGCAGTTCCTGATCGTCCCGCTGGAGAATGCCTCCCAAAGCCTGGATCGCGTCTTTTTTTCCAATAGCCGGGGGGCTAACTGGGAATTCTCCCAAAATGGGTTTGGATTTACCACCATCCGGGTTCGAAACCGGCACGAACTGACCGATATAGCTTTCGAAGCCGAATTCGAGGTGCTGAAGCAACCCGACAACCCCTTTGATTTTGACCCGTCTGCAGTGCCCGACTACCGACCCGGGGATTTCCGGGAACTTTCCTTCCGCCTGGAGCACCAGATGTTTTTAAAACCCAGCCCCCTGACCCTGCTCCCGGACTCAAAGGATTGTTTCCGTTTCGACACCGGGGTCAATTGCATGGAAAATCTCACCCGGTTAAACGCCTGGGTGTACGAAGACCTAGACTATATGCCCGGGGAAACGGGGGTGGACACCCCGCTTTCGGATATCCTCGATAATCGCAAAGGGGTTTGCCAGGATTTTGCGCATTTGTTTGTTGCCATTGCCCGGGAGCACGGGTTGCCCGCGCGTTACGTTTCGGGCTACCTCCATCAGGGGATGGGGTATGTGGGGGATGCCCAGATGCACGCCTGGGCGGAGGCCTTCGTACCGGGGATCGGTTGGAAGGGCTTTGACCCGACCAATAACCTCCTGGCAGCTTCGGACCACATCAAAGTGGCCCACGGGAGGGATTATTCGGATTGCGCCCCGATCAAAGGCGTGGTATTCGGGCCGGGTGGGAATAGCAGCAACCATCAGGTGGCCGTGAGCAGCCAGCAGTAAATCTGCCGGCCTGCCATGCCCCGCAATTCGCAAAAACAACTTACTTTTACACTCCAAATGCAGTACGAATGAAAGAGAAATTTAAGTCTCTTATGGAACGCCTTGGCGCGTTAAGGAGGTATCTTTGACATAGGTGCCAAACGCATCGAGATTCAGAACGAAGAGGAAAAAACGCTGGAACCCGGCTTCTGGGACGACCCGGTTGCCGCCCAAGGCTTCATGAAGCGCCTGGACACCCTCAAGGGTTGGGTGGAGGAATTCGAAACCGCCGAATCGCTCCTTTCCGACCTGGAGGTAATGGTGGAATTCCACGAGGCGGGTGAGGTAGCTGAAGAAGAAGTGGCACGGCACCTCAAACGAGCTACCGACGCCATTGAAAAACTCGAGTTCCGCAACATGCTTTCCGACGAAGGGGACGACCTCACCGCCGTGCTGCAAATCACTGCAGGCGCCGGCGGGACAGAAAGTTGCGACTGGGCATCCATGCTGATGCGCATGTACATGATGTGGTCCGAGAAAAACGGCTACAAAGTCCGGGAACTCAACTATCAGGAGGGCGACGTGGCCGGAATTAAAACCGTCACCCTGGAAATCGAGGGGCCGTTTGCCTTTGGCTGGCTCAAGGGCGAAAACGGCGTACATCGCCTGGTCCGAATTTCCCCTTTTGACAGCAATGCAAAACGGCATACTTCATTTGCCTCGGTGTATGTCTACCCGCTCGCGGACGACAGTATCGAAATCGAGATCAACCCGGCCGATATCGAAATCACTACGGCCCGGTCCAGCGGGGCGGGGGGACAAAACGTCAACAAGGTGGAGACCAAGGTCCAACTCGTCCACAAACCCACGGGGATTCAGATATCCTGTTCGGACTCCCGGAGCCAGCACGACAACCGCGCGACTGCCCTGAAAATGCTGAAATCCCAGCTTTACGAAATTGAACTGCGCAAGAAGCAGGAAGCCCGGGAAGCGATCGAATCGTCCAAAATGAAGATTGAATGGGGCTCGCAAATCCGCAACTACGTCATGCATCCCTATAAGCTGGTCAAGGACGTGCGTACCGGGGAGGAAACCGGAAATGTGGATGCGGTAATGGACGGGGAGATCAATGACTTCCTGAAGGCCTTTTTGATGATGACCGGGCAGGAAAATTCCGCCTGAGACCCCTGGCAACCCTAAGAATTCACCGACATGTACACAATTTATCACAACCCCCGCTGCCGGAAATCCCGGGAGGGCCTGGCCATCCTGGAAGCATCCGGGAAACCCTTTGAAATTGTCCGTTACCTGAACGACCCGCCTACCGGGGCAACCCTGCGGGAATTGCTCGACAAACTCGGTATGCCCGCCCGCTCGCTGATCCGGACCGGGGAAGCTGTCTGGAAAGCTTCTTATAAAGGGAAGGAATTGAGCGAAGAGGAATTGATCGCTGCCATGTCCGAGCACCCAAAACTCATTGAGCGGCCCATAGTTGCCAGCGAATCGAAAGCCGTCCTGGGCCGGCCGCCCGAGGCGATCAAAAATTTTCTTACTGACTGATTACCAGTTTGTTTAATCGAAATTTAGGTTTTAACAAACATTTAACCAAAAGCAGTTAAACCCTGCACCTTGTAAACTATCTAAAGAAACGACACATGAGAACGCGTGTTTTACTGACATTCCTGTTACTCGGAGGGCTGTTTGCAGCCGAAGCCCAATACGGCTACGGGGCGAATCCCTATTACGGCGGACGCCGACGCAATGTCGTCCCGCAGGCGGAAGCCCCTCCCAAAGAAGTAGAGCCCAAAACTGCCGAGGAACTGGTCTCGGAAGAAATGCCCGAAATCATCCAGGCGGTGGGACTGAACGACTTTGAAGCTGCCGTAGTTTCCTCCATCCTCACCAAATATGTGCAGAAAAGGATGGAATTGCGGATCCTGGAACTCTCCCCGGAAGCAACCCGGGAGGCGCTGGAGCGGCTGGGTATCGAACAGCGGAAGGAGCTCGAAGAGGGGCTGCCGCAGGACAAGTACCAGGCGATGATTGAACTGGAGGAAAATCGGTATAACACAAAAAAGTTCAAAAAGAAAAAACGAAAGAAGAAAACCTAGAACTTCATGAGACACTTCCTTATCCTGCTCTTTGCAGCAATTTCCCTGAACCTGCAGGCTCAACGACCCCAGGGTCCGGGAGAAAAAAGCATCACACTAACCGGTACAGTACTGGATCAGGATACAGGAAGACCCCTGGAGTACGCTACCCTCGTCCTTCAAAAAGTGGGCGAACCGTCGAATGTCACCGGCGGTATTACCGACATTGACGGGAAATTCAACGTGACAACCGAACCCGGTCGATACAACATCCGGGTGGAATACATCTCCTACCTCCCCTACACCCTGGACAACCAGCTATTGAGGCAATCCCGGGACCTCGGTGAAATTCGCATGGCGATTAACGCCCAGGAGCTGGATGCCGTGGAGGTCATCGGGGAACGCACCACCGTGGAAGTCCGCCTGGACAAGAAAATCTACAATATCGGGAAAGACCTCACCAACAGCGGGGCCACCATCTCCGACGCCCTGAACAACGTCCCCTCGGTTACCGTAGACGTGGAAGGCGCCATCAGCCTCCGGGGAAACGAAAACGTCCGGATCCTGATCAACGGCAAGCCGTCTGCCCTGGCCGGCTTCGGCTCTACCGAGGCCCTGCAGCAATTGCCGGCCGACGCCATTGAGCGCGTTGAGGTAATCACCAGCCCCTCTGCCCGGTACGATGCAGAAGGGACTGCCGGTATCTTGAATATCGTTCTCAGGAAGGAAAAAACACTGGGTTTCAACGGCTCGGTAAATACCTATATCGGGGTGCCCGTGAATTCGGGCATTACGGCCAACGGGAATATCCGTACCGACGCTTTCAACCTGTTCAGCACGCTGGGCTACCGCTACCGGGATGCCCCGGGCAACGGGTATTTCGACAACTCCTACACCTCGGGTTCCTTTGACCGGATCATCGAGGACCGGGATATCAACCGATTGAACAGAGGGCTCAACTGGAATATCGGTATGGAATACTTCCTCAACGACCAGTCCAGCCTTACCGGGAGTTTCTTTTACCGGTTGGGGAATGACGACGACCAGACAGACAACAATACCACCCGTTTCGTCGGTTCGGAAATCGATAGCCGGACACTGCGGCAGGAACTCGAGTCCGAGGACGACCGGAGCTATCAGTGGTCGCTGAATTACACGAACAATTTTAACGATGACGGACACAAGCTTACCGCCGATGTCCAGATTGGGCGCGACCGGGAAGACGTCGCCACGGTGATTGAGGAGCGCACCACCTTCCCCCAGGATGGCCTGGTGGCCCTGGAAAATGTTGCCCAGGAGGAGAATTCAAACGAATATCTCATCCAGGCCGATTATGTCCTCCCGATGGGTGAATCCCAATTTGAGGCCGGATTCCGGTTTGACCTGGAGGAGGAGATCACCAGCTTCCGCCTCGACTCCCTGGACCGGGCCAGCGGGCAGTTCGTGGTCAACGAGTTGCTGACCAACACTTTTACCTACAATGAGGATGTCTATGCGGCCTATACCCAATACGGGAGTAAAATCGGGAAATTTTCCTTCCTGCTCGGGCTCCGGTTGGAGAATACGCGCCTGAGGGGCGAATTGGAATCGGAATTTGACCCCACCGCCCTGGAAGAGGAACTCGGGGTAGACGTGGATGTGAATTTCGACAAGAATTACCTGGGGCTCTTCCCCACAGTGAACCTGATCTATGAAATTGGGGAGAATGAGAATATTTCCCTGGGGTATAACCGCCGGATCAACCGGCCCCGGGGCTGGTTTATCAACCCGTTCCCTTCCCGGGACTCACGTACGAACGTCTTCCAGGGAAACCCCGACCTGAACCCGGCCTTTTCGAATACCTTCGATTTGGGCTACCTGAAGCGCTGGGATAAACTGACCTTCAATACCTCCGTCTATTACCAACGGGAAACGGATTCCTTTGAACGTATCCAGGAATCCACCGGGCAGACTACCACAGATGGGATCGACATCATCCGCTCCATCCCGATCAACCTGTCTACCAACCAGCGGTACGGGGGCGAGGCGAGTATCCTGTTTAACCCCTCCCGGAAATTCCGGATCAACTCGAGCTTCAACATCTTCCGGTTTGTAAACGAAGGCTTCTTCAACGGCGTGGATTACGGGGCGGAGAATACCAGCTGGTTTGCACGCCTTGGATCCAAGGTCACGCTGCCTGCCGCCATCGAATGGCAGACAAATGCCTTTTATTTCGGCCCGCGCCAGAATGCCATCACGGATACCAAGGGGATTTTCTCCCTGAACCTGGCTTTTAGCAAGGATATCATTGAAGACAATGGCACGATTACCTTGAACGTCAACGATTTTTTCAACTCCAGGAAGCGCCGTTCCTTTACCGAAACCGAATTCTTTACCTCGGACAGCGAATTCCAGTGGCGGCAACGCTCCGTGACCTTTTCGTTTATCTACCGCTTCAATGAACAGAAAAAGCGGAATGCCGGCCGCGGGGGCAATGGAAACTTCGATGACGATGGGGAATTCGAAGGCGGTTCGGGTTCCTGAGCCCCGGAACTATGGCCTGTGCAACGCTTCAAGTCCGGGCGCAACACATAAAGCCCGGGCGGTGCGCCTTACGAGCGCCTTCCGGTGAACAGCCGCAAGCGCTGCCAATCACATAGAGACCAAATGCAAAAAGAGCGGGAAAACATCCCGCTCTTTTTTCGTATTTTTCTTAATTCTTGTCCGGAATCGACCCGGGATGTTATGCCTGGCGGCGACGCGCTTTCTTCGCCTCGCGCCGCTCTTTCCAGAGTTCAAGCAGGTTGCCCCCCAGCCAATAAGGTACTACAAAAGCCAGCAGGAAGATCATCAGCCAGAAACCGATGGTAACGATGGTTAAAAAGGCCAGGAAGCCGAGGTATTGGTCAAACTCAAACATATCGTTAGCTTTTCACCACAAAGATAGTGGGAATCGGACCAATCCTACAAATCAAATGCAAAAAAAACGTCTCTCCCCCACCCGTGCCTCCACGGAAATTTTGGGCTGAATCCGTACCTTTGGGTAAAATACCCAAACATGGAATACCGTACAGAAAAAGACACCATGGGCACCGTGCAGGTGCCCGCCGACAAATATTGGGGCGCCCAGACCGAGCGCTCCCGGAACAACTTTAAAATCGGGCCGCCCGCGTCCATGCCGCTGGAAATCGTCTATGGCTTCGCCTACCTGAAAAAAGCGGCCGCCTACGCAAATTGCGACCTCGGGGTGCTCCCGGAGGAAAAGCGCGACCTGATCGGCCGGGTTTGCGACGAAATCCTGGAGGGAAAACACGACGACCAGTTCCCGCTGGTCATCTGGCAGACCGGTTCGGGCACCCAGAGCAACATGAACGTGAACGAGGTGATCGCCAATCGGGCCCACGAACTGGCCGGTCACACAATTGGCGAGGGGGAGAAAACGCTCCAGCCCAACGACGATGTGAACAAGTCCCAGTCGTCGAACGACACCTTCCCCACCGGGATGCACATTGCGGTTTACAAAAAACTCGTGGATGTGACCCTGCCCGGAGTCCGGGCACTGCGGGATACCCTGCAGGCTAAGTCGGAGGCGTTTATGGACGTAGTCAAGATTGGAAGGACCCACCTGATGGATGCCACCCCGCTGACCCTTGGCCAGGAGTTTTCAGGCTATGTGGCCCAGCTCAATTTTGGGATCCGGGCCCTGGAGAATACGCTGGACCACCTTTCGGAACTCGCCCTGGGAGGTACAGCCGTGGGCACCGGCCTGAACACGCCCAAAGGATACGACGTTAAAGTGGCCGGGTATATCGCCGAGTTCACTGGTTTGCCTTTCAAGACAGCGGGTAATAAGTTTGAGGCCCTGGCAGCCCACGACGCACTGGTGGAAACCCACGGCGCCCTGAAACAACTGGCGGTTTCCCTGAATAAAATCGCCAACGATATTCGCATGATGGCCTCCGGCCCGCGTTCCGGAATCGGGGAGATCATTATCCCGGCCAACGAACCCGGGAGCTCTATTATGCCCGGCAAAGTGAATCCCACCCAGTGCGAAGCGCTCACCATGGTTTGTGCCCAGGTAATGGGCAATGACGTGGCCGTCACTGTAGGCGGCACGCAGGGGCATTACGAATTAAACGTCTTCAAACCGGTAATGGCCGCAAATGTCCTGCAGTCCGCCCGGTTGATCGGGGATGCCTGCCGGAGTTTTGAAGCGCATTGTGCCTCGGGCATCGAACCCAACCGGGATACCATCGAAAAGCTCCTGAACAATTCGCTGATGCTGGTCACCGCCCTGAATACCAAAATCGGGTATTACAAGGCCGCCGAAATTGCCAATGCGGCCCATAAAAACGGGACGACCCTCAAAGAAGAGGCCGTACGCCTCGGATATGTAACCGAAGCCGAATACGACCAGTGGGTCCGGCCGGAAGATATGGTGGGCAGCCTGGACAAATAGCTGCTTATCCGGAAATCCCTATTTAACATCAAAAAGCCGCCCGGGTTGGGCGGCTTTTTTTTCGCTTAAGTGAATCGTGTGTATTACTTCAGCTCGAACTTGTTCGTGCCGAGGAGTGTTAAGCGATCGTCGTATACATTCACCATGTAGTTGCCTTCGGCGAATTCACCGGAGTAGTTGCTCACGTAGTCACATACGTCCAGCGCGCTGTTCTCGTAGTAGAAATTCGTGGCTTTCGTATAGGTGATGGTAGGGCCGTCTTCCACAGAGGTGGTATTGCTGCCTCCCATTACGTTCCCCTGGGGGTCCAGCACCTCGATGTAGAATTCCCGGTCACCGGCTTCGGCAATGACGTTGTCGGCAACGGTAAAGCAAACCTTGATCTTGTCCGTACGGCGCGCACGGGAAGTGGAAGCCAGGTTGCCGTTGTTCCGCTCGCGGACGGCGTCTACGGAGAACTGGGTCAGGTTCAGGGCAGAGCCGCGCTCAACAGCATCCGCCAGCTGCGTATTCTGAACAACCAGGGAATCGTTGAATACCGTCTGCTTCTCCAGCTCGGTAAACGTGCTGTCGCGCTGCATGGCAATCAATGTGTTGGACTCGCGCAGGGAGTCTACCTGGCGGAGCAGCTCTTCGCGCTCCTGCTTCAGGATGGATACCTGGCGACGGTAGCGGGAAAGTGTTGACAGGTCGGCCTTCATTGCCTTAACGCTGTCGATGTATTTGGCGATATTGTCCCGGGCGGCAACCAGTTCCTCATTGGTGGCGTTGCTTTCCAGAATCGCCTTGTCGTATTCGGACTTCAGGCTGTTCAGGTCTTCTACTACCAGCTCTTTCTCCTGGGTCAGTACGGCCTCATTCTTTTTTTTCTCCTGGTAAAGGCTGACCGTGTAAATAATCGTCCCGAGCAGGATGACTCCCAACAGACCGGCAATTACCTTCAATCCATTATTGTTTTTTGTCTCTGACATAGTGATAAAAATTAATTTCTTCGTTTTTGGTTTTTTGTTTGTACCACTCTATATACGACCCAGGGCCCGGTCTTAGATTTCTCAAAAGCCTAAAATCCGTGCTTTTTTTCGCTCAGCCCCCTGAATACCGTATCTTTAAGGAAAGAAAAAATCAAGATTTTTATGAAAATAAATCAAAATACCCGGCTGCACCGCCTGATCGTACCCGCCTTGCCATTGCTCGCGGTCCTGATTCTTTTCACTGCCTGCAAGGAGGATAAGAAAGCAGATACGCCCCCGGACACTCAGGCAGAATCCGCGGAGCCCGGAACAACTGAAGCGTCCGCGGACTTACCCGTCGTACATCCTGTTTCCCATGCCACTGCCGTCCTGGAATGGGACGGTACCACCATTTATATCGACCCGGTTGGCGATGCCGCCCGCTTTACCGGTTACGACGCCCCGGACATTGTCCTGGTAACGGATATCCACGGCGACCACTTCAGTTCCGGGACCCTCGAGGCCCTGCCCCTTGAAGATGCCCGGCTGATTGTCCCGCAAGCCGTCGCCGAACAAATGCAGGATGCCCTGGCCGCCCAGGCGGAAATCCTACCGAACGGCTCTGAACTGGAGGCCTCCGGGATCCGCATCACCGCCATCCCCATGTACAACCTTCGGGAAGAGGCATTGGATTTCCATACAAAAGGGCGGGGCAACGGATACATTCTGGAGAAAAACGGTACGCGCGTGTACTTTTCAGGGGATACCGAGGACATCCCGGAAATGCGCTCCCTGAAGGGGATCGATATGGCATTTGTCTGTATGAACCTTCCCTATACGATGCCCGTGGAAAGTGCCGCCAACGCGGTTTTGGCATTTGCACCCGAACGGGTCTACCCCTACCACTACCGGGGCAACCCGGATGTCAGCGATACCGGGAAGTTTCGGGAGCTCGTGGAAGCCGGCAACCCCGAAATCGAGGTAGTCCAACTCGACTGGTACCCGGGGGAGGATTATTGAATTCGGGGCTGTTGGGCAGCCAGTCCTTAGAAATAGAATTGCCTGATGTAACAATTAATCGATTCCTACGTCTAATTCACCGGGCTCCCCGGCCCGGTACTCCAATTGAATAAATTTCCGATTTATGAAAATTTCCTTTCTGAGGCATACGCTACTGGGCCTGGGCGCCCTGCTGCTGGTTGCCTGCGCGGGTGAAACCGAAAAGCCGGCTACTGCCTCCGAATTCTCTGTGCCCGTAACCTATTACCAACTGGACAACGGCCTGAAAGTCATCCTCTCGCGGGATACCACGGCCCCGACAGTGATAGTTGCGGTCTACTACAACATTGGTTTCCGCATCGAACCAAAGGACCGGACGGGTTTTGCCCATTTATTTGAACACATGATGTTCCAGGGTTCAGAAAACCTCGGAAAAATGGAGTTTATCAAACTCGTCCAACAGAACGGCGGGGTCCTCAATGGGTCCACGCGATTCGATTTCACGAACTATTTTGAAATCGTCCCGTCCCACAAACTCGAAACCATGCTATGGGCCGAAGCCGACCGGATGCGGGGCCTGGATATTACACAGGAAAACCTGTCCAACCAGCAGGGGGTGGTGAAAAATGAAGTGAAGGTCAATGTGCTCAACCAACCCTACGGGGGGTTCCCCTGGCTCGATATGCCCCAGTATGCCAACGAAAACTGGTATAATGCCCATAACTTCTACGGCGACCTGGAGGACCTGGATGCCGCCAACCTGGAAGATGTCCAAAGTTTTTTCAATACCTACTACTCCCCCAACAATGCGGCCCTTGCCGTGGTAGGCGATTTTGAGGAGGCCGAAGCCCGTGCCTGGATTGAGCAGTATTTCGGGGACATCCCGTCGGCGGAGATTCCGCCGCAACCGGATATTTCGGAACCCCGTCAGGAGGAAGAAAAGTCTTTTGTCAAAAACGACTCCCTCGCAAACAAGCCCGCCCTGGCCGTGGCCTATCACATGCCTGAACGCAACTCGCCGGAATATTATGCCATGGGGCTCCTGGACCAGATACTCGTGCAGGGGGACAACGGCCTGCTGGTTCAGAAACTTGAAAATGAAAAAGGCTTTACCTCCAATGTCAGCGGGGGGATCAACTATCTGGGCAATATGTTTAATTATAAAGGCCCCATGCTCTGGATGTACGACCTGACCTATGACAACGACACCAGCCAGGAAGAAGTCCTGGCAGCCATCGAAGAAGTCATGTCGGGGCTGAAGGACCGCCTGACCCAGGAAATGCTCGACCAGGCGATCGTAAAGATCCGTTCGCAGCTCTACGACAACCTGGGGGGCTCCTTTGGGCTCGGAAGGGCCGATTTGCTTTGCAGTTTCGCGCTTTTTGACGACAATCCCGGCCGGATCAACTCCCTGGAGGATGAATTCCGGAATATCGACCTGGAAACCGTCCGCAAAACCGTAGATGAGTACCTGAGGCCAGGCAACCGGACTGTTTTGGTAACCAACCCGCTCCTGGCAGCAAATGAAAAAACCGAATAACGATGAAAAATTCCCTGTTGAACCTGATTGCGCTGCTCCTGCCGTTGGTATTTCTCACCGGCCAGGAAAAACAGCAGCCCCCAAAGGGAGGAACCCCTAAAAATTTCAGCCTCCCCGAGAAAGAGACGATTGCCTTTGACAACGGCCTGGAACTGGTACTTATCCCGTACGGGTCCATCCCCAAAGCGAATATCCAGGTCTCCGTAAAGACGGGGAATATCCATGAAGGGCCCGACCAAATCTGGCTCAGCGACCTGATGGCCGACCTGATGGAAGAAGGAAGCACCTCGCGTAATGCCAGGCAGATCGCGGATGAGATGGCCGGAATGGGCGGCAACCTGAATATTGGGGTAGGCGCCCACCACACCACCCTGTCTGCTTCCGTTCTCTATGAATTTGCCCCGGACGCCATCGAAGTCCTGGCGGATGTCCTCCGGCAACCCAGCTGGCCGGAAGGGGAGCTCGATCGACTCAAGGGCGATATGAAACGCAACCTGGCGGTTCAACTATCCCGACCCCGTTCCCAGGCCTACCGGGATTTTATGGCGAGTATTTACCCGGACCATGCCTATGGCCGGGTATTCCCGACGGAAGAGATGATCGATTCCTATACTGTTGCGGACATCCGGGCTTTTTACGAGGCCCAGGTGGGTGCCCGGCGCACCACCGTCTATGTGGCCGGGAACTTCGATGCTGAAGCAGTCAGGGAAGCCGTCCGGAATGCACTCGCGGATTGGCGTGAAGGCCCCGAAGAATTTTATCCGGTGGCCGAAGCTGCGCCGGCTGAAGTCGTAAAGATCATTGACCGCCCCGGGGCGCCGCAGTCTACCATTTATTACGGATTACCCGTGCCGGACCCGTCCCAGGAAGACTTCCTTGCACTGGATGTCACGAATTCCATTCTCGGCGGCTCTTTTGCGTCGAGGATCACCAGCAATATCCGGGAGGACAAGGGGTACACGTACTCCCCCACGAGCATCTATGACACGAACTACAAAACGGCCCTGTGGTACGAACGGGCCGATGTAACCACGGAGCATACCGGCGCTTCAATAGCCGAAATCAAGAAAGAAATCTCCAGACTGCAGGAAGAGCCTCCCACCCCCGAGGAACTCGAAGGCATCATCAACTATGAATCCGGGATCTTCGTCCTTCAGAATTCGAGCCCATCCGGGATCATCGGCCAACTCGTATTTTTGGACACCCATGAACTGGACGAATCCTTTTTGGAGAACAAGGTGGCCAATATGCACGCGGTTACCCCGGAAAAGATCATGGAACTCACCCGGAAATACATCCGGCTGGAGAATATGACCCTGATCGTCGTGGGCGATAAGGCAAAAGTCGAGAGTCAGCTCCAGGAGACAGTAGAACTCCCGCTGAAACAGTAATCCCGCCAGGGCGGTTAGTCCCGGACGAGCGGTTAGACCCGGGAAAGCGGTTAGTCCCGGACGAGTTTCTTGTATTTGATGCGCTTGGGAATGCTGTCGGCCCCCAGTCGTTTTTTGCGATTTTCTTCGTAATCCGAGAAGGAGCCCTCAAAAAAGTAGACCTGTGAATTCCCTTCAAATGCCAGGATATGGGTGCAAATCCTGTCGAGGAACCAGCGGTCGTGTGAAATGACTACTGCACATCCGGCAAAATTGTCGAGGCCTTCCTCCAGGGCACGTAGCGTGTTGACATCCAGGTCGTTGGTGGGCTCGTCCAGCAGGAGTACGTTGCCCTCTTCTTTCAGGGTCATCGCCAAGTGAAGCCGGTTGCGTTCGCCACCGGAGAGCATGCTGACCTTTTTATTTTGTTCGCTCCCGGAAAAATTAAAGCGGCTCAGGTAGGCCCTTGAATTGACCTGCCGCCCCCCCATATTGATCAGCTCCTGGGAATCGCTGAAATTCTGCCAAATGGTTTTATCCGGGTCGATGTCCGCATGGCTCTGGTCCACGTAGGCGATCTTAACAGTCTCCCCTACCTCAAAATTCCCCTTATCGGGGGTTTCTTCGCCCATGATCATCCGGAAAATCGTCGTTTTACCAGCCCCGTTCGGGCCAATCACCCCGACAATTCCCGCCTGGGGCAACCGGAAATTCAGGTCTTCATAGAGCAGTTTATCCCCATACGCCTTGCTCACTCCTTTTGCCTCGATGACCTGGGTGCCCAGGCGCGGGCCGTTCGGGATGTAGATTTCCAGTTTTTCGTCCAGTTGTTTCTGGTCCTGGCTGAGGAGCTTGTCGTAGTTGTTCAGACGGGCCTTCTGTTTGGCCTGGCGGCCCTTGGGACTCTGGCGCACCCATTCCAATTCGCGCTCCAGGGTTTTCTGGCGCTTGCTCGCCTGCTTCTGTTCCTGGGCAAGGCGCTTGGCCTTCTGCTCCAGCCAGCTGGAATAATTCCCTTTCCAGGGAATTCCCTCTCCCCGGTCCAGTTCCAGGATCCAACCGGCCACGTTGTCCAGAAAATACCGGTCGTGGGTAACCGCGATAACCGTTCCCTTGTACTGGGCCAGGTGATGTTCCAGCCAATGTACGGATTCAGCATCCAGGTGGTTTGTGGGCTCGTCCAGCAGGAGCACGTCGGGCTCTTGCAGCAGCAGGCGGCACAATGCCACGCGACGGCGTTCCCCGCCGGAAAGGACGCCGATCTTTTTATCCGGCTCCGGCGTGCGGAGCGCATCCATGGCCAATTCCAGTTTCGAATCGAGTTCCCAGGCCCCCGCTGCGTCTATCTGGTCCTGCAGCTTGGCCTGTTTGTCCATGAGCTGTTGCATCTTATCCGCATCTTCATACACCTCGGGCAGCCCGAACATATCGTTAATCTTATTGTACTCGTCCAGGATACGTACGGTTTCCGCGGCTCCTTCCCGGACTACCTCCAGGACAGTCTTGTCGTCGTCCAGATGGGGTTCCTGTTCCAGGTAGCCCACGGTATAGCCCGGGGAGAAAACCACATTCCCCTGGTAATTTGAATCCTCCCCGGCGATAATGCGCAACAAGGTGGATTTCCCTGAACCGTTCAGGCCGAGGATGCCGATTTTTGCCCCATAGAAGAAACTCAGGTAGATATCCTTGAGTACCGGGGTATTCGCGTTTTTATAGGTTTTGGTCACTCCAGACATGGAGAAAATGACCTTTTTGTCGTCAGACATAGTGTTTTACTGTTTTTCAGGATGATTCAATACGGGTCCGGATGCCGACCCCTGCGCAATGGCCAGGGGCTAAACCCGTCCTTTCAGGGCATTGAAAACCCAGGCAATCGCAAAAAATCCAATGCCCACTGAAGCAAATCCCCATCCGGCTATTTCATCGTACCGGAATGCCCCGAGGGCGATGAGCCCAAGCCCTACAATGATCATAATAACCGTTGCCCAGGCCAGTACTGTGTTCTTATCTTTCATATGGTTCCATGCTAGTTTGGTGAGTCTCCAAATATCGGGATTTTTTAAAAGAAACCCGAAGGCCTCCGGGCCGTTTTCTGTCGCTATCGGCCGGCCGCGGCTCTATTCCCCGGGAAACCGGATTCCACACTCTTTGCGAATCCGGTCCAGGAGCCCGTGCAGCTCCAGGCTATTTTCCAGCGACCAGCGACTGCTCTCCAGCTCGCCGGCCAGCAAACAGCTGTGGACCTCTTCGATTTCATGGGTGTACCCCTTCCCTTTGGTCGGCAGTTCAACGCCGGAAATTTCGCCTTCCCGGTCGATTTCGAACCCATCGGTTTCATGCCAGCGCGGCTCTATATACAGCGATGCCTTTTCGCAGGAAATTTCGGCCCGCATCTCGGAACGGGAACTCAACCCGCTGTACAGGAGTGCAATGGCCTGCGGGTATTCAAACAACAATCCGATCTGCTTCTCCACCCCCGTATCGTGGAAGTGCGATACGGCTTTGAACCCCGTGGGCAACCCCAGGAACCAATACGCCAGGAAAACCGGGTAAATTCCGATATCCAGCAAGGACCCCCCGGCCAGTTCCGGGTTTAGCAGGCGGCCTTTTGGGTCCCGGTCCAGGGCGGCAAAGGCAAAGTCTGCCTTCAGGTAGGCCGGTTTCCCGATTTCCCCGCTCCCCACCAACCGGGCGGCTTCAACGAGTGCCGGGTTGAAGCGGCTCCAGAGGGCCTCCATCAAAAATACACCCTGTTCCCGCGCCGCATCCACAAGTTCGCGCACCTGGGCCTGGTTGATGCCCATGGGCTTTTCACAGAGGACGTTTTTACCGGCCCGGATCATCTGCAGGCTGTGTTCTAAGTGGAATGTGTGAGGCGTGGCGATGTAGACAATATCTACGTCCGGGTCCCCCCCGAGTTCGGCATAACTCCCATACGACTTTTCTGCACCGAATTCCCTGGCAAAATCGGCTGCCCGTTCTGCGTTTCGGGATGCCACAGCGGTTAAACGCCCGCCTTCGACAAGTGCCAGGTCTCGGGCAAAACTACCGGCGATCTTTCCGGGGCCGAGGATCCCCCAGCGGATGGGTTTTTGCATGCTGTCAGATTTTGGTTCTTCCCAAATGTAATGATAAAATCATGCGTATCTTTAGGCCGCCACCGAAGAACCCGGCACCCTTATGGATGAAAAATTCAACAAAAACGAAGACCAGAACCGATTGAAGCTCTCCGAATTGCGTAAACGCTATGCCCGTATCCGCAAAGGCGGTGGCGACAAGCGGATCGAAAAGCTCCATGCAGATGGCAAGATGACCGCCCGCGAACGGATTGAGTACCTGTTGGACAACCCGGAAGAGGCCATTGAAATTGGTGCCTTTGCAGGCTACAACATGTACGAGGAATACGGCGGCTGCCCCAGCGGCGGGGTGGTTGTGAAAATTGGCAAGGTGGCCGGCAGGCTTTGCGTGGTGGTAGCCAATGACGCCACAGTCAAGGCGGGAGCCTGGTTTCCCATCACCGGGAAGAAGAACCTGCGGGCCCAGGAAATCGCCATCGAGAACCGGTTACCCATTATCTATCTGGTGGACAGTGCTGGCGTCTTCCTCCCCATGCAGGACGAAATCTTCCCGGACAAGGAACATTTTGGGCGCATCTTCCGGAACAACGCGGTGATGAGCAGCCTGGGTATCCCGCAAGTGGCCGCGGTTATGGGCAGTTGTGTGGCCGGGGGGGCGTACCTCCCGATCATGAGCGACGAGGCGCTCATCGTGGAGAAAACCGGCAGCATTTTCCTGGCCGGCAGCTACCTGGTTAAAGCGGCCATCGGGGAGACCGTCGACAACGAGACCCTCGGCGGTGCCACCACGCACTGCGAGATCAGCGGGGTAACGGACTACAAGGCCAAGGACGATAAGGATGCCCTGGACCGCATCCGTAAAGTATTCGATAAAATGGGCAGCCGGGATTCGGCCGGGTTTGACCGGGCTGAGCCGAAAAAACCGGCCGAGGACCCACAGACCCTGCATGGGGTATTACCGGCATCCCGCTCGGAACCCTACGACATGGTCGAAATTATCCGGCGGCTTACGGACGGATCGGAATTTGAACAGTACAAGGAAGGTTTTGGAAAATCGCTGTTGTGCGGCTATGCGCGGATTGACGGCTGGGCGGTTGGTATTGTCGCCAACCAACGCAAGGTGACCAAAACTGCCAAGGGAGAAATGCGTATTGGCGGCGTCATCTACTCGGATTCGGCAGACAAGGCTACGCGTTTTATCGCCAATTGCAACCAAAAACGGATCCCGCTCGTTTTCCTGCAGGATGTCACCGGTTTCATGGTGGGCAGCAAGAGCGAACACGGGGGTATTATCAAGGACGGTGCAAAAATGGTCAATGCCGTGAGTAATTCCGTCGTGCCCAAATTCACCGTCATTATCGGAAATAGCTACGGGGCCGGGAATTACGCCATGTGCGGGAAGGCCTATGACCCGCGCCTGATCGTTTCCTGGCCGGGGGCCGAACTCGCCGTAATGAGCGGGAACAGCGCCGCCAAGGTGTTGTTGCAGATTGAAACGGCCGCCCTGAAGAAAAAAGGGGAAACCATCACCCCGGAGAAAGAAAAAGAACTGTTCGAAAAAATAAAAAAGCGATACGACGAACAGATATCTCCTTACTACGCGGCAGCCCGTCTCTGGACGGACGCCATCATCGACCCGGCCGATACGCGTCACTGGATCAGCACCGGCATCGAAGCGGCCAACCACGCCCCTATTGAGCGCGATTTTAACATGGGGGTGTTGCAGGTCTGACGGTAAGCTGCATCCATACTGCCTCCCTGCCTGCCCCGTAATTGAAAATGGCCGGAAGACAATGCTTCCTGCCCAGGCCTGCGCATGGAAACGACGCTACTGCACCCCGGGATTGTTAATGGTCAGCAATTCCTGGCTGGCGCCTTTGAGGAACAGCTTGTGGGTATCCACGCGCTTCTGCTGCTTGCTCGTTCCAAATTGCGTATAGGTAGTTACCTTCAGGTAGCTGGGCGTCAGGCTTTTGTTGCCCAGGTAGGTAACATTGACCTGCCAGGGGCCGGGCGTGGATGGGTCGATTACGTACTCGGCCGTTGAATACCCGCTGATCTTTTCGTCCTCGATCCGGCTTGAATTATCCGCATAGGTGTGCTTCCAGTCATAAGCCGCCCCATTCGGGTTGATGAATTGCAATTCAAACTCCGCCTCGCTGTTGTTCCATTCAAAAACCAGGCGCGTGGCACCTTCCAGGTACGGATCTGTCGTCACCTGCCGCATATCCGTGCCCAGGTCCTCCCCTTCCATCTGGAACAGGTTGTCGCTATCGTGCTGCTGAATCAGCCAGAAGTCGTCCGAGCCAATCAAAAAGCCCTCGTAGAGCAGGTACTGGTACCGGCCAAAAAGCGCTGCTGCCTTGGCGTATTGCCCTGCATCCCGGTAAGCGTTCGCCATATCCAGGTAGGATTGACTATACTCGGGCCGCAGGATAAAGATCTCCTTGTAGAGTTCCCGGGCCTTCATCTCCCGTCCCTGGTCCTGGTAAAGGTAGGCCAGCGCCTTCAGTACAACGGCGTTTCCTGCCAGGCGGAAATTGTTATCCTCAATAATCCGGTCTGCAAACTCCCGGTCCGAGCGCTCCGAATAAAAGTGCTCATAGGCATCCAGGTAGAAATAAGGCGAAGCCGAATACTTCCGGGCATACTGTCGGTATACAGCCTGGGCTTCTTCCGTGGAATTTGCCGCCCGCAGTTCTTGCAGGTAGGTAGGGGCGTTCTCGGCGAGTTGCCCGGCCGAAAGCGATTTCTTGGTTGTGGCAGTGGTGATTCCCGGTATTTTATCCTGGGCTTTATAACTGACATTTGCCGTGTTGATCACAATGACCCCTCCTGCTGCCACGCTCCCGTAGCGGACAGCCATGGATCGGTTGTAAAATATGGCCATGCGTTCAATCAGGTTGATATCCAACCAGCCCGGGGCGGATGTATAGATCATTCCATCCACGTCAAATATTGCCGGGACCTGTCGAAATATCGAACTCTGAGCCCTGAGGAATACGCGTCCCTCATCGGGTTTGGAGCATGTGCCCTGAACCGTGATATTGGCAAACCGGTTGCGCAGGAAATCCAGCAGGCAAACGCCAATCGGGTTGATCTGGTCGCCGGTTAGCATGCGAACGCGGCCTGCCGTGGCATCCGGTTCAATAAAGCCGAAAGCAGTCTGGAATATGCGTTCGTTACCGGGATATTCCTGCTGCAATTCCGCCTGGGATTTCAGGCGTTTGGTCATGGTTACCTCCTCGAGTTCCGTATAATCGGGAACCATTACCAGGTTCAGGAAGCGCGTAACGTCTTCCACCAGGATGCGGATATCCTTCATCCCCGTATAGGTATAAAGGAGCACGTCGCCCGGTGCCGCCTCCACCTCGTAGCGGCCTTCGGAATTAGTAAAAACAGGGTTAGATTCCCCTTCGATGACTACACGGACGTCCTGAAGGGATTCGGATCCGTCTGTTATTTTACCTTTAATCAGCCGGTCTTCCTGGGCCATCACCAGCGCCGGCAGGCAAAGCAATACAAACAATAATCTCATAACTTTTTCTTTTAGCAATTTTTACCCCATAAATTATGCCGAGGCTTTCTTAAAGTTACGAAATAATTGTCAAGTCAGGCATGTTACCTACCATACCACCCATCCGGGTTGAAACCTGGTTGTCAACGTGTTTCCTGATCCCGGATTGCCCTATCGGTCAATTCCCAAGCTCAGGCCGGTGCGCGCCAATCAGGTGCAGTCGGGTCTGCCTGCCGTCCGGGTACACGAAGCCGTCACTGCCGTAAAAGCCGGGTTCCTCAAGCATGACCCGGATATCCCGGCCCCATTCCGGCAGGGTGACCGTGGTATTCAATTCGATGGCGTAGGCCGTGTTTTTATGCAACACGTGTTTGGTTCCGTCCGCCCCGCTGACACCCTCCTGGGCATCCCACATGCCGATAGTGGTCCCTGCCGAATGACCATAGGTGCCCAGCGGATGTGTATAGATGGCGGGCCGAAGCCCTTCGTCACGGCCCGCTTTCAGGGACCGTGCAAGAATCTCATTCCCGGTGCGGCCCGCCTGCATATTCCCGGTGAGGATATCCTGTACCCGGTTCCCGTCGGCCAGGGCCTTTTCCAGGAATTCCGGCGCCTGGGTTTCGCCCGGTCGCAAGACATAGGCCAGCTGCTGGCAATCCGTGTTGAGACGCAGGTAGTTGATTCCAAAGTCGCAATGCAACAGGTCGCCCGGCTGGATAACCTGTTGTTCCGGACGGTCCGAAAAGGAATACAGGTGGCCGCGCAACTCGCTGGCCGACCTCTGGATATCGACGGTAGGGTGGAACCAGGTATCCAGGCCCAGGTCCGTTACGCGCTGGCGCATCCACCACTCCACCTCGGAGGTGGTAGTCCGGCCCGGGGTGATCACCGCATCGGAAAAAGCTTCCGCGATAATATTATGCGTAATCCGCACCAGGTGGGCATAGATGGGCATTTCTTCCGGGATGCGCGTTTCGATCCATCCCACGGCCAGGTCCTCAGCTGATACCACCCGGTCCCGGTATTTCCGGGGAAGATACTCCATGAATGCATCGTAATCCGTCTTATCCAGGCCATCCGCTATATTGTGGTCCTCTGAAAAATTCAGGCCGATGGTCTCCGGGTCGCGCTCCCGGATCAATTCCATCAGCCGCAGCCACTGGTCCGGTTGTTGTTCCTTGTCCCAGGCAGACTGGATGCTCTTTCCGATATTGTAGCGTGCAACTGCCAGACGATCCATATCGCCCGATTCGGGGTCCCGGTAGAACAACAGGATGGTCCGCCTCCGGGCACTGAGCCAGGTAGCGGGCAGGAACGTCTTTAAAACCGGGTCCTCGTTGTATTCCCGTGAAATCAGCACCCACATGTCGATGCCGCTCTGCTCCATGAGTTCGGGCAGGAGGGAATCCAGCCGGCGTTCCAGGAGTTCGTCTACCACCGCTGCCCGTTCGGATTCGGGCAGGACGGCCTGGGTACGGGCCCCGGTTATCGAGGCGATGAGCAGAACAAAGGTCAGTAAGGAGTTCTTCATAGTGTTCGTTGGGTTATCAGGGTATTCAGGATTCAGATTTCAGGTTTTCACTGGCCGATCGGTCGATTTTGCCCGTCCCCGTCTGGGCAAATTTTTCAACAGTGTATATTTCCCTTGGGATTTCGTATTCGGTGAATTTCCCGGAAGCCTTGATACGGTCCAGGAGTTCTCCGGTATCGTGCTGGCCTTCCACATACAGGACAAGCCGCTCCCCGAGACGTTCATCCGGTTCGCCGGCAACAAAATACCGGCAGCTGAGAACGGCAGACAATCGGTTCTCGAGTTGTTCGGCAATGAGTTTCACCCCGCCGGAATTGATCACGTGGTCCCAGCGGCCCAGCCAGCGCAGGCTGTCGTCCCCCTCAAGGGATACGAGGTCGTTGGTGACTACCGGTTTTTCAAACCGATCTTCGGAAGCAATTACCAGACATCCCCGGTCGTCAAGACTAAAGGAGATGCCCTCCAGGGCCCTGTAGGGGGGTAATTCCTCTTCGGGATTCGTTCCCGGCGGTATGGGTTTCAGTTTGCGCAAGGCCACATGACTCCCCGTTTCGGTCATGCCATAGGTTTCCCAGATTTCCGTGCCTTGCCGCGGCAGTATTTCGAGCAGGGAGGCAGGGACGGGGGCCCCGCCCACAATCAGCTTGTCAATCCGGTCCAGTTTACTCAGTGAAGCCCGCAGTTGCAGGGGCACCATGGCCGTAAAATCGAAACGGCCCGAGACGTCGGCAAGCGGGTCCGAAGAAGGTGCCACGGGCACGATGTCCCAGCCAAGGACCAGGGCGCGGATCAGCATCATTTTCCCGGCAATCGTAGAAAAGGGGAGGCAACACAGGGCCCGGGTGCCCGCCGGCAAGCCCAGGAATTCTCCCGTTTGCCCCGCTCCCGCTACCAGGGCGGATTTCGCCAGGCGGATCGGTTTGGGGGGACCCGTGGATCCCGAGGTATGCTGTACGATGTACGGGGCATCTGAGACCCAATCCATCAAAAAGTCCCCCAGGTCTTTTTCAAAGGGTTCCCCTTCCTTGACCAGGCTGTACGCTACTTCCTTCAGGTCTGAATATTCAAATGACTGACCTTCGAGTTGAAAACGCGGGTGGTAAGCTTCCTTCATCTGTCGTTTTTTTCAAATTCGGCGCGGGCTTCCGCTTCGCTGAGGACCGGTCCGGTCAGGCGGCTGCGCCAGTTCTTCCATCCATATTTACGGGCAAATATCCAAAGTAACAAGGGAAATACCACGAAAACGGGCACATAGGCCTCCCAGCCCAGGGAAGGGTCGGAAATATCCAGGTAGAGGGAGTCTGTCTGGAAGGCCGTCCAGTCTGCCGTTACCAGGAGTGCTGTTATCAGATTATTGGCCGCATGGAAGCCGAGCGCCAGTTCTAGGCCTTCATCCATCAGGGTAATGATCCCCAGGAAAAACCCTGTCCCGATATAGTACACCAGGGCACCATAGCCTAACTTCTCTACTTCGGGGTTTGCGATATGCAGCAACCCAAACAACAGGCTGGTCACCACCAGGGGAACCCAGCGATTCCGGGCGATAATCCCAAGCCCCTGTAACATGTGGCCGCGAAACAGGTATTCCTCAAAGCTCGTCTGAAGCGGAATCAGCAGAATGGCGATCACCGCGAGCTTCCAAAAGGCTTCCCATCTGAAATTCCACTGGTAGTCGTCGGGGGAAAGGGCCACGTCCAGCAACGTTACCCCGACGGTTATCCCGCCCCAGATCAGGAAGGCAAAAAGCACCCGTTTCCAGTCGATCCGCTTGCGGGACGTGGTCAGGGAACGGATGGATTGGGGGTGGACCCATTTCGTCCAGGCGAGAACGAGCAGCAGACCAAAGGCTAGGAAGGCCAGGTTCATGGCAAAAAACGTGTTCTTCCCAATGGCATCGATCATTTGCTGATAGGCCTCCTCGACGCTGATGGTGGAGTTGATGACGGTGAGGTAATTGACCACCATCAGGCCGACAAAACCGGCCGGGATAAAAAAATATTTCCAGCGGCCCAAATTGCCGCGGTAACCCTGTTCTATGTACATATGGATTTTAATAAAGGAATATTCCAGTCCTTCCCGGCCCGATACCAAAGCTGGCCTTCGGCCGTTTCCAACGGACTGTCGAAATTATTTGAAAACAAGGAGCCCGTACCCAGCCCCTGAGGCATTTCCGTTTTTTGGGTGGCGGTCCACTGGGCAATGGCATTCAGCCCGATATTGCTCTCCAGGGCACTGGTCGCCCACCAGCCGATACCGCGTTCCCCGGCCAGGCCAATCCACTCCTCGCAAGCGGCATACCCTCCCAACAGGCTCGGCTTCAGAATGATATATTCCGGGCGTATTGCGTCCAGGAGCCGGCTGCGCTCGGCCGTGCTGAAATGGCCGATCAACTCCTCGTCCAGGGCCACGGGCAAAGGGCTCTCCCGGCATATCCGCGCCATGTCATCCCACTGATCCTGCCGTATGGGTTGTTCGATGGAATGCAACTCCAGTGCTGCGAGTTGTCCCAGTTTGTCCAGGGCTTCCCCGGGGGCAAAGGCGCCGTTCGCATCTACGCGGATCTCCAGCTCGTCCGGTTGAAACTTGTGGCGAATCCTGCTGAGGAGATTTAGTTCCGTAGTGAAATCCAGGGCGCCTATTTTGAGTTTCAGACACCGGTATCCGGAGGCGATTTTTTCCCGGATCTGGGCCTCCATGAATTCCGGGTCCCCCATCCAGATCAGTCCGTTGATCGGGATCGGTTCCCCTTTGAGGAAAGGCGAGTCAAACAGGTGTAAGGGGAAGGGTGCCCTGAGCGATCGAAAGGCCTGCTCCAGCCCGAATACCAGGCTCGGCCATTCCGCGAGGTCTTCCCGAAGGCTTTCCAGGCCCCGGTGGACGTTTTGGCAGGCCCAGTCCAGGCGGTTTTCAAAGCCGGGCCGGTCGTCGGCGCTCAGGCCCCTGAAAAGCCCGCATTCGCCAATCCCCCAGGCTTCCCCATCCTGGAGCAGGATAAACCAGGTTTCCTTTTTGGTAAGCACCCCGCGGGAGGTGCCTCCCGGCCGGATGAAGTCCAGCGTGTATTTCGTATGGGATGCCTTCATGGATCGGGGCTAATTTACGTATATTTTGGGGCTTTGGGCATCCGTCTATCCGGGTTTTGACAGGCTGTATACGGACAGCTCCCTATACGTCTATGGAAGAACCGATTTCCGGGAGCAGCAGGGTTTTTCCTGCAGCCTTGAAATCGGCAACGGCCTGATCCTTGTCGATCACGATATACCCGAAGGTATCGTAGTGTACCCCCAGTACCCGGTCGCAGCGGATAAAATCACAAGCCCGGATCGCATCGGCAACCCCCATGGTAAAGTTGTCCCCGATGGGCAGAATGGCCAGATCCGGCTCCCCGTATTCCGGGATGAGCTTCATGTCCATGTGCAGGGCGGTATCCCCGGCGATATAAATCTGCTTGCTGGAGCTGCGGAGCAGAAAGCCCCCGGGCTGCCCCCCGTAACTGCCATCGGGGAAGGAAGAAGTGTGGACGGCATTGACGTATTTCAGCCAGCCAAAGCCAAAATCCCTTTCGCCCCCGTGGTTCATAGGGTGTCCTTCCAGCCCTTTCTTTTCAAAATGGGAGACAATTTCGTAATTGCTGATTATCGTTACCCCTTTGCCGGCCAGCCTTTCCACATCGAGGATGTGGTCCTGGTGGGCATGGGTGAGCAGGATGTAATCCGGTTTGAGGCTGCTCAGGTCTATCCGGTCCTTAGCCAGGTCGTTACCGCTGATAAACGGGTCTACGACCAGGGTATGTTTTTCTGTTTGGATTTTCAGGGCAGCATGCCCGAGGAAAGTGATTTTCATGGGAGTGCGTTTTCTCCCAAACTTATTAAAAATTGAACCAAAAACGTACGCCTTCGCCCGTTTTGTCAATGTTGAGTGTCGACTGCAATTGATTCACCAGACGCTGGATAAGACGAATCCCCATGGAGTTGTTGGCCCGTTCCTCGGAATCCTCCGAAAGGCCCACGCCGTTGTCTGTGTATTCAAAGAAACCGCCGTCGCCCGTCTTGCGGATATGGATATAGATTTTCCCGTCCATGTCGTTGTCCGGGAAGGCGTATTTGAATGAGTTCGAAACCAGTTCGTTCAGGATGAGTCCAAAGGGGATGGCCCGATCGATGTCCAGCTCCACCCCTTCCGCATCGATGGAGATATTGATATTGTGACCGCCCTTTTTAAAGACCGATTGCACGCTGTTGATCAGGCTCTCGATATACCCCTGCATCTCGATGACGGAAAGGTCGTCGTTCTGATAGAGCTTCTGGTGGATCAGGGCCATGGCCTTGACCCGGGTCTTGCCTTCTTCCAGGGCTTCGATGGCCGCCCGGCTCCGGGTGTTCTTTGTCTGCAGGCTCAACAGGCTGGAGACCATTTGCAGGTTGTTCTTCACCCGGTGGTGGATTTCCTTGAGCAGGGAATCCTTCTCCACCAGGGAGTTTTCGATAATGTGCTTCTGCTCCGCAATCAGCCGTTGGTTCTTAATACTTTTCAGGTAGGCGTATACCAACCCCGCAAACCCGAGCAATGTAAATACCAGCGAAATAAAAACCAGGTTAATCCGCATATCCTGGGCCTGCAATTCGGCCCGGCCTTTTTCGAGTTCCTGCCGTTGCTCGTTGACCATGATCTTGGAATTCTCGAGCTCCTCGTTGGCGACGATGGCCAGCAGCTGCTGCTTTCTTCTGGAGGATTCCGCCCGATCGATGGAGTCCTGCAGGCGGGCGTTCCGGCGGAGGTAGCGCACCTCGCTGCCATAATCTTCAATCCGGTCGTAGTAATAGGCCAGCAGGCGGTTGCGCTGCAGGACGAGCTCCACAGGTATCCCGGATAAATCCATTTCCAGGTATTCCCTGGCTTTTTCGAGGTTGCCGAGTTCCATATGGGCTTCTGCAAGGGCCAGTGTATTCTCGGCGATCTCCGGCCTGTACATCTCCCGATGTTGGTCTTCCAGGACCGCAATGCTGTTTTCCAGGTGCGGCAATGCCTCCCGGTATTGGGTAAGCTGAACGTTCGATTTCCCGATATTTCCTTCGATGATCGCCTTGAGCAACTCCGCCTGGGCCACCTCCTTGTCGGTCTTGACATTCTGGATGTCATTCATATAGACCACGATATACCCCTGCGCCTTCTTAAAATAGGATAGAGCGGCTGCGGCCGTGTTGTCCTTGAGCAAAAAGCCCCCAACCGTGTTGTCGTATTCGGCGAGTTGATAGAGGTTCGTGTTGTCGATATTCTTCTTCATCTCAAAGATGTAATCCTTGAGGGCCTTTCGGTGCATGCCGAGGCTGGAATAGATGTCGTAAAAGGCGATATTCTGGGTGAAGCCCCGCTCCCGCTTTTCCTTCCGGATTTCGATCTGTTTGTCGTAGAGCTGCAGCTGCCCGTAGTTCTTATCGATCAGCTCCAGCAGGGTGCGCATGGATTCCCGGTCCGAATCCGGGATATCGAGGTAGATGTCATTGGCCAGGGCAACGCTCTTGTTGTAGTCCCCCAGGTCAAAGTACAAATGGGCCTGAAGCAATTGGTAAGCGCGTATGGCGGTAGAGTCGCCCTGTCTGGTGGCCGTGTGCAGGTCGGCGGTCACGGCATCGAGCCAGTCATAAGCCGACTGTTCCTCGTAGCGGTTTGGGGTATCGAAGAAAAATTCAAACTTGTCCTCCGGGCGGATGAGTTCCTTGAAAGTCTGCAAGGCGCCGGATTCGGGCATGGAAAGGTCCTGCCCCCTGATCTCCCCCTGGGAAACCAGCAATGCCACCAACAAAATCCTTGCGATCCTTGCAATCATAATTTGCGCCCTAACCCGGGCTGGCCCGGGAGTGCCCTCCACTTGGAAAAGGCGTTCCAAACATAGTTTTTTTTGTCCGTATGCCACAGGAATTGTTGTATATCCCCGGCAGGTTGTGGTTAGCGAGGCACAAGAGGTAGCCACCTTACCTGCAGAACCCCAACCGGCAGGTCCTCAACCGTCTCAAGGCCCCAACCGATGGAACGGAAAAAGGCCATGTACGAATACACGGCCTAATTATCCAAACAGTAAGATGTGGGGCTCATTACGGTCAGACACCCCAAATGTACATTCCTGCCCGATAGGTTGCCGGCAAATGTTGTGAACCCCCAAAAATTTGTGGTGAAGCACGTAAAAATTGTTGCAAAATGCATTTTATCGAGGATTTACATCCGGTTGTCGATAAGTGCGGCTTTTCGATAGGTACAGAATGGGTAGAAACTAAAAAGAGCCCCGCCGGATTAGACGGGACTCTTTTACGAGAACACTATATGAAAATGAAAAAATTAATCCATAATTACAACGCTAAAATACGGGTATAGCTTGCCTGGGGCCAAGGAATTGTTGCCAAACGCCTTAAAACTGTTGTGAAAGTGAATTTAACCGGTATCTGCGGCTGGGCGGGATGGCCCGGATCAGGAATTCATGGCCGAAATGATGAACTCCTTGAAGTCCTTGGAGATCGGTATCGCCTTGTTGTTGATCATGATGTCCCGGGAATTGATGGCGTCGATATGGTCTACGTTGACGATATACGATTTGTGGGCCCGGTAGAATTTATTTCTCGGCAATTTCTCCAGGTAGTCCTTCAGGGGGGAGCGCACCAGGAATTTTTTGTCCCGGGTGTTGACCTCCAAATAGACGTTGTCCGCTTTGATAAAAAGGATATCCTCGAATTGGATCCGGTAGTAGAGGTGCTGCTTCTTGACAAAAATGGAATCCTTCAGGACGGAGTTAGACGTCACCTCGTCGGCTGCAGCCTCCGCGGCATCGCCTTCCGGTCGGTTCTTGGAGCCGTACACAAAATTGGAAAGCGCAATCTCGATGGACGTATACAGGTCCTGTTGCTCAAAAGGCTTGACCAGGTACCCGTTCGGCTGGACGGTCTTGGCGTTTTCCACAGTTGCCCGGTCCGAGTTGGACGTGACAAAGATGAAGGGGATATCGTAGTTTTCACGGATGTGTTTTCCCAGGTCGATCCCGGTTTTATCCGAGGCGAGAATAATATCGATCAGCACCAGGTCTACCTGCTTGGTACGCAACACTTCCTCCGCCTGTTCGTAGACAATGACATTGTCTACAATCTCATATCCGATCTCCTCCAGCATGGACTGCATGTCATCGGCGATGATCACGTTGTCCTCCACGATGAGGATTTTTATGGGTTGTTCCAAAGCAGCTTGGTTTAAGATGGTTATGGAATCAAATTTACAAAAAATTATGACTTGCGATATAAAGTAGCAAGCCGATGAAAAAGGTGCTCAGGGCAACTTTTTTCAATTCCGGGTCCAGGTCGGCCGGCTGGTGTATACGAGCAATCCGCGCCAGGTGCCTGAAAATAATTGCGAAGGGTAACAGGCTCAGGGTATAGAGGCTGGTAATCCCTTTCAGATACACAAAGGTGCACATTCCCAGAAAGGCCATTGCGCAAAGCGCATAGTGGTAACGCCGCCCGTTTTCAAAACCCAGGAGAACCACCAGGGTTCGTTTGCCGGATGCCTGGTCGGATTCCCTGTCCCGGAGGTTGTTCAAATTCAGCACGGCCGTGGACAGGGCCCCGATGGACACCGCTGGCAACCAGGCATCACCGGATATTTGGAGGCTATAGAGAAACTGGGCTCCCTGTACGCTCACCAACCCGAAGAACAAAAAGACAAATAAATCGCCCAGCCCCCGGTAGCCGTAGGCGCTATCCCCAACGGTATACCGAATGGCAGCCCAGATCGCCAGGGCCCCGAGCAGCAGGAACAGGCCCAGATAACCGATTCGCTCCAGGCCAAAGGCCCGGTACAGGGTGGCAAGGGTTAAGAGTGCGCTGAGGCCCGCAGCAAAGAGGATTCCGCGCTTCAGCTGCGCCCGGGTAAGTGCACCGCTTTGCAGGGTGCGCACCGGTCCGACGCGGGTTTCGTTATCCGTTCCCTTTACGCCATCCCCGTAATCGTTGGCAAAGTTGGAGGTAATCTGGTATGCAAGGGTAGTCCCCAGGGTCAGCAGGAACAACAGCGTATCCCGGTACCCGTCTGCCCGGGCGATAGCTGTGCCGGCCAGTATGCCGGCAATAGAAAGCGGCAGCGTGCGGATCCTGGCGGTCCGGAGCCAGATTTTGAATGTGTGCAAGTTTACTGGGCGTCTTCGATGGCTATTCGTTTCCCGTCGCGGTAGGAAGCCACAAAGGCATCATTGAATCCCATGGCCACGAGTTCCCGCCGGAATTTCTGGGCCTCTTCGAGGGTTTCAAAATTCCCTACGGAATAGGCGTAAAACGGGTTGGTCTTCACAAACATCGTATTGGTCAGCGATTCGGAAGCCAGGCTCAGGTTCTTATCTACAAAAGCCTTCACCTGCACGGAGTAAATGGTTTCCTTTTCAAGGAACTTTTTGGCCAGGTAAAATTCCCGGACGAGGCTGAGTTCCTCATTTTGTTGCTTGAGGTTATCCAACCGGCCCTTGATCACTTCAAGACTGTCGATAGAAAAATTTACGTAATCTGCGGATTGTTGCTGGGCGCTCGATGTGAGCCCGACCGTAAAGGAAGTAATAGCCAGGGTTCCTATGAGGAATACGGCAGTGATGGCCGCAAATATATTGCGCTGCAACTTGGAGCGTTTCAGCTCCTTGTTTTTGTATTTAATCTGGTCAAGCAGGCGCTCGTTGATGATTTGCGCCTTGTCGATATCCTTGTGCAGTTCCAGCAGGTCGCTTTCTTCAATAAAAGGCATATTCCGTCAGCGTTTATTTGGTCTTGGGTTAAATGTAATTAAAATGGGCGGTTCCGGCAAACAGTAGCGGCCTTCCCGCCCAGAATGCCAGCCAGTTGCAGCCGGATGCACAACGCAAATTCGGATCAGCGCAGGTAAATTCCGTCGTCCCGGATATCGATGCGGCGCTCCTTGTAGAGTACGCCGATCCCTTTCTTAAAGAGCTTCTTGCTCATTTTCAGCCGTTTGCTGATTTCGCCCGGGTCGGATTTGTCGTGGAGCGGCAGCATGCCACCGGATGCTTCCAGCTCCCGGAAGATCCGTTCGGCAGTGGGTTCCAGTTTTTCATGCCCCAGGGGTTCCAGGACCACGTCGAGTTTGTTGTCTTTCCGGATGGCTTTGATATACCCGCGGGCGGGTTGCCCGATCTCCAGGTTCCGGTATATCTGATCGGAAAAGACAAGGCCTTTGTGCCGCTGTTCCACAATAACCTCCGTTCCCAGGTCGGTGGTCCTGTACGGCAGGATGGACACCGGCTGGCCAATGCTGAGGGAAAATTCCTCATTGTCCAGGAATCGGTTGATCCGGGCGGAAGCGACCAAACGAAAGGATTTCGGGTCCAGGAAACAATATACCACGTAGCTCTTTCCCTTTTCCATGCGTTCGGGCTGTTCCCGGAAGGGGACCAGCAGGTGTTTTTCGAGCCCCCAGTTTAAAAAGGCCCCGAACTGATTGACCTCGGCCACCTCCAGGTACCCAAAGGTATTCCGGGTGACCAGGGGTTCCAGCGTTGTGGCGATGGGACGCTCCTCGTGGTCCAGGTAGCAAAAAACCCGTAGCTCCTGCCCTATCTCGAAATCGTCCGGTACATACTTGTTGGGCAGCAACAGGTCGTCCACGTCATCGTCCCCGAGGAACAACCCCACGCGGGTGCTCCGTTTAATGGTAAGCGTATTGTAATTGCCCAGTTCGATCATTGCAGTAATTCTTCATCTGGTGGTCCCGGGCGGCGGGCCGCCGGCGTCAAAGGTACACAGATTCCTTCCCGAAATGCCGCGTAAGCATGTAATATACCACAACGCGGTACTTGTTCCGCTGGGAAGCGCCATAGGTTTCGAGGACCTCCCGGATGGCAGCCATGAGCGCCTCATTGTCGGGAAGCCCGAGTTTTCCAATCAGGAAATTCCGGCGGACGGTTTCCAGTTCGGCGGGATCCGAGCCCGAAACGCGTGCGGAATCGTGGTTGTATATGGCAGGGCCCAGGCCAATGGCAACGGCCCGGAGCAATTCCATATCCGGGTCCTGCCCGAATTTCTCACGGATATCGGCAGCGTAGAGTGGGATGAGTTGGTCGCGTCGGCTCATATTGCAGCGGCTTATGTTCAGAAGGTTGCGGGGAAATCCAAGGCCTAAGTTAGAAAATCGAAGTAGTCGAGCAAAATACGGTCGTTGATTTCGCGGGGGGTGCGGACTTCCAGGAGGATCGGGCGCCCGGAAGGATCCCAGAATCCGTCAAGCGCAGCCTCTAGTTCCCCGGCAGAGGCAGCCCGCCGGTAACCCATGCCAAACATGTTGCAGACCGGTTCCATGTCCCGGTTATGCACTGTTTCAAAATAATCGGCAAAGGCGTCGCTCTCCTCCTTTCCCGGGAGGATCCTGAAAATCCCACCCCCGCCGTTGTTGATGACGATTACCCTGAAATCATCCCGGAGCCTGTCGTTCCACAACCCGTTGATGTCGTAAAGGAAGCTCAGATCGCCGCTCAGCAGGAGGGTCGGCCCCTCGTAATTATGGGCCGCCCCCACGGCCGTCGAGGTACTGCCCTCGATGCCGCTGGTGCCCCGGTTGCAAAAAACCGGGTTCCCGGGTCGCATGTCGAACAATTGGGCATAGCGCACGGTGGAACTGTTTGCCAGTTGCACCATATACCCGTCAGGGATAGCTTTTATCAAGGCCTCAAAGGCACTAAAATCAGAAAAGGGAATTTGCCCGAGATAGGCTGTCCTGCGTTTTCTATACGCGTCCCGAACCGGCGACCATCGCGCCCGGTATCCGCTTTTTGTATCCGGTTGGGTCCGGGGCAGGAAATCCCCTAAAAAATGATCCGCGTCCGACCGGACATGCCCCGCGAGGGAGAAAAATGTGTCGTTGGCATTATGCGGGCCCACATGCCAGTGCCCGGCTGGCGGGTAGGCCCTGAGGAATTGTTTGACTTTTTTTGACACGACCATCCCGCCGAGGGTCAGCAGCAAATCGGGCCGAAGGGCCTCAAAGGAGGGCGCCGGTTGCCCGGAACGCTCAATGGGCGCCAGGACGCTGTCGATACTTGGAAAAAATTCCGGGTGATGCAGGTTGGAGGTGGTTTCGGTGAACACCAGGAGCGAAGGATCGGCGGCCATCCTTTCGACGACGGCATCCGAGAGGCTGCCAGGGGGCAGGCTGCCAATCAATACCATCTTCCTGCCAGCTTCCTGCCAGTGCCCGAGCAAATCCTCCCCTTCCCCGTTAATTTCCGGCAGCCGGGGCTGCAGGGTGGGACGTATTTCAACCGGCGGCTCCGGACTGGTACCGTATAGGGGTTCTTCAAATGGAATGTTCAGGTGGACGGGCAAATGGTCCTCCATGGCTGTTTGAAGGGCTGCCTGTACCCTGGCCTCGTTTTCAGCCAGGATGCGGGCCTGCATTTCATGCAGGGAACGAGGGTCCCCGGGCTCCCTACCGCCTTCCCACCGAATACTTGCCGGAGCGTGGGTGACGTCCTGCTGCAGGTTGCCTTGAAAGCCGATATGGTTGCCATAAACACCGTCCTGGCGGATGGTCTGCCCGTCCCCGATGTCGATTTTGTAAACGGGGCGGTCCGCCGAAAGGACCAGCAGCGGAATCCGGCTGTAATACGCCTCGGCCACGGCAGGGTAATAATTGAGCAGGGCGCTGCCCGAAGTACACACCAGGGCGGTGGGGTTTCCGGACTGCTGGCTCAGGCCCAGGGCAAAAAATGCAGCGCTGCGCTCATCCACCACACTGAAACACTCAAAATACGGATCCGATGTAAAGCCCAGAACCAGGGGGGCATTTCGCGATCCCGGGGACAGGACTACCTGCCGGACCCCCGCAGATTTGCAATAGGCCACCACCAAATGTGCAGCCGGGATGTCGGTATATCTCATAGGCGCTGCAAAAATACGAAGCGATCCCGGGTCCTGCCAGTCAATCCGGGGAATTCTGCAGGGCGCGCAGCACCGTCAGGCTCTTATGCTGGATTTCGTCCCATTCCGCGGCCGGATCCGAATCGGCGGTGATGCCCCCGCCCGTGTAGATATACGCGCTGTTTTCCCGGAGTTGCAGGCATCGAAGGTTTACGAACAGCCGGAAGGAGCCGGGGCCGGTCCGGCCCACTTCCCCCAGGAAGCCACAATAATACTCCCGGTCAAAATTTTCGTGCCCCAGTATATAATCCCGGGCGGCGCCCCTGGGCTGACCACACACGGCAGGGGTAGGATGCAATGCCCCAACCAGGCCGGCCGCGGCGTCAGCATCTGCCTGGAATCCGACCCGCGTCCTGAGGTGCCAGAGCGCACCGGCCCGTTCATCCCGGGTGGGGCCCACTTCGGGTTCCAGGCCGGCCTCCCGGAGTTTCTCCACGATAAAATCGGTGACCAGCTGTTGTTCCCTGTATTCCTTTGCCGACCAGGCCGGCGCCACAAATCCCGCTGCCGGCTGCGTCCCGGCCAGGGCATCCGTGTGGCCGCGGGTGCCGTCGAACTCCATAAGCTGCTCCGGGCTCGCACCCAGCCAGGTCCCGGAATCCGGGTGGCTCCACACATAGCAGAAAGCCCGGGGGTAGGTTTGGCACAGGCGGAGAAAGATTTCGACGGCCGAAAGGGTGCACGGCAGCGAAAACCGCCTGGCCAACACCACCTTTTCCAGGGAGGTGGTCCGGATCTCCCGCACAGCCTCCTCCACCAGGCCCATGTGTATTTCCCGGGCTTCCGTGTCCGGCCGGGGGCCGATATCCATCGCACAGGCAGCTCCCCCGGGAACCGGGGTGCGATACGCCTGGTCCGGCCGCAGGAACAGGGTCGGTGAAGCTCCCGTGTGGAACGGGGCAAATACAAAGCCTTTTTGATCACCCCCTGTAAAACCGGGGTTTTCCCGGTCGTTTTGCAATAGGGAATGAATCTCCTCCTCCCCGGGATTCCGGAAAAGGGCAAAGGGCAGCGATTTCCCCCGATGCTCCCCGAGAAGCCGCTCGAGCTTGCTGAATTTAATTTTCTTTGGGGAGGGCAATGGTGGTGAGTTTGCAGTGCGATATCAGTTCGTCCTGCGGTCCGAGGATCCGGATTTCCCACAACTGGGTGGTTCGGCCCCGATGCATCATGGATGCGTGCGCCTCGACATAGCCTTCGGAGATACTCCTCAGGTGATTCGCCGAGATTTCAATACCGCGTACAAAGAACTTCTGGGCATCCAGAAAAACATATGAAGCCGCACTTGCAACGCTTTCTGCCAGGGCAACCGTGGCCCCGCCGTGCAGGATCCCGTCTGGCTGGTGTACCCTGGGAGTCACAGGCATACGGGCGGTCAGGAAATTTTCGCCCACATCGGTAAACTCAATCTCCAGGGTTTCCATCAGCGTATTTTTACACACGCCGTTACAAACCTCCAGTATTTTTTCTTTGTATTGCTCCATGCATTTTCCATTTTTGTAAAGGTAAACATTCCCTTCCACTCCCATGTCGGACCACGAACCCGAATACCCAACTGAGAAATCGGTTTCCTACACGACCCGGGAACCGTATTTCACCCTTGGCAATCCGCGCCGGGGAGCCGGAAATACCTGGATCGTATTCCACGGAATCGGCCAACTGGCCCGTTTTTTCCTAAGGAATTTCAATCACTTGGACCTTACCCGGAATTACGTCCTGGCCCCCCAGGCCCCGTCGCTTTATTATACCTCGGATACCTATGACCGCGTTGGGGCCAGTTGGCTGACCCGTGAGAACACCCAGGGGCATATGGAAAACCTGTTGGCTTATCTGGACGTGATGGCTGCTGAGGAAGGATTGAAAGACTGCAACAACCTCATCGCCTTTGGCTACTCCCAGGGTGTTTCCGTCTTGTGCCGCTGGGTGGCCCGCAGGCGAATAACCTGCAGGCGGATCGTGCTCTACGCGGGCAGGATCCCGGAGGAACTAAGGCCCGCGGATTTTGAACACCTGCCGGAAGGATGCCGGGTAGAGCTATACCACGGGGATTCCGACCCCATGGCCGACAAATGGGGCCGAAAAGAACTCGCCGATCATGCCCGGAAAGTATTTGGCAGCCGGTTGGAGATCATCAACTACCGCGGGGGGCATGAATTACAGCGCAAATGGATCAGGGAAAAGTAGTTTTGCAGAACGAACGGGCGCGTCTGGAGGCGTTGACTCCTGTAAATTATCCGTGCCTCAGGGAAATTGCCCGGGAGCCTGGCCTGATCCGGTATTCGCCAGGGGTACTGACCACCCCGGAAGGATTTGAGGCTTATTTTCAAAAGGCATTACGGGAGACGCAGGAGGGAACGAGCCAGGTCTTCCTGATCTACGACAGGGAAGCCGGTCAATGGGCGGGTACTTCCCGATTTATGCGGATAGATGCGCGCAACCGGGTTGTGGAAATCGGTTCTACCTGGATAGGAAGCCGATTTCAGGGTACCGGCTTGAATTGCGCGGTAAAATCCCTGATGCTGGATGCCGCATTCGGGCCGATGGGCTTTGAACGGGTTGAATTCCGGATTGACGAGCGGAATATCCGCTCTCGCAAAGCCGTAGAAAAGTTGGGGGCCCGCCTCGAAGGTGTTTTTCGCAAAAACGTATACCTGGATGACGGTTTTAAAAGAAACACCTGCGTCTACGGCTTATTGCAGCATGAATGGACAGGCGGCAATCCCAACAGATAAGCCAGGAATAACCCCGGCCTGCTTCAATCGTTCAGGCTGTCTTTCTGCGCCACCTCCGCTGGGGGTTTGTAATACGCTATTTGCCGTACCACAAATGAGTTCTCCGGGGTAACCACCTGGCGCACCCAATTTCCGTAGCCGCTGCCGTCCATCTGGTAGACGTAATTCCGGATTTCCTTTCGCTCGCCCTTGGAACCACCTTTGCCCTGCGCATGGATCGTGGTGGTTTCGGTCTCGGGAAGGCCCTGGTCGTTATAGCTGACCTCCCGGGTACTTGCCGGGACAAAGGATTTCTTTTCCGCATCATAGGCAAAGGTCACTTCCCTGAGGAGTTTTCCCTGCTCATCCAGGGTGCTCTCCACGGCCTTTACCGGACTACCCCGCAGGTATTCCTTTACCAGTTGCGTGGTGGTGCCGCCCTGCTCCCCCTGCACCTGGGAGGTACGGATGCTTTTTTGCAGTTCGCCGTTTTTTGTAAAGCTCCGGGTCGCTTCGTTTTTAAATACCGCGTATTCCACCGAGGTCTCGTCCACTCCTTCCGCATCCGTGCGCACTATGCGTTCCAATCGGCCCGAGTCCCCAAAGTAGTAGGCAACCTGTTCCTGGAAAGACCGGTCATAGGATACAATGCGTTCCAGCAACCGGGGCCGGGCAGCTGTATCGCGGGAATAAAAATGGGCAATTGAGGTCTGGGCGTCGAATTTCCCGTCCCGGTATACTTCATCCCGCCTTTCGGTCAGCAGGGAATCCGAAAAACGGTAATAGGTGATATCGTAATCCGAGTCGTTGTAGCGGGTTTGCGACTTAACAAGCCTTCCTGTTCGGTCGAACTCAAAGGTTTCCGCCCCGTAGTTCGCCTGGACCACACAGGACTTTACCGGCCCGAGCAGCTGGAAATCGCTTCGGCTGAAAGACTCAGGTTCCTGGGGTCTCAGGGATTGGCCCATCAACGCGAAAACAAGCGATATGCAGACGACGTAGCGATGTTTCATAGCGTAAAATTACTGCTTCGGCGGAAAAGGCGGAACCCTGTTCCAAAAAAATAAAAAGGGCGGAAATTGAATCCGCCCTTTTATGCTAACGCCTGAGTGCGGCGTTTCTTATTTCACTTCCTCAAAATCGACGTCCTCCACGTTGTCTCCTTCCGCGGCATCGCCTGAATCCGTGGTCTGCCCGGCACCGTCTGCTCCCGGTTGCTGGGCCTCGGCCTGTGCCTTGTACATTTCCTCCGAAGCGTTCTTCCAGGCTTCGTTGATTTTGTCCAGGGCCGGCTGGATTACATCGGTATCCTTGCTTTCATAAGCCTTTTTGAGCTCTTCGAGCGCGGATTCGATTTCCTGCTTCTTGTCTGCAGACAATTTATCGCCGAATTCCCCCAGTTGTTTTTCCGTTTGAAAAATCATCTGGTCGGCCTCGTTGAGTTTGTCTACCTTCTCCTTGGCTTTCTTATCCGCTTCGGCATTCGCCTCGGCTTCAGACTTCATCCGCTCGATCTCTTCCTCGGTAAGGCCGGAGGAGGCTTCGATCCGGATGTCCTGAGACTTCCCGGTTGCCTTATCCGTTGCAGACACCTTGATGATCCCGTTGGCGTCGATGTCAAAAGTCACCTCAATCTGCGGCGTGCCCCGGGGCGCCGGCGGGATGCCGTCCAGGTGGAACCGCCCGATGGTCTTGTTGTCCTTGGCCATGGGGCGCTCGCCCTGAAGTACGTGGATTTCCACAGAAGGCTGGTTGTCGGCCGCGGTGGAGAACACCTGCGACTTCTTGGTCGGGATGGTGGTGTTCGCCTCGATGAGTTTTGTATTCACGCCTCCCATCGTCTCGATTCCGAGCGAAAGGGGGGTAACGTCCAGGAGCAGTACGTCTTTTACATCCCCGGTCAGGACGCCTCCCTGGATGGCCGCGCCGATGGCAACCACCTCATCCGGGTTTACGCCCTTGGAAGGCTTCTTCCCGAAAAATTTCTCAACCGCTTCCTGTACGGCCGGAATCCGCGTGGATCCTCCCACCAGGATGATTTCATCGATATCGCTCTTGGAGAGACCAGCCGTTTTCAGGGCCGATTCGCAAGGGGCGATGGTCCGCTTGACCAGGTCTTCGATCAGTTGCTCGAATTTGGAACGCGACAAGGTGCGCACCAGGTGCTTGGGTCCGGAGGAAGTCGCCGTGATATACGGCAGGTTGATCTCCGTCTGTGAGGAAGAGGACAATTCGATCTTGGCCTTTTCAGCCGCCTCCCGGAGGCGTTGCAGGGCCATGGCATCCTCACGCAGGTCCATCCCTTCTTCCTGCTTGAATTCATCCGCAAGCCAATCGATGATCTTCTGGTCTACGTCGTCCCCGCCCAGGTGGGTGTCCCCGTCTGTTGCGAGTACCTCAAAAACCCCGTCCCCGAGCTCCAGGATGGATACGTCGTGCGTTCCGCCACCAAAGTCAAAGACTACGATTTTCTGGTCCTGGTCTTTTTTATCCAGGCCGTAGGCCAGGGAAGCCGCCGTGGGCTCATTGATAATCCGCTCTACTTTAAGCCCCGCAATTTCACCGGCTTCCTTGGTAGCCTGCCGCTGGGAATCGTTGAAGTAGGCCGGGACGGTAATTACCGCACGGCTGACGGATTGTCCGAGATAATCCTCGGCTGTCTTTTTCATTTTCTGCAGAATCATCGCAGAGAGTTCCTGGGGGGTGTAAAGGCGTCCGTCAACGTCTACCCGCGGGGTGTTGTTGTCTCCTTTGACGACTTTGTACGGCACCCGTTCGGCTTCCTTCTGGGATTCTGAATATTTGTTCCCCATAAAACGCTTTATGGAGTATATGGTCTTGTTCGGGTTGGTCACCGCCTGCCGCTTGGCCGGGTCGCCCACCTTGATTTCACCGCCCTCTACAAAGGCGATCACGGAAGGGGTCGTACGCTTGCCCTCGGCATTCGGGATTACCACAGGCTCATTTCCCTCCATCACGGAGACGCAGGAGTTTGTGGTACCTAAATCTATTCCGATAATCTTACTCATTCCTGTAATTTTATTATTAGTGTATTGCTTTCCGGTCGCACTGTAAGTGTCAAACAATATGCCATTACACAAAACCTGACATACTGTCACAAACATCCCGCAAAAAGCTGCGGCCGGGGGCTTTCAGGGAAAGTGGTAAGTGGCCGTTTATTTTCCGGCAGTATAGGTGGTACTCCTGCGGAGCTTTGTATTTTCGTACTGATAAAACAACGGGTATGGAGTGCATCAGTGTCTTTGATATGCTTAAGGTTGGAATCGGGCCGTCCAGCTCCCATACTCTGGGACCCTGGAAAGCCGGCTTGCGCTTCCTCGGGGAGTTGCGAAAAACGGAAAAGCTGGAACGGGTAACCAGGGTCCGCGTCCTCCTGTACGGATCCCTTTCGCTTACCGGTAAAGGGCATGCCACGGACCTGGCCGTACAGATGGGGCTCTGTGGGGCCGATCCGGAAACCGTACCCATCGAATCCGTGTCGTCCACCATCTCGGAAATACGGGAAAAGGAAGAACTCCGGCTGGGGGGGTCCCATCCGGTGCGCTTCGACCCGAAAACCGATATCAGCTTCCACAGGAAATTCCTCCCCTTCCACGCCAACGGACTGACGTTTGAAGCGCATTTCAGTGACGGGAAGAAACGGTCGGAAACCTATTATTCCATAGGCGGCGGTTTTGTGGTCAAGAAAGAGCAGGAAAACGCAAAACGCAAAAAGCAGGCCTTCAACCAGTTCCCCTACCCTTCCAGTACCGGGGCGGAATTATTGAGCCATTGCAAAAACGCCGGGGCGTCCATTTCGGATATCGTCCTGGAGAACGAGCGGTCCCTGCGGACCGATTCGGAAATCGGCGCCGGGTTGCAGCGTATCTGGGAGGTAATGCTCGCATCGATTTACGAAGGTTGCCATACGCCGGGGGAACTGCCCGGGGGACTCCGCGTAAAGCGCCGGGCAGCGGAAATTTACCAGAACCTGCAGGGGGATTCGCCCTATACCGGGCCGTCAGACTGGCCCGCATCCATTCGGAATACCCGGGTACAGTTCCGTCAGATTCTGAAATGGGTGAGTTGTTTTGCCTTGAGCGTCAATGAGGTCAACGCCAGCCTGGGTCGGATTGTTACGGCCCCTACCAATGGAAGCGCCGGGGTCATCCCGGCCGTGTTGATGTACTACCTGGTCATCGAAAACCACCAGGCGGGGTTTCCGGAAATCAAACGATTCCTGCTGGTGGCAGGCGAAATAGGCAGCCTCTTTAAAAAGGGGGCCACCATCTCAGCCGCCATGGGCGGGTGCCAGGCGGAGATCGGGGTGTCGTCCGCCATGGCCGCCGGGGCCCTGACCGAATTGCTGGGCGGCACGCCGGCCCAGGTACTGATGGCCGCAGAAATTGCGATGGAACACCACCTGGGGCTTACCTGCGACCCGATTGCCGGGTTGGTACAGATACCGTGTATCGAGCGCAACTCCATGGGCGCCATCAAGGCGATCAATGCGGCGGAACTCGCCCTGGGATCGGACGCGGCCAATGCAAAAGTGCCTTTTGACAAGGTGGTCCAGACCATGTGGGAAACGGCCCGGGACATGAACTCAAAATACAAGGAAACCTCCGAAGGGGGGCTCGCCGTGGGGGTCAACCTGAGCGACTGCTAAAGGCAGCCGTCCCGCCTCCGCGTATCGACGATGTAGATGATTTTCCAGTCCGATCCATCCCGGAAAAGCTGGAAGGAATTCACCCCGCAGTGGCTGAACTTCCCGCCTACATAGAATTCGTACGGGGTCCAGGCATGAGCCATATTTCCGTCTACGCGGATTTTGTAATCCAGCAACCGCTCTTCGATGACCACGGTATCGGGGATGCCGGCAATGGATGCCAGGAAATCGGCCATGGGCTGGGAACGCAATACGGCCTTTCCTTCCGGATCGCTCCCTACGGTCTGCAGGAGCACCTCGGCCCCCAATACGGTTTTCATCCCGGTGGTATCCCGCTGGTGTAAACCCTGGAAAAAGCGGTCGATACTGGAGCGGACCGCAGCTTTTGAATCCTGCTGAGCCAGTCCAATAGGCCCGGACAGGAGAATGAATACTGCGAGAAGGCGATAAAATAATGCGTACATGGCGTCAAGTTGAATTCTCCAAATGTAGCCTATTCCGGCGAATCCCTGGTCGGGGGTGCCTTCGGGCGGACACGGCAAAATTGTGTACTTTTAGGCGCCATAAACCGCCAAACTATGTCCGTTTCTAAAAAAGAATACAAAAGGGTTACCGTCCGGTCGCTCGTGGAAATGAAGCAACAGGGTGAAAAAATTTCAATGCTTACCGCCTACGACTATTCCATGGCGCGGATCGTGGATGCTGCGCGGGTCGACGTAATCCTGGTCGGGGATTCCGCAAGTAATGTCATGGCGGGTCACGAAACCACCCTGCCCATCACGCTGGACCAGATGATCTACCACGCGAGTTCGGTGATCCGGGCTGTGGACCGGGCGCTCGTCGTTGTGGATATCCCCTTCGGCTCCTACCAAAGCGACCCGAAGGAAGCCCTCCGTTCTGCCATTCGCATTATGAAGGAGAGCGGCGCGCACGCCGTGAAGGTGGAAGGCGGGGAAGAGGTAAAGGAATCCGTGAAGCGCATCCTGAACGCCGGCATCCCGGTGATGGGCCACCTGGGGCTGACCCCCCAGAGTATTTACAAATTCGGCACCTACACGGTACGGGCCAAGGAAGAGGCCGAAGCCCGCAAACTCGTGGAGGATGCCAAGCTGTTGGAACGCCTCGGCTGCTTTGCCGTAGTCCTGGAAAAGATCCCGGCGGAACTCACCAAAAAGGTCTCCGAGAAACTCACCATCCCGACTATCGGGATCGGCGGGGGGGTCCATGCGGACGGCCAGGTACTGGTTATTCACGACCTCCTGGGGATGACCCACGAATTCAACCCGCGTTTCTTACGCCGGTATATGAATCTGTACGAGGATATGGGAAAAGCTATCGGGCAGTATGTAAGCGATGTCAAATCGAAGAATTTCCCGAACACGGACGAACAATACTAGCCGGTACCCCGCGGTGTTACGAACCCCAGCATACTGCGCATTTGCCACGCCTCACACTTCCTGCCTTCCATGAACGGTCCGAAAACACATCCCGGAAACCTGATGGTCCTCTATGAGGATAACCACCTGATCGCCGTCTCCAAACGCGCAGGCGATATCGTTCAGGGTGACAAAACGGGGGATACCCCGCTGCCTGAAACCGTCAAGGACTATATCGCGCATAAATATCAGAAACCCGGAAAGGTATTCCTGGGAGTCGTCCACCGGCTGGACCGGCCCACCACCGGCGTCATCGTTTTTGCGCGAACTTCGAAGGCGCTCAGCCGGATGAACCGATTGTTCGCGGAGGGCGGTACCCGTAAAACCTACTGGGCCCTGGTGGGGACCCCGCCTCCTGAAACAGCCGGCCGTTTGGTACACTGGCTGGAACGCAACCCAAAACAAAACAAGTCCTATGCCCGGGCCAAAGAAGTCCCCGGCAGCAAGCAGGCGATCCTCAATTACCGACTGCTCGGCAGCCTGGACCGCTACCACCTGTTGGAAATTGACCTGGAAACCGGCAGGCACCACCAGATCCGCGCCCAGCTGGCCGCCATAGGAAGCCCGATAAAGGGGGATCTTAAATACGGCTTCCCCAGGAGCAACCCGGACGGGGGCATCCATTTGCACGCCCGCAGACTCGAATTTATCCACCCGGTGCGCCAAGACCCCGTCAGTATCCTGGCGCCCTTACCGGACGACCCGCTTTGGGAGGCTTGTGGGAAACTGGATTCGATTTGAAGATTTGAAGATTTGAAGATTTGAAGATGGGGATTGGGTGATTTGAAGATTTGAAGATGGGGATTGGGTGATTTGAAGATTTGAAGATGGGGAT